>NZ_FYDH01000005.1:0-377884 GCF_900187475.1 Pseudomonas sp. Irchel s3h9 | reverse complement strand
TCTTTATCGGCGCTTGGGTGAAAGGAGGAGGGGCGAAATCTCCCACGGTCTGTGCTGCGTCAACAGTCAGAATCGAGCCTTGTCCCTCCTCCTCCCTTCAAGTCCTACCATACAAGCGAGCCTGCTCGCGAAGAGGGCGGTACATTCAAAGGAGATACTGGATCAACTGACGCCTTCGCGAGCAGGCTCGCTCCCACAGGGGGGCGGTGGTGTTCTCAAGTGCGCGGCAGGCGAATGATGGCGGTAAGGCCGCCGCCGGGGGTTTCTTCGAGGTTGAGCTGACCACCCAGGCGCTGCGCCGCTTCGCGGGCAATGGTCATGCCCAGCCCGACGCCGCCGGAGTTGCGATTGCGCGAGCCTTCCAGGCGATAAAACGGTTCAAACACCGCTTCACGCTTGTCCTCGGCAATCCCCGGGCCGTGGTCGATCACGCGGATCAGCAGTTGCTCGCGTTGATCCTGCAATTCGATGCGTGCCTGGCCGGCATAACGCAGGGCATTGTCCATGAGGTTGTTGAGGCACGAACGCAGCGCCATCGGCTGCACCGGCAGAGGTGCGCAATGGCCGCTGACCTGCACGTCGGCACCTTGGTCCTGAGCGTTTTCGCACAGCGATTCGACCAGCGCCTGCACATCCATCAACTGCAAGGCTTCGCTGGTGCGCTGTTCGTGCAGATAGGTGAGGGTGGCGTCGAGCATGCCGATCATGTCGTCGAGGTCTTGGCGCATCTGGCCTTGCAGCTTTTCATCGCTGATGTTCTCCAGGCGCAGTTTCAAGCGTGACAGCGGTGTGCGCAGGTCATGTGAGACCGCGCCCAGCATCCGTGCGCGCTGTTGCACCTGTTCGCGAATGCGTTGCTGCATCAGGTTGAAGGTGTAGGCGGCTTGTCGCGATTCCCGCGGGCCGGACTCGTCGAGTGGCGGGCTGTCGAGGTCTTCGCTGAGACGTTCGGCGGCGTCGCTCAGGCGCTGGATCGGGCGACTGAGCAGTTTGGCGCCGTACCAGGCCGCGATCATCAGCGTGATGAACTGAAAGGTCAGCGGCACCACCGGGCCACCGAACCACGGACGCGGTGGCCGTGGCGGGTAGCGCGGATCATGTGCCATCGGTTGCCCTTCGGCGCCTTGGGAGAACTCCGGTGGCGGCGGGGGCGGCGGTGGCCCGTAGAGGCGGAACCAGGCGAACGCCAGCAGGTGCGCCAGGACAATCGCCACGAACAGCACGCCAAACAGGCGCCCGAACAGCGTGTCGAAGCGCGCCCGCATCAGCCGATGTCTCGCGCGTCGAACAGGTAACCCTCACCGCGCACGGTTTTGATCAACTGCGGTGCTTTCGGGTCGTCGCCGAGTTTCTGCCGCAGACGCGAGACCAGCAGGTCGATGCTGCGGTCGAAGGCTTCGATCGAGCGACCCCGGGCCGCATCGAGCAGTTGCTCGCGGCTGAGTACCCGACGCGGACGTTCGATAAACACCCACAGCAGGCGGAATTCGGCGTTGGACAGCGGCACCACCAGACCATCGTCGGCGATCAACTGGCGCAGGACGCTGTTCAGACGCCAGTTGTCGAAACGAATGTTCGCGCGCTGTTCGGTTCGATCGTCGCGCACCCGGCGCAGAATGGTTTGAATGCGCGCGACCAGTTCGCGTGGCTCGAACGGTTTGGCCATATAGTCATCGGCGCCCAGTTCCAGGCCGATGATGCGGTCGGTCGGTTCGCAACGTGCGGTGAGCATCAGGATCGGGATGTCCGATTCAGCGCGCAGCCAGCGGCATAGCGACAAGCCGTCTTCGCCGGGCAGCATCAGATCCAGCACGACAACGTCGAAATGTTCGGCCTGCATCGCTTGACGCATCGCCGCGCCGTCGGTGACGCCGCTGGCGTGGATATTGAAACGCGCGAGGTAGTCAATCATCAGCTCGCGGATCGGCACGTCATCATCGACGATCAGCGCGCGAATGCTCCAGCGCTTGTCGTCTTTAGGCTCATCCGTCGCGGTCATTTGGGTGTTGTGCATGAGGCTGTTCATCTGCCAGTAGGCCGCCAACCACAAAAGATGGGCTGCGAGGTTGTGGTTTCAGCATAGGCGTCCGGCCGTGAGGCGGGAAGTGCTGATGTAAGGACGTATTGCGGCAGGCGAGGCTAGCGCGGGTGCTTGTTGCTGGCGTGTCGGTTGTGTATCGGAGTCGACACAATAGCAGCGAGCGCTATGCTGATCACGGCCAGCGCGACGATTTACCGATCATCGGGTGCCGCGCTGCCGCCGGTTCCGCTACAATGCGCGCCGATTTCGACCTGCCTGAGAGCCCATTCATGTCCGCCTGCCAGACTCCTATCATCGTCGCCCTGGATTTCCCTACCCGTGACGCCGCACTGAAGCTGGCCGACCAGTTGGACCCGAAACTGTGCCGGGTCAAAGTGGGCAAGGAACTGTTCACCAGTTGCGCCGCCGAAATTGTCGGCACCCTACGTGACAAGGGTTTTGAAGTATTCCTCGACCTGAAATTCCACGACATTCCCAACACCACCGCGATGGCCGTGAAAGCCGCTGCCGAGATGGGCGTGTGGATGGTCAACGTGCATTGCTCCGGTGGTATGCGCATGATGGCCGCTTGCCGTGAAGAGCTGGATAAACGCAGCGGCCCGCAGCCGTTGCTGATCGGCGTGACCGTGCTGACCAGCATGGAGCGTGAAGACCTGGCTGGTATCGGTCTGGATATCGAGCCGCAAGAGCAAGTGCTGCGTCTGGCCGCGCTGGCCGAAAAGGCTGGCATGGACGGTCTGGTGTGCTCGGCGCTGGAAGCCTCGGCACTGAAAACTGCGCACCCTTCGCTGCAACTGGTGACCCCGGGAATTCGTCCGGCCGGCAGCGCGCAGGACGATCAGCGCCGCATTCTGACTCCGCGTCAGGCGCTGGATGCCGGTTCCGATTATCTGGTGATTGGCCGTCCGATCAGCCAGGCGGCGGATCCGGCCAAGGCACTGGCTTCGGTTGTCGCCGAAATCGCCTGATCAGGCACCGCAAAACCCTGTAGGAGTGAGCCTGCTCGCGATAGCGGTGTGTCAAACAACGTTAATGTTGACTGACACACCGCTATCGCGAGCAGGCTCACTCCTGCATTTGTTTTGTGGTGGTTTTAGATTTTCAGCACCAACTTGCCGAAGTTCTCACCGCTGAACAATTTCATCAGCGTTTCCGGGAAGGTCTCCAGCCCTTCGACGATATCTTCCTTGCTCTTGAGCTGCCCCTTGGCCATCCAGCCGGCCATTTCCTGCGCGGCGCTGGCGTATTGCGCCGCGTAATCCATCACCACAAAACCTTCCATCCGCGCACGGTTGACCAGCAACGACAGGTAGTTGGCCGGGCCTTTGACCGCTTCCTTGTTGTTGTACTGGCTGATCGCGCCGCAGATAACCACCCGCGCCTTCATGTTCAAACGGCTCAACACCGCATCGAGGATGTCGCCGCCAACGTTATCGAAATACACATCGACGCCTTTCGGGCATTCGCGTTTAAGCCCGGCCACGACATCTTCGGACTTGTAGTCGATGGCACCGTCAAAACCCAACTCATCAATAAGGAATTTGCACTTGTCGGCGCCGCCGGCAATGCCAACCACGCGGCAGCCTTTGAGCTTGGCAATCTGCCCGGCGATGCTGCCCACTGCGCCCGCTGCACCGGACAACACCACGGTGTCGCCGGCCTTCGGTGCGCCGACATCCAGCAGGGCGAAGTAGGCGGTCATGCCGGTCATGCCCAGCGCTGACAGGTACACCGGCAGCGGTGCCAGTTTCGGATCGACTTTGTAGAAACCTCTTGGCTCGCCGAGGAAATAATCCTGCACGCCAATGGCGCCGTTGACGTAGTCCCCGACCGCAAAGCCAGGGTTGTTCGAAGCAATGACTTTGCCTACGCCCAGCGCGCGCATGACTTCACCGATACCGACCGGCGGGATGTAGGACTTGCCCTCGTTCATCCAGCCACGCATCGCCGGATCGAGGGACAGGTATTCGTTCTTGACCAGAATCTGGCCCGCCGCCGGTTCGCCGACCGGTACTTCCTGATAGGTGAAGGTCTCGCGGGTAGCCGCACCCACCGGGCGTTTGGCGAGCAGGAACTGGCGATTGGTGTGGTTGGACATGGCAGGCACTCGAACGGAATGAAGCCTTGTTGATAGACCTTCGCCGGCATTGGCGCAAGGTTGGCTGATGCGGCGAATGCACGCCGATCCAGTGCAGTGATGATCACCGGGATGGTTCTATCACTGCGACGCATGGGCACATAAACAGCCATTGGATAGTGCTGACGCACGGCAGACCCCAATGGCTATGCTGCCATTCCATACATCCCCTGCATCTATCCCTTCGAGGACATAACAATGAGCATGACGTTTTCCGGTCAGGTTGCTGTAGTCACTGGCGCGGCCAACGGCATCGGCCGTGCGACCGCCCAGGCGTTCGCCGCCGAAGGCCTGAAAGTGGTGGTCGCCGACCTGGACGCGGCAGGGGGCGAGGGCACGGTGGCGCTGATTCTTACAGCCGGCGGCGAAGCGACCTTCGTGCGCTGCAACGTGACCGTCGAAAGCGAAGTGAAAAATCTGATGGACGAGGTCATCAACACCTACGGCCGTCTCGACTATGCCTTCAACAATGCCGGCATCGAAATCGAAAAAGGCAAACTGGCCGACGGCTCGATGGATGAATTCGACGCGATCATGGGCGTCAACGTCAAAGGCGTCTGGCTGTGCATGAAGTATCAACTGCCGCTGTTGCTGGCGCAGGGCGGCGGGGCGATCGTCAACACCGCCTCGGTAGCGGGACTGGGCGCGGCGCCGAAGATGAGCATCTACGCGGCGTCCAAGCATGCGGTGATCGGTCTGACCAAATCGGCGGCCATCGAATACGCGAAGAAGAAAATCCGTGTCAACGCTGTGTGTCCGGCGGTGATCGATACCGACATGTTCCGCCGTGCTTACGAGGCCGACCCGAAGAAGGGTGAGTTCGCCAACGCCATGCACCCGGTCGGGCGCATCGGCAAAGTCGAGGAAATCGCCAGTGCCGTGTTGTACCTGTGCAGCGACGGTGCGGCATTCACCACCGGCCACTCGCTGGCAGTGGATGGCGGCGTCACCGCTTTCTGAATCACGCCCAAGAACAACAGCCCGCATTCGTTGCGGGCTTTTTTGTGGGCAGCGGTCAGTTCCGTGAAGCCTCTTAAACAATGTGTATCAAACGGTTAGAACGGTCGCTTTTGGCGGCGTTGTCGCACAGCCTGTCCGGCGCGGCTGTGATTTACTGCCGCCAGCAAAACGGACAGGAGTTTGCTTGCTCATGGAATTGAGAATTGATCGACAGGCAATGGTGCCGGTCGTGCAGCAGATTGTTGACGGACTGACCGAGTGGATCCTGCAAAGTGGCGTACCGCCGGCCACCCGTTTGCCGTCCGTGCGGCAAATCGCCCGGGGCAATCTGCTCAGCCAGTCGTGCGTGGTCGAGGCGTGTGAACGGTTGGTATCGCAGGGCGTTCTGAACTCATGCCAAGGCACCGGTTTCGTTGTCGCCGCCTCGCCATCGACACCCGGCGCAGAGGACGAACTGGCGCCATTCGAGGGCCGGTTTGCCTGGTGCGATGCCGTGTGCGATACAGCAGGTGGCTTGAAGCTTGGTGCCGGTAGCCTGCCGCAAAGCTGGCGCGAGCCTGACGACCTCAGCTATGCGCTGCGCGAGGTGGCGCGCACCGACATGGCCAGCCTGTTCAACTACAGCACGCCCTTGGGGCTTCCAGCGTTGCGCGAGCAAATCGCCAAGCGCCTGAAACTGTTCGGTATCGAGGCCCGCAGTGCGCAGTTGCTGAGTACCTGCGGCGCCAGCCATGCGCTTGATCTGATCGTGCGCACCTTGTTCAAGGCTGGAGACTGTGTGGTGGTCGAGACGCCCGGTTACGCGCCGTTGTTCGATCTCCTGCGGATGCACGGCGTGCACATGCTCGAGGTGCGTCGCACCCCGAACGGGCCGGATATCGACGCGCTGGAGACTTTGCTACAACAGTTTCGCCCCGGCGCGTTATTCATCAACAGCCATCATCACAACCCCACCGGCAGTTGCCTGTCGCCGAGCGTAGCGCAACGCATCCTGCAACTGAGCAAGACCTATGATTTGCGCGTGATCGAAGACGATGTCTACGCAGACTTGCACACCGGCAACGGCACGCGCCTGGCGGCTCTGGATAATGAGGGGCGAGTCCTTTACGTGGGCAGTTTTTCCAAGACGCTGAGCAGCTCGTTGCGGGTCGGTTTCGTTTTTGCCGACAGCGACATGGTCAGACGGCTGGCGCAGGTCAAGATGATCAGCGGTCTGGGGGCGTCAAGGTTTACCGAAGCGGTGCTGGCCAGCCTGATGGTCAGCGGCGCTTACCGCAAACTGGTGCAGCGCCAGCGTCAACGCCTGAATGCCGATCGCGCGGCCGCATTGCAGGCGCTGGAGGACGCCGATTGGGAGGTTTTCGGCAAGCCTGCGGGTGGCTTGTTCATCTGGGCCCGCTCGCGCATGGCCGATCAGGTTCGGGTGCGTCGGCAGGCTCAACGCTGCGGCGTATTGCTCTCAGCGTCTGAGGCGTTCAGCCCCAGTGGCGAGTCGGGCGACTGGCTGCGCATCAACGTCGCCTATGCTTGTGATCCACGCGCCCGGCAGTTTTTTCGCAACACCGGTTCGGATCGACCTCAAGTGTTCTGAAAACGACGCAAGCGTAGCTTTTTGCCATTATTCCGACGCCAGAGACTTGTGCTGCTTCATGGCCGTTGCGACTCTTCGCTCTACTGACAATGGCAGGGGACTACGCGCAATGATTTCGGCCATGCAAGGACGTTTTGCCAACCTCGGTATGGCGAAAAAACTGGGTATCGGGTTTGTGCTGGTTTTGCTTCTGACCGCGCTGGTGGCGGCCATCGGCGTTTGGTCCCTGCAAACCATCAGTCAGCATTTCGACGGGCTGAAACAGATGTCTTCGCTCAACAGTGGTTTGCTCAAGGTGCGCCTGCTCGAGCAGGAATATGCCTTGCGGGGCGATCCGAAGACGGCCGATGCCCTGCGTAAGGGCGTCGACGAACTGGTTGCTCTGGCTGATCAACTCAAGACGCAGTCAGCGGCGAATGGGCCGGTAATGAATGATGTGCAGCAGTCGCTGGGCGCTTATCGTAAGGCGTTCGACGAGTTTGTCTCGTTGACTCAGGCCAAGGACCTGGCGCTGGAAATGGCCAGTTGGTCGGTGTCCAGTGTGGCCAACAACCTCGACGTATTGCAGGCCGGGCTTGCCGACGACGGTGCTTATACCTTGAAGGACACCGAGGGCAAGGATGGCGCGCAGTTCATCGAGCAGGCCAGTCAGGTCAGCCAGGTTTCGCGGTTGATGCTGCAAGCGATGAATGAAGCGCGGATTCGCCTCGATCAAAGCCGCAAGGGCGATGCCGACAGTGCCGGCAAGGGCAATATCGAACAGGCCGCGCAGGCGCAGGCGCAGGCCGAAGAATTAAAAGCCACGGTCAAGGACGAGGGCTACCTGACCGTGCTCAATGAAGTGTCCGGGCACATCGCCGGTTTCAACGACAAATTGGCCGAATACACCGGGTTGCTCGCGCAGGAAAAAACCGTCTACGAGCAATTGCACCAGCGTGCCGACCAAGTGGTTGAGCGGGTGAATCAGGCGTATGTCGCTGAAGACGGCGCGATGCAGGCAGAACTGAAGAAAAACTCGCTGCTGATCATCGGCTCATCGGCGCTGGCATTGCTGGTGGGATTACTCGCCGCGTGGCTGATCACCCGACTTATCGTCGCGCCATTGCGCAGTGTGATTCAGGTCGCGCAGCAGATTGCCGCCGGTGACTTGAGTGCGACTGTGGCAGTGACCCGTCGCGACGAGATTGGCCAGTTGATGCTGGCGATGCAACAGATGGGCGCGGGTCTGAGTACCATCGTCAGTGGTTTGCAGGCGGGGATTGAGCAATTGGCCAGTTCAGCGCAATCGTTGTCGACGGTCACCGAGCAGACCAACCTTGAGGTCAGCAGTCAGAAGGAAGAAACCGAGCAGGTTGCCACGGCGATGAACCAGATGACCGCCACCGTTCACGACGTTGCACGCAACGCCGAAGAAGCGGCGCTGGCCGCGCAAACGGCGGATGACAAAGTCGAGAGTGGGCAGCAGGTGGTGCGCCAGAGTATGGCGCGCATCGAGCAACTTGCTGATTCGGCGACTTCGGCCAGTTCGAGCATCGAAAGCCTCAGTGCTGAAATCCAGAATATCGGCACGGTACTCGGGGTGATCAAAAGTGTTGCCGAACAGACCAATCTATTGGCGCTGAATGCCGCCATCGAGGCGGCGCGGGCCGGGGAGCAGGGCAGGGGCTTTGCGGTGGTGGCCGATGAGGTGCGCGCACTGGCTCGGCGCACGCAGCAATCGACTGAGGAGATTGAACGGCTGGTCAGTGCTTTGCGCTTGGCGGCGCATTCGTCGGTGCAGCAGATTCAGAGCAGCGGCGAGTTGGTGAAGCTGGCGGTGAGTGATGCGTTGCAGACCGAGAGTGCGCTGGGGAGTATTGCGGCGGCGGTGTCGTTGATTCAGCAGATGAATCAGCAGATTGCGGCGGCGGCGGAGGAGCAGAGTTCGGTGGCGGAGGAGATCAATCGCAGTGTGACGAGTATTCGTGCGAGTGCGGATCAGTCGTCGATTGCGATGCGTGGGAATGCGGCTTCGAGTGTTGAGTTGGCGCAGTTGGGGAGTGAGTTGCGCGGGATGGTTGGGCATTTTCGGCTTTGACGCTTTGACGCTTTGACGCTTTGACGCTTTGACGCTTTGACGCTTTGACGCTTGGCGGCCTTTGGGCCGACCAGGTTCTTGGGGTTTTGGGGGGATATCCGTTGCTGCGGGTGTTGCTGATTAGGGTTCCGCCCTTACGGCGGGTCACTTTTGGCAAACGCCCCAAAAGTAACCAAAAGGTCTTCGCCCTGACGTTCGGCCCGCTCGCTGGGGCTCGGGGTTCCTTCGCTCCGGGATCGCTCCGGGGGCATCGCCTACGGTTTGCTTCGCTGCACCTCCTCTCGATGTGTTCGACTTCGTCGAACGGTCGCTGCGCTCCCACCCCCGGATCAATCCTTCCACTCAGCCTGCCGACGGGCTTTCAGATCAAGATCAAGAGCGGCAGCCGAGCTAACGCTCATCCTGTTGAGTGGTGAGAAGCAGATGCGGTTGTGAGGTGGGCGTTGCTTTTGCTTTTCTGTGGGAGCGAGCCTGCTCGCGAAGGCGGCCTGACAGCCGACCAATCCGCTATCGGATGTACTCAGTCCCAATGTAGGAGTGAGCCTGCTCGCGATGACGGCCTCACATCCACCGGGTATCTATCAGGTTCACTCCCGCGAGCCCACAAAAAAGCCACCTCTCGGTGGCTTCTCTTTCAACCTCTGCATTCAGTCGTAAATCACTTTCTTCTTCCAGTCCGCATCGGCCTCGACATCTTTGAGGCCGGCGGTCAGTTGGTTCTCTTCACCTTCAACCGGTGCAATCTTGTCCATGACCTGGGCGTTCGCGCGGGCCAGGAGTTTTTCCAGGTATTGCAGTTGTTCTGCGTACATCTGCGGATCCTGCTGTTTGCGCAGGTATTGCACGCCGCGTTCGAAGGCGAGGCGGGCCTGGCCGGGCTGGTTTTGTTGCAGGGACTGTTGGCCGAGGTTGTTGAAGAATTCGATGTGCAGCAGCACCAGAATGTGGCGGACTTCGCGGATCCAGTGCTTGGCTTCATTCGGTGGCAGGAAACCATCGTGGGCGGCGCGGGTGATCTGGCCGTGGAGGGCTTCGAGCAGGAAGCGCACGTCTTTGGCTTTGGCTTCGGTCAGGATCGGTGCCGGTGGGTTGTTGACCGGGATCGATTCGCCTTGGGCGACCAGGGCGCTCAGTTCGGTGATGCGTGCTTTGGTGGTGGCGCTGGTTTTTTCCAGGTTCAGCAGGCGCTGGCAGACGTTCAGTTCCAGACGGGTCAGCAGCAGCTTGAGCGCCGGGGTCATGAACTGGCCGGGGAAGGTTTCGGTCAGTTCGCCGCAACGGCGCAGGCGGTCGTTGAGTTCGACCTTGGTGCGGGCCTTCTCCAGTTTGTTGTTTTCCACCACATGGTTCATGTAGCCAATGGCGATCAGAATTGCGATCCCGGCTACGACTAGCAGGGTGATCATGAGTGGTGTCACCGGTAAGACCTCTTTATAGGGTTCGCATGCGAGTGTAGTGGCTGGGCATTTAGTCGCCTAGCGCCGCTCGACGAGTTGGATCGGCAGGTTCAATCTGTATCGGCCGCACGCTGCTTATATGAATGCTGGCGCTGCGAGTGCAGATTGCCATCACTGTGGGTGGACTATAGCGTCTTGGCGAGTGGCGGAATATAGGCGTCAATCGTCGGGCGACGGAAAAGCCTGATTGCCGCCGTAAAGGTCGTCGAAGTCATTGATTTAAATAAATTTATATCAGGGGGTTGACGACCTCTCAATCCATCCATAGAATGCGCGCCACTTGCAGCGTAAAGCACACAGCGAAGCGCGGCAGGGAGTGAATGTTGTAGTGTGTCCCCTTCGTCTAGTGGCCTAGGACACCGCCCTTTCACGGCGGTAACAGGGGTTCGAGTCCCCTAGGGGACGCCAATGCGGGAATAGCTCAGTTGGTAGAGCACGACCTTGCCAAGGTCGGGGTCGCGAGTTCGAGTCTCGTTTCCCGCTCCAATTTTAAACAGTAGCGCTTTCGGGCGGTGCTGAGTGAAACCAGAACCAAGTCTTCGGATACGGATCTGGACACCGAAACACACACCATGTGTTCCGGGTAGCGTGTCCCCTTCGTCTAGTGGCCTAGGACACCGCCCTTTCACGGCGGTAACAGGGGTTCGAGTCCCCTAGGGGACGCCATTTGCGGGAATAGCTCAGTTGGTAGAGCACGACCTTGCCAAGGTCGGGGTCGCGAGTTCGAGTCTCGTTTCCCGCTCCAAATTCTAAAAACGCCGCTCAGTGAGCGGCGTTTTTATTAGTGAAAGTTGTAGCCTGTGTCCCCTTCGTCTAGTGGCCTAGGACACCGCCCTTTCACGGCGGTAACAGGGGTTCGAGTCCCCTAGGGGACGCCATTGCGGGAATAGCTCAGTTGGTAGAGCACGACCTTGCCAAGGTCGGGGTCGCGAGTTCGAGTCTCGTTTCCCGCTCCATATTCACAAAAACGCCGCTCAACAGAGCGGCGTTTTTGTATGCGCGCGATTTGTGGTTGTGTCATCTGTCATAAAGAAAAAGGCCCGCCGAAGCGATTCGGCGGGCCTTTTTGCGTTTTGCGTCTGCTTACCAGGACAGCATCAGTCGGCCAGCAAACAGAATAAGCACCACGCCCATGGTGCGCTCGAACCAATGGCCCATGCGCATGAACAGCAGGCGAACCCGATTGCTTGAGAAGAACAGCGCGACCACGACAAACCACAGCGCATTCACAAAGCACATCCACAGCCCGTAAAAGGCCTGGATCTGCAGGGGCGTGCTGGCGCTGATGATCGTGGTGAAGATGGCCAGGAAAAACAGCGTGGCCTTGGGGTTGGTTGCATTGGTCAGAAAACCGGTGCTGAAAGCTTTGAACAGGGTTTGTTCGACCACGGGTTCATCCGCAGCTTTTTCACCTTCAACGGCCGATTTGGGTTTGCTGCGCAACAGGCTGACGCCCAGATACAGGATATAGGCACCGCCAATCACCTTGGCGACGGTCAGCAACCACGGGGTGGTGTGCATCAATGCCCCGACACCCAGCAACGTGTAGAGCACGTGCACGGAAATCCCCGCGCCGATACCCAGCGCCGTGCAGATCCCTACCAATCGGCCGAACCGTACGCTTTGGCGAATGGTGACTGCGAAGTCCGGGCCGGGAGCAACCACAGCCAGAAAGTGAATGGTTGCCAGCGCCAGAAACTCGCCCAGATAATTCGAATACATCTCAGCTCCAATAGGTCAGGGGTGAAGCATTGCCGCGATAGCCGACAAAAAAGGAAAGGCTCAAACGCGGATCGGCCACGCCCGGGGTCACCGAGTGCATGCGCCGCGAATTGAACATGATGAAATCGCCGGGTTGCGGTCGGACTTCCAGCGCGGGTGGGCCGAGCAGTGCCGGTTCGATGCCGTAACTGTCACCGCGCATCTCGTCGAATTGATCCGGGGTGATGTCGTCGTCCCACATCTGCAACGCACCGCCCTCGGTCGGCATGTTCAGGTAGACATTGCAGGCGAACTGCGCCTCCAGGCTGCGGGCCTGGAAACTGTCTGGAGCGTCCTTGGCGAAGATGTCGTGATGGGCGAGGAAGCACACCCCGGGCTTCACCACGCGCGAAAGGCCGACATACATTTTCCGGCCGTAGAGGTTTTCCAGGTGCGCGCCGGCCGGCCAGGATTCGTCGAGCATGCAGCGCAAGGTGTCGATCGGTGAGGAGTAGGGCGCGCAGCGATTGCGCAGTTCAGCGATGTTGCTGGTGGCGCGTTCGAAGTAGTCCTCAATCAGCAGCGGCTGGTTTTCCGCCTCGTAAAACGCCATGCCGATGCGGCCGATACTCGGTGCGTTGATGTAACCCTCGAAGCCTGGAGCGAGAATCTTGTCGCCAATCTGAATGGCCAGCGGCTCAGGCAAAAAGCCTTTGAGGCGGATGGCGAGGACTTCTTCGTTGGCCAGTTTTTTTATGCACGTCTCATCGAGACGCTCGACGTCTAGCATCATTTTTTTAGGTCCATCTATCGATAGTCAACGGAACCTGCGAATGCGGCTCCCCGGCGTCGGACGCTGCCTGAAGCAGCGCCCGAAATGCTCAATCCACGTTGTAGTGGACGGATAACGTGCCTTTCTTCTGCGAAAGGGACGCGATCGTGACTGTGCCCAGATCCTTCAGGCTGCGTACGTGGGTGCCACCGCAGCCATAGGCGGGCAGTTCACCAAAACCGATTTCCCGCGCACCTTCGCGTAGCGAGGTCAGGCGGGGCAGGTCGTGCTCGATCCACTGGTCGATCCCGTGTTGAACGGTCTCTGCATCGACTTCCTGCGCGGTGTCGCCGGGTTTGAATTGCACTCGGCCTTCATCCGGCCAGTGATGGGCTTTGATCGGCATCCAGCCCAGCGCCTGGACGAAATGCCCGATCAGGTGCCCGGCCGAATGCATGCGTGTATTGAATTGGCGGCGCTGTTCGTCGATGCGGATGCAGGTCATGCCGAGCTTTACCGGTCGGTCGACAAAATGAATGATCCGGTCCGGTTCCTGCACTACACGCAGTACCTGGCTTTCGCCGATCCAGCCGGTATCACACGGCTGACCACCGCCCTGCGGGTGAAACAGCGTGGCGCGCAAGACCACGGCGAATTCGTTCTCTTGGGGCGTGCAGTCGAGGACTTCCACATTGGCCTTGAGGTCATCACTATGGAAAAAGAGGCGAAGCGTCATATTCCATGCCCTTATTAAAGTTTCTTTTTTTATTATATGAATCGTGCAATAACGTGATAATCCGTTCAAACATCAAAGGACTTGTGCGCTGTGAGCATCAATCTGCCGCTACCGCTGCTTGGTGAAATGGCGATTTTCGTCAAGGTCGTCGAGACCGGAAGCTTCTCTGAAGCGGCTCGGCAGTTGGGTTCATCGCCGTCAGCGGTGAGTCGCAGTATTTCGCGGCTGGAAAAAGCCCTGGCCACGCGACTCCTGCAGCGCACCACGCGCAAGCTGCGCTTGAGTGACGGCGGCGAGGAGGTATTCAAACGCTGCCAGGAGATGGTCAGCGCGGCCAAGTCGGTGATGGAAATCAGCGGCCAGTTCACCCATGAAGCGGAAGGACTGGTGCGCGTCAGTGTGCCGAAAGCGGTGGGGCGTTTCGTGATTCATCCGCACATGCCCGAGTTTTTGCGGCGTTATCCCAAGGTCGATGTCGAGTTGTTGCTGGAGGATCGTCAGGTCGATTTGATCGACGACCATGTCGATCTGGCCATTCGTATTACGGATCGACCACCGGCCGGGCTGGCCGGCAGGCAGTTACTGACCATCGACCATTTGCTCTGTGCCACGCCGCAGTACCTGGCCGAGCACGGCATACCGACTCACCCGCATGATCTGCTCAATCACAGTTGTATTTATCTGGGGGAAACCCCGAGTGATGCGCGCTGGAAATTCAAGAAGGGCAGTAAGGCGGTGACGGTAGGTGTCCGCGGTCGGTATGCCGCCAATCACACCGGTGTGCGGCTGGGCGCGGTGTTGCAGCACATCGGCATCGGCAGCCTGCCGTATTTCACCGCCCGTTACGCGCTTGAGCAAAAGTTGGTGGTGCAGGTGTTGCCGGACTGGACGTTCCTCGCGTCCTATCACGGCGGACTGTGGTTACTGCACTCGCCGACGCGCTATCTGCCACCCAAGTTGCGGGTGTTCATCGACTATCTGGTGGAGTGCCTGGAGAAAGAGCCGACCTTGAGCAAACCGGGCAAATCAGTGGGGGAAAGCAACGCGGCGATGGCGTATGAATTGCCCGAAAGCGAAGGGTTGTTGTAGCGCAAAGCAAAAGATCGCAGCCTTCGGCAGTTCCTACAGGGGATTGCGTGAGTCCACTGTAGGAGCTGCCGAAGGCTGCGATCTTTTGATCTTCAACCCACTGTTAAATCAGTGCTTGCTGTCCTGAGCGGACATCGCCAGCAGTTGTTTTTCCTGGTTCCAGTCGAACGGTTCATCGTTCTGTTCGGCTTCGTAGCGACGTTCTTCCAGTGACTGATACAGGTCGATCTCTTCATCGGACAAGTAATGCAGGCAGTCGCCGGCGAAGAACCACAACAGATCGCGCGGGATCAGGTGGGCGATTTGCGGATAACGGGTAATCACTTGAGTCAGGATGTCCTGGCCCAGGTACTGGCTTTCGATCGGATCGATCGGCAGCGATGCCAGCAGTTCGTCGAAGCGCTCCAGGAACAAGGCATGGCTTTCTTCGGGAACCTGTTCGGCCTCACCTACGGCGACCAGGATACTGCGCAGGTGGTCGAGCAAAACAAGATGATCGGCAACGACGTTGGACACGAGATAAGTCCTCAAGAGCAAAACGGGCGCGGGAGTATAAAGCTCCCGCGCCCTCTTGGACATGGTTGTCAGGATCAGCGGACTTTGCCCTCTGCCAGTTTCAGTTCCTCTTTCTCGAAGTCATCCACGTCGATCACCTTGCGTCGTGCGGCTTCGGCATCGCGCAGGCTCTGTGCTTCTCCCGGTTGCAACACCCCGGCCTCAAGCGCCGCATCGATGGCGTGCTCACCTGCGACCGGTTTGACCTGACCGCTTTTCAGCGACGTGTGCAGTTTTTTGTGCAGTGGCTGCGCGGCATTCAGCAAATCACTGGCGTGTTGCAGCGCGCCGACTGCATCGTCTGCCGACTGCGGGCGATAGCAACCGGCAAGCAACTCTTCCAGCGCCGGATCACCTTTGGCGCGACCAATCACGCCTGCCACTTCGGCACCGAGTTTGTCCGAAGGGCCTTTGTGACGACGACCGAACGGGAACACGATGGCTCGCAGCAGGCAACCGAATACCTTGTTCGGGAAGTTGCGCAGCAATTCATCCAGCGCCCGTTCCGATTGGCCGAGGCTTTCTTCCATCGCCCATCTGAACAGCGGCTCCATGTACGCCGGCGAATCCAGATCGTGATAACGCTTGAGCGCGGCCGAGGCCAGATACAGGTTGCTCAACACATCACCCAAACGTGCCGACAGACGCTCGCGACGTTTCAGTTCGCCGCCCAGCAACATCATGCTGAAGTCGGCGAGCATGGCGAACGCCGCTGCCTGACGGTTCAGTGCGCGGAAGTAACCCTGACTGATCTTGTCGCCCGGCGCATGTTCGAAGTGACCGAAGCCGAGGTTCAGTACCAGCGTGCTGGCGGCATTGCTCACGGCGAAACCGATGTGTTTGAGCAGCAAACCATCGAACTCTTTCAGCGCCTGATCCTTGTCCTCACGACCGGCGAGGGCCATCTCCTTCAGCACGAATGGATGGCAACGAATCGCGCCCTGACCAAAGATCATCAGGTTGCGCGAGAGGATGTTCGCACCTTCTACAGTGATGAAGATCGGCGCGCCGTTCCAGCTACGCCCGAGGTAGTTGTTCGGGCCCATGATGATCGCCTTGCCACCGTGCACATCCATGGCGTGGCTGATGCATTCGCGGCCGCGCTCGGTGAGGTGATACTTGAGGATCGCCGACAGCACCGAGGGTTTTTCGCCCAGATCCACTGCGTTGGCAGTGAGCATGCGCGCCGCGTCCATCATCCACGCGTTGCCGCCGATGCGCGCCATGGCTTCCTGAATACCTTCGAAAGCCGACAGCGGTACATTGAACTGCTCGCGAATCTGCGCGTACTGACCGGTGACCAGGCTGGTGAATTTGGCCGCACCAGTGCCGACCGCCGGCAACGAGATCGAACGGCCGACCGACAGGCAGTTCATCAGCATCATCCAGCCCTTGCCGAGCATCTCCTGACCGCCGATGAGGAAGTCCAGAGGGATAAACACATCTTTGCCCGAGTTCGGGCCGTTCATGAACGCCGCGCCTAGTGGCAGGTGACGACGACCGATTTCCACGCCTGCGGTGTCGGTCGGAATCAGCGCGAGGCTGATGCCAAGGTCTTCTTTGTCGCCCAGCAGATGCTCCGGGTCGTAGGCCTTGAAAGCCAGGCCGAGGAGGGTCGCGACCGGGCCGAGGGTGATGTAGCGTTTTTCCCAGTTCAGGCGCAGGCCGATGACTTCCTGACCTTCCCATTGACCTTTGCAGATGATCCCGGTGTCGGGCATCGCACCGGCATCGGACCCGGCGAGCGGACCGGTGAGGGCGAAGCACGGGATGTCATCGCCCCGAGCCAGGCGCGGCAGGTAGTGATTGCGTTGTTCGTCGGTGCCGTAATGCAGCAACAGTTCGGCCGGGCCGAGGGAGTTCGGCACCATCACGGTGGAGGCGAGGTCACCGCTACGGGTAGCGAGTTTCATCGCCACCTGCGAGTGGGCGTAAGCCGAGAAGCCTTTGCCGCCAAATTCTTTCGGGATGATCAGGGCGAAGAAACCGTGTTCCTTGATATGCGCCCAGGCTTCGGGTGGCAGGTCCATCGACTGGCCGATCTGCCAGTCAGTGACCATCGCGCAAAGCTCTTCGGTCGGGCCGTCGATGAACGCCTGTTCTTCTTCGCTCAATTGCGCCTTGGGATAGGCCAGCAGTTTGTCCCAGTCCGGGCGGCCGCTGAACAGCTCACCGTCCCACCACACTGTGCCGGCGTCGATTGCGTCGCGTTCGGTCTGCGACATGGGTGGCAGGGTTTTCTGGAACCAGTTGAACAACGGCGCAGTGAAATGCTTGCGACGCAGATCAGGCAGCAGCAGCGGAGCAGCGACCACCGCGAGCAGCACCCAGAACACCAGCAACAGCCAGCCCGGCGCATGACTGAAAATACCCATCGCCAGCAGGTAGACGGCCACGATGCCCAACGCAGGCAGAGGTGAAATACGCCGGTGGGCGAGATACGCCACACCAACGATCAAAACCAGTATCCACAACAACAGCATATTCAGTCCTCCGTGAACCAAGGCAAATCGACCCTCCAGAGCTTAGACGGCATCTGTAAAACCGGGTGGTCAGACCAAGGTGATTGAAATCGTGGGAAACCCCGGATGGTTTTCGTAGGTTCGGTGGGCAACACGTGTGGGAAATCGTTCGCTGATCCCGCGTCTTTGCGTCCAAGTTTGGCCGAAACGTCGTTATCTCTGTGCTGACGCTGTCGCTAGACTCGGGGCTCACCCAGGAGATTGTCGTCATGCGCGAGTATCTGAGTCCCGGCCGCTTCATCGATAGTGACCACCCGGCAGTGGTGGAGTTCGCCGAACAACATCGGGGTGCCAGCCGCGATCCGCTCGAGCGGGCGATCAATCTTTATTACGCGGTACGTGAGGCGGTGCGCTACAACCCCTACACCTTCAGTCGCGATCCGCAGACCTTGCGTGGCAGCTATGCGCTGACGACGGGGGAGAGTTATTGCGTGCCCAAAGCCACGCTGCTTGCCGGTTGTGCCCGGCATTGCGGGATCCCGGCGCGTATCGGTCTGGCCGACGTAAAAAATCACTTATCGACGCCACGTCTGCTTGAGTTGCTGAAAAGCGACATGTTCGCCATGCACGGGTACACCGAACTGTTCCTCAATGGACGCTGGGTCAAAGCCACGCCGGCGTTCAATCAGAAGCTTTGCGAATTGTTCAACGTAGCACCGCTGGAGTTCGACGGTATCAACGACAGCGTTTTCCACCCATTCAATCGCGACGGCGCGCAGCTCATGGAGTATCTGGTCGATCACGGCCAATTCGCCGATGTCCCGGAAACGTTCTTCTTCGAACATTTGCAAAAGTGCTATCCGCATCTATTCACTGATCAGCAGCCGCAACGGCTGGGCGATATGCAGAGTGATTTGAGCCGTACCTGATCCGGCGTATGCTGCCTGCCCACTCATTTGAAAAGAGGCGCTCATGCTGAAGATCTGGGGACGGAAAAACTCATCGAATGTCAGGAAGCCATTGTGGGCGGCTGAAGAGCTTGGCCTGGCCTACGAGGCAATCGATGCCGGTGGCACATTCGGCGTAGTCGACACACCCGAGTACCGGGCGATGAACCCGAATGGCCGGGTGCCGGTGATCGAAGACGACGGTTTCGTGCTGTGGGAGTCCAACGCCATCGTCCGCTATCTGCTGGCTAAGCATGCGCCCGACAGCAACTGGTATTCGGCAGATCCGCGAGTTCGCGCCATCGCCGACAAATGGATGGACTGGACCACGTCGAGTTTTGCCGGCCCGTTCCGCACGGTTTTCTGGGGCGTGTTGCGCACCCCGGCGGACAAGCAGGACTGGGCTGCGATCAACGCTGCGATCAAGGAATGCAATGAGTTGCTGAGCATGGCCGACCATGCCTTGGCCAGTCAGCCTTATCTCTCTGGACAAGACATCGGCATGGGCGATATCCCATTGGGCAGTTTCATTTATGCCTGGTTCGAGATGCCCATCGAACGCGCACCACAAGCGCATCTGCAAGCTTGGTACGAGCGCTTGAAGCAGCGTCCGCCCTACCAGAAAGCCGTCATGACCGCGTTGACTTAATACCTACTATCGACACACTTGACTGTACTTGTACGGCGGCGGCAAGCACCATTGCGCACTTGCGCTGCGGTTCGATCCTTCGCCGCCGTCTCCTTTTTCCCTTCAATGGTGCGTAAATCAGATATGAGTTCCGCTCTGTCCATCCGGCAGCTAACCAAAACCTACGGCAACGGGTTCCAGGCCTTGAGTGGTATCGATCTGGACGTTGCCGAAGGTGATTTTTTCGCCTTGCTCGGCCCCAACGGTGCTGGCAAATCCACGACCATCGGCATTCTCTCGACCCTGGTGAACAAGACCAGCGGCACAGTGAATATCTTTGGTCATGACCTGGACAAAAATCCTGCGCAGCTCAAGCGCTCGATCGGCGTGGTGCCCCAGGAATTCAACTTCAATCAGTTTGAAAAGACTTTCGACATCGTCGTGACCCAGGCCGGTTACTACGGCATTCCGGCGAAGATCGCCAAGGAACGCGCCGAGCAGTACCTGACCCAACTGGGCCTGTGGGACAAACGTGACGTGCCGTCGCGTTCGTTGTCCGGTGGCATGAAGCGGCGCTTGATGATCGCCCGTGCGCTGGTGCACGAACCACGTCTGCTGATCCTCGATGAACCGACCGCAGGCGTCGATATCGAGTTGCGCCGTTCGATGTGGACGTTCCTCACCGAGCTGAACCAGAAAGGCATCACCATCATCCTCACCACGCACTATCTGGAGGAGGCTGAGCAGTTGTGCCGCAACATCGGCATCATCGACCACGGCACCATCGTCGAGAACACCAGCATGAAACAATTGCTGGGCCAGTTGCACGTGGAGACCTTCCTGCTGGACCTGAAAAACGACTTGAACGCCGCGCCGCAATTGCTCGGCTACCCTGCCCGGTTGATCGACAGCCATACCCTGGAAGTCCAGGTCGACAAATCCATGGGCATCACGGCGTTGTTCACCCAGTTGGCGCAGCAGAACATCGAAGTGCTGAGCCTGCGTAACAAAACCAATCGCCTCGAGGAGCTGTTCGTGTCCCTGGTGGAGAAAAATCTGTCGAAGGTGGCGGTATGAGTTCCGAATTCCGTCCCAACCTCGTCGCCCTGCAGACCATTGTTTACCGCGAGGTCAAACGCTTCACGCGGATCTGGCCGCAGACGCTGCTGCCGCCGGCGATCACCATGGTTCTGTATTTCGTGATCTTCGGTAACCTGATCGGTCGGCAGATCGGCGACATGGGTGGCTTCACTTACATGGAGTACATCGTGCCGGGGCTGATCATGATGTCGGTGATCACTAACTCCTACGGCAACGTGGTCTCGAGTTTCTTCGGCAGCAAGTTCCAGCGCTCCATCGAAGAGCTGATGGTGTCGCCGGTGTCGCCGCACACGATTCTGATCGGTTTCACCATTGGCGGCGTGTTGCGTGGTCTGATGGTTGGCGTGATCGTGACCATTCTGTCGCTGTTCTTCACCCATTTGCAGGTGCATCACTTAGGCGTGACCATTTTGGTGGTGGTACTGACGGCGACGATTTTCTCGCTGCTGGGCTTCATCAACGCAGTGTTTGCGCGCAACTTCGATGATATTTCGATCATCCCGACCTTTGTGCTGACTCCGCTGACGTACCTGGGCGGGGTGTTTTACTCGATCACCTTGCTGCCGCCGTTCTGGCAGACCGTGTCGTTGGCCAACCCGGTGCTGCACATGGTCAACGCCTTCCGTTACGGCATTCTGGGTGTGTCGGATATCAAGATCGGCATCGCGATCACCTTTATGCTGGTGGCGACGGTGGTGCTGTATCTCGGTTGTGCTCGGTTGCTGGTAAGCGGGCGCGGGATGCGTACCTGACTCCAGACCGAGTCGTGGCCATCGCGAGCAGGCTCACTCCTACAGGGGAACGCATTCCAATGTAGGAGTGAACCTGCTTGCGATGGGGCCAATCCAGACGCCACAAATCAGAACGGCCTCCCACTGCGGAGGCCGTTTTGCGTTCAGCGCATGCGACTCTTCTTACGCCGCGCCCATTGCCGCGCCACCCACCAACGCCAATACATCATCACAATGCAGTAGGCGAGGGCACCGAGTACCAGTCCGACTACCACCGAGCCGAGCAGAAACGGCTGCCACAACGTCGACAACTCGCCGCTGATCCACTCCCAGGTCAGCTCGTCCGGTAGATGTCGGGCGGGCACATCCATCAAAAACGCCCCGGCCTGATAGGTGCAGAAGAACACCGCCGGCATGGTGATCGGATTGGTCAGCCAGACCAGGCTGACCGCAATCGGCATGTTGCCGCGCACCGTGACGGCGAGGGCGGCGGCCACCAGCATCTGCGCCGGGATCGGCAGGAACGCGGCGAACAGGCCAACCGCCATCGCCCGGGCGACCGAGTGACGATTGAGGTGCCAGAGGTTCGGGTCATGCAGCAACTTGCCGAGAAAGCGTAAGGATTTGTGTTCCCTGATGCTCGTCGGGTCGGGCATATAACGTTTGAATAAGCGCCGGGGCATAAGGCTTCTCGGTCGGTTAAGGCGGCAAGTATGTCTGGATTCTACGAAGCGCCTATTCAGACTTTGTGACAATTGTTGACGACGCGTGTAACTGACAACCGCTATGCCTAAGTGCGGGACTCTCAAGGACGGGCTTATGCGCACAGGGATGATGGCGCTCGCAGTCGGTCTGCTGGTCGCGGTTTTTATGCCGGCATTACCGCCGGTCTGGTTGATGCTGTTGTTGCCGGTCGTGGCTTTGATGCTGCTGCCGTTTCGCAGCTATCCGCTGGCGTTTTTGCTGTTTGGCTTCACGTGGGCCAGCGTCGGTGCGCAATGGGCGTTGAATGATCGTTTGCCGGCCGGGCTGGATGGCGAAACCCGGTGGGTTGAAGGGCGGGTCGTCGGTTTGCCGCAGAACAGCGACGGCGTGGTGCGCTTCGAATTGGCTGATGCGCACTCGCGTCATGAAAAACTGCCATCGCTGATGCGGCTTGCCTGGTACGCCGGGCCGCAGGTCAACAGCGGCGAGCGTTGGCGCTTGGCGGTCAAGCTCAAGCGTCCCAGTGGATTGCGCAATCCCGAGGCCTTCGACTACGAGGCTTGGCTGCTGGCGCAACGCATTGGCGCCACCGGCACAATCAAGGACGGCCAGCGCTTGAGCGAAGCGCGCTGGGCCTGGCGTGACAGTATTCGCCAGCGTTTGCTGAGCGTGGATGCGCAGGGGCGAAATGGCGCATTGGCGGCGTTAGTGCTGGGTGACGGCTCGGGGCTCAGTCGCGAGGACTGGCAGACTCTGCAGGACACCGGCACCGTGCACTTGCTGGTGATTTCCGGTCAGCACATCGGTTTGCTGGCGGCGCTGATGTATGGGCTGGTCGCCGGCATGGCGCGATATGGCCTGTGGCCGCTGCGCTGGCCGTGGCTGCCGTGGGCCTGTGGTCTGGGGTTCGCGGCAGCGCTCGGTTATGGCCTGCTTGCCGGGTTCGACGTGCCGGTGCAGCGCGCCTGCGTGATGGTCGGGCTGGTGCTGTTGTGGCGCCTGCGCTTTCGTCATCTTGGCGCAGGATGGCCGTTGTTGCTGGCGTTCAACGCTGTGCTGTTGCTGGACCCGCTCGCCAGTTTGCGTCCGGGTTTGTGGCTCTCGTTTGCGGCGGTGGCGGTGTTGATCTTTACCTTTGGCGGCCGCTTGGGTGCGTGGCGCTGGTGGCAGACCTGGACGCGGGCGCAGTGGTTGATCGCGATCGGCTTATGTCCGGTGTTGCTGGCGCTGAATCTGCCGATCAGCCTCAGCGGGCCGCTGGCCAATTTGCTTGCAGTGCCTTGGGTCAGTCTTGCGGTGTTACCGCCGGCGCTGCTTGGAACCGTGTTGCTGCCTGTTCCTTTTGTCGGCGCCGGCCTGCTGTGGCTGGCCGGCGGTTTGATCGATGGGTTGTTTCACGCGCTGGCGACGATTGCCGGGCATTGGCCGGCATGGATCGCACCCTCGATACCCGCTTGGGTCTGGGTCATTGGCAGCCTCGGCGCCGGGTTGTTGCTATTGCCGCGCGGCGTGCCGCTGCGTCCATTGGGCTGGCCGTTGTTGTTGCTGCTGGTCGTGCCGCCACGCGATCAGATAGATGATGGATTGGCCGATATCTGGCAGCTTGATGTCGGCCAAGGCTTGGCCATCCTGATCCGGACCCGCCATCACGCGTTGCTCTACGATGCGGGGCCGCGCTTTGGTGAGTTCGATCTCGGCGAGCGTGTGGTGCTGCCTTCATTGCGCAAACTGAGCGTGGAAAAACTCGATTTGATGCTGCTCAGCCATGCCGACGCCGATCACGCCGGCGGCGCTTTGGCGATCAGCCGGGGTTTGACTGTCGATCAGGTAATCAGCGGTGACCCGGCGGGGCTGCCCGCGCAATTGAACGCCGAAGCCTGTGCAAGTGGCCAGCAATGGCAATGGGACGGCGTACGTTTTCAACTCTGGCAGTGGGCGGACGCTGACGACAGCAATCAGCGTTCCTGCGTATTGCAGATCGAGGCCAATGGCGAGCGCCTGCTGCTGACCGGCGACATCGACAGCCATGCCGAACGCGTGCTGCTCGACGGTCCACTGGCCGTGCCGACGCAATGGCTGCAATCGCCCCATCATGGCAGCCGCAGTTCATCGTCAATGGCGCTGCTCAACGTCTTGAAACCCGAGTCCGTGCTGATCTCTCGAGGTCATGGCAACTCATTTGGCCATCCACACCCGACCGTGCTGGCGCGTTATCGCAAACTGGGCCTGAATATTTACGACAGCGCCGAGCAGGGCGCCATTCATCTGCAACTGGGCACCTTCCGGGCGCCACGCACGATGCGTCATCAGCGGCGTTTCTGGCGTGATCCGCCCGCACTGGCCCGCTGATCGGGACGTGGGTTGATGGGGCGTCACGGTCGTCGGGGCGGCGGGTCTTAATCGTGGATCGGTATGGTAAAGTGGCGCACTTTTTCGAGGGGACTGTCACTGTGTGGGAATTGGTCAAATCCGGCGGCTGGATGATGTTGCCGATCATTCTGAGCTCCATCGCGGCCATGGCGATCGTCGCCGAGCGCCTGTGGACCCTGCGCGCCAGTCGCGTTACCCCCGAGCATCTGCTGGGCCAGGTCTGGGTCTGGATCAAGGACAAGCAGCTCAATAAAGAAAAACTCAAGGAATTGCGCGCTAATTCACCGCTGGGGGAAATCCTCGCGGCGGGCCTGGCCAACTCCAAACATGGTCGCGAGATCATGAAAGAGTGCATCGAAGAGGCCGCCGCCCGGGTCATTCATGAACTCGAGCGCTACATCAATGCTCTCGGCACTATCGCAGCCATGGCGCCATTACTGGGTCTGCTTGGCACCGTGCTGGGTATGATCGATATCTTCAGCGCGTTCACCGGCTCCGGCATGACCACCAATGCCTCGGTGTTGGCGGGCGGTATTTCCAAGGCGCTGATCACCACCGCTGCGGGCCTGATGGTCGGTATTCCGGCGGTGTTCTTCCATCGGTTCCTGCAACGCCGTATCGATGAATTGGTGGTGGGCATGGAGCAGGAAGCGATCAAGCTGGTTGAAGTGGTACAGGGCGACCGTGACGTTGACCTGGCCGAGGGCCGCGCGTGAAGTTCCGTCGCAAACCCCGGGAAACCGTGGACATCAACCTCGCTTCGCTGATCGACGTGGTGTTCATTCTGCTGCTGTTTTTCGTCGTGACCACCACGTTCACTCGCGAAACCCAGTTGCGTGTTGACCTGCCGGAAGCGGTCAGCGGCTCCCCGGCCGAAGACCAGCAAGTCAAGCAGATCGACGTGGCCATCAGCGCCGAAGGCGTGTTTTCGGTGAACAACAAGATTCTGCCGAAGAACGACCTGGCGACCCTGATGGAAGCCATGCAGAAAGAGTCCAACGGCGATACCAACATACCGTTGTCGATCAGTGCCGATGGCAAGACTCAGCATCAATCCGTGATCACTGCCATGGACGCGGCCGGCAAGCTCGGTTTCAGCCATCTGCGCATGACCACGGTCGAGGCGGCGCCCAAATCCTGATGAGCCTGTCCGATCGTTTGCTCGCCGCGTGGTATCAGGGGCACCCGGCCCTGACGCTGCTGCGGCCGCTGGAAATGCTCTATCGCCGCGTGGTGGTGGGTAAGCGCCAGCGCTTTCTTGCCGGTGAAGGTCAGATCTACCAGCCATCGGTGCCGTTGATCGTGGTCGGCAACATCACCGTCGGTGGCACCGGCAAGACGCCGATGATTCTCTGGTTGATCGAACATTGCCGGCGCAGCGGTTTGCGCGTCGGCGTGGTCAGTCGTGGTTACGGCGCCAAACCACCGCAACTGCCGTGGCGCGTTGCGGCCGAGCAAACCGCTGACATCGCCGGTGACGAACCGTTGCTGATCGTCCAGCGCACCGGCGTGCCGCTGATGATCGACCCCGATCGCAGCGCAGCGGTCAAAGCCTTGCTCGCCAGTGAACCACTGGATCTGATCCTCTCCGACGACGGTATGCAGCATTATCGTCTGGCGCGGGATCTGGAGCTGGTGCTGATCGACGCCGCCCGTGGTTTGGGCAACAAACGCTGCTTGCCGGCAGGGCCGTTGCGTGAGCCGATCGAGCGCCTGCAAAGTGTCGACGGCGTGCTGTTCAATGGTGCCACCGAGGATCGCGATGACGGTTTCGCTTTCCGTCTGCAACCGACCGCGCTGGTCAATCTGCGCAGCGGCGAGCGCAAGTCGCTCGATCATTTTCCACCCGGCCAGGCCGTGCACGCGGTCGCCGGGATCGGCAATCCGCAACGTTTCTTCAATACCCTCGAAGCGCTAGACTGGCGAGCAGTCCCCCATGCGTTTGCCGACCACGCCGAATACAGCGTGCAGGCGTTGAATTTCACACCGTCATTGCCGTTGGTGATGACCGAAAAGGACGCGGTGAAGTGCCGTGCCTTTGCGGCTGACGACTGGTGGTATCTGGCGGTCGATGCGCTGCCGTCGCCGGCCTTTGTGGCCTGGTTCGACACGCAGCTGATGCGCCTGTTGCCGGATCGTCTTTTGCCTTAACTCTTTACTCAGGGAATGTTCATGGACACCAAATTGCTCGATATCCTCGCGTGCCCGATCTGCAAAGGCCCGCTCAAGCTCAGCGCCGACAAAACTGAACTGATCAGCAAGGGCGCCGGTCTGGCGTACCCGATCCGCGATGGCATCCCGGTCATGCTCGAAAGCGAAGCCCGCACCCTGACCACCGACGAGCGTCTGGATAAATGACCACTGCCTTCACCGTTGTCATCCCGTCGCGTTTCGCCTCGACCCGCCTGCCCGGCAAACCGCTGCTCGACATCGCCGGCAAGCCGATGATCCAGCACGTCTGGGAACAGGCGAGCAAAAGCAGCGCCAGCCGTGTGGTCGTCGCGACTGACGATGCGCGCATCGTCGAGGCCTGCAAGGCTTTTGGTGCCGAAGTGGTGCTGACCCGTGAAGATCACAACTCCGGCACCGATCGTCTGGCCGAAGTCGCGGCGAAACTGGGTCTTGAACCCGACGCGATCGTGGTCAACGTGCAGGGTGACGAGCCGCTGATTCCGCCGAGCGTGATCGATCAGGTCGCCGCCAATCTGGCTGCCCACACCGAAGCGCGCATGGCCACGCTGGCCGAGCCGATCGAAGACGTAGATACCCTGTTCAATCCGAACGTGGTCAAGGTCGTCAGTGATCTCAACGGTTTGGCGCTGACCTTCAGCCGCGCGACTTTGCCATGGGCGCGCGACGCGTTCGCCAAGAGCCGCGAGCAATTGCCCGAAGGCGTGCCGTACCGTCGCCACATAGGCATTTATGCCTACCGCGCCGGTTTCCTCCAGGACTTTGTGAGCTGGGGCCCATGCTGGCTGGAAAACACTGAATCCCTCGAGCAACTGCGTGCCCTGTGGCACGGTGTGCGGATTCATGTCGCCGACGCGCTGATCGCACCGCCGACTGGCGTTGACACGGCCGAAGACCTCGAGCGCGTTCGTCGCCTGCTGGAGGCCTGATGCGCGTTCTGTTTGTGTGCCTGGGCAACATTTGTCGATCGCCCACGGCCGAAGGCGTATTGCGCCACAAACTGCGTGAAGCAGGGCTGGCGGATCAGGTCGAAGTAGCCTCCGCCGGCACCGGTGACTGGCACGTTGGCAACCCGCCGGACAAACGCAGCCAGGCCGCGGCCAAAGTGCGCGGCTATGACCTGTCGGCGCAACGCGCGCAGCAGGTCCGCC
Organism: Pseudomonas sp. Irchel s3h9; assembly: GCF_900187475.1. Lineage (NCBI taxonomy): Bacteria > Pseudomonadati > Pseudomonadota > Gammaproteobacteria > Pseudomonadales > Pseudomonadaceae > Pseudomonas > Pseudomonas sp. Irchel s3h9. The sequence continues at coordinate 350,483 of NZ_FYDH01000005.1, read as the reverse complement.
GTGCCGATTTCGCCAGTTACGACCTGATTCTGGCCATGGACAACAGCAACCTGCGCAACCTCAAGGCGTTGCAGCCGTCCACCGGCAAAGCCGAGCTGGACCTGTTTTTGCGCCGTTATGCCGGTGTCGTCGATGAAGTGCCGGATCCGTATTACGACGGCGATCAGGGTTTCGAGCAAGTGCTGGATCTGATCGAAGCAGCCTGTGACCAATTGTTGATCGAAGTGAAGGGCCGGTTATGAGTTTGCAGGTGCAACCGCAGGTTTCCCTGAAACCGTTCAACAGTTTTGGCGTGGATGTGCGCGCGCAACTGTTCGCCGAAGCCCACAGCGATGCCGATGTCCGTGAAGCGCTGGCCTATGCCGTTGCTCATGATGTGCCGTTGCTGGTGATCGGCGGTGGCAGCAACTTGCTGCTAACGGCAGATATTCCGGCGCTGGTGCTGCGCATGGCCACGCGCGGGATTCGTGTGATCAGCGATGACGGCAACCGTGTGGTGATCGAGGCGGAAGCGGGCGAGCCGTGGCATCCGTTTGTGCAGCACACGTTGGCGCAAGGACTCTCCGGGCTGGAAAACCTCAGCCTGATTCCCGGCACGGTTGGCGCTGCGCCGATGCAGAACATCGGTGCCTACGGCGTCGAGATCAAGGATGTATTCGCCGGCCTCACCGCGCTGGATCGCCAGACCGGCGAGCTGCGCGATTTCACCCTCGAAGAATGCAACTTCGCCTACCGCGACAGCTTGTTCAAGCAGCAGCCGGGGCGTTGGCTGATTCTGCGCGTGCGCTTTGCACTCGACCGCATCGCGCATTTGCATCTGGAATACGGCCCGGTGCGTCAGCGCCTGACCGAGCAGGGCATCGAGCAGCCGACGCCTACCGACGTCAGCCGTGCGATTTGCAGTATCCGCAGCGAAAAACTGCCGGATCCGGCGGTACTCGGCAATGCCGGCAGCTTCTTCAAGAATCCGCTGGTGTCGGCGGCCATCGTCTCGAGGATCAAGGAACAGCATCCGGATGTGGTCGCCTACGCGCAGCCGAACGGACAAATGAAGCTCGCGGCAGGCTGGCTGATCGAGCGCGCCGGCTGGAAAGGTTTCCGTGAAGCCGATGCCGGCGTGCATAAACTGCAGGCGCTGGTGCTGGTCAACTACGGCGCGGCAACCGGGCTGCAACTGCTCGATCTGGCGCAACGCATCCAAAAAGACATTGCCGAACGTTTCAATGTCGACCTGGAGATGGAGCCTAATCGCTATTGAGGCTACGCTTTCAAAGCGCCATCCAAAGCCCTGCACTGATAAAAAGTGCAGGGCTTTTTTGTTAACGCTGGGTTAACTTAGCGGGCTAACGATAACCGTCATTTGCTCCACCAAAGGCCCGGTGCAGACGTTCGCGTCGGCACAAGAGAGCCTGATTAGCCTGAGTCGATCTGCGTGAACCACCGCCGATTCAACGGCGGCAGATTGCTCGACCCCATAACCACTAAAAATATGCGGGCGTGCCCATGATTACCCTGAAACTCAACGGTCAAGACCATCCTCTCGATGTCACCGAAGACATGCCGCTGTTGTGGGCGATTCGTGATGTCGCCGGTTATAACGGCACCAAGTTCGGCTGCGGCATGGGGCTGTGCGGCGCCTGCACCATTCATATCGACGGCTTGCCGGCGCGCAGTTGCATCACGCCGATCGGTTCGGTGGTCGGCCAGAACGTCACCACCATCGACAACCTGCACGCCGACCCGGTGGGGCAGGTGGTCCAGCAAGCCTGGCTCGACACCGCTGTAGCGCAATGCGGATTCTGTCAGGGCGGGCAGATCATGTCGGCTACCGCGTTGCTCAAGACCAACCCGAACCCGAGCGACGAGCAGATCGAAGAAGCCATGGTCGGTAACATTTGCCGCTGCGGCACCTACAACCGGATCAAGACTGCGATCCGCCAGGCTTCCACTCACTTGAAGGAGGCCAAGGCATGAGTCGCCTTCCGAATGATTTCGCCCTGAGCAATCTCAGCCGTCGCGGTTTCCTCAAAGGCGTCGGCGCCACCGGCGCGCTGGTGCTGGCCGCCAGTTGGGGTTGGCAGGATGCGTTGGCTGAAGACAAACCGAAGCAATTCGGCGCCGATGGCATGCCCAATGGCTGGATCGACGATCCGAAGGTCTACGTCAGCATTGCCGCTGACGGCACGGTCACTGTGGTGTGCAACCGTTCCGAGATGGGCCAGGGCGTGCGCACCAGTTTGACCATGGTTGTTGCTGATGAACTGGAAGCCGATTGGGCGCGCGTCAAAGTGCAGCAGGCGCCGGGTGATGAAGTGCGCTTCGGCAACCAGGACACCGACGGTTCGCGCAGCATGCGCCATTGGTATGAACCAATGCGGCGTTGCGGTGCGGCGGCGCGGACCATGCTTGAACAGGCCGCCGCTGCGCAGTGGAAAGTGCCGGTCGGTGAGTGCCACGCGCAACTGCACAAAGTCATTCACAAACCGTCTGGCCGTGAGCTGGGCTATGGCGAACTGGCCGCCGCAGCCAGTGCGTTGCCGGTACCGGCGCGTGACAGCCTGCGCCTCAAGCAGCCGTCGGAGTTTCGCTACATCGGCAAGGAAGGTACGAAAGCCATCGACGGCGCAGACATCGTCAACGGTCGTGCGGTATACGGCGCCGATGTGCATTTCGACGGCATGCTGTACGCAACTATCGCCCGTCCGGCGGTGTACGGCGGCAAGGTCAAATCGCTGGATGACAGCGCTGCGCTGAAAGTCCCCGGTGTGCTCAAAGTGCTGCAGATCGAAAGCCGGCCGCTGCCTTCTGAGTTTCAGCCACTGGGTGGTGTGGCCGTGGTGGCGAGCAATACCTGGGCCGCGATCAAGGGCCGTGAAGCGTTGAAAATCGAATGGGATGACGGTCCGAACGCCAGTTATGACTCGATCGCCTATCGCAAAGAGCTTGAAGCCGCCTCGCTGAAACCCGGCAAAGTGGTGCGCAACACCGGCGATATCGACAAGGCCCTGAGCGGTGCTGCAAGTACGCTTGAAGCATCCTACTACCTGCCGCATCTGGCCCAGGCACCGATGGAGCCAATGGTTGCCATCGCTCGCTACAAGGACGGCGTTTGCGAAGCGTGGGCACCGAGTCAGGCGCCGCAAGTCACCCGCGAGCGCATTGCCGAGCGTCTTGGACTGCCGTTCGACAATGTCACATTCAATGTCACCTTGCTTGGCGGTGGTTTTGGTCGCAAGTCGAAACCGGATTTCGTCGTCGAAGCGGCGATTCTCGCCAAAGAGTTCCCCGGCAAAGCCATGCGGGTGCAGTGGACGCGTGAAGATGACATCCACAACTCGTATTTCCACACTGTGTCCGCCGAGTATCTGAAGGCTGGCGTGGGCAAGGACGGCATGCCGTCCGGCTGGTTGCATCGCACCGTGGCGCCGAGCATCACCGCGCTGTTCGCGCCGGGGATGAACCATGAAGCGGCTTTCGAGCTGGGCATGGGTTTCACCAACATGGCCTACGCGATTCCCAACGTACGCCTGGAAAACCCCGAGGCGACCGTGCACACACGGGTTGGCTGGTATCGCTCGGTGTCGAATATTCCTCATGGTTTTGCCATCCAGAGTTTCGTCGATGAGCTGGCGCACAAGGCCGGCGAGGATCCGCTCAAATACCAGATCAAACTGCTCGGCGCTGATCGGCAGATCGACCCGCGCACCTTGAGCGAAGAGTGGAACTACGGCGAATCGCCCGAGCGGTATCCGATCGATACCGGGCGCATGCGCACCGTGCTGGAAACCGCCGCGAAAGCAGCCGGTTGGGGGCGCAAACTGCCGAAGGGCCGTGGTCTGGGTCTGGCGGTGCATTACAGCTTCGTCACGTACGTGGCGGCGGTGATCGAAGTCGAGGTCAAGGACGACGGTACGCTGATCGTGCACAAGGCCGATATTGCCGTGGATTGCGGGCCGCAGATCAACCCTGAACGTATCCGTTCGCAGTTCGAAGGCGCCTGCGTGATGGGCCTGGGCAACGCAGTACTGGGCGAAATCAGCTTCAAGGACGGCAAGGTCCAGCAGGACAACTTCCACATGTACGAAGTGGCGCGCATGTCGCTGGCGCCGAAAGAAGTTGCCGTGCATCTGGTGACGCCGCCGGGCGACGTGCCCTTGGGCGGTGTCGGCGAACCGGGCGTGCCGCCGATTGCTCCGGCCTTGTGTAACGCGATCTTTGCCGCTACTGGCAAGCGCATCCGTAATCTGCCGGTGCGTTACCAGTTGCAGGGCTGGCAGAAGGCAGAGGCGTAATGGACAGCGTCGACCTCAATGTCCTGCGCAGCGTCCTTGAATGGCGCCGCGCCGGGCAGCGGGTGGTGCTGTTCAGCGTGGTGCAGACCTGGGGCACGGCGCCGCGGGCGCCCGGTGCCATGCTCGCCTTGCGCGAGGATGGCGTGGTGATCGGTTCGGTGTCGGGCGGGTGCGTCGAGGATGACTTGATCGCCCGCCTGCACGACGGACGCATCGCCACCGATGGGCCGCCGGTGCAGTTGATCACCTATGGCGTTACACGCGAGGAGGCGGCGCGCTTTGGCTTGCCTTGTGGCGGCACGTTGCGCCTGACTGAAGAACGGATCGGCGATCCCGCGTGGGTTGCCGAGTTGCTCGCGCGGTGCGAAGCACACGAGATCGTTGCCCGTGAGTTGAACATTGAAACCGGTGAAGTGCTTCTGTCGCCGGCCAGCAAGTCCGACTCGCTGGAGTTCGACGGCAAAACCCTGCGAGCGATCTACGGGCCGCGCTGGCGCCTGCTATTGATCGGTGCCGGGCAGTTGTCGCGTTACGTGGCGGATATGGCGCGGTTGCTGGATTTTGAGGTGCTGATCTGCGATCCGCGCAGCGAATTCGTCTACGGCTGGGAAGAGCATCACGGGCGTTTCGTCTCGGGCATGCCGGATGAGGCGGTGTTGAGTATCCAGACCGACGAACGTACGGCGATTGTCGCGTTGACCCACGATCCGCGTCTGGACGATATGGCGCTGCTCACGGCGCTGGATTCTCCGGCCTTCTATGTCGGCGCTCTCGGCTCTCGGGTTAACAGCCGAAAGCGTCGGGAGAATCTTGCTCAGCTAGGCTTGTCGGTGCAGGCGATCGATCGACTGCACGGGCCGATCGGTTTGCATATCGGCAGTCATTCGCCAGCGGAAATTGCTTTGTCTCTGTTGGCGGAGATCGTCGCAATTAAGAACGGCGTCGAGTTGAAGCAGAAGAAAACTTTGGAGGACGCATGAGTCGATCCATTGCAGTGATTGTGCTGGCGGCGGGTGAGGGCAGTCGTTTTCGCCAGGTGGCAGGTGCCGATAAGGACAAGTTGCTGGCGGACTGCACCGGGCGTGATGGTGCAGTGCGTTCGGTGATTGAGCAGGTGCTGTTGAATCTGCCGGGCAGCCTCGACAGGCGCGTGCTGGTGACGACCGAGGCGCGGCCGCAGGCGATGCGCATGGCCCAGGCCTATGGCTGTGACGTGGTCTCGATTGAATCGACTGGAATGGGTGACAGTATTGCCGCCGGGGTCGCCGCTTGCCCTGATGCCGATGGCTGGTTGATTGTCCTTGGTGACATGCCGTTTATCTTGCCGTCGAGTATTGGGCTGGTGGTCGCGTCGATTGCTGATGATGCGGTGAGCGTGCCGGTGCAGGAAGGGGAGTTTGGTCATCCTGTGGGGTTTGGGCGGTCGTTTGGTGCGGGGTTGCAGGCTTTGAGTGGCGATCGAGGGGCTCGGCCGTTGTTCAAGCAGGGCAGGGTGGTGGAAGTGGCGGTGGATGATCCTGGGGTGTTGTGGGATATCGATGTGCCGGAGGCTTTGGTTTTTACTTCGTCTTGAGAGCTGCGTAAATTCCTGAGAGCCCCTCACCCTAACCCTCTCCCAGAGGGAGAGGGGACTGACCGAGGTGTTCTTTCGAGGTACACCGACCTGAAACTTCGAGTCGAACTCCGGCCTTGAAACACACGGAGATCTGCTCCCTTTCCCCCTCGCCCCTCGGGGAGAGGGCTGGGGTGAGGGGGTTGGATCTAGAGTCCAGCACAAAAAATCGAGGCATAAAAAAGCCCCGCCTGAATAATCGGGCGGGGCTTTTTATTGGCTTTGGAAATTACACGAGTGGTTTAGGCTCGTGTTCTTTTTCCTCGGCCTCTTGGTGCTGCTCGACCGCGTCCTGAACGGAGCGTGGTGCTTCAGCAATCACCGACTCAACCACAGCTTCTTCAGTCACCGGGGCAGGCGCTGCCTCGACCACTTCAGCAACCACGGCTGGCTCGGCAGCGACTGGCGCAGCAGCGGCAGCCAGTTCAGCTTCCTTCTGCAGACGCTCTTCTTCACGCTTGCGACGACGCACTTCACGTGGGTCGTTTGGCGCGCGGCCGCTTGGCGTCAGAGCGCTGACCGGTGCTGCAGCTTCAACCACAGGGGCTGGCGCCTCGGTCACCACGGGTGCTGCGACAACCGGTGCTTCAACGACAGGTGCTGGTTCGGCAGCTTTACGTTCTTCAAACACTGGGGTTTCGAACACTGGCGCTTCAACAACCGGTGCTTCCACCACTGGCGCTGGGGTTTCAGCAACAGTCGGCTCGGCAACCCAGTTGAAGGCAGTCTGCTCTTCGCGAACTTCACGTACGCTTTCGGTTACGGTTTCTGCGACGGTTTCTACCACCGGCTCCGCAGCCACAACTGGCGCTGGCTCTACCTGAGGCAGGGTCTCTTGAACCGGTGCCACTTCGACTTCCGGAGCAGCAACCACTTCTACTGGAGTAGTCGCTTCAACAACCGGCGCTTCCACTGGAGCGGTTTCCTGAACAGCCGCGGTGGCGCGTTCAGCTTGCTCGTGGGCTTGTGCTTCAGCCGGTGCACTGATCACGGTGCTGGCAACAGCGGCGGTCACAGCCATGCCAGCAGCCAGATCGGCAGTGCTTGGCGCTTCAGCGTTTTCGCCGGCTTCGGATTCTTCCGAACCTTCGATCACGTTGCCGTTGGCATCACGCTGACGCTCACGACGGTTGCTGCGACGACGCTGACCGCGCGAACGACGACGTGGGCGATCGCCTTCGGCGTTCTCCGAACCGTCTTCCGGCAGTTGCTCTTCGTTGGTGTTCACTTCTTCTTCAGCGACGGCAGCAACGGCCTGTTCGGCACGCGGTTGACGCTCTTCACGTGGCGGACGCGGTGCGCGTTCTTCACGGGGCTGACGGGTCGGGCGTTCTTCAGCGGTAACGGCAACGTCAGCAGCAGCGGCTGGAACGGCGTCCAGTGGCTCGCGCAGTTCACGCACACGCTCTTCACGCTCGCCGCGTGGCTTGCGGTCTTCGCGCGGTGCACGTGGTGCACGTTCTTCACGCGGAGCGCGTGGTGCACGTTCTTCGCGGGCAACTGGCGCTTCGGTACGAGCTTCACGTGGTTCGCGGACTTCACGGGCTTCACGTGGCGCGCGCTCTTCGCGCGGCTCGCGTGGCGCACGTTCTTCACGTGGAGCACGTTCTTCGCGTGGCTTGCGTTCTTCATCGCGGCGACCATTACGGTTGCGGCTCTGCTGACGACCGTTGCGACGCTCTTCGTTGCGGGCCGGACGTTCGGTGGCTGGTTTTTCAACCACAACCGGAGCGGCTGGTTCTTCTTTGGTGGCGAACAGGCTGACCAGCGATTTCACCAGACCTTTGAACAGGCTTGGCTCTGGTGCAGCGACTGGAGCTGGTGCAGCAGCGACCGGGGCGGCGACTTCGGTCGGAACCGGAGCGTTGGCACGTGCCGGAGCAGTCTTGACCGCAGCTTCCTGGCGAACCAGGGTGCGGGTCGCAGCGGCTGGCTGGACTTCTTCGACTTCGGCAGCGGCAGCTGCGATTTCGTAGCTGGACTGGTTGGTCGCAGCTTCCGGGCTGTCGTCACGCAGGCGCTGAACTTCGAAATGCGGGGTTTCGAGGTGGTCGTTCGGCAGAATGATGATGCGAGCACGGGTGCGCAGTTCGATCTTGGTGATCGAGTTGCGTTTTTCGTTGAGCAGGAACGCGGCGACCGGGATCGGCACCTGGGCGCGCACTTCGGCGGTGCGGTCTTTCAGGGCTTCTTCTTCGATCAGGCGCAGGATCGCCAGCGACAGCGATTCAACGTCACGGATGATGCCGGTGCCGTTGCAACGCGGGCAAACGATACCGCTGCTTTCGCCCAGGGATGGACGCAGGCGCTGACGGGACATTTCCAGCAGGCCGAAGCGCGAGATGCGACCGATCTGCACGCGGGCACGGTCGGCTTCCAGGCATTCGCGGACTTTCTCTTCCACGGCGCGCTGGTTCTTGGCAGGGGTCATGTCGATGAAGTCGATGACGATCAGGCCGCCGATGTCGCGCAGGCGCAACTGACGGGCGATTTCTTCGGCAGCTTCAAGGTTGGTCTGCAGAGCGGTTTCTTCGATGTCGCTGCCTTTGGTGGCGCGCGCCGAGTTGATGTCGATCGACACCAGGGCTTCGGTCGGATCGATAACGATGGAGCCGCCGGAAGGCAGTTCAACGACCCGCTGGAAAGCGGTCTCGATCTGGCTTTCGATCTGGAAACGGTTGAACAGCGGCACGCTGTCTTCGTACAGCTTGATCTTGCTGGCGTATTGCGGCATCACCTGGCGTATGAAGGTCAGGGCTTCGTCCTGGGCTTCAACGCTGTCGATCAGCACTTCGCCGATGTCCTGGCGCAGGTAATCGCGGATGGCGCGGATGATCACGTTGCTTTCCTGGTAGATCAGGAATGGCGCGGAGCGATCCAGCGAGGCTTCTTTGATGGCGGTCCACAGTTGCAGCAGGTAGTCGAGGTCCCACTGCATTTCTTCGCTGCTGCGGCCAAGGCCGGCAGTGCGCACGATCAGACCCATGTCGGCTGGTGCGACCAGACCGTTCAGCGCTTCACGCAGTTCGTTGCGCTCTTCGCCTTCGATGCGACGGGAGATACCGCCGGCACGCGGGTTGTTCGGCATCAGCACGAGGTAACGACCGGCCAGGCTGATGAAGGTGGTCAGGGCTGCGCCCTTGTTGCCACGTTCTTCTTTTTCGACCTGAACGATGACTTCCTGGCCTTCGCTCAGGACGTCCTTGATGTTGACGCGGCCTTCAGGGGCTTTCTTGAAGTATTCGCGGGAGATTTCTTTGAGGGGCAGGAAGCCGTGGCGCTCGGAGCCGAAATCGACAAAGGCAGCCTCAAGGCTTGGTTCGATGCGAGTGATGCGGCCTTTATAGATGTTGGCCTTCTTCTGCTCGCGTGCACCGGATTCGATGTCCAGGTCGTAGAGGCGTTGGCCATCTACCAGTGCAACACGCAACTCTTCGGGTTGAGTTGCGTTAATCAGCATTCTTTTCATGTAGTACCGTCGGTTTCCGGGCTGCCGGAAACGGCGTTCGGCACACACGACTTCTCACGGTCGGTGTCAGGTGCGTCGGGAGTGGTTGGCCATTCCCGTGTCCAGCGATATGCGGCCAATTGGGCCGATATAGCGACGTACGCGTCCTGCTTGCTGTGGCTACTTAAGCACTCAGTCAGGAGGAGGAATCAACCAGCGGCTGTGGACGAGATGAAGCGTCTTGATAAAGCCTATTGCTACACAGTCCAGCGGTTGTGCATCTCCACCCTACACGTATCCCTGATAATTCGGGTGCTGCCGCGCGCAGAATCCGCAGCGGGTTGGCATTTACCGTGAGCTCCGAAAGGGGAGGTCACGCATCATGGCTAATTCAGGCGTTGTTTCCGAAGCATTCGCTCGGGGTCATCTGTAGCTGACTGCACTTTGTGAACTGGCCTTGAATGTGTGCCTGTCAGGCGAGTAAAAACTCTGCTCGACGGTGTAATTCAGGCCTCATGTCACCTGCGCTTGTTACAACTGCAAACTCCACCGTTACGTAGCGAAAGCCCCGTAGGACGGCCTCGCGTCCTGGTGAATTGCGTTGGTCAGGGCCGGTTTTTGACCGTGGTTCCTCTGTCCAGGCCGCTTTTGGCGGCGTTCGCGACTATAGCAGCAATGATTAAGTGCTTCAATTCCATAAAAATTGTTATCATCCGCGGCATGACAACTACTGCCCCTTCGACTCCAGGCGTTCAATTGCTTGAAGTCTCGCCGGAGTATGCCGGCCAACGAATCGACAATTTTCTCCTCGCCCGGCTCAAAGGCGTGCCCAAGACCTTGATTTACCGCATTTTGCGTAAAGGCGAAGTGCGTGTGAACAAAGGTCGGATCAAGCCCGAATACAAGCTGCAGGCCGGTGATATCGTGCGCGTGCCGCCGGTTCGCGTGCCTGAGCGCGATGAGCCGGTGCCGCTGGCGCAGGGTCTGTTGCAGCGCCTGGAAGCTTCGATTGTCTTCGAAGACAAAGCCCTGATCGTGATCAATAAGCCCGCCGGCATTGCGGTTCACGGCGGTAGTGGCTTGAACTTCGGCGTGATCGAAGCCTTTCGTCAGTTGCGTCCCGATGCCAAAGAGCTGGAGCTGGTGCACCGTCTCGACCGTGATACCTCCGGCCTGCTGATGATCGCGAAAAAGCGCAGCATGTTGCGCCACTTGCACGAGCAATTGCGCGGCGATGGCGTCGACAAGCGCTACATGGCGCTGGTCCGCGGCAACTGGGCGACCTCGATCAAGAAAGTCAGTGCGCCATTGCTCAAGAGCAATCTGCGTTCCGGTGAGCGCATGGTCGAAGTCAATGACGAGGGCAAAGAAGCCCTGACCATGTTCAAAGTGCTGCGCCGCTTCGGTGACTTCGCCACCATGGTCGAGGCTAAACCGGTGACCGGTCGCACCCACCAGATTCGCGTGCATACCTTGCATGCCGGTCATTGCATTGCTGGCGACAGCAAGTATGGCGATGAGGATTTCACCAAGGAAATCCGTGATCTGGGCGGCAAGCGCCTGTTCCTGCACGCCTACATGCTGACCGTGCCGCTGCCCGATGGCGGCAAGCTGACCTTGCAGGCGCCGGTCGATGAAATGTGGGCCAAGACCGTGGAGCGATTGAGTGCGCCCATCTGATTACAAACTGCTGATTTTCGATTGGGACGGCACCCTGGCCGATTCCATTCATCGGATTGTCGAAGCCATGCATTCGGCGTCCGGGCGCTCCGGTTTCGAGTTGCGCGACGACTTTGCTGTCAAAGGCATTATCGGTTTGGGCTTGCCCGAGGCGATTCGCACGCTGTATCCCGAGATCAGTGACGCCGAAATGACCGCGTTTCGCGAGTATTACGCCGATCACTACATCGCCGCAGAAGCTGTGCCTTCGCCGTTGTTCGAAGGCGTAGTCGAGTCGATGGCGTCCTTTCGCGAGCAGGGTTATCACCTCGCGGTGGCGACCGGCAAGAATCGTCGCGGACTGGATCGAGTGCTCAAGGCTAATGGCTGGGAAGATTATTTCGATATCACCCGCGCTGCCGATGAAACTGCGAGCAAGCCGCACCCTCTGATGCTGGAGCAGATCCTTGCTCATTGTGATGTGCGCCCGGAGCAGGCCTTGATGGTCGGCGATTCGTCCTTCGATCTGTTGATGGCGCGTAATGCGGGGATGGATTCGGTCGCGGTCAGTTATGGCGCGCAATCGATCGAATCGCTGCAACAATTCGAGCCACGTCTGTCGATCGACCGTTTTTCCGAATTGCATGCCTGGCTGGGGAAGCAGGCCTAATACGTTTTTGCTGGGGTGGATGGCATGACCGACGAATGGAAAGCACCGGCCAAGGCAAGTGCCGACGGCGGTGACGAAAAAAGCTGGAAGCTGTTGGAAAAGACTCTGCTGGCTGGTGTTCAGGAACAGCGTCGTTCGCGGCGTTGGGGGATTTTCTTCAAGCTGCTGACGTTTGTTTATCTGTTTGTGGCGCTGATCCTGTTCACGCCGCTGATGGACATGGAAAAGAGCGCCACGCGCGGGCCGAACTACACCGCGTTGATCGACGTCACCGGCATGATCGCCGACAAAGAGCCCGCCAGTGCCGACAACATTGTTGGCAGCCTGCGGGCGGCGTTCGAGGACAAGAAGGTCAAAGGCGTTATCCTGCGCATCAACAGTCCTGGCGGCAGTCCGGTGCAATCGGGTTATGTGTATGACGAGATCAAGCGTCTGCGCGGTCTGCATCCGGAGATCAAGCTTTACGCGGTGATTTCCGATCTGGGCGCCTCCGGTGCTTATTACATTGCCAGTGCGGCGGATCAGATCTATGCCGACAAGGCGAGTCTGGTTGGCTCGATTGGTGTGACGGCGGCCGGTTACGGCTTTGTCGGCACCATGGAGAAACTGGGTGTCGAGCGTCGCACGTACACCTCGGGCGAGCATAAGTCGTTCCTTGACCCGTTCCAGCCGCAGAAGTCTGATGAAACGGCGTTCTGGCAAACGGTGCTGGACACCACGCACAAGCAGTTCATCAACAGCGTCAAGCAGGGCCGTGGCGATCGTCTGAAAGACAAAGAGCATCCGGAGCTGTTCTCCGGGCTGGTCTGGTCGGGTGAGCAAGCGCTGCCGCTGGGCTTGATCGATGGTCTGGGCAATGCCAGTTCGGTGGCGCGTGATGTGATTGGCGAGAAAGAGCTGGTCGACTTCACTGTTCAGGAGTCGCCGTTCGATCGTTTCTCGAAGAAGCTCGGTGCCAGCGTGGCAGAGCAATTGGCGATGTGGATGGGTTTCCACGGACCTTCGTTGCGTTAGTTCGTTGTAAAGATCAAAAGATCGCAGCCTGCGGTAGCTCCTACAGAGATCGGTGTAGGAGTTGCCGCAGGCTGCGATCTTTTGCTTTAAGGCATCTGTACGCCTTCAACCAGTAGCATGTCGATCAGGCGAATCAGCGGCAGGCCGATCAGGCTGGTGGCATCAGGGCCTTCGGTAGATTGAAACAGGCTCACACCGAGGCCTTCCGCCTTGAAGCTGCCTGCGCAGTCGTAAGGCTGTTCAATGCGCAAATAGCGTTCGATGCTTGCCTGATCCAGCGTGCGCATGTGGACCGTGAACGGCACGCAATCGACCTGGCACTGGTCGGTCTGACTGTTAAGCAGCGCAAGGCCGGTCAGGAATGTCACGCTGGCGCCACTGGCGGCCATCAGTTGCTCGCGCGCCTTCTCAAAGGTGTGCGGCTTGCCGATGATCTGCTCGCCGAGCACGGCAACCTGGTCCGAGCCGATAATCAGATGGGCGGGATAGCTGTCAGCCAATGCCCGGGCTTTTTGTTCGGCGAGGCGCTTGACCAGTTCGATCGCCGATTCGCCCGGGCGGTGACTTTCATCGATATCCGGCGAGCTGCAGACGAACGGCAGGTGCAGGCGGGCGAGCAATTCCCGACGATAGGTCGAGCTTGAAGCGAGTAATAAAGGCAGCATTCGCGTCTCCTGAGGCAGGTGCGAATTCTAGCGGAGGCACGCAAGTGACGGACAGGGCACAATTTCCTTTGACATGGGTGGGTGCATCCCTATAATGCTGCGCCTATGTTGAATGACCCGATTCCACCTCACGTTGACCCGCGCAAATTGGCTGACCGTGGCACCACCCTTCAAGGTGAACTGCTGCTGGCCGATTTGAAGAGACTCTGCGACCCGCTTTCCGACGATGTCGGTACGGTGCAGGCGAAATTCGTTTTTGAACGAGATGAACGTAAATCTGTGGTGATCCACAGCTTTATCGACACCGAGGTCAAAATGGTTTGCCAGCGTTGTCTTGAGCTGGTCACCCTGCCGATCCACAGCGAATGCAGTTACGCTGTAGTGAAGGAGGGTGCGAATACCCAGTCGTTACCGAAAGGTTATGACGTGCTGGAACTGGGCGAAGATCCATTGGATCTGCAGTCACTGGTCGAGGAAGAGCTTTTGCTTGCCTTGCCTATTGTGCCTGCTCATCATCCGGAAGAATGCCAGCAGCCGGCGGGAGCAGATGAGCCCGAACCGAGCGAGGACGAGGTAACGCGGTCCAACCCGTTCAGTGTATTGGCGCAGTTAAAGCGTGACCCAAACGTTTAGGAGTTAATCAATTATGGCTGTTCAGCAGAACAAAAAATCCCGCTCTGCCCGTGACATGCGCCGTTCGCACGACGCTCTCGAGGCTAGCACCCTGTCTGTAGAAAAAACCACTGGTGAAGTTCACCTGCGTCACCACGTATCGCCAGAAGGCGTATACCGTGGCCGTAAAGTGATCGACAAGGGCGCTGACGAGTAATCACTTGTCCGCTCAAGTCATCGCGATTGACGCAATGGGCGGGGACTTCGGTCCCCGCAGCATTGTTCAGGCCAGCCTTGCTTGCCTGTCTGCTACGCCCTCGCTGCACCTGACCCTCGTCGGTCAACCCTCCCTTCTTGAAGAATTGATCCACGGCCAATCGGCTGCCGATCGCGCGCGCCTGACGATTGTTGCGGCCAGCGAAGTCATCACCATGGACGAAAAACCGACCCAGGCCTTGCGTGGCAAGCCGGACTCGTCGATGCGTGTTGCCCTTGAGCTGGTGCGTGACGGCAAGGCTCAGGCCTGTGTCAGCGCCGGCAATACCGGTGCGTTGATGGCGCTGTCACGATTCGTGCTGAAGACGCTGCCCGGTATCGATCGGCCGGCAATGGTGGCGGCTATCCCGACGCAGAAGGGTTATTGCCAGTTGCTTGATCTGGGCGCCAACGTCGATTGCAGCGCCGAGCATTTGCTGCAATTTGCGGTAATGGGCTCGGTGGCGGCGCAGACGCTGGGCATCCATCGCCCGCGCGTCGCGCTGCTGAACATCGGCACCGAAGACATTAAGGGCAATCAGCAGGTCAAGCTGGCTGCGACGCTGTTGCAGGCTGCCCGTGGCATCAATTACATCGGCTTTATCGAAGGCGACGGTTTGTATCGCGGCGAGGCGGATGTTGTGGTGTGTGATGGTTTCGTCGGCAACATCCTGCTCAAGTCCAGCGAAGGTCTGGCGACGATGATCGCTGCGCGTATCGAGGCGCTGTTCAAAAAAAATCTGGCCTCTCGTATCGTGGGGGCGTTGGCGTTGCCGCTGATGAAGCGTTTGCAGGCGGATCTGGCGCCGGCGCGACATAATGGCGCAAGCTTTCTCGGCTTGCAGGGTATCGTGGTGAAAAGCCACGGTTCGGCCGGTGTTCAGGGCTTTCAGAGTGCTATTTCCCGTGCGCTGATCGAGATTCAGGAAAATCTTCCCGAGCGTCTCCATGGTCGTCTGGAGGATTTGTTGTCTTAGGCGTTTTCGTCGGACAATGCTTAAATGTGACCGCCCGGTTCAAAGGGCCATCCAACTGTCAGTTTCTTGCGTCCCCAGTGGGGCGCCATTTTCCGACGACAAGATCATTAGGGGCTTGTTACATGTCTGCTTCCCTCGCATTCGTCTTTCCAGGACAAGGTTCGCAGTCCCTCGGCATGCTGGCCGAGCTGGGCGCGGAATATCCGTTGATCCTCGAAACTTTCAAAGAAGCCTCTGAGGCTCTGGGCTATGACCTGTGGGCGCTGACCCAGCAGGGCCCGGAAGAGCTGCTCAATCAAACCGATAAAACCCAACCGGCCATTCTGACCGCTTCGATCGCTCTGTGGCGTTTGTGGCTGGCGGAAGGTGGTGCGCGTCCGGCCTTTGTTGCCGGTCACAGCCTGGGTGAATACAGCGCGCTGGTTGCTGCCGGCAGCCTGACACTGGCTGATGCGGTGAAGCTCGTCGAGCGTCGCGGTCAGTTGATGCAGGAAGCTGTTCCGGCCGGGCAGGGCGGCATGGCTGCCATCCTCGGCCTGGAAGATGCCGATGTGCTGGCTGCCTGCGCCGAAGCGGCGCAAGGTGAAGTGGTCAGCGCGGTCAATTTCAACTCGCCGGGCCAAGTGGTCATTGCCGGTGCCAAGGCTGCCGTCGAGCGCGCGATCGAAGGCTGCAAGGCGCGTGGCGCCAAGCGTGCCATGCCGCTGCCGGTGAGCGTGCCGTCGCACTGCGAGCTGATGCGTCCGGCCGCTGAGCGCTTCGCCGAATCCATTGCTGCCATCGACTGGCAGGTGCCGCAGATCCCGGTGGTACAGAACGTCAGCGCACAAGTGCCGGCCGATCTGGAAACCCTCAAGCGTGATCTGCTCGAACAATTGTACAAGCCAGTGCGCTGGGTCGAGTCGGTACAGACTCTCGCTGCCAAGGGCGCGACCAATCTGGTCGAATGCGGCCCGGGCAAAGTCCTGGCCGGTCTGAACAAACGTTGCGCCGAAGGCGTGGCGACTTCCAACCTCAATACCCCAGACGCTTTCGCTGCCGCTCGCGCAGCGCAAGCCTGAATCAGGAGAAACTTGCATGAGTCTGCAAGGTAAAGTTGCACTGGTCACCGGTGCAAGCCGCGGCATCGGCCAGGCTATCGCACTGGAGCTGGGTCGTCAGGGCGCCATCGTCATTGGCACCGCGACTTCCGCTTCGGGCGCCGAGCGTATCGCTGCGACCCTGAAGGAAAACGGTATTCAGGGCGCCGGCTTCGAACTCAATGTCACCAGCGATGAATCGGTCAGTGCAGTGCTGGCGGGTATTCAGGAACAGTTCGGTGCGCCGGTGGCAATCCTGGTCAATAATGCCGGCATCACCCGCGATAACCTGATGATGCGCATGAAAGACGACGAGTGGTACGACGTAATCGATACCAACCTGAACAGTCTGTATCGCCTGTCCAAGGGCGTTCTGCGCGGTATGACCAAGGCGCGCTGGGGTCGAATTATCAGTATTGGCTCGGTGGTGGGTGCCATGGGCAACGCAGGCCAAGTAAACTATGCAGCCGCCAAGGCCGGTCTGGAAGGTTTCAGCCGTGCAATGGCGCGTGAAGTCGGTTCGCGCTCGATTACGGTCAACTCGGTAACCCCAGGGTTTATCGACACCGATATGACGCGCGAACTGCCTGAAGCACAGCGTGAAGCCTTGCAGACGCAGATTCCGCTGGGTCGTCTGGGGCAAGCTCAAGAGATCGCGTCTGTGGTCGCTTTTCTTGCATCCGACGGTGCGGCATACGTCACTGGGGCTACAATCCCGGTGAACGGTGGGATGTACATGTAAGTAAAATGTGACGGATTGCTTCAAAAAAATGTCATACGAGCTGTCTAAAATCCGTTATAAAGCTGCAATCTATTTATAGGCAGAGGGCTGCAGGGTTTGAGGAGTGAAGCTTTCAGTTGAAAAACTGAAAAGTCTTTCTATACACTTACCCACTGGCCAGCTGCCTGAATTTGTCCATTAGGAGTGAAAACAAGGTATGAGCACCATCGAAGAGCGCGTCAAGAAAATCGTTGCCGAGCAACTGGGTGTTAAAGAAGAAGAAGTGGTCAACACTGCTTCCTTCGTAGAAGACCTGGGTGCCGACTCCCTTGACACCGTTGAGCTGGTGATGGCTCTGGAAGAGGAATTCGAGACCGAAATCCCTGACGAAGAAGCTGAGAAGATCACTACTGTACAAGCTGCAATCGACTACGTTACTAGCCACCAGGCGTAATAGTTTGTAATCGTTGTTTGCTGTCATGGAAAAACCGCACTGCCATCATGGCGTGCGGTTTTTTCTTTAGGCCTGATGCAAAATCGTCATTTGAAAAAGGAGAGTGCTGTGTCGCGTAGACGCGTCGTAGTCACCGGTATGGGTATGTTGTCGCCACTGGGCACGGATGTGCCGAGCAGTTGGCAGGGCATTCTGGCTGGCCGCAGTGGCATTGGTCTGATCGAACACACCGACCTTTCTGCCTATTCCACCCGCTTTGGCGGCTCGGTAAAGGGCTTCAATGTCGAGGAATACCTGTCGGTCAAGGAAGCGCGCAAGCTCGACCTGTTCATTCAGTACGGTCTCGCTGCCGGCTTTCAGGCTGTACGCAACGCTGGTCTGGAAGTCACCGACGCCAACCGTGAACGCATTGGCGTGGCCATGGGTTCGGGGATCGGCGGTCTGACCAACATCGAAGAAACCAGCCGTACCCTGCATGAGACGGGCCCGCGTCGAATCTCGCCATTCTTCGTACCTGGCTCGATCATCAATATGATTTCCGGTTTCCTGTCCATCCACCTGGGGGCACAGGGACCTAACTACGCCATCGCCACTGCATGTACCACCGGTACGCACTGCATCGGCATGGCGGCACGCAACATCATGTACGACGAAGCCGACGTGATGATTGCCGGCGGTGCCGAAATGGCCGCATGCGGTCTGGGCATGGGTGGCTTCGGCGCGTCCCGTGCGCTGTCGACCCGCAATGACGAACCGACCCGCGCCAGCCGTCCATGGGATAAGGGCCGTGATGGTTTCGTCCTGTCCGACGGTGCCGGTGCACTGGTTCTCGAAGAGCTGGAACACGCCAAGGCGCGCGGTGCGACCATCTATGCTGAACTCATCGGCTTTGGCACCAGTGGCGACGCGTTCCACATGACCTCGCCACCTGCCGACGGCGCCGGTGCAGCACGCTGCATCACCAACGCGCTGCGCGATGCGAAGATCAACGCCGATCAAGTGCAATACATCAACGCTCACGGTACTTCGACTTCGGCCGGCGACCTCGCCGAAGCCAATGCGATCAAGACCGTGTTCGGTGATCACGCCTACAAACTGGCAGTGAGCTCGACCAAATCGATGACCGGTCACCTGTTAGGTGCGGCGGGCGCGGTTGAAGCGATCTTCAGCGTTCTTGCGATCAACAGCCAAGTGGCACCGCCGACCATCAACCTCGATGAGCCGGATGAAGGCTGCGATCTCGATTTCGTGCCGCACACTGCGCGCAACATGGACATCGATGTCGTGCTGTCCAACTCCTTCGGTTTTGGCGGCACCAACGGCACCTTGGCGTTCCGTCGGTTCGCAGGCTGATGGACAGCTGGGTCGACGGTCAACCGGCTGACGCTCTGTCGCTGAAAGATCGCGGCCTGGCTTACGGCGACGGTCTGTTCGAGACCATCGCCGTGCGTGATGGACAGCCGATCCTGCTGGATCGGCACCTGACGCGTCTGGCCGATGGCTGTTCGCGTCTGGCCATCGCCGCCGATATCGAACGGGTTCGCCACGAGCTGCTGAGTTATGCGGCAGCGATGGGCGAGGGTGTACTCAAGCTGATCCTCACCCGTGGCGACGGTCTGCGCGGTTATGCACCTGATCCGGCGGCGCCTGGCCGACGTATTCTGCAAGGCAATCCTCCGGCAGCTTATCCCGCTGTGCATACTGAACAAGGCATTCGCCTGTTTCCGTGCAACACGCGACTCTCCAGACAGCCTTTACTGGCTGGACTCAAACACCTCAATCGACTGGAACAAGTCATCGCCCGTGCCGAATGGCAGGACAGCGAGCACGCCGAAGGCTTGATGCTTGATCAAGCCGGTCGAGTGATCGAAGGGGTGTTCAGTAATGTGTTTCTGGTGCGCGACGGTGTATTGATCACGCCGGATCTGAAACGCTGCGGCGTTGCCGGTGTGATGCGCGCCGAAATATTGTTTCAGGCCGAGTCACTGGCCATTCCCACGCAGATCGCCGACATCAGCCTCGAACAGCTGCAATGGGCCGATGAAGTGTTTGTCTGCAACAGCGTGTATGGCGTCTGGCCGGTACGCGCCTACGCTGCACTGAGCTGGCCGGTTGGCCCGCTCACCCGTAAACTGCAAACCATTGCCCGCGCCCTACTGGATGCCTGATTTGTGAGACGTAAACTTTTGCTGCTGCTGGAAACCGGACTGGTTCTGGCAGGGCTGTTGATGGGCGCCAGCGCCTGGAAGATTCACTCCGCACTGGAACAGCCTCTGAACATCACGCAGGAAGAACTGCTGGATGTGCCGAAAGGCTCCACTCCGACCCGTACGTTCCTTTCCCTCGAAACCGATGGCGTCATCAAGGACGCATTCTGGTTGCGAGTCTATTGGCGCTTCAATCTCGCCGGTACACCGATCCATAGCGGCGAATACCGTATGCAGCCGGGCATGACCGTCAACGGTCTGATCGACTTGTGGAAGCGCGGTGAAGTGGTCCAGTACAGCCTGACGCTGGTCGAGGGCTGGAATTTCCATCAAGTGCGCGCGGCGTTGGCCAAAGACGATAAGGTCGAGCAGACCCTCAACGGTTTGAGCGACAGCGACGTCATGGCGAAGATTGGTCATAAAGGGTTGTTCCCGGAGGGCCGTTTCTTCCCGGACACTTACCGCTTTGTGCGCGGCATGTCCGATGCCGAACTGCTGAAGAAAGCCTTTGATCGCCTCGATGAAGTGCTGGCGAAAGAGTGGGAAAGTCGTTCTGCCGATGTGCCGTACAGCGAACCCTATCAAGCGCTGATCATGGCGTCGCTGGTCGAGAAGGAAACCGGTGTGCCGCAGGAACGGGGGCAGATTGCCGGCGTCTTCGTACGTCGAATGGCGCTGGGCATGCAGCTGCAAACCGACCCGACCGTCATCTATGGTCTGGGCGATCGCTACACCGGCAAGCTGACTCGGGCGCATTTGAAAGAGCCGACGCCTTACAACACCTACGTAATTCCCGGCCTGCCGCCGACACCGATTGCGATGGTCGGGCGCGAAGCAATTCATGCGGCGCTGAACCCGGTGGATGGCACCAGCCTGTACTTCGTTGCGCGTGGCGATGGCAGCCATGTGTTCTCCGATGATCTGGATGCGCACAATAATGCGGTGCGTGAGTACCAGCTCAAACGCCGTGCCGATTACCGTTCCAGCCCTGCGCCGGCGACAACGCCTGAAACCGCTCCCGCTCCTGAAGAGGCGATTCCCGCTGCCTCTCCGGATACAGCGCCGGAATCGTTGCCACAAATTGCGCCTCAGGAATCTGCGCCGGCTCCAGAAGCTGCCGCCCCACAAAACACGCAATGACTTTGATTAAGGACTGCCTGTGACTGGCTTGTTTATTACCCTGGAAGGCCCGGAAGGCGCCGGCAAAAGCACTAACCGCGAATACCTTGCCGAGCGCCTGCGCGCCGCCGGTATCGAAGTGGTGCTGACCCGCGAGCCGGGTGGCACGCCATTGGCCGAGCGGATTCGCGACGTGCTGCTGGCGCCGGCCGACGAGGTCATGAACCCGGACGCCGAGTTGTTGCTGGTATTCGCCGCGCGCGCTCAGCACCTGGCTGAAGTGATTCGACCGGCGCTGGCCCGGGGGGCGGTAGTGCTTTGTGATCGTTTCACCGATTCGACTTACGCCTATCAGGGCGGCGGTCGCGGTTTGTCGCTGGAGCGCATCGCCACACTGGAAACTTTCGTGCAGGGCGACCTGCGTCCGGATCTGACGCTGATTTTCGATCTGCCGGTAGAAATCGGCCTGGCCCGCGCCAGTGCCCGTGGCCGTCTGGATCGTTTCGAACTGGAAGGCCGGGCGTTTTTCGAGGCTGTACGCAATGCGTTTCTGAAGCGCGCCGAAGCCGATCCCGCGCGCTATGTGCGCATCGATGCCGGTCAGCCACTGGCCAAGGTTCAACAATCGCTGGATACCCTGATTCCGAATTTGCTGGAGCTGGCCCGTGGCTGAGGCCTATCCATGGCAGGACAGCCTCTGGCAGCAACTGGCCGGGCGTAAGCAGCACGCCCACGCCTATCTGCTGCATGGCCCAGCCGGCATCGGCAAACGTGCGCTGGCCGAACGCTTGATGGCCAGCCTGTTGTGCCAGCGGCCGACTCCGGAAGCTTGCGGCGAGTGCAAATCCTGCCTGCTGCTCAAGGCCGGCAGTCACCCCGATAATTACATTCTCGAACCGGAAGAAGCCGATAAGGCGATCAAGGTCGATCAGGTCCGCGATCTGGTCAGCTTCGTGGTGCAGACCGCGCAACTGGGCGGGCGCAAAGTGGTGCTGATCGAGCCGGTCGAGTCGATGAACATCAATGCCGCCAACGCCTTGCTCAAGAGCCTTGAAGAGCCTTCCGGCGATACCGTTCTGCTGTTGGTCAGCCACCAGACCAGCCGCTTGCTGCCAACGATCAAGAGCCGTTGCGTGCAGCAGGCCTGTCCGCTGCCGGGCGAGGCGATGAGCCTGCAATGGCTGGCTCAGGCGCTGCCGGACTGCTCCGAAGACGAACGTGTCGAACTGCTGACGCTGGCCGCTGGCTCGCCGTTGATGGCCGTCAGTCTGCAATCCCAGGGCGTGCGTGAACAACGCGCGCAAGTGGTCGAGGGCGTGAAGAAGTTGCTCAAGCAACAGCAATCGCCGACGCAACTGGCTGAGGAGTGGAAAAGCATTCCGATGCTGCGTCTGTTTGACTGGTTCTGCGATTGGTCGAGCCTGATCCTGCGTTATCAACTGACTCAGGATGAAGCCGGCCTCGGCCTGACCGACATGCGCAAAGTCGTGCAGTACCTGGCGCAGAAAAGTGCGCAAGGCAAAGTCCTCGAGATTCAGGACTGGATTCTCGCTCAGCGGCAGAAGGTCATGAGCAAAGCCAACCTCAATCCGGCCTTGCTGCTGGAAGCGTTGTTGGTGCAATGGGCGGGATTGCCTGGTCAAAGATAAGAATGTGTACCTAGACTCTGAACATCAGCAGTGGAGGTCAACATGAATGAATCCGTCAGCCCCGGGCCGCGCAACGGCATTTTGTCCCTGAACATCAAGGACAAGTCGGTGCTCTACGCCGCTTATATGCCGTTTATCAAGAACGGTGGCTTGTTCATCCCGACCAACAAGAGTTACCGGTTGGGCGATGAGGTGTTCATGCTGCTCAACCTGATGGACGAGGCCGAGAAGATCCCGGTGGCCGGCAAGGTCGCGTGGATCACCCCCAAAGGGGCGCAAGGCAATCGTGCTGCCGGTGTCGGCGTACAGTTCAACGATGGCGACAACACGGCGCGCAGTCGCATCGAAACCCATCTGGCCGGAGCGCTTAAATCCGACCGTCCCACTCATACGATGTAAGTAGCCGTCTTTTTATGCTTGTAGATTCCCATTGTCACCTTGATCGCCTCGACCTCGCCGCCCATGACGGCTCGCTGGATGCTGCACTGGATGCGGCCCGTGAGCGCGGAGTAGGGCACTTCTTGTGCATCGGCGTGAGTGCCGATAACGCCGCCGACGTCAAAGCCCTGGCTGAGCGTTATGACGATGTCGATTGTTCGGTCGGCGTGCATCCGCTCGATGTACAACCCGGTGCGGCGCCAGCGCTGGACTGGCTGTTGCACGAACTCAATCACCCGAAAGTCGTGGCGATCGGTGAGACCGGCCTCGATTATCACTATGAGCCGGAAGCTGCCGAACTGCAGCAGGAGTCATTTCGTCTGCACCTGCAAGCGGCGCAGCAGACCGGCAAACCGGTGATCATCCACACCCGTGGCGCGCGTGCCGATACCCTTGAATTGCTGCGCGAAGCGGCGTTGCCTCAGGCCGGTGTGCTGCATTGCTTCACCGAAGACTGGGACATGGCCAAGGCTGCACTGGACATGGGTTATTACATTTCCCTGTCGGGTATTGTCACGTTCCGCAATGCTGATGCGTTGCGCGACGTCGCGAGCAAGGTCCCGGCGGATCGCTTGCTGGTGGAAACCGATTCACCGTATCTGGCGCCGATCCCTTATCGCGGCAAGCCGAACCTGCCGCAGTACGTGCGCGAAGTGGCGGAATTCCTGGCGATGTTGCGCGGAGAGAACTACGAACATTTTGCTGAGCAGACCACCGAAAACTTCAAGCGTCTGTTCCCGCTAGCCAGTGTTAAATCTGCCCTGTAGGCCTTAGCCAAATCGCAGGCAAAAAAAACCCGGGTTCTGGGGGGTGAATCCGGGTTAAGACCATTAGGAGTAAAACAAAGGCACGCGGTCCCTTGGTACCTTTATCGGCGCGACACTTGGGGGAGATGTCGCCCGACAGTTCAAGTATTGATCAGTCTGGCGTGCAGTCCAGTTAGCCGGTCGGGGTTTTTAAACAAATTTGGAATACGTTCGCTTCAGTTGAGTTCTCATTGCGCCCAAAACGTTCTCAAAATGAACATGAAACACAGATATGGTCGGATGATCCGTGCATTTTTGCGCAAGTTAGGCATAATACGCGGCTTCGAATTTTGACCCTTCAGACCTTTTCTTATGCACAAAGAACCTCGTAAGGTCCGTGAGTTTCGTCGCCGCGAGCAAGAAATTCTCGATACCGCGCTCAAGCTGTTCCTCGACCAAGGTGAAGACAGTGTCACCGTCGAGATGATTGCTGATGCCGTGGGTATCGGCAAAGGCACGATCTACAAGCACTTCAAATCCAAGGCCGAGATCTATCTGCGCCTCATGCTTGATTACGAGCGCGATTTGAACGAGCTGCTGCATTCGGCCGATGTCGACAAGGACAAGGAAGCGCTGTCCCGCGCCTACTTCGAATTCCGCATGCGCGACCCGCAGCGTTATCGCCTGTTCGACCGTCTCGAAGAGAAGGTCGTCAAAGGCAATCAGGTGCCGGAAATGGTCGAGGAGTTGCACAAGATCCGTGCCTCGAACTTCGAACGCCTGACCTTGCTGATCAAGGGCCGTATCAGCGAAGGCAAGCTCGAAGACGTGCCGCCATACTTCCACTACTGCGCCTCCTGGGCGCTGGTGCACGGCGCTGTTGCGCTGTATCACTCGCCGTTCTGGAGCAATGTGCTGGAAGATCAGGAAGGTTTCTTCCAGTTCCTGATGGACATTGGCGTGCGCATGGGCAACAAACGCAAGCGTGACCCGGAAACGCCAAGCAGCTGAGCCATTCAGCCGCCTTATTGCGCCATGATTTCGCTACATGACGCAGTAACGCAGGAATATACTCAGGCATAGGGCTTGCTAAAACTTGATTTGTGAGTCAAGTTTTAGCGGCTCGATTTTCTATCGCCGGAGTGATCATGATCGTTGACCGTCAAGGCAGGCGTTTTCGCAATTTGCGGATCAGTCTGACTTCAGCCTGCAATTACGCGTGTACCTACTGCGTGCCGAACGGCAAGCGGTTGGTGGCTGCGCAGGATGAACTGTCGGCCGAAGCCATGGCGCGTGGCGTGGCGTATCTGATCGAAGCCGCCGGCATCGAGCGGCTGCGAATTACCGGTGGCGAGCCGCTGGTCAGTCCCAAACTCGAATCGTTCATGACCGCTGTCGGCAAGATGGGCCTGGAAGACATCAGCCTGACCACCAACGGTCAACTCCTCGCAAAAAAACTGCCACTGCTGGTGGATGCCGGTCTGCGCCGGATCAACGTGTCCCTCGATACCCTCGACGCCGGTGCTTTCCGCAGCATCGCCCGTGGCGGCGATCTGGCCACGGTGCTCGACGGCATGGATCAAGCGGCAGCGGCGGGGATGAAGATCAAGGTCAACATGGTGCCATTGCGCGGGCAGAACCTCGACCAGGTGATGCCGCTGCTGGATTACTGCCTGGAGCGCGGATACGAACTGCGCTTCATCGAGCTGATGCGCATGGGCCATCTGGCCAAGGACTCCAATGCGTTCCTGCAACAGTTCGTCAGCCTGCAGCAATTGCTGCAACTGATTGGCGAACGTTACGAGTACGCGCAAACCGACGCGCCAGTTGACGCTACGGCGGTGCGCTATGCGATTCCTGGCCTGGGCAACTTTGGCGTGATCGCCAACGAAAGCGTGCCGTTCTGCCGGACGTGCTCGCGCTTGCGCCTGTCGTCGACTGGTTGGCTGCATGGCTGCCTGTCGTCGAGCAACCGTCACTATGTCGGCGATTTGCTCGACAAGCCGCGTCATCAGGCCTTGCCAGCGCTGCAGCGTCTGTTGGTCAAGGCGTTGGGCGACAAGCAGGAGGTGGCGTTCTCAGGTGGCGCGACAGTGATGAAAATTATCGGCGGCTGATCAACCGCTTTCGCGAGCAGGCTCGCTCCCACCTTGGAATGTATTCCCCCTGTGGGAGCGAGCCTGCTCGCGAATACGATCTAACAATCAACGAAGAACCAGAGCTGGCGCAAAAGCTGCATCCAACGGCCATTCGCCGGTTTTCCGTCACCGGCCTCTGGAGGAATAGGATGCGTAGCCTGGTTTTGCTGCTGGCCGTTTTGGCGCTTGGCGGCTGTATGACTGTCAGCGATATGGCCGAAGGCACTCGCTACCAGATGAGCGACGCGGGCTTGCTGGATCACAGCGACAGCCGTCGCGTGAACAATTTCCGCATTCAGCCGGACTCGTTCATCTACATCGCCCAAGGCGCGTTCGCACCGCCGGGCGGTTCCTACCCGCGCCCGAACGTGGTGGCCGAAGAAGCCTTCAAAGGCTTCGTCGAGTACTTCCCGATGGTCCGCCGTGCTCGCGCGCCGGAAGGCCTCGATCAGGCGATGGGTGAAGCTCGTGATGCCGGTGCGCACTATCTGCTGTACACGCGTTTCGCCAAGGCTGACGACCGCATCGGCAACTCCGATGAGTGGCTCGATGAAGAAGCGGTGGATCGCCTCGGCATCGACGGCGGCGTGATTCAGATCATGTTGATCGAGACCAGCACCCAGTATTTGATTGATACTGCACGGATCAAGAGTCGTGGCGGTTTACTGACGTTCCACGACAGCAAGCCCGAAGACCTGATCGGCCCGCCGCTGGCACAGTACGCGCGCAGCCTGTTGGGAGTCGGCGACCAATAATTCAAGGAGAACGCCATGAGTGGCCCGCAAAAAGCCAATGACCTGTTGGGACAGATCCCGAAAACCAAAGGCTTGCCGCCGGTGCACTTGTGGAATCCGGACTTCTGCGGCGACATCGATATGCGCATCGCCCGCGACGGCACCTGGTATTACCTGGGCACGCCGATCGGGCGCAAGCCGATGGTCAAATTGTTCTCCACGATCATGCGCCGCGACGGCGATGATTACTTCCTGATTACCCCGGTCGAGAAGGTCGGGATCAAGGTCGACGACGCGCCGTTTGTGGCGATTGCGGTCGAGGTTGAAGGCGAAGGGGAGGCGCAGCTGTTGCGCTTTACCACCAACGTTGATGAAACCGCTGAGGCCGGGCCGGAGCATCCGATCCGCGTCGAGATTGATCCCACGACCCAAGAGCCGGCGCCTTACGTGCATGTGCGTACCAATCTTGAAGCGCTGATTCATCGCAATGTGTTCTATCAACTGGTGGAACTGGCGGTCAGTCGCGAAATCGATGGCCAGCGCTGGCTCGGTGTGTGGAGCGGCGGAGAGTTCTTCCGCATCGGCCTCGAACCTTAAAAGATTGCAGCCTTCGGCAGCTCCTACATGGCTTACACCTGTAGGAGCTGCCGAAGGCTGCGATCTTTTTTGTCGTTGACAGCTAATCGTATGATGATTAGCTTGATCACCCATCGCGACCCGCTTTGAGGTGTTCATGTCCAGCAGCTTTCACGCATCCACGGTCGACTGGCTGGGCAGCTGGATCGCCGCTGGCCAGGTCAAGCCGGGGCAGACCATCAAGGTCGAGGCCGATCTGGGTGAACAGCTCGGCGTCAGTCGCACGGTTATTCGCGAAGCAATCAAAACCCTCGTCGCCAAAGGCATGCTCGAAGTCGGGCCGAAAGTCGGCACCCGCGTGCTGCCGGTGCGGCGCTGGAACCTGTTCGATCCGCAAGTGGTCGGTTGGCTGTCGCGCAACGGCCTGCCGGAAAATTTTGTCGATGACTTGCTTGACCTGCGCCGCACCATCGAACCGATGGCCGTGCGCTGGGCATGTGAGCGGGCGACGCTGGACCAGATCGAAGCGGTGCAACTGGCTTACAACGCCCTCGAGCGCGCGGTCGACAGCGGCACCGATTACAACCGCGCCGACCAGTTCTTCCACGAATGCATCCTCGCGGCCAGCCACAATCAATTCATTGAACAAATGGTTCCGGCGCTCGGTGCGTTGCTGGCGGTATCGTTCGAAGTGTCTGCTGCCGATCCGGATGAACTGCGCCGCACCTTGCCGATCCACAAGGACATGGCCGACGCCATCGCCGCCCGGGATTCCGCGCGGGGCGTGTGGGCGTGCATGACCCTGATCGACAACGCCGACCTGGCGATCAAACGCTTCTACCCGAAAGTCATGGCCGACAAAAAAGCCGGCTAACACCCAGATCCCCTGTAGGAGTGAGCCTGCTCGCGATAGCGGTATATCAGCCGCATTGAAGTCAACTGACACTACGCCATCGCGAGCAGGCTCACTCCTACAGAAAATCACAAGAACAATGGAGACCGTTATATGCCGTGGACCGCCCTGACCCAACACCGCGCCCGACTCGGTGAAGGCCCGTTCTGGGACGCGCCGACCCAGGCGTTGTACTGGGTCGACATTGCCGGCAAACAGGCCCTGCGTCTGATCGGCCAGAACGTGCAGATCTGGCAGATGCCCGAACACGTTTCCGCCTTCATCCCCTGCGCCAGCGGCGATGCACTGGTGACCCTGAGCAGCGGCGTCTATCGCCTCGACCTAGATTCCCCGGGCCTCGAACCACGCCTGACGCTGTTCTGCGTCGCCGACCCGCAACCGGGCAATCGCCCCAACGAAGCGCGTTGCGATGCTCAGGGGCGACTGTGGCTCGGCACCATGCAAAACAACATCGGCGAGCAGGGCGAAGATCTGCCGATCACCCAGCGCTCCGGTGGCCTGTTCCGCATAGATCCGGATAAACGTGTTACGCCATTGCTGCGCGGCCTGGGCATTCCCAACACGCTGCTGTGGAGCGACGACGGCACCACAGTCCTGTTCGGTGACAGTCTCGATGACACGCTGTATCGCTATTTTATTCATGCCGACGGCAACCTTGATGTGGCCACTCCTTGGTACGGCCCTGATCAGAACGGTGGCCCGGACGGTTCAGCAATGGATGCCGAAGGCTATGTATGGAATGCCCGCTGGGACGGTAGCTGCCTGCTGCGCCTGACGCCTGACGGCAAGGTCGACCGCAGGATCGATCTGCCTGTCAGCCGCCCGACCAGTTGTGTATTCGGCGGTGAAGACCTGAAAACCCTGTTCATCACCAGCGCCCAGAGCCCGAGCAACCATCCATTGGATGGCGCAGTGCTGTCGATGCGCATGGATGTCGCAGGAAAACTCTGTACGCGGTTTGCTGGTTAAATCCCAAAATATGGGATGCAAAATTATATATTGAGATTATTCGGCAGTCGGGTTTATAGTCGGCTCCAGCAGTAACACGCACTCACACTTAAAAAAACAAAACAGGTGAAGTGATGCAGCGAATGTCTATCGCACTCCCGTGCGGAGTCCGCGTCTCGCAACGGCCCCAAGCTGTCGCCTGCGCTTGCCTGTTTCGTTCCAACCGCCTTCCAGACCGGACATCGGCAGATGCCCGGTTTTTTTGTGCTTGCGAAACAGGAGTCCTGATCCATGGCTGAACCTCTTTCCCTGCCGCCGGTGCCTGCGCCGCCGAGGGGCGAGCGTCTGAAAAACAAGGTCGTGCTGCTGACCGGCGCCGCCCAAGGCATCGGCGAAGCCATTGTTGCGGCGTTCGCCTCGCAGCAAGCGAAACTGGTGATCAGTGATATTCAGGCGGAAAAAGTCGAAACGGTTGCCGTGCACTGGCGTGAGCAAGGTTACGACGTGCAAGCGCTGAAGGCGGATGTCTCGCATCAGCCCGACCTGCATGCCATGGCCAAACGCGCCGTTGAGCTGCACGGGCGCATCGATGTGCTGGTCAACTGCGCCGGGGTCAACGTGTTCTGTGATCCGCTGGTCATGACCGAAGAAGATTGGCGTCGCTGCTTCGCTATTGATTTGGACGGCGCCTGGTTCGGCTGCAAAGCGGTGCTGCCACAGATGATCGAGCAGGGCGTCGGCAGCATCATCAACATTGCTTCGACCCATTCCAGCCACATCATTCCCGGCTGCTTTCCGTACCCGGTGGCCAAACACGGTTTGCTCGGCCTGACCCGCGCGCTCGGCATTGAGTACGCCGCTAAGGGCATCCGCGTCAACGCCATCGCCCCGGGCTATATCGAGACGCAGTTGAACGTCGACTACTGGAACGGATTCGCCGACCCGCACGCCGAGCGTCAGCGCGCCTTCGATCTGCACCCGCCGAAGCGCATCGGTCAGCCGCTCGAAGTGGCGATGACCGCGGTATTTCTGGCCAGCGATGAGGCGCCGTTCATCAATGCTGCATGCATCACCATCGATGGTGGGCGCTCGGTGATGTACCACGACTGAGCACAGTGGCTTTCACGCGGATAAATCCGTGTGAAATCCAATCATCATACGATATGACTATTGTCAGAAGATTTTGCAGGAACACGCTTTAACGCTTTTCAAACATTGCTCAAAAAAAATAACAAGGAGTCAGCTTATGAAACGTCGTTTCGGGATTCGTACCCTGTGCAGTACCGCCCTGGCGGTCACCGCGTTCAGCCTGAGCAGTGCCCTGCTCGCTGCCGACACCGTGAAAATCGGTTTTCTGGTCAAGCAGGCGGAAGAACCGTGGTTCCAGACCGAGTGGGCCTTCGCCGAGAAAGCCGCCAAGGACAAGGGCTTTGAACTGATCAAGATTGCCGTGCCGGACGGTGAGAAAACCCTCTCGGCGATCGACAGTCTTGCTGCCAACGGTGCCAAGGGCTTTGTGATTTGCCCGCCG
The DNA here is from genome assembly GCF_900187475.1 of Pseudomonas sp. Irchel s3h9. Taxonomy (NCBI): domain Bacteria; kingdom Pseudomonadati; phylum Pseudomonadota; class Gammaproteobacteria; order Pseudomonadales; family Pseudomonadaceae; genus Pseudomonas; species Pseudomonas sp. Irchel s3h9. The sequence continues at coordinate 320,026 of NZ_FYDH01000005.1, read as the reverse complement.
GACGTCTCGCTCGGCCTGGCAATCATGGCCAAAGCCAAACTCAACGACCTGAAAGTGATTGCCGTCGATGACCGTTTCGTCGACGCCAACGGCAAGTTCATGGAAGACGTGCCGTACCTCGGCATGGCCGCGTTTGAAGTTGGCCAGAAACAGGGCAACGCCATGGTCGCCGAAGCGAAGAAACGTAACTGGGACTGGAAAGACACTTACGCGGTGGTCAACACCTACAACGAGCTCGATACCGGCAAGAAGCGCACCGACGGTTCGGTGAAGTCCCTTGAAGACGCCGGTATGCCGAAAGACCACATTCTGTTCGCTGCGCTGAAAACCCTCGACGTACCGGGCAGCATGGACGCCACTAACTCGGCGCTGGTGAAGCTGCCAAGCGCGGCGAAAAACCTGATCATCGGCGGCATGAACGACAACACCGTGCTCGGCGGCGTGCGCGCCACCGAAGCCGCCGGGTTTGCTGCGGCCAACGTGATCGGCATCGGCATCAACGGCACCGACGCCATCGGCGAACTGAAAAAGCCTAATAGCGGTTTCTTCGGCTCGATGCTGCCAAGCCCGCACATCGAAGGCTACAAAACCGCAGAGATGATGTACGAGTGGGTCACCACCGGCAAAGAACCGCCGAAGTACACCGCGATGGACGACGTCACCCTGATCACCCGCGAGAACTTCAAGCAAGAGCTGGAAAAAATCGGCCTGTGGAACTGATGCCGCGACGGCCCGGGCAGCCGGGCCGTTTTTCGGTGTGAAGAGGTGGCTTTATGCACGCGCAAGTACAAACACAAGAACAACACGGCGCCAGCGGCAGCCTGCGCTTCAACGGGATCGGCAAAACCTTTCCCGGGGTGAAAGCGCTGGACGCTATCAGCTTTGTCGCCCATCCCGGCCAGGTTCACGCCTTGATGGGCGAGAACGGCGCCGGCAAATCGACCCTGCTGAAAATCCTCGGCGGTGCTTACATCCCGAGCAGCGGCGAGTTGCAGATCGGCGAGCAGACCATGGCGTTCAAGTCGACCGCTGACAGCATCGGCAGCGGCGTCGCGGTGATTCACCAGGAGCTGCATCTGGTGCCGGAAATGACCGTCGCCGAAAACCTGTTCCTCGGCCATCTGCCGGCCAGTTTCGGTTTGATCAATCGCGGTGCTTTACGCCAGCAAGCGTTGAACTGCCTCAAAGGCCTGGCCGACGAAATCGATCCGCAAACCAAGGTCGGGCGCTTGTCCCTCGGCCAGCGGCAATTGGTGGAAATCGCCAAGGCGCTGTCGCGCGGCGCCCACGTCATCGCTTTCGACGAACCGACCAGCAGCCTTTCGGCCCGTGAGATCGACCGCTTGATGGCGATCATCGGACGCCTGCGTGACGAGGGCAAAGTCGTGCTCTACGTTTCCCACCGCATGGAAGAAGTGTTCCGCATCTGTGACGCCGTGACGGTGTTCAAGGACGGTCGCTACGTGCGCACCTTCGACGACATGAGCCAGTTGAGCCACGATCAGTTGGTGACCTGCATGGTCGGCCGCGACATTCAGGACATTTACGATTATCGCCATCGACCACGCGGTGCCGTCGCGCTGAAGGTTGATGGTTTGCTCGGCCCGGGTCTGCGCGAACCGATCAGTTTCGAAGCGCACAAAGGTGAAATTCTTGGCCTGTTCGGATTGGTCGGGGCAGGGCGCACCGAGCTGTTTCGCTTGCTCAGCGGGCTGGAACGCAACACCGCCGGACGCCTCGAATTGCGCGGTCACGAACTGAAACTGCGCTCACCGCGCGACGCGATTGCTGCGGGCATTCTGCTCTGCCCGGAAGATCGCAAGAAGGAAGGCATTATCCCGCTGGCCAGCGTTGCCGAAAACATCAATATCAGCGCACGCGGCGCCCATTCGGGCCTCGGTTGCCTGATTCGCGGTCTGTGGGAAAAGGGCAACGCCGACAAACAGATCAAAGCCCTGAAAGTGAAAACCCCGCACGCCGGTCAGCAGATCAAATTCCTTTCCGGTGGCAATCAGCAGAAGGCCATTCTCGGTCGCTGGCTGTCGATGCCGATGAAAGTCCTGCTGCTCGACGAACCGACGCGCGGCATCGACATCGGTGCCAAAGCCGAGATTTACCAGATCATCCATAACCTCGCCGCCGACGGCATTTCGGTGATCGTGGTGTCCAGCGACCTGATGGAAGTGATGGGTATTTCCGACCGCATTCTGGTGCTCTGCGAAGGCGCCCTGCGCGGCGAAATCGGCCGCGATCAGGCCAATGAATCCAACCTGCTGCAACTGGCTTTGCCGCGCCACCGCGCTGACGGCGTGGCGAACTGAGAGGTGACTATGATGACAACCCAAAACGAAACCCTGCCCAAAGAGCGCAAACCTCTGGACATGCGCCGCTTCCTCGACGACTGGGTCATGCTGCTGGCGGCCGTGGGCATTTTTGTCGCCTGCACCTTGCTGATCGACAACTTCCTTTCGCCGCTGAACATGCGCGGATTGGGCTTGGCGATTTCCACCACCGGGATCGCCGCGTGCACGATGTTGTACTGCCTGGCGTCGGGGCATTTCGACTTGTCGGTCGGCTCGGTGATTGCCTGCGCCGGGGTAGTTGCGGCGGTGGTGATGCGCGACACCAATAGCGTGTTTCTCGGTGTCAGCGCGGCGCTGGTGATGGGCCTGATTGTCGGGTTGATCAACGGCATCGTGATTGCCAAGTTGCGCGTCAACGCCTTGATCACGACGTTGGCGACCATGCAGATTGTTCGCGGTCTGGCTTACATTTTTGCCAACGGCAAAGCAGTGGGCGTGTCGCAGGAATCGTTCTTCGTTTTCGGCAATGGCCAGTTGTTTGGCGTGCCGGTGCCGATTCTGATCACCATTGTTTGCTTCCTGTTTTTTGGTTGGCTGTTGAATTACACCACCTACGGGCGCAACACCATGGCCATTGGTGGCAATCAGGAAGCGGCGTTGCTCGCGGGTGTGAACGTTGATCGCACCAAGATCATCATCTTTGCCGTGCACGGTGTGATCGGTGCGCTGGCCGGGGTGATTCTGGCGTCGCGAATGACCTCTGGGCAGCCGATGATAGGTCAGGGATTTGAGCTGACGGTGATCTCGGCTTGCGTGTTGGGCGGGGTGTCGTTGAGCGGTGGGATCGGCATGATTCGGCATGTGATTGCCGGGGTGTTGATTTTGGCGATCATTGAGAATGCGATGAACCTGAAGAACATTGATACCTTCTACCAATATGTTATCCGTGGTTCGATCCTGCTGTTGGCCGTCGTCATCGACCGTCTGAAACAACGCTAAAAATCAAGAGCCCCTCATCGGAACGCCGCCCGCCCAGCCCTCTCCCGGAGGGAGAGGGGGCCGACCGGGGTGCTTTGCGTCCTGCATCGACCTGAAAGACCTAGTCGATTATGGATTCGGCGAAGCACTTTCAGGTCGGCGTACTTCTTGAGCATCCCCCATTCAGTCCCCTCTCCCTTCGGGAGAGGGCTAGGGTGAGGGGCTTTTGATTCTCCCGCCTTTCGTCACTCTCGCTAAATATCCCTTGCCCGCCCACGCTAGTTTCGGGTATCAATTTGTACATGATTAGACAGGTACGATTTGACAAGAAACAACGGGTGGTCGACGAACTCGTCCGACGCATCGAAAGCGGCCTCATGGAGGACGGCTTTCTGTTGCCCGGCGAACATCAGTTGGCTCAAGAATTCAAAGTCAGCCGAGGCACGCTGCGCGAAGCGCTGGCCGAACTGAAACGGCGCAACTACATCGCCACGCAAAGCGGCGTCGGCTCCATCGTCACCTTCGACGGTGTCGCGCTCGACCAGCGCAGCGGCTGGGCGCAGGCGCTGGCCGACAGCGGCGCGCTGATCAATACCGAAGTGCTGCGTCTGGAAGCCGTGACCCGGCCCGATCTGCTCTCGCGGTTCGGCACTGACCAATTCATTACCCTCGACCGCCGTCGGCGCTCCAACGACGGCACGCTGGTCTCTCTCGAACGCTCTTTGATGCCGGCCACCGGCGGCCTGGAAAGCCTGCCGCGTGTCGGCCTGATCGACAATTCCCTGACCATCACCTTGGCCGCTTACGGCTACATCGGCGAACGCGGTGATCAGTGGATCGGTGCCGAGCCGTTGAATGCCGAAGACGCCGAATTGCTCGGGCGCCCGGTCGGCACGGTTTTCCTCAAGGCGTTGCGCACCACCTACGATCGCCAGAACCGTTTTATGGAGCTGGTCGAAAGCCTGCTCGACCCGGTGCATTTCCGTTTGCACCTGCAATTTGGAGAATCGAAATGACCGCGTTCAACCGTGCCCTTGGTGCTTTCTATGGCCTGGCCCTCGGTGATGCGCTGGGCATGCCGACGCAATCGCTGAACCGCGAAACCATCAAGACCCGCTTCGGCACAATCACCGATCTGCAGGATGCAGGTCCCTTGCAACCCATCGCCGCAAACATGCCCAAAGGCTCGATCACCGACGACACTGAACAAGCCATTCTGGTCGGTGAGTTGCTGGTCGAAGGCAAAGGCCGCATCGAACCGGCGATCCTCGCGCAACGCTTGATCGAGTGGGAGGCCGAGATGCAGGCCAAGGGCTCGCAGGACTTGCTCGGGCCGTCGACCAAGCGCGCCATCGAAATGATCCTCGCCGGCCATTCGCCGGAAGAGGCCGGACGCTACGGCACCACTAACGGCGCGGCCATGCGCATTACGCCGGTAGGGATCGCGGCGGATGTTGCCGATCCTCAGCGGTTTATCGCAGCGGTGGTACAGGCCTGTCAGGTCACGCACAACACCACACTGGGGATTTCCAGTGCGGCGGCGGTGGCAGCGGTGGTATCTGCCGGCATCAATGGCATGGACCTGGGCGAGGCGTTGAACCTCGGCCAGCACATCGCTCAGCAAGCCGAGGCGCACGGGCACTGGGTGGCCGGTGGGCGCATTGGCTCGCGAATCAGTTGGGCGCGCACCATCAGTGTCGATAGCGACAAGGCTTTGCTGGCGGATCTGCTCTATGACGTGATCGGTACTTCGGTGGCGTCGCAGGAATCGGTGGTGGTCTCCTTTGCCCTGGCGCAGCAAGTGGCCGTCGGCGAGATGAGCGCGTTTGATGCGTTGTGCATGGCCGCCAGTCTTGGCGGTGACACTGACACCATCGCGGCGATTCTCGGCGCCATGCTCGGGGCCTGCCTGGGTCTTGAGAGCTGGCCAGTGCCGATGATCGACACGGTCAAATCGGTTAATCACCTAGAGCTTGAACCGTTGGTGCAGGGGCTGTTGGCGTTGCGCTGAGTGAAGTGACGCCATCGCTGGCAAGCCAGCTCCCACAGGTTTTTGCTGTGAACACACATTTGTGTACACCCTGATCCCTGTGGGAGCTGGCTTGCCAGCGATAGGCGCACCGCATAATCGAATTTACAACCCGCAATGGATCGCGCAGACAGGCCGAGGATGGCCGCGATGTCTTGTCGTTTTGCATCAATTGCCACAACCACAAAAAAGGCAAACAGGAGCACCTTCATGAGTTCATCAACCGTCGGGCAAAGCGCCGGGCAACTGGAAACCCGCGGCATCGAACCGGTACCGGAAGCCGAGTGCAACGGGCATCCGCTGCAACTGTTCTGGGTCTGGTTCGCCGCTAACATCTCCATCCTCGGTCTGCCACTGGGCGCCACGCTGGTCGCATTTCGCGGGTTGGCGATCTGGCAGGCGATCATCGTCGCAATCATCGGCGCTGCCGGTTCGTTCGCGGTGGTCGGGATCATCTCGATTGCCGGTCGCCGTGGCCGCGCGCCGAGCCTGACCTTGTCGCGGGCGATCTTCGGCGTGCGCGGCAATATCGGCCCGACGCTGGTCTCGCTGATGTCGCGCCTGGGTTGGGAAACGGTCAACACCACCACCGCTGCATTTGTGCTGTTGTCGCTGTGCTCGATCCTGTTCGGCTCGCCAGTGGAAGCGAAAAGTGCGCCGATACTGACGCTGATCTTCATCGCGATTTTCGTTCTGATGACCCTGTCGGTATCCGGCCTCGGCCACGCGACGCTGCTGGTGATCCAGAAGTGGGCCACTTACGTGTTCGGCGCGCTGAACATTCTCGTCGGTGGTTTCCTTTGCGCGACCATCGACTGGAGCGCCGTGTTCAACGCTACGCCAGCACCGATGAGCGCAATGATCATCGGTATCGGCACCATGGCCGCGGGCACCGGCATTGGTTGGGCCAACGCTGGCGCCGACATGTCGCGCTATCAGCATCGCAGCGTCAAAGCCGTGCGTTTGGTTGCATCAGCAGCGTTCGGTGCGGGCATTCCGCTGGTGCTGCTGATCACTCTTGGCGGTCTGCTCTCGGTGGGTAACAACGACCTCGCCTCGGCGACTGACCCGATTGTTGCAATCCGCGACATGCTGCCAACGTGGATGGCCGTGCCGTACCTGATCACCGCGTTCGGTGGCTTGTTGCTGTCGAACAACCTGTCGGTGTACTCCGCCGGTCTGACCACGCTGACCCTTGGCCTGAAGGTCAAACGCGTCTACGCCGTGGTAGTGGATATCGTCGCGATCTTCGCCGGTTCGATCTACTTCATGCTGATCGCCGACAGTTTCTACGGCCCGTTCATTACCTTTATTTCCCTGCTGGCGGTGCCGATCACCGCGTGGGTCGGGATCTTCGTCGTCGACCTGATTCACCGTCACTACTACAGCCCGAAAGACCTGCTCGACGTCAGCCCGAGCAGTGCCTACTGGTATCACGGCGGCATCGAGTGGCGCGCGTTCGGCGCCTGGGCGATTGCCATCGTCCTTGGCTTCAGTTTCACCACCATCGGCACCACTGCTGAAAACGTCTGGTTCAAAGGCTTCCTGTCCGACTCTTGGCTGGGCCACAACGGCCTCGGCTGGATCGTGACCTTCGTGGTCGCCGGTGGCATTTACTTTGTCCTTGGCGGGGCGAAAGACCGCCGCGCCGCGCAAACCGAGAATGCTCATGCCTAAGATGTTGCACACCGGCCAGGTCATTATCGACCTGGTCATGGCCGTGGATAAGCTGCCGCAGATTGGCGGTGACGTGCTGGCGCAGTCGGCCGGTTTCGAAGCAGGCGGCGGTTTCAACGTGATGGCGGCGGCGGTGCGTAATGGCCTGTCGGTGGTGTACCTCGGTCGCCATGGCACTGGGCGTTTCGGTGATCTCGCGCGCCAGGCGATGAACGCCGAGGGGATTCACATCGGCATCACCGAACCCGCACTGAAAGACACCGGTTTGTGCGTCGCGCTGACCGATGCGTCGGCCGAGCGCAGTTTCATTTCCTACATCGGCGCTGAAGGTGAGGTGACCGAAGAGGATCTGAACAGCGTTGTGGCCGAGGCGGGCGATTACGTTTATCTCAGCGGCTACAGCCTGCTCCACGAAGGCAAGGCCCAAGCGTTGCTCGACTGGACGTTGGCGTTACCGGAGTCGATCAACGTGGTGTTCGATCCGGGCCCGTTGGTTGAATCGCCGGACTCGCTGCTGATGAAAGCGTTGCTGCCGCGCATTGATGTGTGGACCAGCAACAGTGTTGAGGCGTTGCGCTTTACTGGGGCTGAAGACATTGCTTTAGCGCTGGATCGTCTGACTGAGCATCTGCCCAAAGAGGTGCTGATGGTGGTGCGGGACGGGCCGCAGGGTTGCTGGATTCAACAGGCCAACGAGCGTCGGCATGTGCCGGGGTTTGCCGTGAAAGCCGTGGACAGCAATGGTGCCGGTGATGCACATGCCGGGGTGTTTGTCGCCGGGTTGGCGCAGGGTTTGTCAGCGCATGAAGCCGCGCGGCGGGCAAATGCGGCAGCGGCTATCGCGGTGACACGTTGGGGGCCGGCGACATCGCCGGGGGCGGCTGAGGTGGATGCGTTTATCCGCGAGTCCAGCAGCGCCTGATAGATAGTTTTCGCGAGCAAGCTCGCTCCCACAGGGGATTTCTGTTCGCCTTAGATCCAATGTAGGAGCAGCCGAAGGCTGCGATCTTTTGATCTTCTAAAAGCAAAGATCGCAGCCAACAGCCGCTCCTGCATGATTAGCGATCACACGATCACACGATCACACGATCACACGATCACACGATCATATCGCTCAGCTATCCAGCTTGCGCGCCGCTTCAACCCCGGCCGCACTGAGCTTGATCGGCAGGTTCAACGAATGTTCGCCAGCCTCGTTGCAGGTCACATGCCCGTGGTGAATCAGTCCACGATCCTGCAAAGCGGCGAGGGCGCTGGCCACGACTTTCTCGCCCCGGTAATTGTCCAACACTTCCTTGCCCAGTCCACTCGGATGGGCGTGCAGCAGGCGGGTGAGGACTTCTTTTTCCAGGTTTTTATCGACGTTCATGGTTACCTCTTCATTGGATTGAATAGGACGCTCGCGTCGGCGAACTACTGACCGGAGCCTTCGGAACCGGAGCCACCTGTGGTGGTTTTTGAGCCAACGCCGGGGCCCGCATTGTCAGGCGTGGCGGGGGCGTCGGGAGTGTTCATCCCGCCCTGACGACCCGGGTCACTGCCCTGGGTGCGCGGATCAGTACCGGTGGCGGGAGGCTGATTGATCAAAGGCACGCCCGAGCCATCGGTGTTCATACCGGGGGCACTGTTGATGGCGGGGGCGCGTGGTGGGGTCGGGTCGGTAGGGCCGGTGCCCGCAGCGGTAGCGGATGCTGCGAAAACTGCAGGGCAGAGCAGGGCGCTGAATACGAAAGCGGTCAACCTTGACGGGATCATAGGGCGTCTCCAGTGATTGGAATCCTTACCTGTCGTTGGTCTGCCCTCTGAGCGGTTTGGTGCCTGATGAACGACGAACGGTCTAAATCACTGGTACGGTTTTGACATTCAGTCGACGCCAGAGCAGACGACCAAGGGTGATCAGCCAGTTCATCAATGCCACTACCAACACAGTGTGTAAAAGCGTTGCCATGCCGTGTTCGACGATGATTTTGCCAGCGAGCAACGGGAAGCCGAATACGCCGATAAAGTACGCCAGACTGAACAGCAACAGCGCCTGTGATGTGGTGCCGGCCGGTGCTTCGTTGGCGGCCAGACCGTTGATCACCGAATAGGTCAGGCCATAACCAACACCCAGCAGCACTGCCGCCAGCAGGTAAGTGAACCCGCCGTGCACGCCGAACGCGAACAGCACAATCGAACTCAACATCAACCCTGACAGCAGGCTCGACGCGCGCAACGGGTCACGCTTGACCACATACCCCGCGATCAACATTCGACTGCTGATCGCCGCACTCATGAAGCCCAGAAAGAACAATGAATAATCCAGCGAGCGCGCAGCGGCATAGCTGGTCTGAAAGCTCGACAGGCCACCGAATACGCAACCGCCGAGACCGACCATGATGATCGGGAACACGGCGCGCGAGCCCAGCACTTGAGTGGTTGCTTGCCAGCTGATTTTCGCGGTGGTTGTCGCCTGTGTGCTTTTCAGTTTTGCGCCGAGTTGCCAGAACAGCAGCGCGCCGATCAGGCTTGCCAGCGCCGCCAGATAAAACGCCGAGGTCACAGGCATACCCAACGCACTGGCGGCGCGCCCGAGTAACGGGCCGCTGCCGATGCCAGTCATCATGCTGCCCGACAGCAACGCGAAATACCTGGCCCGTTGCGCCGGCGTCACCAGACTGGCAACGATGATCGGTCCCAAGGTGTAAAACACCCCCCAGCCCAGGCCCAGTAACAAACCAAAAAACAACAGCAGATGACCGAATCCCGGCGTCATTGCAAAGCCCAGACTCGCCGCCACCAGCAACAGACCAAACAGGGCAATCGAACGCGCCGCACCGAGCCAGTCCGACAGATGCCCGGACACCAGCACTGCGACAAACGTACTGAGCATCGCCGCCGAAATCACGCTGCCGGCATCGTGTTCATTGCCGCCGCGTGCACCGATCAACAGCGACAGCAAAAACGTCGCGCCATAGGACAACGACAGCAGATAACTCGCGAGGCAGAACAAGCCGAACAGCTTGCCTGATACCTGGGGTGATGCTTGCGACATGACGCGGTTCCTTGACCGGAAATTCAGCGTCATCTGTTTAGCACGCCAGGTGAGCGGGTTAGGTCTGAAGTTGGCGAAGTCAGGTTCAGCGCACGCCGGAGTAACGGCTTAAACGATGCCAATCTCTTCCTTGAACTGTTCCATGAAACCCTTCAGACGTTGATGACGGACCTGCGCAAGACGCTGGCCGGCGGTGGTCTGAAAACCGTCGGCGAGGTGCAGCAGTTTGGTCTGGAAATGATCGAGGCAAAAACGCGTGTCATCGTAATCGCGTTGTTTCGCTTCGGGATCCTGCGGGTCGTACAGCGCCGAACCCATGCGCCCGGCGATGTAGAAAGTGCGGGCGACGCCAAGCATGCCGAGTGAGTCGAGCCGATCGGCGTCCTGGACGATTTTCGCTTCGAGGGTGAGCGGGGTGATGTTGGCGGAGAAACTGTGGGCTTCGATGGCGTGGGCGACGGCGGCGATTTTCTCTTCGGACCAGTTCAGATCGGCCAGCACTGACGAAGCTTTATCTGCCGCCAGCCGCGAAGCCTGCGAACGCAGTGGCGAATTCTTCTCGACGGCCACGCAATCGTGCAAGAGCACGGCGGCCAACAACACCTCAAGATCACCGCCTTCTTCTTCATGCAGCGTACGCACGTTGTGCCAGACCCGTTGCAGGTGGGCGAGGTCGTGAGCGCCGTCGTCGGACGGCTCCAATGCGTACGGCAGTAACTCTGCTGCCAGTGCCGCCACCGGTGTAAAAAACTCAAGGTTCATAAACATCCTTTTAGACTGTCGAAGTCACTGTGTGAGAGCGAGCCTGCTCGCGAATGCTGTCTGTCAATCAACAATGCAGGTGACTGAAAGGACGCTTTCGCGAGCAGGCTCGCTTCCACAGGGGACTGCTGTTTTTGCAACATTGCGCAGGGTAGTGTGTGTTTTGCCATGTGACGAGCGCCGCGCACCGTCTTAGTATGGCGTTTTCCTTTTTCCGACAAGGCCCGTCCATGACGATCGAAATCCGCCCGGCGACCCCCAGCGATGCCCCGCAAATCCTCGCCTTCATCACTGAACTCGCCGATTTCGAAAAAGCTCGCCATGAAGTCATCGCCAGCGTCGCCGACATCGAACGCAGCCTGTTCGGCGAAGGCGCCACCGCCCACGGTCTGATCTGCCTACGCGACGGTTTGCCAATCGGTTTCGCGGTGTTCTTCTTCAGCTACTCTACCTGGCTCGGCAGCAACTGCCTGTACCTCGAAGACCTCTACATCACCCCCGAACAACGCGGCGGCGGTGCCGGCAAAACCCTGTTGCGCCACCTGGCAAAAATCGCCTGCGACAACGACTGCGGCCGCTTCGAATGGAGCGTGCTCGACTGGAACACGCCGGCGATCGAATTCTACAAATCCCTCGGCGCGCAACCTCAGGAAGAGTGGGTGCGCTACCGCATGGATGGCCAGGTTTTGCGTGAGTTTGCCGAGGGTTGAACACGATGATGGCAATCCGGCAGTAATTCGATTGTCGCCAGCGCTCTAGTCCGGCATTCTACGCGCCATTTTTGCGCGCTCACGGACGACACCTGCAATGCCTCTGGCACAACTTCTCCACGCCCGTGGAGCCTTCGCTGCGTCAACGAGTGACCGGCGATGAGCGGACTACGGGCGTCAATGCGTCTGTATGGCCTAGTGAAAAACTCAGGCTCGAGCGACAACCCCCAGCGCCAACCGGTCGACATTCTGTGCATGACAAACCGCATGGGCGGCAGCGCCATTCGTGCGTTCGTGTCACGCCTCGATGCTGAGTTGATGACGCGCAGTGCCGGGCTCGCCGATTACCGCGTGATACCGCTGCGCACTTTCGATCCGACGGCGTTTATCGACGCCCATCAAGGCTGGCTGATGCTGCACATTTGCTGTGGTTTCGTCGCCCCTGCCGGGCATTCGCTGCTCAAGGACGGCGGGTTGATGCCGATGGGCTGGTACGTCTATTCCGAGATCGGCCAGTGGACGGCCCAGCATCATCTCGACCTCGGCGCACAAATGGCCGAACTGCTGCAATCGACTTACGAGCGTAATCACCTGCGCAACTACAACGCCTGGCTCAACGAACTCGACGACGCCTTGCCGGCTGAACTGGCATGGCAGGTAGACGAAGCCTGGCAGCATCTGCAATTCGCTACACCCCCCGACAGCCGTGAACATTGCCACGCCCTGTTCGACCCCGTCGACAACCGCTGGCGCTTCGCCGCGACCGACATCGATATTCATCAGCCGCACCCGGAACCCCTGAAGCAAGGAGCTTTGAATTGAGTGGTAAACCCGCTGCACGCGTCACCGACCCGACCGCCTGCCCATTGCCAGGCCATGGCACCAACCCGATTGCCTCCGGCTCGCCGAACGTCTTCTTCGACGGCCTCGCCGCCGCGCGCATGACCGATAAATCGGCGTGCGGCAGTCCGATTACCGGGGCAGTTTCCGGCACCGTTTTTATCAACGGCTTGAATGCCGCCACGCTCGACAGCACCGGAGGCCACGGCAATGTCGTGGTGGGTGGCTCGGGGACGGTGATTATCGGCCAGAGTGGCGGAGGGGCAGCGTTTAGTGGGCTGTTGCCGATGCCGGTGCATTTTACGGACAGGTTGCAAGTGGTTAACGAGGCGACTGGCGAGCCTATCCCCGATCATCCGTATGCGATCCAGCGAAGTGATGGGCGCATAGAACATGGCATCACCAATGAGCAGGGCTTTACCCATATGGTGAGTTCTCACTTGGCTGAAACTATTAAATTGTTTGTAGAGTGATCGAAATGGAAGTCGAAAATCCTGCACTCAGAGACTGCAAAACTGAAGTGGCTGGCCATGAGTTGACCTGCAAGACTGACCAGAGCGTCAAGCAAGTTACTGTCAAAGTGAAAAAGGTAGCCGTTTTCTTTATTGGCGGTGCTGGGGATAAAGAGGAGTATTATCAGAATGAACCTCCTCATCATAACGTGCAAAATGCGTGGAATCAGTTGTCGAACAGACTGTCTCCGGAACAAAAGCTCGACGTTAATTTACCTTATATAAGCTATAAGGATGTTCGCGGTGAGAAGGATATCGAGAAGTATGTAATACGCCCGTTAAAAGGTGATAAGACGGTTTATCTTGTGATTGTTGGTCATAGCCTTGGGGGGTGGAATGGTGCACATTTGACCTCGATTTTGAAAGAACGAGGTTATACAGTCAAGATGTTGGTAACACTCGATCCTGTTGGCGGTGGTACAGGTGTATGGATGTTCTCTGATATCTATTTTACGACGCCAAAGCCCGTGGCAGATTACTGGATAAATATATTGGCATCCCCCAAGGAAAAAGACGATTCAGATACTGTTGCCAGTTTGGGAGAGCGCTGGATCATGACATCTGGACCGAATATAAATGAGGCGGTCAGTGCGAATCACCGGCAAGCAGGTATGCTGTTCGCCTCCAAACTTCAAAGTGGAAAGTCTGCGTGCGATATAGTTTATGAGCGAGTGACTCAATATTTGGAATCGAAAAAATGATACGACTATTTATTGTGCTGACGATGCTTCTATGTAGTTCTTGTGCCAAGCGGCCGATTCTTCCTGATACCGAGATTGAATTCATTTCTGTCGCTACAGGGGGCGATAGTTTGTCTTGGAGTGTTCGCTTTAGTTCGAAGACCGATGTGTTGAATTTTTTTAAGGATGCGACGGGAGAAACACAGTTGGGTGAAACATTGTTTTGCTCTCTGGATAAAGAGCTTGAATTTGAAAACTCCGATAAATTGACTAATTATTTTGTTGGTAATCTTGTTGAGGTTGACGCCGATAAGTCTGGTTTAGACCATATTTATACGTCTAGATTGTCCGCAGTGAGAAAGGAGGATGAGGGCGTTTCAAATGTTTTCATGAGCGTGGAAGAACTGCTGGCATTATTAAATGAACGTAACGCCGTCTCTTGCAGAGTGTTTACCTCAGCTTACTCATTCGGGGGATACTATTCGAAGTCAATGCTGATTCCAGCAACTGACCTCGTACACGTCATTGAACAGCAGCGCGTGCAATGATTGCTTTATCCCATAATGTGGGATGCAAAATTACATATTGAGATTTCCCGTCTGAGAGGTCTATAGTCCGTCGCACTCACTGCCAAAAACAAAACAGGTGAAGCGATGCTGGCGCAATTGATCGCGCTCGATTGGGGGACGACCTCATTACGTGCTTACAAACTCGCAGCGGACGGTGTGGTGCTGGAGCAGCGCGCGCTGTCGTCCGGGATCATGCAACTGCCGAAGACTCCGCGAGTCATCAACGGTCGCGAATGCGCCGATGGTTTTGAACTGGCGTTCGACGAGGCGTGCGGCGACTGGCTCGATGCGCAGCCGAATCTACCGGTGATAGCTTGCGGCATGGTCGGCAGTGCACAGGGCTGGCGTGAAGCAGCCTACTGCGAGACGCCGGCGAACGTCGCCAATCTCGGAAACTCCCTACAAACAATTGTCAGCCTGCGCGGCACCCGCGTGCATATCGTGCCGGGTGTGATTCAGCGTTCGCGCCTGCCGAATGTGATGCGCGGCGAAGAAACCCAAGTGCTCGGCGTGCTGCAGAATCTGCCGATTGAGGCGGGTGTTGATCTGTTGATCGGTCTGCCGGGCAGTCATTCGAAATGGGTGGACGTCGTCGATGGCTGCATCACCCATTTCGACACGTTCATGACCGGCGAAGTGTTCGCCGTGCTCAGTGAACACAGCATTCTCGGCCGTACCCTGAAGCAGGGGGCGGCGTTCGATGCTCTGGCGTTTGACCGTGGTGTGCAGGTTGCGCAGTCGGCGGACGGCGAACTCGGCGTGCTGTCGACGTTGTTCAGTGCCCGTACCTTGGGCCTGACCGGCGAACTCAGCCCGACCGCGCAGGCGGATTATCTGTCCGGCCTGATGATCGGCCATGAACTGGCGGCGCTCGCCACGGTTCAGCGGCGTCGCCGCAACAACCCGAATCTCCCTTCGATCATCCTCATCGGCAACGCGCAACTCTGCACGCGCTACAGCCGTGCCCTCGCTGCCTGCGGTTTCGCCAACGTGACGCTGGCCGAACAGGCCACCGAGCGTGGTCTGTGGCAACTGGCGCTGGCCGCCGGACTGATCGATTCCTCATCCCGTTAACCCTGACTGGAGGCCTGACATGCTCAAGCAAGCATTGGCGCAAAACGGTCTGATCGCGATCCTGCGGGGACTGCATCCGCAGGAAGCCGCCGCTGTCGGAGAAGTCCTGTATGCGGCCGGATTTCGCGTCATCGAAGTACCGCTCAATTCCCCTTCGCCGTACGAAAGTATCCGCATCCTGCGTAAGGCCCTGCCCGCCGATTGCCTGATCGGTGCCGGCACGGTGTTGACCCCGGCACAGGTCGAGCTGGTGAAAGAAGCCGGCGGCCAAGTGATTGTCATGCCGCACAGTGACGCCAAGGTCTTGCGTGCGGCGAAAGCGGCGGGGCTGTTTCTGTCGCCGGGCGTCGCCACGCCGACCGAGGCCTTCGCGGCACTGGAGGAGGGCGCGGACATTCTCAAGTTGTTCCCGGCCGAGCAAATGGGCCCGGCGGTCGTCAAAGCCTGGCTCGCAGTGTTGCCGACGGGAACGGTACTGGCGCCGGTCGGCGGCATCACCCCGGACAATATGCAGGCGTTTATCGATGCCGGTGTAAAAGGTTTCGGCCTCGGTTCCGGACTGTTCAAACCGGGCATGACCCCGGAGCAAGTGGCGGTGAATGCCAAGGCCTACGTGGCCGCGTGGAAGGCCCTTCGCTAAGACTTTTTGGCGCTGCGTGCGCTGCATCTACAAGAGAGACAAAAAGATGAAAATCACCAAACTCACCACCTTTATCGTCCCGCCGCGTTGGTGTTTCCTCAAAGTCGAAACCGACGAAGGCGTGACCGGTTGGGGCGAACCCGTGGTTGAAGGGCGCGCGCATACCGTCGCAGCTGCCGTTGAAGAATTGTCCGACTACCTGATCGGCAAAGACCCACGCAACATCGAAGACATCTGGACTGTGCTCTATCGCGGCGGTTTCTACCGTGGCGGTGCGATCCACATGAGCGCGCTGGCGGGTATCGATCAGGCGTTGTGGGACATCAAGGGCAAGGCCCTTGGCGTGTCGGTGAGTGATCTGCTCGGTGGTCAGGTGCGTGACAAGATTCGCGTGTATTCGTGGATTGGCGGCGACCGTCCAGCGGACACCGCGCGTGCGGCGAAAGAGGCGGTGAGCCGTGGTTTTACTGCGGTGAAAATGAACGGCACCGAAGAACTGCAATTCCTCGATACCTTCGAGAAAGTCGATCTGGCGCTGGCCAACGTCGCCGCCGTACGTGACGCGGTCGGGCCGAACGTCGGTATCGGCGTCGACTTCCATGGCCGCGTGCACAAGCCGATGGCCAAGGTGCTGATGAAGGAACTCGACCCGTACAAACTGATGTTTATCGAAGAACCGGTACTCAGCGAAAACTACGAAGCGCTGAAAGAGCTTGCGCCGTTGACCAGCACGCCGATTGCTCTGGGTGAGCGGCTGTTTTCGCGTTGGGACTTTAAACGCGTGTTGAGCGAAGGTTACGTCGACATCATCCAACCGGATGCCTCCCACGCGGGCGGCATCACCGAAACCCGCAAGATCGCCAACATGGCCGAGGCCTACGATGTGGCACTGGCGCTGCACTGCCCGTTGGGGCCGATTGCGCTGGCGGCGTGTTTGCAATTGGACGCGGCTTGTTACAACGCGTTTATCCAGGAGCAGAGCCTGGGCATCCATTACAACGAGAGCAACGACTTGCTCGACTATGTGAAGGATCCGCGGGTGTTCGATTACGACAAAGGCTTTGTGAAGATTCCGAACGGCCCGGGGTTGGGCATTGAGATCAACGAAGAATATGTGATCGAGCGCGCAGCGGTCGGGCATCGCTGGCGCAACCCGATCTGGCGTCATGCCGATGGCAGTTTTGCCGAGTGGTGAGTCGTCCCTGACACACCCGATGAGATCGTTCCCACGCTCTGCGTGGGAATGCCTCAATGGACGCTCTGCGTGCGCTTTTGGGACGCAGAGCGTCCCGGGCTGCATTCCCACGCGGAGCGTGGGAACGATCAGGCCTCAGGCCGACCTCAATAAACATAAAAAGAGGCTCTCCCCATGCAACCGCAAACCCTCACCGGGCAGGCGTCTTTAGTCACGCCCAGCCGTAAGCGTTTTTTCATCATGGTGTTGCTGTTTATCACCGTGGTCATCAACTACCTCGACCGCAGCAACCTGTCGATTGCTGCGCCGGCGCTGACCAGTGAGCTGGGCATCGATCCGATTCACGTCGGTCTGATTTTCTCCGCGTTCGGCTGGACTTACGCCGCGATGCAGATCCCCGGCGGCTGGTTGGTCGATCGCGTGCCGCCGCGCATTCTTTACAGCGTCGCGTTGTTGTTGTGGTCTGTGGCTACGGTGATGCTCGGTTTCGCTGCGAGTTTCATCGCGTTGTTTGTATTGCGCATGGCGGTCGGTGCGCTGGAAGCGCCGGCTTATCCGATCAACAGCCGTGTGGTCACGACGTGGTTTCCCGAGCGGGAACGCGCCACGGCGATTGGTTTTTACACGTCGGGACAGTTCGTTGGTCTGGCATTTCTCACTCCGGTGCTCGCCTGGCTGCAACATGAATTCGGCTGGCACATGGTGTTCGTCGCAACAGGCGCTGTCGGCATTATCTGGGCGGCGATCTGGTACGCGGTGTATCGCGAGCCACGGGATTTCAAAGGCGCGAACGAAGCGGAAATCGACCTGATCCGCGAGGGCGGTGGTCTAGTTGATATTCAGCAAGAGTCGGCCAAGGTCAAAGCCAAATTCAGCTGGACCGATTTGGGCATCGTCCTGACCAAGCGCAAATTGTGGGGCATCTACCTCGGCCAGTTCTGCCTGAACTCGACGCTGTGGTTTTTCCTGACGTGGTTCCCGACCTATCTGGTGAAATATCGCGGCATGGACTTCATCAAGTCCGGCCTGCTGGCGTCGCTGCCGTTTCTCGCCGCGTTCATCGGTGTGCTGTGTTCGGGGTTCTTTTCCGACTTCTTGATTCGTCGCGGCTACACCGTCGGGTTTGCGCGCAAGTTGCCGATCATTGGCGGGCTGCTTATTTCCACCTCGATCATCGGCGCCAACTTCGTTGAGTCGACGCCGCTGGTGATTGCCTTTCTGGCGTTGGCATTTTTCGGCAACGGCTTGGCCTCGATCACTTGGTCACTGGTGTCGACGTTAGCGCCAGCGCGGTTGTTGGGGCTGACTGGCGGGGTGTTCAATTTCATCGGCAACCTGTCGGCAATTGCTACGCCGATCGTCATCGGTTTCCTTGCCAGCGGCGATTCGTTCGCCCCGGCGATCACCTATATCGCGGTTCTCGCCTTGATCGGTGCTTTGTCCTACGTGCTGCTGGTCGGCAAGGTCGAGCGTATCGAGTTGTAGTGGTCTGCGTCGGGCGACCATAATGCCGCCCGTTCCTTCGCTCAACGGTAAAAGGCTGGATATGCAGGAAGACGCTCCGGAAAAAACCAAGGACGCCGCACCCACCGGCACCCAGACGCTATTGCGCGGTCTCGGCGTGGTGCAAGCGGTGGCCAGTGGCGCCCGCGATCTCAAGGAGATTGCCCGGCTGATCGGTACCACGCGCAGCACCACCCATCGACTGGCCAGTTGCCTGGTCGACGAGCGCTACCTGCGCGTGGTGCCGCAAGTCGGTTATCTGCTCGGACCGAAGCTGATCGAATTGGGTTTCCAGGCGCGTGAAGAGTTGCCGCTGGTGAGCCTGGCCGGGCCGTATCTGGACGAGTTGTCGGCGCTGACTGGTGACACCGTGCACTTGGGCATTCGCGAAGGCGATGAAGTGTTGTATCTGCTGAAAAATCCGGGGCGCAACGGCCCGGAAATGCGTTCGCGGGTCGGCCATCGCATGCCGCTGGCGCGCACCGGTATTGGTAAGGCATTGATGCTCGATGACTCACCGAAAGATTGGCAACGTCTGTACGACATCAGTCTGCCGGCAGGTGGGAAGAGTCAGTTCTGGCCGCAGCATCCTCAGCAGTCGTGGGAGCAGCTTGAGCAGCGTATGACCGAGTACGTCGCCGGGGGCTACGCCTTCGATCTGGAGGACAACGAACCGTCGATCCGCTGCGTGGCGGCGCCGATTCGGGATGCGAGCAAGGGCATCGTGGCGGCGATCAGTATCGCCAGCACCGTGCCGTACATGCCGCTGGAAAAAATGGCCGAGCTGATTCCCCTGATCAAAGGGGTCACAGCCCGGCTGTCGGCAGAGCTAGGCCTGAAGGTTTAAACCTTGAGCGTCGCCATGTCGATCACGAAGCGGTACTTCACGTCACCGGCAATCATCCGGGCGTAAGCCTCGTTGATCTGGCGGATGTCGAGCATTTCGATGTCGCAGGTGATGTTGTGCTCGGCGCAGAAATCCAGGACTTCCTGGGTTTCTGCGACGCCACCGATCAACGAGCCGGCCAGCACGCGACGGCTCATCACTAGTTTGCCGGCGTGTACCGGTGGATCAATCGGCTCGATCAGACCGACCAGAATGTGCACGCCGTCGAAGCGCAGGGTGTCGAGGTACGGGTTGAGATCGTGCTGCACCGGAATGGTGTCGAGCAGGAAGTCGAAGTAACCGGCAGCCGCTTTCATCTGCTCGGCGTCGGTGGAGACGATCACATGATCGGCACCCTGACGGCGGCCTTCTTCAGCCTTGCTTGCCGAACGGGTGAACAGCGTCACTTCGGCGCCCATGGCTTTGGCGAACTTGATGCCCATGTGGCCCAGACCGCCCATGCCGAGAATCCCGACCTTGTCGCCAGCCTTCACGCCGTAGTGCTTGAGCGGCGAGTAGGTGGTGATACCGGCGCAGAGGATTGGCGCGGCGCTGGCTAACGCCAGTTTTTCCGGGATGCGCACGACGAAGTGCTCGCTGACGACGATGCTGTCGGAATAACCGCCCATGGTGTTGCTGCCATCGACCCGATCCGGGGTGGCGTAGGTCATGGTCGGGCCTTCGAGGCAGTATTGCTCAAGGTTCGATTGGCACGCTTCGCAGGTGCGGCACGAGTCGACCATGCAGCCAACCCCGACCAGGTCGCCTACCTTGTGTTGAGTGACATTCGCACCGATCGCGGTGACTTTTCCGACGATCTCGTGGCCGGGCATCAGCGGGTAAACGGCGATACCCCATTCGTTGCGCGCCTGGTGGATATCGGAGTGGCAGACGCCGCAGTAAAGGATTTCGATCGCGACGTCATCGGCGCGCGGGCTGCGGCGTTCGAATTTCATCGGGGCGAGGGGGGTGGTGGCCGATTGGGCGGCATAGCCGATGGCGGTGTACATGTGAAACCTCGCAAAAGCAGGAACAAGTGAGGCGGCGCATTTTGGGCGTCGACTGTCGGTCCGGCCATGACGATTCCTCCGGGTCTCATGCCTAATCCTCCGGCATGCGGGTTTGATCGGTCGCATTGGCAAAAGGATCTGCGATGATGCTTTCATCCCTTATTTTCGTGATTTTTTGTGAAGAGCAATTCGATGCAGTTGACCCGTCATCTTGATGCCAATGCGCGGCTGGTTTCGCTGATCGAGCCGCTGGCGCTGCGCGATGGTTATTCCCCGACCGGGTTGCCCGGTGTGCAAGTGTTGCGCGCCAGTTGCGACGTTGCCCGTGGCCCGCACATTTACGAACCGAGCCTGATGATCATCGCCCAGGGCAGCAAACTGGCGTTTCTCGGGCCGCGCACCATGGAGTACGGCGCCGGGCACTATCTGATTCAGGCGCTGCCGGTGCCGTTCGAATGCGAGACGTTTGCCTTGCCGGATGCGCCGTTGCTCGGTGTTTCGGTGGCGATTGATCGGGTGTTGCTCGGTGAGCTGGTGCTGGCCATGGGGCTGGCGCCGGGCCGGCATATCCCGGCGCAGACCCCGGAGTCGATGACCTCAGTGGTACTCGACGATGCCATGCGCGGTTGCGTCGAGCGCTTGCTGAGTTGCCTGCACGATCCGCTGGAATGCCAGATTCTTGGGCCGGCTCGGGTGCGTGAATTGTTGTTCACCGCGTTGCGCGGGCCGCAGGCGGATGTGTTGCGGGCATTGGTCGAGCAGCAAGGGCAATTCGCGCGGGTGGCGGCGTCGATCAGTCATCTGCATGCGCATTACACCGAGCCGTTGAACGTTGAAACGCTGGCCGGTTGCGCGAACATGAGCGTGTCGACCTTTCATGAGCATTTCAAACGCAGCACGTTGTTGTCGCCGGTGCAGTATCTGAAGCGCCTGAGGTTACTGAAGGCGCAGACGTTGTTGGTCGCCGAAGGCCTGGGTGTGGCGCAGGTGGCGCATCGGGTGGGGTATCAGAGTACGTCGCAGTTCAGCCGTGAATATAAGCGCTATTTCGAGCGCAGCCCGGGTGACGAGCGCGCTGCCTGAGGATTTTCACAATCCCTGTGGGAGCTGGCTTGCCAGCGATGAGGCCGGCACATTCAACATAGATGTCACCTGATCCACCGCCATCGCTGGCAAGCCAGCTCCCACAGGGAGTCAAGTGATGCAGTAAATTTTGGGCAACAAAAAGGCCCCCGATTCGGGAGCCTTGATGTTCAGCGGTTCGACTTACATGTTCGGGTAAGTCGGGCCGCCAGCGCCTTCCGGCGTGACCCAGGTGATGTTCTGCGAAGGGTCCTTGATGTCACAGGTCTTGCAGTGCACGCAGTTCTGGGCGTTGATCTGGAAGCGCTTCTCGCCGTCTTCCTTGGTGATCACTTCGTACACGCCGGCCGGGCAGTAGCGCTGCGCCGGTTCGTCGTACAGCGGCAAGTTCTTACTGATCGGGATGCTCGGGTCGGTCAGCTTCAGGTGGCAAGGTTGTTCTTCTTCGTGGTTGGTACCGGAGATGAACACCGAGCTGAGCTTGTCGAAGCTGAGTTTGCCGTCCGGCTTCGGATAGTCGATCTTCTTGCAGTCCGCCGCTAGCTTGAGGCAAGCGTAATCCGGCTTGGTGTCGTGCAGGGTGAACGGCAGTTTGCCGCCGAAGATGTTCTGATCCAGCCAGTTGAAACCGCCGCCAACGATGGCGCCGAACTTGTGGATCGCCGGGCCGAAGTTGCGGCTGGCGAACAGTTCGTCGTAGAGCCAGCTCTTCTTGAACGCGTCGACGTAAGTGGTCAGCTCTTCAGTGCCGTCCTTTTCTGCGAACAGCGCGTCAGCCACGGATTCTGCGGCGAGCATGCCGGACTTCATCGCAGTATGGCTGCCCTTGATCTTGGCGAAGTTCAGGGTGCCGAGGTCGCAACCGATCAGCGCGCCGCCCTTGAAGACCATTTTCGGCAGCGAGTTCAGGCCACCTTTGCAAATCGCGCGAGCGCCGTAACTGATGCGCTTGCCACCTTCCAGATACTGGGCCAGCACCGGGTGATGCTTGAGGCGCTGGAACTCGTCGAACGGCGACAGGTAAGTGTTGCTGTAGGACAGGTCAACGATCAGACCAACCACCACCTGGTTGTTTTCCAGGTGATAGAGGAACGAGCCGCCGGTGTTTTCGGTGCCCATGATGTCCAGCGGCCAACCAGCGGTGTGCACCACCAAGCCTGGCTGATGTTTGGCCGGGTCGATTTCCCAGATTTCTTTCAGGCCGATGCCGTAGTGCTGGGCGTCGGCATCGCTGTCGAGGTTGTAGCGCTTGATCAGTTGCTTGCCGATGTGGCCACGGCAGCCTTCGGCGAACAGCGTGTACTTGCCACGCAGTTCCATGCCCGGGGTGTACAGGCCTTCTTTCGGGTTGCCTTCGCGGTCGACGCCCAGATCACCAGTGATGATCCCGCGCACTACGCCTTGTTCGTCGATCAGTGCTTCCTGAGCGGCGAAACCCGGGTAGATTTCCACGCCGAGGTTCTCGGCCTGCTGGGCGAGCCAGCGGCACAGGTTGCCGAGGGAGATAATGTAGTTGCCTTCGTTGTGCATGGTCTTGGGCACAAAGAAGTCAGGAATTTTCTGCGCGCTGTCGGCGTTTTTCAGTACGAAAATATCGTCGCGGGTCACTGGCGTGTTCAGCGGGGCGCCGAGTTCTTTCCAGTCCGGGAACAGTTCATTCAGAGCGCGTGGTTCGAACACGGCACCGGACAGGATGTGTGCGCCGACTTCGGAGCCTTTTTCGACCACGCAGACGCTGATTTCCTTACCGGCTTCGGCGGCCTTCTGCTTCAGACGGCAGGCGGCGGACAGGCCAGCGGGGCCGGCACCGACGATGACCACGTCGAATTCCATGTATTCGCGTTCCACAGGCTATCTCCTACTCAAGGCTCAACAGTTTTTTTTCTAATTTGGAGGTTTGATGTCGCATCCGCTATTCCTTTACGTTAACGTCAAGGGGAATATTGGAGTCCGACCTTTCTCTCTAGGCGGCGCATTATATCTACACCACTCCGAGCGTCCAATACAAACGTTTGTTTGAATTGGCTCCAGCCCAGAGAAATCAAAGAAGCGCGGCTTATGAATGGTCATTTTGCTGTATTGACCGGAATAGGCGTTCCGGTCAAGATACGGGCGGTTTTGCGCTCGTCGTAGGCAGACTGGCGGTTTCAAGAGCACGTCTAAAGACAGGGCACAGGCAGTAGAAGGTGATGCGCAGCGCAGGTCCGGCGCGCAGTTTACACAGCGTGAAGATCAATGACCCGTCGGTCACCCCTGACGAACGGTCGCAGGTCCTCCACCGTGCAGCCACCTGACACCCGAGTCGGCGTTTTTAGAGGTGCCCTTTAGCCTGATGAGCATCAACCGCCAGGTTCGCCTAGGCGACTTTCTTTTCACCGGAGAGTAACGAGGAATCCATGAAGGTTCTTGTAGCTGTCAAACGCGTTGTGGATTACAACGTCAAGGTTCGCGTCAAGGCGGACAATTCCGGCGTCGATCTCGCCAACGTCAAGATGTCGATGAACCCGTTCTGCGAAATCGCAGTGGAAGAAGCCGTACGCCTGAAAGAGAAAGGTGTTGCGACTGAAATCGTCGTCGTCTCCATCGGCCCGACCACCGCTCAGGAGCAACTGCGTACCGCACTGGCTCTGGGTGCCGACCGTGCCATCCTCGTCGAATCCACTGAAGATCTGACCTCGCTCGCCGTGGCCAAGCTGCTCAAGGCTGTGGTCGACAAGGAACAGCCGCAGCTGGTGATCCTCGGCAAGCAGGCCATCGACAGCGACAACAACCAGACCGGCCAGATGCTCGCTGCATTGAGCGGCTACGGTCAGGGCACGTTCGCCTCGAAAGTCGAAGTCTCCGGCGACAGCGTTGCCGTGACTCGTGAAATCGACGGCGGCGCGCAGACGGTTTCCCTGAAACTGCCGGCCATCGTCACCACCGACCTGCGTTTGAACGAGCCGCGCTACGCGTCCCTGCCAAACATCATGAAAGCCAAGAAGAAGCCTCTCGAAGTGCTGACTCCGGACGCTTTGGGCGTTTCCACCGCCTCCACCAACAAGACCCTGAAAGTCGAAGCGCCGGCTGCACGCAGCGCGGGCATCAAGGTTAAGTCGGTAGCTGAATTGGTCGAGAAACTGAAAAACGAAGCGAAGGTAATCTAAATGACTATCTTGGTTATTGCTGAACACGACAACAAAGTGCTGGCCCCGGCCACACTGAACACCGTGGCTGCTGCGGTCAAAATCGGCGGCGACGTCCACGTTCTGGTTGCAGGTCAAGGCGCTGGCGCCGTGGCTGAAGCCGCTGCGAAAATCGCTGGCGTGAGCAAAGTCCTCAACGCTGACAATGCCGCTTACGCGCATCAGCTGCCGGAAAACGTTGCGCCATTGGTTGCAGAGCTGGGCGCTGGCTACAGCCACATCCTGGCTGCCGCGACCTCCAACGGTAAAAACATCCTGCCGCGCGTTGCCGCGCAGCTGGACGTTGACCAGATCTCCGAGATCATCTCGGTCGAAAGCGCTGACACGTTCAAGCGTCCGATCTACGCCGGTAACGCTATCGCTACCGTGCAGTCGACCGCTGCGATCAAAGTGATCACTGTACGTGCTACCGGTTTCGACCCGGTTGCCGCTGAAGGTGGTTCGGCTGCCGTTGAAGCAGTTGCTGCTGCGCACAACGCGGGCACTTCCAGCTTCGTCAACGAAGAACTGGCCAAGTCCGATCGTCCTGAGCTGACCGCTGCCAAGATCGTCGTTTCCGGCGGCCGCGGCATGCAGAACGGCGACAACTTCAAACACCTGTACGCTCTGGCCGACAAGCTGGGCGCTGCTGTCGGTGCTTCGCGCGCCGCGGTCGACGCAGGTTTCGTACCGAACGACATGCAGGTCGGTCAGACCGGCAAGATTGTTGCGCCACAGCTGTACATTGCCGTCGGTATCTCCGGCGCGATCCAGCACTTGGCCGGTATGAAAGACTCCAAAGTGATCGTTGCGATCAACAAGGACGAAGAAGCGCCGATCTTCCAGGTGGCCGATTACGGTCTCGTGGCTGATCTGTTCGAAGCCGTCCCTGAGCTGGAGAAGCTGGTCTAATCCAGCGGCTTCACTTATAAAGAGCCCGACCTTTTGGTCGGGCTTTTTTTGTCTCGGATTTGAGTGGGAGTGTGTTGCCATGGATCTGCGCTGCGGATGGTTGTTGGGGTTGGCCCTGTTGCCAGGGTTGGCTATGGCCGCTGGCAAATGCGAGCGCCTCGTCGTCACCGGTAGCCCGGATGCGCCGCCGTACCTGTGGCAGGACCCGCAGAATCCCAAGCAGTTGATCGGTGCCAGCGCTGATCTGCTGCAACAAGTCGCCAAAGACCTCGGCATCAAAGTCGAATTGCTCTACGCCGGCAAACGTTCGCAAGCCCTCGATGAAGTGCGCAGCGGGCGCATGGACATGCTCGCCGACGCGCCGCTGACCCTCAATGAGCTGGAAAACCTCGACTACATCCATCCGCCGTTGCTGGAAAACGACTATCTGGTGTGGACCCGCAAAGGCTCGACGCTGGTCTACAGCGAGGCCAAAGACCTGCACGGTCACGTCGGTGCGTTGTCGGAAAAGTCTCGTATGACCCAGGCATTTGGCACTTTCGCCGAGCAGAATCTGACCCTGACCCGGACAGCCAACCTCACTCAGGCGCTACAGAAACTGCTCTTGGGCGAAGTGGAATATGTACTCGCCGGCCGATACTCGGGCATGGCCGCCGCGCAGGCATTGGGTATGGCCAATGACCTGTTGGTGTTCGAGCAACCGGTCGACCGGCCGGGGCTGTTCCTCGCGGTTTCGCATAACTCGGCATGCAACGATCCGTGGTTGCGCGGACAGTTGGCCAAAAAGATGACAGAATTGCCCGCGTCCGGACTGACGGAAGCCGCGCTGCAACGCAATATCGAGCGCTGGAAGGCGCAGCAGCAACAGCCGCCACAACCTGTCAGTGCCCCAAAACAGTAGGGATTCTTAGTGAGTATTCGACCTCTTTTCGCGGCTGTGGCCGTTCTGGCCCTGGCCGGTTGCGCGACCGATCCGGCACCCAATGAACAAATGCGCCTGACCGAGCAAGCCATCACCCAGGCCAAGGCTGTTGGCGCCACCGCCGATGAAGTGCCGGAAATGAAACTGGCCGAAACCAAGTACAACCGCGCCAAAGGCAACATGGCTGACCAGTCCTACCGGAATGCGCGCATGCGCTCCGAACAGGCCGAGCTGGATGCACGTCTGGCCGAAGCCAAAGTGCTGACGCAAAAAAGTCAAGAACAGGTGAATGTGCTTAACACCCGCATCGTCCGTCTGCGCAAGCAACTGGGAGATGCCCAATGAGCCTCAAGTCGAAAGTTGTAGGCGGCCTGATCCTCGCCGGTTGCGTCAGCCTGTACGGCTGCGCCGGTCAGCACAGCGAATTCGCTCTGCAGGAAGCCAGCGCCGACTTTCAGAAGGTCAAGGAAGACTCCAACGTGCTGCGCATCGCGCCGAAAGACGTGATCCGCGCTGGTGAGTCCCTGGCTCGTGCCGATCGCCTGTCGACCTATTGGGGCAGCGGTTCCGATGTTGTGCACTACGCCTACCTGAGCCAGCGCTACAGCGAAATCGCCCGCGAGCATACCAATCAGGTGCTCAATGAGGAGCGCGCAGCCAAACTTGAGCTGGAGCGTCAGCGCCTGCAACTGGCCTTGCGTGAATCGAAGTTGCTCAGCGTGCAGCAACAGGGCAAATGGCTGGAAGAACAGATCGTAGCACTGGCCACCACGCAGACCGACCGTGGTCTGGTGATGACCCTCGGCGATGTGCTGTTCGACACCGGTGAAGCGGAGCTGAAAAACTCGGCCAACCGTGTTGTGCTGAAAATCGTCCAGTTCCTGCAACTGAACCCCAAACGTGTAGTGCGCATCGAGGGCTACACCGACAGCACCGGCGGCAAACAGGAGAACCTCAAGCTGTCCCGTGACCGCGCGCAATCGGTGGCGGACGTGCTGATGGACCTGGGCATCGACGACAAACGCATTCAGGTCGAAGGCTACGGCGACGAATACCCGGTGGACGCCAACGCTTCCGAGCGTGGGCGGGCACAGAATCGTCGGGTTGAAATTGTCTTCTCCGATGAAAAAGGCCAGCTCGGCGCCGCCCGTTAAGGGTTGCGTCTCTGGAAAGCCCGGGCTGTCATGCAGTGCCGGGCTTTTTTACGTCTGTCGATTGGCTCGCAATCCGTACAGTAGGGGGCAGACACCGCACTGTATGGTCGAGTAATGTGGCAACTGTCCCAGTACACTTCTAAACTGTTCCGGTATTGTTTCACACAAGAATAAAATGCCCGTGAAATCGAGTGCTGCGTCATGACCAATCTCTTGCTCTACCAACGTATTGCTCAGCAACTGGCCGAAGACATCCGCCGTGGGGTCTATCAACCGGGGGAGCGCGTGCCTTCGGTACGCAAGATGAGTTCGCAGCTCAACGTCAGCCATGCGACGGTGTTGCAGGCCTACGCCAATCTCGAAGATCAGGGGCTGATTCGCGCACGTCCGCAGTCCGGATATTACGTACACCAAACGCCTGCGCTGACTGCACCGACACCGGACATTGCGCGGGTTGAACGTCCCGGTCTGGTCACTCGCAGCAGCATCATTCAACAGGTGCTGGTCGAATCACGCCGTGAAGGTGTGTTCCCGCTCGGCGCTGCCGTGCCAAGTGTCGATTACTTGCCGGTGCGCGCCTTGCATCAGCAACTGGCCAAGGTCACGCGTTTTCATAGCCCACGCGCCTTCAGCTACATGTTCAGCCCCGGTTTCGAACCGCTGCGCCGGCAAGTGGCGATCCGCATGCGTGATGCCGGTGTAGTGGTCGATCCGTCGGAAGTCGTGATCACCCACGGTTGCGTCGATGCTCTGCAGATGTCGTTGCGTGTGCTGACCCGTCCGGGCGATCTGATCGCTGCCGAGTCGCCGACCTATTACGGTTTGCTGCAACTGGCCGATCTGCTCGGCCTGAAAGTCATCGAAATCCCCAGCGATCCTGCCACCGGCATGAGCCTCGAAGCCTTGCAACTGGCGGCCAACCAGTGGTCGATCAAAGCGCTGGTGCTGACCACGCGCCTGAGCAATCCACTGGGCGGCACCATGCCCGAAGAGCGGCAGAAACAGTTGCTGCGTCTGGCCTCGGACTTCGACATCCAGATTGTCGAAGACGACATCTATGGCGAGTTGATGTTCGAGCAGGGCAAAACCAAAGCGCTCAAGGCTTATGACCGACTGGATCGGGTGATCTACTGTTCGAGCTTCTCCAAAACCTTGTCACCCGGTGTGCGCATCGGCTGGATGATCGCTGGCAAGTACCAGCAGGAAATCCAGCGACTGCAGACCTTCAGCACCCATTCGGCGTGCAGCGTGACGCAGATGGCGATTGCCGCTTATCTGGAAAACGGCGGTTATGACCGGCATTTACGGTACATCCGCCAGGAATACCGAAAAAACCTCAGTGCCTTCCAGTTGGCGGTGCAGCAGTACTTCCCCGAGGGTACGCAAATGACCCGGCCTACGGGCGGTTTCATCCTCTGGGTGAGCTTGCCGGGTAGGGTGAATACTCAGGAATTGCATGTGCGCGCCCTGCAGCAGGGCATCAGCATTGCGCCGGGACTGATCTTCAGTAATACCGAGCAGTTCAACCACTGTATCCGCCTGAACTGCGGGATTCCGTGGAACCGCGAGGCGGAGCGGGCGTTGATGACCCTTGGGTTGCTGGCGACGCAACTGTGTCAGGAAACCGCTGGCGGATTCTGAACGAGCGGTGGGTGATGCTTGTCTTGTGGCGCCCAACAAGCGAGCATATGGCTATCTGCCGTTTGCCACTGTTGGGTTCATGAAAGCGATTGCTCCTGCCGCTTGGGTTTTGCTGGGTTTGCTGATGATCGGTCATGCGCCTGGCGTCGTGGCCGCTGCGGCTCAGGAAAAACCGGCGGCGACGAGCCCGGCAAAAAAATACACGCCAGCGCAGAAGGCAACTCCCGCGAAGAAACCTCAGCAAAAAGTCATCAAGAAGCGCAAGCCAGTCGCCTCGAAATCGAAACCCGCCAGTGAAGTGGTAAAAACCAAGTTGCCGTCGGCCAAACTCGATTTGAGCCTGCCCAAGGACATGGTCGAGGAATTGAAGCCCAAGGGCACGGTTGAATTGCCCAAGCGCGAGCCGATCCTGCCGCAGATGTTTGGCGAGAAAAACAACGGATTCCAGCTCAACGGCCGCTTGCTCAGCAACGAAATGCAGTTGCAACTGCGCAATGAAGAGCGCCGTGAAGTCGAAGGTGCGGCGCTGGACTTTGAATTCAAGCAGTAAACTCAGCTCATCTGTGACCCGCAGACCAGACGCTTTGTCGGAGACTGGTCAGTCACATTCAGTTATCGGTGAAAACCCCGGTTCCGGGAATTTGAAACAGCCGTTTTAGCGGTTACTCTGTTCCGCGTCCCTTTTACACATCGCCCGTCGCGAGGAATTGTTCGTCATGAAATGCCGTGAAGGCTGTGGCGCTTGCTGCATTGCCCCTTCCATCAGTTCGCCAATTCCCGGCATGCCTGATGGCAAACCTGCCGGCGAACGTTGCGTGCAACTCTCGGTCGAAAACCTGTGCAGCATTTTCGGCCGCCCCGAGCGCCCGGCAGTCTGTTCCGGCTTCGCGGCGGATGTCGAAGTCTGTGGCAGCAGCTCGGAAGAAGCGATCAGGTTGATTGGCTGGTGGGAGCAGATGACGGCGGCGTGATGTGTCAAACGAACGGAACTTCAACAATAAGGAATAAGACTATGGGTTCGCTGCATCGTATCGCTGTGTTGTGTGGTTTGACCGCTGTGCTGGCCACCTCCGTCGCTCAGGCTGAAGACTGGAAAGTCGCCAAGAACGAGGACGGTATCAAGGTGTCCCTGAGTGAAGTGCCAGGTTCGGACTACAAGTCCTACCAGGGCGTTGCGCTGATGAAAACCACCGTCGCCAAATTGCGCGCACTGCAGGAAGACGTCGCTGGCGCCTGCGCCTGGATTCACGAGTGCAAGACCCAGAAACTGCTCAAGCACGAGGGCGATCAGAGCTGGACCTACACCCAGTTCAACACCCCTTGGCCAGTCACCCCGCGTGACTCGGTGATCGAAGTCACCACCGTCGAAGGCGCCGACGGCAGCTTGACCCGCAACCTCAAAGGTCTGCCGACGTACGTTCCTGAAGAAAAAGGCTTTGTCCGCGTGCAGCAGGTCAAAGGCTTCTGGAAGTTCGTACCGAAGGGCGACCAGGTTGAAGTCACTTATCAAGTGCACACCGAACCAGGTGGCAGCGTGCCGGCAATGGTTGCCAACAAATTTGTCGTCGATGCTCCGTTCAACACCCTCAAAGCTTTGAAAGAGCGCGCCGAGAAGTAATCGGCCCGCGTTCAACGAAACGCCCCGAACAAGTCGGGGCGTTTTGTTTTGTATCTATATTGTGTTTCCAGATATGCGTTGCACGAAATTTTCACAAAGTGTTCCTGACAATTCGCCCGCGCTGTTTGTCCGCTGCTGTAAATGAAAGTGTCTAGCGGCGGGGCAGTAATCAATGGCAATGGTGCGGGTGATCGTGCAACATTTGCGCACCGCGCAAGCCCCGGGGTCTGGAATGACCAATAGAGGACATGGCGCCGCTGTATTTTTGCAACTTCAACTTCCAATGGGTCCTAAAACGACATGGCAAACCCGGACGCCCTGAATCAGCAGCGATCTTCTGCTCGCCTGCTGCAACCGACCGTCAAATCGCATCTGGCCTACACGCTGCTTTGCGCGCTGGTCATGATGGTGATGTTTTCCGTGCTGCGCCTCGCGCTGCTGGTCTACAACCGCGAGATGATCCTCGATACCCCGGCTTCGACCTTCCTCGAAGCTTTCGCCAACGGCCTGCGTTTTGACCTGCGCCTGGTGGTTTACCTGTGCATTCCGCTGGTGCTGGCGCTGTTCAGTGCCCGCGCCATGGCCGCACGCGGCTTCTTCCGCTTGTGGCTGACCATCGCCTCAAGCATCGCGCTGTTCCTCGGCCTGATGGAGATGGACTTCTACCGCGAGTTCCACCAGCGCCTCAACGGCCTGGTGTTCCAGTACGTGAAGGAAGACCCGAAAACCGTGATGAGCATGCTCTGGTACGGTTTTCCGGTAGTGCGCTATCTGCTGGCGTGGGCCATCGGCACTGTCATCCTGACCCTTGCGTTCAAAGGCGCCGATCGTGCCACGCGTCCACGCGGACCGTTCAGCGGCGGCAGCGTGGGTACTCGTCAAGTTGCGCCGTGGTACACCCGTCTGGCGGTGTTCATGGTCTGCCTGCTGATCTGCGTGGCTGCCGCCCGTGGCACTTTGCGTCAGGGCCCGCCGATGCGCTGGGGTGATGTCTACACCACCGATTCCAACTTCGCCAACCAGCTCGGCCTCAACGCCACGCTGTCGCTGATCGAGGCCGCCAAATCTCGCATGGGCGAAGATCGCGACAACATCTGGAAAGCGACGTTGCCGCAAGAGCAGGCGCAGAAAGTCGTGCGCGACATGCTGCTGATGCCAGACGAAAAACTGGTCGATGCCGATATTGCCGCTGTGCGCCGTGATTACACGCCGCCGGCCGACAAGACCCTGCCGATCAAAAACGTTGTGGTGATCCTGATGGAAAGCATGGCCGGTCACTCGGTCGGTGCACTGGGCGCGCCAGGCAACATCACGCCATACCTGGACAAACTGTCGAAGGAAGGTCTGCTGTTCGATCGCTTCTTCTCCAACGGTACGCACACCCATCAGGGCATGTTCGCGACCATGGCCTGCTTCCCCAACCTGCCAGGTTTCGAATACCTGATGCAGACCCCGGAAGGCAGCCACAAACTGTCCGGCTTGCCGCAGGTGCTCAGCGCCCGCAACTACGACGACGTATACGTCTACAACGGCGACTTCGCCTGGGACAACCAGTCGGGCTTTTTCAGCAACCAGGGCATGACCAACTTCGTTGGCCGTAACGACTTCGTCAACCCGGTGTTCTCCGATCCGACCTGGGGCGTGTCCGACCAGGACATGTTCGACCGTGGTCTGCAGGAGTTGAAGGCGCGGGAAAACGGCAAGCCGTTCTACGCGCTGCTGCAAACCCTGTCTAACCACACGCCATACGCCTTGCCGACGCCATTGCCGGTCGAGCGCGTGACCGATCGCGGCAGCCTCAACGAACACTTGACCGCCATGCGCTACTCCGACTGGGCGCTGGGTCAGTTCTTCGAGAAGGCGCGCAAAGAGCCGTACTTCAAGGAAACCCTGTTCGTCATCGTCGGCGACCACGGCTTCGGCAACGAGCGCCAGATCACCGAAATGGACCTGGGCCGCTTCAACGTGCCGATGCTGATGATCGCACCTGGCATTCAGGAGAAGTTCGGTACGCGTGACCACACAGTGGGTACGCAGATCGATATCGTGCCAACCATCATGGGCCGTCTCGGCGGCGAAGTGCGTCACCAGTGCTGGGGCCGCGACTTGCTCAACCTGCCGGAAGGCGACACCGGTTTCGGTGTGATCAAGCCGTCAGGCAGCGAGCAGACCACTGCCATCGTCACCGCTGACCAGATTCTGGTGTTGCCGAGAGACAAGGATATGGGGCCGAAGATGTGGCAGTACCAACTGGGGGCCAATCCGCACGCCGAAGTGGTACCGAATGCACCGCGCACCGCCGAGTTGAAACTCAAACTCGAAGCGTTCCTGCAAACGGCAACCAAGAGCCTGATGGATAACACCGCCGGTGTCATCCACGGCAAGCCGGACTGATCGATCTATAACAGAAAGATCCGCGCAATAAAAAAGAGGCCCTTAACAGGGCCTCTTTTTTTACGCGTGAATCGTTATATCCGACCGAGTAACAGCAGCACCAACAGCACCACCAACACCACGCCGATAATGCCCGATGGACCGTAGCCCCAACTTCTGGAGTGCGGGAAGACCGGCAGACCACCGATCAGCAACAGGATCAGGATAATGATTAGAATTGTGCCCATGTCGATTTCCTTGTTGATAGTGTTCGAGAAGTCTTGGTATTCAAGGGCGACTGGAGACTAAGTAATTCCAGACGGCTTACAAATTCCGACCGGTGCGCGTGAAAGAAAATTCAATGTTTTTTTAATGTATTTGGATTGCTCGTTTATTTCCTTTACAGCGAAAAGATCGCAGCCTCGTTTCACTCGACAGCGCTTACACGAATCCAAGTAGGAGCTGCCGAAGGCTGCGATCTTTTGATCTTGCATTCAGCAACTTGATGGAGCGTGGGCGCGCGCCGATCCTTCGCTACACTCGGCGCATCTTTCCCAGAACAACAAGGCTGTGTGCTATGCAAAATCGCATGATGATCACTGGTGCGGGCTCGGGCCTGGGTCGCGAAATCGCGCTGCGCTGGGCACGTGAAGGCTGGCAACTGGCCTTGTCCGACGTCAGCGAACCCGGTCTTCAGGAAACCCTGAAAATGGTCCGCGAGGCCGGTGGCGACGGTTTTACCCAGCGCTGTGATGTACGTGATTACAGCCAGCTCACCGCGTTCGCTCAGGCCTGTGAAGAAAAGCTCGGCGGCATCGACATCATCGTCAACAACGCCGGCGTGGCCTCGGGTGGCTTTTTCAGCGAACTGTCCCTGGAAGACTGGGATTGGCAGATCGCGATCAACCTGATGGGCGTGGTCAAGGGCTGCAAGGCGTTCTTGCCGCTGCTTGAACAAAGCAAAGGCAAAATCATCAACATCGCCTCCATGGCGGCACTGATGCAAGGCCCGGCGATGAGCAACTACAACGTGGCCAAGGCCGGCGTGGTAGCACTGTCGGAAAGTCTGCTGATCGAACTGGCGCAGCAGGAAGTCGGCGTGCACGTGGTCTGCCCCTCGTTCTTCCAGACTAACTTGCTCGATTCGTTCCGTGGGCCGACCCCGGCGATGAAAGCGCAGGTCGGCAAGTTGCTGGAAAGTTCGCCAATTACGGCGGCGGATATCGCTGACTACATCTATCAGCAAGTCGCCGCTGGCGAGTTCATGATCCTGCCCCACGAACAAGGGCGCATGGCCTGGGCGCTGAAGCAGAAGAACCCGCAACTGCTCTACAACGAAATGACCTCAATGGCGGAGAAAATGCGCGCCAAAGCCAAACAGAGCAACGGCTGAGCTTGCCCGTCGGAGACAGCGTCGCTAGGGTGGCCGCAATGGTCACCCTGTCGAGACACGTCAATGCTCAATTACCTGTGGTTCTTTCTTGCGGCGCTGTTTGAAATCGCCGGTTGTTTCGCCTTCTTCATGTGGCTGCGTCAGGGCAAAAGTGCCTTGTGGGTGATTCCTGCGCTGCTCAGCCTGACCCTGTTCGCACTGTTGCTGACCCGTGTTGAAGCCAACTATGCCGGTCGTGCCTACGCCGCTTATGGCGGCATCTACATCGTCGCTTCGATTGGCTGGCTGATGGTGGTCGAGCGCGTGCGTCCCTTGGGTTCGGACTGGATCGGCGTGGCGCTGTGCGTGATCGGCGCCAGCGTGATTCTGTTCGGGCCACGCTTTTCTGCTGCCTGAAGACCTTTTGTGGGAAGTGTCTGACAGCTCGCGGCGATCATGGGTGTAAGGCAAAACTGATTTGCGCGCCGTGCATTGAAGAGGCGCGGCAAGCCGCGCATCTTCAGGGTTCGCTAACCCTGAAGGACGAATCTCATGCTTGTACTCAGCCGTGTCGTTGGTGAGTTGATTTCAATCGGTGATGACATCACCTTGCGCGTTCTGTCAGTGAACGGTGCCAGCGTGCGATTTGGCGTCGAGGCGCCACAAAAGGTCAACGTGCACCGCGCGGAGGTCTATGAGCGGATTCAGCGCAAGCAAGCCACGCAGAAAGTTCGCTGAGGATTTCAGTCGAACAGGTGCTTGGGCACGTCGTGCTTGAGCATCAACTGGCACTGCTCGCTTTCCGGGTCGAAGACGATCAGCGCCTGGCCTTTGGTCAATGCCTGACGCACGCGCAGCACGCGGGTTTCCAGCGGCGTGTCATCACCGTTGTCGGTGCCGTCGCGGGTGACGAAATCCTCGATGAGGCGGGTGAGGGTGTCGACTTCAAGTTGGTCGTGGGGAATAAGCATGGGCACCTCGGCTGAATCAATGGCGGGATGCTACGGCGATTGCGGTTTGCCTGCCAGTTTTGTGTTGCCTGTACCGACCTCATCGCTGGCAAGCCAGCTCCCACAGTAATTGGGGCAACACAAATTTGTGTACACCTCCGATACCTGTGGGAGCTGGCTTGCCAGCGATGGGGCCAGTCCTGTCATCACAAAGCCGGATCAACTATCGGAACGCTGCCCCACCAGACTGTCCACCGACGGCACCCGCGTATCGCTCTCCATTTGCGTGTCATGTTCAATCTGATGACTGAAGCGATCCAGCGAAGCGTTCGCCGGCGCTGCATCACTGGCAAACACCGGCGGACTCAAGATGTAAGCCCCCAGCAAGCGACTGAGTGCCGCCAGACTGTCGATGTGCGTGCGCTCATACCCATGGGTCGCATCGCAGCCAAACGCGAGCAGGGCGGTGCGGATGTCGTGGCCGGCGGTCACCGCCGAGTGCGCATCGCTGAAGTAATAGCGGAACAGGTCGCGGCGCACCGGCAGTTCGTTTTCACCGGCCAGACGCAGCAAATGTCGCGACAGGTGATAATCGTACGGGCCGCCAGAATCCTGCATCGCCACACTCACCGCATGCTCGCTGGAGTGCTGTCCGGGAGCGACCGGCGCGATGTCGATGCCGACGAATTCGCTAACGTCCCAAGGCAGCGCCGCCGCCGCGCCGCTGCCGGTTTCCTCGGTGATGGTGAACAGCGGGTGGCAGTCGATCATCAGCTCCTGGCCGCTGTCGACGATGGCTTTGAGTGCCGCGAGCAGCGCGGCAACGCCGGCCTTGTCATCGAGGTGACGGGCGCTGATGTGACCGCTTTCGGTGAACTCCGGCAGCGGATCGAATGCGACCACGTCGCCGATGCTGATGCCCAGCGAGTCGCAGTCAGCCTTGGTCGCACAGTAGGCATCCAGACGCAGTTCAACGTGATCCCAACTGATCGGCATTTCATCGACGGCAGTGTTGAAGGCATGCCCGGACGCCATCAACGGCAAGACACTGCCGCGAATCACGCCGTTGTCGGTAAACAGGCTGACGCGGCTGCCCTCGGCAAAGCGGCTCGACCAGCAGCCGACCGGGGCGAGGGTCAGGCGGCCGTTGTCCTTGATCGCACGAACGGCGGCGCCGATGGTGTCCAGGTGCGCGGAAACGGCGCGGTCGGGGCTGTTCTTCTTGCCTTTGAGCGTGGCGCGAATGGTGCCGCGTCGAGTCATTTCAAAGGGGATGCCGAGCTCTTCCAAACGCTCGGCGACGTAACGCACGATGGTGTCGGTGAACCCGGTGGGGCTGGGAATGGCGAGCATTTCCAGCAAGACTTTTTGCAGGTAGTTGAGATCCGGTTCGGGGATTTGCGTGGTCATGGAAACTCCTGATGGGTTGAGCACACCGATGGTTTCGATGAGGAAAGTTTTGTGTTGCTTGATCGGGCCTCATCGCTGGCAAGCCAGCTCCCACAGTTTTTATATGTACTGCAAAACTTGTGGGAGCTGGCTTGCCAGCGATGGCGTCGGTTCAGTCACCAGAGAATCAAGAGACAACCGGCTGACTATGCGGAAACAACAAATCGACAAAGCGCTCCGCCGTCGGCTGCGGCTCATGGTTGGCCAGACCGGCACGTTCATTGGCCTCGATAAACACGTACTCGGGCTGATCCGCCGCCGGCACCATCAAGTCGAGCCCGACCATCGGAATATCCAGCGCCCGCGCCGCGCGCACGGCGGCATCAATCAACGTCGGATGCAGAATCGCGGTGACATCCTCCAGCGTGCCACCGGTGTGCAGATTTGCCGTACGCCGCACAAACAGATGCTCGCCCGCCGGCAGAATGCTGCTGTAGTCATAGCCCGCCGCATGCAGGGTGCGCTGGGTTTCGTGATCCAGCGGGATCTTGCTTTCGCCACTGGTCGCCGCTTGCCGACGACGGCTCTGCGCCTCGATCAACGCGCCCACCGAATGCTGGCCATCGCCGACTACTTCCGCCGGCTTGCGAATCGCCGCGGCCACCACTTCAAAGCCAATCACCAGAATCCGCAGATCAAGCCCTTCGTGGAAGCTTTCGAGCAGCACGCGGCTGTCAAATTGCTTCGCCGTTTCGATGGCTTGCTGCACCTCTTCGATGCTCTGCAAATCCACCGCTACGCCTTGGCCCTGTTCACCGTCGAGCGGTTTGACCACCACCCGTTGATGCTCATCGAGGAAGGCCAGATTGTCGTCGGCATTACCGGCCAGTTGCTGCGAGGGCAGGTTCAGTCCGGCGCCTTTGAGCACTTTGTGGGTCAGGCTTTTGTCTTGGCACAGGCTCATGCTGATCGCGCTGGTCAGGTCGCTCAGCGATTCGCGGCAACGCACGCGACGCCCGCCGTGGCTGAGAGTGAACAGCCCGGCATCGGCGTCATCCACTTGCACGTCGATGCCGCGTCGATGAGCTTCTTCAACGATGATCCGCGCATACGGATTGAACTGCGCTTCTGGCCCCGGGCCGAGAAACAGCGGCTGGTTGATGCCGTTTTTGCGCTTGATGGCGAAGGTCGACAGATTGCGAAAGCCGAGCTTGGCGTAGAGGTTTTTCGCCTGCCGGTTGTCATGCAGAACTGACAGATCCAGATAGCTCAAGCCGCGACTCATGAAGTGCTCGATCAGGTGCCGCACCAGCACTTCACCAACACCCGGCCGCGAGCATTGCGGATCAACCGCCAGGCACCACAGGCTGCTGCCGTTTTCCGGGTCGTTGAAAGCCTTTTGATGGTTCAGGCCCATGACGCTGCCGATCACCGCGCCGCTGTCTTCATCCTCGGCCAGCCAGTACACCGGGCCGCCCTGATGATGCGGCGTCAGCCGCGTGGCATCGATCGGCAACATGCCGCGCGCCTGGTACAACAGATTGATCGCCTGCCAGTCCGCCTCACTTTGCGCGCGGCGAATACGAAAGCCGCGAAACACACGGGTGGCCTGGCGGTAATCGCTGAACCACAGGCGCAGGGTGTCCGACGGGTCGAGAAACAGTTGCGTCGGTTCCAGGCCGAGGATCTGCTGCGGCGCCGCGACGTACAGCGCGATATCACGCTCGCCGGGCTGCTCTTTGAGCAGCTCCTGCGCCAGCGATGCCGGGTCGGGAAACGTGTGGCCGATCAGCAACCGGCCCCAGCCGCAATGGACGGCGATCGGGTCGGCGGCCAGCATGCTGCCATCTTCGGCCAGACGCGCCTGCAAGCGTTCATAGGACGGCGTCTGACCGCGTAGCAGCCGTTGGTTGATGGCCGTGGCGTGGGGTTTCATCAATCAGATTCCTTGTTCACTGAGCCACAGGTTCAGGGCAGCCAGTTGCCACAACTTCGAACCGCGCAACGGCGTCAGTTGGCCTTGCGGATCGGTTAGCAATTTGTCGAGCATGGCCGGGTTGAACAGACCGCGATCCTGACTCGGATCGAGCAGCAGTTCGCGCACCCAGTTCAGCGTGTCGCCCTGCAAGTGCTTGAGGCCCGGCACCGGGAAGTAGCCTTTTTTACGGTCGATCACCTCACTCGGGATGACTCGGCGCGCGGCTTCTTTGAGCACTTGTTTGCCGCCGTCAGGCAGCTTGAATTGGCCAGGCACTCGGGCCGAGAGTTCTACCAGTCGATAGTCGAGAAACGGCGTACGCGCCTCCAGGCCCCAGGCCATGGTCATGTTGTCGACGCGTTTGACCGGGTCATCGACCAGCATCACCGTGCTGTCCAGACGCAATGCTTTGTCCACCGCCGCATCGGCGCCGGGCTGGGCGAAATGTTCTTTCACAAAGTCGCCTGCGGCATCGTTCGCGGTCAGCCATTTCGGCTGCACGGTGGCGGCGTAGTCATCGTAGCTGCGGTCGAAAAACGCATTGCGATACGCCGCGTACGGATCCGCCGCACCGTCGACTTGCGGATACCAGTGATAACCGGCGAACAACTCGTCAGCACCCTGGCCGCTCTGCACCACTTTGCAGTGCTTGGCCACTTCGCGCGACAGTAGATAGAAGGCGATGCAGTCATGGCTGACCATCGGCTCGCTCATCGCGCGGAACGCGGCGGGCAATTGCTCGATGATCTCTTTCTCGTCGATGCGCAGTTGATGATGTTGAGTGCCGTAGTGTTTGGCGATCAGATCCGAGTATTGGAATTCGTCACCGCGTTCGCCGCCGGCATCCTGGAAACCGATGGAAAAGGTCGAAAGGTTGTCGACGCCGACTTCACGCAACAGGCCGACGAGCATGCTCGAATCGACGCCGCCGGACAGCAGTACACCGACATCCACTGCCGCGCGTTGACGAATCGCCACCGCTTCGCGGGTGCTGTCGAGGACGCGATCAACCCAATCTTCGAGGGTCAGATTTTTCTCATCATCGTGTGGGCCGTAAGGCAGCGTCCACCAGGTTTTCTGTTCGGTGTTGCCGTCGGCTTCAACGCGCATCCAGGTCGCCGGTGGCAGTTTTTCGATGCCGGCCAGCAGGGTGCGTGGCGCGGGGACCACGGCATGGAAATTCAGGTAATGATTGAGCGCCACCGGATCGAGGATCGGGTTGATGTCGCCACCCTTGAGCAGCGCCGGCAAGGCCGAAGCAAAGCGCAAACGCTGACCGGTGCGCGACAGGTACAACGGCTTCACGCCGAGACGGTCGCGGGCGATGAACAAGCGTTTGGCGTCGCGTTCCCAAATGGCAAACGCGAACATGCCATTGAGCTTCGGCAGCAGCGCTTCGCCCCAGGCGTGGTAGCCCTTGAGCAGCACTTCGGTGTCGCCACCGGAGTAGAACGCGTAACCCAGCGCTTCAAGTTCGGCACGCAGTTCCGGGAAGTTGTAGATCGCGCCGTTGAAGGCCAGGGACAAGCCCAACTGGCTGTCGATCATCGGCTGCGCCGAGCCGTCCGACAGGTCCATGATTTTCAGGCGACGGTGACCCAGGGCAATCGGCCCTTGGGCATGGAAACCCCACGCGTCGGGGCCGCGAGGGGCCAGGTGATGGGTGATTCTCTCGATCGCTGCAAGATCTGCAGGTTGTTGATCAAAACGTAACTCGCCAGCTAATCCGCACATAAAGTCCTTACCGGTTTTTCCGTTGGGGAGGGTGTTTCTTCAGCGGCCAAAATGGCCGGTACTCAGAAACTGACCCGGTGCGGTTGTGGGAGTTTTAGAACGATAAGTTATAAGCGGCGCCGTCAGACCAGTGGGCCACCGTCATGGCCCGTGGTCTTCAGTTCATTTGCCGCGAATCAACCGACGTAATGCAAAGCGGTTGGGGTGACAGGCTTCGGCGACACTGCGTGGCAGCGGTAGCGGTTCATTGTCCAGCCATGCGGCGAGCAGTTCGCCGGACAGTGGCGCGGTGATCAGCCCGCGAGAACCGTGGCCGCTGTTGACGTATAAACCGTCCAGCCAAGGGCAGGCGATGTCCGGCACTTGGCGCGCGTCTTTGCTCAGCACCGAGTAGGTGTCGAGGAACGCTTCGCGGTCGGCGAGGGGGCCGACAATCGGCAAATAGTCAGGGCTGGTGCAGCGGAAGGCTGCGCGGCCCTGAAGATTTTCGACGGGCTGTTCGCTGATGTGCAGACGCGTAACCAGATCGCTTGAGATCTCTTCGAGCATCGCCAGATTGCCCACGTGTTCGGCGGTGGTTGGCGTCAGGTCATCGCTGTTGAAATCGAAACTGGCGCCGAGGGTGTGTTCGCCTAGACGGGCAGGAGCGACGTAGCCTTCGGCGCAGACCACAGTGGCCAGTGCCTGGCTTTCTGCAGTTTCGGCGAGACGGGTGATCTGCCCGCGAATGCGCTTGAGCGGTAACTCGGCGCTCTGCGCAAAACATTTGATGTCGGCAGCACCGGCCAACACCACGACCGGCGCGCTGGCGAGCAAGCGGTCACCGTCGAGGGCTTGCCACTGGTCATCGACCCTGCGCAGTTGCAGTGCTTGGCAATGGTTGAGCAGTTCGATGTTCGCCTGCGCCGCTTGCGCCTGACACAGCGCCGGCGGATGCACCCAACCGCCTTCGGGGTAGTACAAGCCGCCATGGGCCAGACCGACTCCGGCACGGGCCTGCGCCTCGGGCTGATCCAGCCATTGCAACAGGTCTTCCGGGAAGGCTTCGGCCAACTGGGCGTGACGCTCGGCTTCCTTGGTATTGAACGCCAGTTGCAGCACGCCGCAAGCGTCCCAGTCGGTGCCGCGTTGCAGGGTTTCCAGCAGGCGTCGGGTGTAACCGAAACCACTGACGATCAGTTGCGACAGTGCCGTGCCGTGGGCAGACAATTTCAGGTACAGCACGCCCTGCGGATTGCCCGAGGCTTCTTGCGCAACCGCCGCATGGCGTTCGAGCAACGTCACCTGCCAGCCACGTGCGGCCAGGCTGGACGCGGTGGCGCAGCCGGCGAGACCGGCGCCAATCACCAGCGCTCGACGTTCAGCCGCGATCGGTGCAGGACGAGCGAACCAGGGTTTTTCCGGTGTCGGCGGCGTCACTTCCGCCGGCCAGCCGAGAAACTCGCCACGGAGGATTTCCCACTTGTGACCGATGCCCGGCGTGCGCTTCATTTTGAACCCGGCGGCGTTGAGCAAACGGCGGACCCAACCGGTACTGGTGAAGGTGCTGATGGTTGAGCCGGGCGCTGCCAGTCGCGCCAGCTCGACAAACAGTTCGGCAGTCCACATGTCGGGGTTTTTTGCCGGGGCGAAACCGTCGAGAAACCACGCATCAATCTGCGCGTCGAGCTGCGGCAGTTGTTCCAGGGCATCGCCGATCAACAGCGTCAGCGTCACGCGGCCGTGGGCCAGGGTGATGCGCTGAAAGCCGGCATGGATCGCCACGTAATGCCGTAGTAACTGATCGGCCAGTGGCTTGAGTTCCGGCCACAGGGCCAAGGCACGTTTCAGGTCGGCGGGGCTCAGCGGGTATTTTTCGACGCTGACGAAATGCAGGCGCGCACCCGCCATGGCGTGTTGCTCGAACAACTGCCAGGCGCAGAGAAAATTCAGCCCGGTGCCAAAACCGGTTTCACCGATGACCAGTCGCCCACCCGCCGGCAGCGCGGCAAAACGCTCGGCCAGGCGGTTCTGTTCGAGGAACACGTAACGAGTTTCTTCCAGCCCCGACTGATCGGAAAAGTAGACGTCATCGAACACCCGCGAACGCGGGCGTCCGTGGTCATCCCAATCGAGTTGGGCGTGGGGCAATACAGGTTTCATGGCAGGCTCGGCAACGACAAGGCGGCCATTCTAGCCGATCGCGCAGGGGCTGCTTGATCCATGGCAAGGCTTGCGCCCGTTGACTCACGGACAATCCGCCAGCCGCGGGAATTTCTGCGCCGCTGCTGTGCCCAATCCGCTAGTCTTGCTGAATCCTGGAAGGAGCCGTCCCATGTTTGAATCCGCTGAAATCGGTCACGCCATCGACAAAGACACCTTTGATGCGGCCGTCCCGGCATTGCGTGAAGCCTTGCTCGAAGCTCAGTTCGAACTGCAGCAGCAGAAGCGTTTTCCGGTGATCATCTTGATCAACGGCATTGAAGGCGCGGGCAAGGGCGAGACGGTCAAGTTGCTCAACGAGTGGATGGACCCGCGCCTGATCGAAGTGCGCACCTTCGATCAGCAGACCGATGAGGAGTTGTCACGGCCTCCGGCATGGCGCTACTGGCGAATGCTCCCGGCCAAGGGGCGCATGGGCATTTTTTTCGGCAACTGGTACAGCCAGATGCTGCAGGGGCGGGTGCATGGCCTGTTCAA
Source organism: Pseudomonas sp. Irchel s3h9 (assembly GCF_900187475.1). Classification (NCBI taxonomy): domain Bacteria; kingdom Pseudomonadati; phylum Pseudomonadota; class Gammaproteobacteria; order Pseudomonadales; family Pseudomonadaceae; genus Pseudomonas; species Pseudomonas sp. Irchel s3h9. The sequence goes on along the minus strand of NZ_FYDH01000005.1, from coordinate 276,655 downwards.
GGATCCGCGTCTGGATCAGGCGATCGCCGGCGCCGAGCGTCTGGAAAAGATGCTCTGCGATGAAGGCGCACTGATTTTCAAATTCTGGTTTCACCTGTCCAAAAAACAGATGAAGGCCCGGCTCAAGGCGCTGGCTGATGACCCGTTGCACAGCTGGCGCATCAGCCCGCTGGACTGGCAGCAATCGGAAACCTACGACAAGTTCGTCAAATACGGCGAGCGCGTGCTGCGCCGTACCAGTCGCGATTACGCGCCGTGGCATGTGATCGAAGGCGCCGACGCCAACTATCGCAGCCTGGCGGTCGGCAAGATTCTCCTCGAAGGTTTGCAAAATGCGCTGAAGCGTCCGGACGTTCATCCGCACGATGTCAGCGCCGCGCCGTTGGGCACGCCGGTCGATCAGTTGAACCTGCTCGACAGCCTCGACCTGACCCAGCGTCTGGAGAAGAAAGACTACGAAGAACAACTGATCACCGAGCAGGCGCGCTTGTCTGGGCTGATGCGCGACAAACGCATGCGCCGCCACGCCCTGGTGGCGGTGTTCGAGGGCAACGATGCCGCCGGCAAGGGCGGGGCGATCCGTCGGGTCGCGGCGGCGCTCGATCCACGGCAATACAACATCGTGCCGATCGCCGCACCGACTGAGGAGGAGCGCGCTCAGCCGTACTTGTGGCGCTTTTGGCGGCACATTCCGGCGCGCGGCAAGTTCACCGTGTTCGACCGCTCTTGGTACGGCCGGGTGCTGGTAGAGCGGATTGAGGGCTTCTGCACGCCGGCCGACTGGTTGCGTGCCTACGGCGAAATCAACGATTTTGAAGAGCAGCTGTCCGACGCCGGAGTGATCGTCGTCAAGTTCTGGCTGGCGATTGATAAAGACACGCAGATGGAGCGATTTCAGGCGCGCGAAGCGATCCCCTTCAAACGCTTCAAGATCACCGAAGACGACTGGCGCAACCGCGACAAGTGGGACGCCTATCGCGCTGCCGTCGGCGATATGGTCGACCGCACCAGCTCGGAAATCTCGCCATGGACGCTGATCGAGGCCAATGACAAGCGCTGGGCTCGGGTGAAGGTGTTGCGCACAATCAACCGTGCACTGGAAGAGGCCTTCGAGAAATCCGACAAGCACGCGAAGAAACACAAGGACTGAGCCGATAGACGCGCATACGCGGGGTGAATGATTGTCGCGGTGGTTGATGCGGTGGACTTATGCTCGGTCCACTCTCAACCGACTAAAACAATGAGGTATGCCATGCGTGAAGTGGTGATCGTCGACAGCGTGCGGACTGGCCTGGCCAAATCCTTTCGCGGCAAGTTCAACCAGACCCGCCCCGATGACATGGCGGCCCATTGCGTCAACGCGCTGCTTGAGCGCAACGACATCGATCCGGCCAGCGTCGAGGATTGCATCGTCGGCGCCGGCTCCAACGAAGGCGCGCAGGGCTACAACATCGGCCGTAACGTCGCGGTGCTGTCGCGTTTGGGCACCGGCACCGCCGGCATGACCCTCAACCGTTTCTGTTCATCGGGCTTGCAGGCGATTGCGATTGCTGCCAACCAGATTGCCTCGGGTTGCAGCGACATCATCGTTGCCGGCGGCGTCGAGTCGATCAGCCTGACGATGAAAAGCGTCAACACCGATCACCTGATCAACCCGCTGCTCAAACAGCAAACGCCGGGCATCTACTACACGATGGGCCAGACCGCCGAAGTGGTCGCGCGGCGTTATGGCGTCAGCCGTGAAGCGCAGGATCGCTATTCATTGCAGAGCCAGATCCGCACCGCTCAGGCGCAGGCTGCCGGACTGTTCAACGATGAAATCGTGCCGATGGCGGTGAAGTACCGCGTCGAGGACAAAAACACCGGTGCAGTGCAGATTCTCGACGGTGTGGTTGATCGCGACGACTGCAATCGCCCGGACACCACCTATGAAAGTCTCGCCGGGTTGAAACCGGTGTTTGCTGAGGATGGTTCGGTCACGGCGGGCAACTCGTCGCAGCTGTCCGACGGTGCGTCGATGACGCTGGTGATGAGCCTGGAGAAAGCCTTGCAGTTGGGCCTCAAGCCGAAAGCATTTTTTCGCGGCTTCACCGTGACCGGTTGCGAGCCGGACGAAATGGGCATCGGCCCGGTTTTCTCGGTGCCGAAGCTGCTCAAAGCCAAAGGCTTGCAGGTGGCGGATATCGATCTGTGGGAACTGAACGAGGCGTTTGCTTCGCAGTGCCTGTACAGCCGGGATCGGCTGGAGATCGATAATGAGAAATACAACGTCAATGGCGGCTCGATTTCCATTGGTCACCCGTTTGGTATGACCGGGTCGCGGCAGGTCGGGCATCTGGTGCGGGAGTTGCAGCGGCGTAATTTGCGTTATGGCATTGTCACCATGTGCGTGGGTGGCGGGATGGGCGCGACCGGGTTGTTTGAGGCGGTTAGCTAAGCCAGAGCATTTTTGTTGTCTGTTCCATTGCTATCGCTGGCAAGCCAGCTTCCACAGGTTTCGTAGCGGTCGCACAAATTGTGTACGCCACTAATCCTGTGGGAGCTGGCTTGCCAGCGATTGGATCACCACCGCTTAACGACTGGAATTCTGTCCTTGCATCCGCGCGATGTAAGCCTGGATTTCCTTCTCAATCTGGACGGCACTCTCAAACGGCCCTTCAAGGGTATTTTCGCGAGTGCTGAAAAACAGTTCGCCATTGATCCGGCACACCCGGTCGCTGCGAAAGTGCATTTCGGGGGCGCTGTCGCGGGCGCGCATTCCTAACATGAGCGGTCTCCTTGGCTGATGTGCTGGAAGGGATCCAATGAGCTTATGCCTGAAGCACTTGGCTCGCCCGGCCAGCCGATCAACGGCGGCGCGTCAATTTAATGCTGCGACCTGCACAGTTTCATTCGCGTCCTGGCCTTAACTGTCCCTGTGTGTCGGTTCATGGCGCGCCTAGAATGAGCGCACTTGTCAGCAGGCTTTGGGGTTTCCATGCACATTTCATCGGGTCGCTGGGTGTACGGCTTGTTCCTGGCGCTGCTGACCGCGTTTCTATGGGGCATCCTGCCGATCAAACTCAAACAGGTCTTGCTGGTGATGGACCCGGTCACGGTGACCTGGTTTCGTCTGCTGGTGTCCGGTGGCTGTCTGTTTATTTATCTGGCGGTGGTAAAACGCCTGCCCAGTCGCAAAGTGCTGGGTCCCAGGGGTGGTTGGCTGGTGCTGATGGCGGTGCTCGGGCTGGTCGGCAACTATGTGTTGTACCTGATGGGGCTCAATCTGCTCAGCCCCGGCACCGCGCAACTGGTGGTGCAGATGGGCCCGATCATGTTGTTGATCGCCAGTCTGTTTGTGTTCAAGGAGCGTTTCAGTATTGGTCAGGGAATCGGGTTGGCGGTGCTGTTGATCGGTTTCGTGCTGTTTTTCAATCAGCGTCTGGCGGAGCTGCTGACCTCGTTGTCGGATTACACCGCCGGGGTTTTGCTGGTGCTGTTGGCGTCGACGGTGTGGACCTTCTATGCGCTGGGCCAGAAGCAATTGCTGACGGTATGGAATTCGTTGCAGGTGATGATGGTGATCTACCTGTTCTGCGCACTGTTGCTGACGCCGTGGGTGCATCCGCTCGAAGCGCTGAACCTCAGCCCGTTACAGGGCTGGCTGCTGCTGGCGTGCTGTATGAATACGCTGATTGCCTATGGCGCGTTCGCTGAAGCGCTGGCGCATTGGGAGGCGTCGCGGGTCAGTGCGACGTTGGCGATTACGCCGTTGGTGACGTTTGGCGCAGTGGCCATTGCGGCTGGGATCTGGCCGGACTATGTGCATGCCGAGCAGATCAATGGGCTTGGCTATGGCGGGGCGGTGTTAGTGGTGTTGGGTTCGGCGCTGGTGGCGTTGGGGCCTTCGTTGATTGCCGGGCTCAAGGCGCGGCGCATGCGTATGGCTTGAAGATCAAAAGATCGCAGCCTGCGGCAGCTCCTACAGAGGACGCATTCCAATGTAGGAGCTGCCGCAGGCTGCGATCTTTTGCTGTTTAGCCCTTGGCGCCAGCCTCGATCATATTCTCCGGCCGCACCCACGCATCAAACTCTTCATCCGTCAGATAGCCCAACGCCAACGCCGCCTCACGCAAAGTCAGCCCTTCGCTGTAAGCCTTCTTGGCGATCTCCGCCGACTTGTCATAACCAATATGCGGATTCAGTGCCGTCACCAGCATCAGCCCTCGTTCCAGATGTCTGGCCATGACTTCGGCATCTGGTTCCAGCCCGGCAATGCAGTGCTGCTGGAAGTTGCTGCAGCCATCGGCGAGCAGGCGAATCGATTGCAGCAGGTTGTGGATGATCACCGGTTTGAACACGTTCAACTGCAAGTGACCCTGACTCGCGGCAATGCCGATGGTCACATCGTTGCCCAGCACCTGACAGGCGAGCATCGACAGCGCTTCGCACTGGGTCGGGTTGACCTTGCCGGGCATGATCGAGCTGCCCGGCTCATTTGCCGGCAGCCGCACCTCGGCAAAACCTGCGCGGGGACCGGAGCCGAGCAGGCGCAGGTCGTTGGCGATTTTCATCAGCGCCACGGCGAGGGTTTTCAGCGCACCGGACAGGCTGGTCAGCGGTTCGTGGCCGGCGAGGGCGGCGAACTTGTTCGGCGCGGTGACGAAGGGCAGGCCGGACAGCGCCGCCAGTTCTGCAGCAATCGCCTCACCAAAACCATGCGGCGAATTCAGCCCGGTGCCGACCGCGGTGCCGCCCTGAGCCAGTTCACACACGGCTGGCAATGCAGCGCGGATTGCGCGTTCGGCGTAATCCAGCTGCGCGATAAAACCGGAAAGCTCTTGACCAAAGGTGATCGGTGTCGCGTCCATCATGTGCGTACGACCGGTCTTTACCAGTTTCATGTGCCGCGCCGCCAGTTCGGCGAGACCACCGGACAGCTCGGCGATCGCCGGCAGCAGTTGTTCCTGCACAGCCTGGGCGGTGGCAATGCTCATGGCGGTGGGGAAGCAGTCGTTGGAGCTTTGCGAGCGGTTGACGTGATCGTTGGGGTGCACCGGCGTCTTGCCGCCGCGCGGGTTACCGGCCAGTTCGTTGGCGCGACCGGCAATCACCTCGTTGACGTTCATATTGCTCTGCGTGCCGCTGCCGGTCTGCCAGACCACCAGCGGAAACTGGTCGTCGTGCTGGCCGTCGAGCACTTCGTCGGCAGCCTGCTCGATCAGGCGGGCAATGTCGGCGGGCAAATCGCCGTTACGGTCGTTGACCCGTGCAGCGGCTTTCTTGATCAGGGCCAGAGCGTGCAGTACCGGCAGCGGCATGCGTTCCTGACCAATGGCGAAGTTGATCAGCGAGCGTTGCGTCTGAGCACCCCAGTAGGCGTCGTCCGGGACTTCGATCTGGCCCAGGCTGTCGGTTTCGATACGGCTCATCGTGCACACTCCTGTTGGTCTGTTTGCGCAGTTTAGGCCGGCATCGGCCGTGGTGGTTCCCTCGAACCGATTGTTGACCGGTAAAACCCGGCCAATCAAGCACGGCAAGGCTCGGGGGTTGAGCCACGAGGTTTTTTAGGCGCAGAATGGTCGCCCTTGGGGTTTTACCTCGCCTAGCTGAAAAGGAAACTCGATGACTCGTCTTCGTGCCATCTGCACCGCGGTTGCACTGGTTTGCGCCAGCGGCCAGGTGCTTGCCGATACCGCCAGCCACAACGCCAGTGCTGAAGCTTTCCTGACCCTGGCGCACGCTGACAAGCTGGGCACTCCGGTGTACATGCAAGTGCAGCAAATGTTCGCTCAGCGTTTTGAACAGACCAAAGCCCCGGAAGCCAAGAAAGCCGTTCTGGAAACCTACCAGGCCAAGGCCAACGCCGCCCTGGACCAGGCCATCGGCTGGAACAAGCTCAAGCCTGACATGGTCAAGCTTTACACCAGCAACTTCAGCGAATCCGAGCTGAAAGATCTGGTCGCGTTCTACAAGTCGCCACTGGGCAAGAAAGTCCTGGAAAAAATGCCGCAGCTGACTCAGCAATCGGCCCAGATGACCCAGGCCAAACTGGAAAGCGCCGTGCCTGTCGTCAACAAGCTGCTCGACGACATGACCAAAGAGCTGGACCCGAAAAGCGCTGCTGCGCCGGCCAAGAAGAAGTAAGCGGAGTTCGTGATGACCATGCAACAACGCATCGAATCGACGCTGGCCCTGCTTCAGCCTGAGCACCTGCAAGTGCTGGATGAAAGCCACATGCACAGTCGCGGGTTGCAGACGCACTTCAAGGCCGTAGTGGTCAGCGCGCAGTTCGACGGCCTGAACCGGGTCAAGCGCCACCAGAAAGTCTACGGCACGCTCGGTGAGCTGATGGGCGAGTTCCATGCGTTGGCGCTGCACACCTACACCCCGCAGGAATGGGCAGAGATCGGCGCCGCTCCGGCATCGCCGACCTGTGCTGGCGGCAGTAAGCATTAAGCTTCGGTTTTTTGCTAGAATCCGCAACGCGCCGCTCACCCGGCGCGTTTTTTTTTTTGAATCCGGTTCACCCTTTGCGAGGGTAGCCACCTGGAGAAATACCCATGACACAACCGATTGTCGTGGCGGCACTGTATAAGTTCGTCACCCTCGAAGATTACGTCAACCTGCGCGAGCCGCTGCTGCAAGCGATGGTCGACAACCAGATCAAAGGCACCCTGCTGATCGCCGAAGAAGGCATCAACGGCACGGTGTCCGGCACTCGCGAAGGCATCGACGGTCTGCTCGCCTGGCTGAAGAACGACCCACGCATGATCGACATCGATCACAAAGAGTCGTACTGCGACGAGCAGCCGTTCTATCGCACCAAGGTCAAACTGAAGAAAGAGATCGTCACCCTCGGTGTCGAAGGCGTCGACCCGAACAAAAAGGTCGGCACCTACGTTGATCCGCAAGACTGGAACGCGCTGATCAGTGACCCGGAAGTGCTGTTGATCGACACCCGTAACGATTACGAAGTATCGATCGGCACTTTCGAAGGCGCCATCGATCCGAAAACCACCAGTTTTCGCGAATTCCCCGACTACATCAAAGAACACTTCGACCCGGCCGTGCACAAGAAGGTCGCAATGTTCTGCACCGGTGGCATTCGCTGCGAGAAAGCTTCGAGCTACATGCTCGGCGAGGGTTTCGAAGAGGTTTACCACCTCAAGGGTGGCATCCTGAAGTACCTCGAAGAGGTGCCGCAGGAAGAAACCAAGTGGCAGGGCGACTGCTTCGTGTTCGACAACCGCGTGACCGTGCGTCACGACCTCAGCGAAGGCGACTACGATCAATGTCATGCCTGCCGCACACCGGTCAGCGTTGAAGATCGCACCAGCGAGCATTACGTTGCCGGCATCAGCTGCCCGCATTGCTGGGACACGTTGAGCGAGAAAACCCGCCGCAGCGCCATCGATCGGCAGAAACAGATCGAACTGGCCAAGGCGCGTAACCAGCCGCACCCGATCGGCTACAACTACAAGCAAGCATCCACCGAGGCTTAACCATGTCTGCGCGCCTGCTCTATGTGATGGATCCGATGTGTTCGTGGTGCTGGGGTTTTGCTCCGGTGGCCAAGGCATTGGTCGAGCAGGCGCAAGCAGCCGGGGTGGAGTTGCATCTGGTGGTCGGTGGTTTGCGCACCGGCAGCGGCTCGGCGCTGGAGCCGACCACGCGTCGCTACATTCTTGAACATTGGCAAGCGGTCACCGAGGCCACCGGCCAGCCGTTCAAATTTGACGGCGCGTTGCCCGACGGTTTTGTCTACGACACTGAGCCTGCCTGCCGCGCAATCGTCACGGCGCGCAGTCTGGCGCCGGATTGCGCGTGGAAGTTGGTCGGGCTGATCCAGCAGGCGTTTTACGCTGAAGGCCGCGATGTCACCCAAGCCAGTGTACTGGTCGAGTTGGCGGAGCAGGCGGGTGTGCCGCGCATCGAGTTCGCGGCGTTGTTCGATCATGCCGATCAACACAAAGCCACTCAGGCCGATTTCAGTTGGGTGCAAGATCTGGGCATCGCCGGTTTCCCGACCCTGCTCGCCGAACGCAATGGCCAACTGGCGCTGCTGACCAATGGCTATCAACCGCTCAGCGAACTGTCGCCATTGCTCGGCCGCTGGCTGGAGCGCGCCGCCTGTGCCTGACCTGGCCGATGACACGCCAGCCGTAAAGCGTGTCGACCGGCTGAGCTGGGCAGAAGTCCGGCGACTGGCACTCACTCACAAAAAATCCCTATGGATTGCCAACGGCGTGGCTGTGCTGGCGACGCTGTGCAGCGTGCCGATCCCATTGCTGCTGCCATTGCTAGTGGACGAAGTCCTTCTCGGCCATGGCGATGCCGCGCTGAAAGTCATGAACCATGTGCTGCCGACGATGTGGCAGCAAGCGGCCGGCTATATAGGCCTGATGCTGCTGGTGACCCTTACCCTGCGTTGCAGTTCGCTGTGCTTCGGCGTGTTGCAGTCGCGGCTGTTTGCACGGCTGGCCAAGGACATTGTTTATCGTATTCGCGTGCGTCTGATCGAACGCCTCAAGCGGATTTCCCTCGGCGAATACGAAAGCCTTGGTAGCGGCACAGTCACGACGCACCTGGTCACTGATCTGGATACCCTCGACAAATTCGTCGGCGAAACCCTCAGTCGCTTTCTGGTGGCGATGCTGACGCTGGTCGGCACCGCGAGCATCCTGCTGTGGATGCACTGGAAACTGGCGCTGCTGATTCTGCTGTTCAACCCGCTGGTGATCTACGCCACGGTGCAGTTGGGCAAACGCGTCAAACACCTGAAGAAACTCGAGAACGACAGCACCTCGCGCTTCACCCAGGCGTTGAGCGAAACCCTTGATGCGATTCAGGAGATCCGTGCCGGCAACCGTCAGGGTTTCTTCCTCGGGCGGCTCGGTCTGCGGGCGCAGGAAGTGCGCAACTACGCGGTCAATTCGCAGTGGAAAACCGACGCTTCCAACCGCGCCAGCGGTTTGTTGTTCCAGTTCGGTATCGACATCTTCCGCGCGGCGGCGATGCTCACGGTGTTGTTCTCCGACCTGTCGATCGGCCAGATGCTCGCGGTGTTCAGTTACCTGTGGTTCATGATCGGCCCGGTCGAGCAACTGCTCAATCTGCAATACGCCTATTACGCGGCGGGCGGGGCGCTGGCGCGGATCAACGAACTGCTGGCGCGCGCCGATGAGCCGCAATATCCCGGCGGTGTCGATCCGTTCAAGGGCCGTGACACCGTAGGTATTCAGGTACAGGGCCTGAGCTTCGGCTACGGCGATGACCTAGTGCTGGATCAGCTGAATCTGTCGATTGCTCCCGGTGAAAAAGTCGCGATTGTTGGCGCCAGTGGCGGCGGCAAAAGTACCCTCGTGCAATTGCTGCTCGGGCTGTATACACCACTGTCCGGCACCATCCGCTTCGGCGGTTCGACCCAGCAGGAAATCGGTCTGGACACGGTTCGCGAAAACGTCGCGGTGGTGTTGCAGCACCCGGCGCTGTTTAACGACACCGTGCGCGCCAACCTGACCATGGGCCGCACCCGCAGTGACGAGGCGTGCTGGCAGGCGCTGGAAATCGCTCAGCTCGAAGCGACCATCCGCGCCTTGCCCAATGGTCTGGACAGTATCGTCGGCCGCTCCGGCGTGCGCCTGTCCGGTGGGCAGCGGCAACGTCTGGCCATCGCGCGGATGATCCTCGCCGAACCGAAAGTCGTGATCCTCGACGAAGCCACCTCGGCCCTCGACGCGGCCACCGAGTACAACCTGCACCAGGCCATGGCGCGCTTCCTCAATGGCCGCACCACGCTGATCATTGCCCACCGACTGTCGGCGGTGAAACAGGCTGATCGCGTGCTGGTGTTCGATGGTGGCCAGGTCGCTGAAGACGGCGATCATCAGCAGTTGATTGCCGACGGTGGCCTGTATGCCAAGCTCTATGGTCATCTGCAGCAGATCCAGCGCCCTTGAGTTTCGTGCCGGTTTCTGTGCTTAGTGCTTGAATTGCATTAAGTAAAATCACTCGGAACGCCCGTACAGTCCCGCCATTTGCACAATCGACCTAGAGGACGGCAGAGCTGTCCCTTTGACTTGGCGAAAATTAGCCTAGGCTGAGCTGTCAGGAGCGGGATTTTCCGGTGTTCATCTGGCAGTGCTTGCGCAAGGGATCTCATGAAGCAAAAGCGGACTCTCGGAACGCCACGGTTGTTGGGCATCGTCTGGCCATTTATTGCCGTCGTGTTGTTTCAAGCGTTATTGGGCGGCGTGAGTCTTTACGTGCTCTCGGCGGTTCGCGGTTACGTCGCTGGTGAAAGCCTCTGGTCCAAGGGCCAGAAAGACGCGATTTACTACCTCAATCTCTACGCCGACAGCCGTGACGAGGCGATTTTCCTCAAGTACCGCACTGCGATCGGTGTGCCGCAAGGCGGGCATCAGTTGCGTCTGGCGCTGGATCATCAACCACCGGATCTGGCCGCGGCGCGCGAAGGCATTCTAAAGGGTGGTAACCACCCGGACGACGTTTCCAGCCTGATCTGGCTGTACCTCAACTTCCGCCATTTCAGTTATCTGGAAACCGCAATTGACCGCTGGACGGTCGGTGACGCCTACCTGGTCGAGCTGGATGACGTGGCGCAGGAGATGCACCGCAGCATTTCGCAAAACAGTGCCAGCAGCACTGATATCCAGCACTGGAAGGCACGGATTTTCGCCATCAACGATGGCGTGACTCCGGCTGCGAAAGCCTTCAGCGATGCCTTGGGCGAAGGCTCGCGGATGATCCTGCGGCTGCTGCTGTTGACCAATCTCGCCACGGCGCTGGGGTTGATCGTGCTGGCCCTGTGGCGTACGCACAAGTTGCTCAAACAGCGCCATGCCTTTGCCGAGGCGCTGCAACTGGAGAAGGATCGGGCGCACGTTACCTTGCATTCGATCGGTGATGGCGTCATTACCACCGACGTCAGCGGCGCTATCGATTACATGAACCCGGCCGCTGAAGCCATGACCCACTGGAAAGCCGAACAGGCGGCGGGTTTGCCGCTGGCGGCATTGTTCAATCTGCTCGACGACAACGCCCAGTCCGAAGGGCTGACCCTGATCGAGCACATTCTCAGCGGCAAGCTTAGTGGCGGCAGCGAGCACTCGAAGCTGATCCAGCGCCTCGATGGCACGACATTGTCGGTGACCCTGGTCGGCGCGCCGATCCGTAATGCCGGAAAGGTCAGTGGCACGGTGCTGGTCTTGCACGATATGACCCAGGAACGGCAATACATCGCCAATCTGTCGTGGCAGGCCACCCATGACGCGCTGACCGGGCTGGCTAACCGTCGCGAGTTCGAATATCGCCTGGAGCAGGCGCTGCACAATCTCACGCGCCATACCGGGCGGCATGCGCTGATGTTCCTCGATCTTGATCAATTCAAACTGGTTAACGACACCTGCGGCCATGCCGCCGGCGATGAGTTGTTGCGGCACATTTGTACGCTGCTGCAGTCCGGACTGCGCGAGGGCGATACGCTGGCGCGACTGGGTGGTGATGAGTTCGGCATCTTGCTGGAGAACTGCGCGCCGGATGCGGCGGAAAAGATTGCCGAGGCGCTGCGTCAGACTGTGCAGAATCTGCACTTTGTCTGGAAGGGGCGGCCGTTCCTGACCACCGTGAGCATTGGCCTGGTGCATATCGCACAAATCCCGACGACCCTCGAAGCCTCATTGCGTGCCGCAGATATGGCCTGTTACATGGCCAAGGAAAAGGGCCGTAACCGCGTGCAGGTCTATCACGCTGACGATTCCGAACTGTCCCTGCGCTTTGGTGAGATGGCCTGGGTGCAACGCTTGCACATGGCCCTGGAAGAAAACCGTTTTTGTCTGTACGCCCAGGAAATCGCTCCGCTCAAGTCGGGTGACAACAACGGTGGGCATATCGAGATTCTGCTGCGTCTGCATGATGAAGCCGGGCGGATGATTCTGCCGGACAGTTTCATTCCCGCAGCCGAGCGCTATGGTTTGATGAGTCAACTGGATCGTTGGGTAGTTCAGAATGTATTTAAGGTTATTGCTCAATGTATTGCACAAGAACATCAACAACCTTTAGCAATGTGTGCGATTAATCTGTCAGGCATTACTATAGGAGATGACGCGTTTTTGCACTTTCTGCGGGAACAGTTTGTTAACTATGCAATACCGCCTGAAATGATTTGTTTTGAAATTACAGAAACCAGTGCAATTTCAAATCTGGGCAGTGCAATAAGATTTATTAATGAACTCAAAGGCTTAGGTTGCTATTTTTCGTTAGATGATTTTTGCGCCGGAATGTCTTCATTCGCTTATCTGAAACATTTGCCTGTAGACTTCCTGAAGATCGACGGGAGTTTCGTAAAGGATATGCTGGACGACCCGATTAACCGCGCAATGGTCGAAGTGATCAATCACATCGGGCATGTCATGGGTAAAAAGACAATTGCCGAGTTTGTTGAAACAACCCAGATCGAGCAGGCCCTGCTTGAAATTGGTGTGGATTACGCTCAGGGTTATGTTATAGAACGCCCACAGTTGTTTACCTGCGACAGTTTGCAAAGTCGGCCCGCCAGACCGCAACCGCTGTTATTCAAAGCGCCTGGCACGTTCCGTTGAAGTCTCTCGCCGATCCTTACAATCACAAATCAAAAGGAGCCGAACAGTGATCGACACATTCAACCGAACCGGACCACTCATGGAAGCTGCAAGTTATCCTGCCTGGGCACAACAGCTCATTGAGGATTGCAGCGAGAGCAAGCGCCGGGTTGTCGAACATGAACTTTACCTGCGCATGCGTGATAACAAGCTCAGCGCCAGAACCATGCGTCAGTACCTGATCGGGGGCTGGCCGGTGGTTGAGCAGTTTGCGTTGTACATGGCGCAGAATCTCACCAAAACCAGGTTTGCCCGGCATCCGGGCGAAGACATGGCGCGGCGCTGGCTGATGCGCAATATCCGCGTCGAACTCAATCATGCGGATTATTGGGTGCACTGGAGTCGTGCACATGGCGTCAGTCTGGAAGACCTTCAGGCCCAACATGTGCCGCCCGAACTGCATGCCTTGAGTCATTGGTGCTGGCACACCAGCTCAGCCGATTCGTTGATTGTGGCCATCGCGGCCACCAACTATGCCATCGAAGGCGCGACCGGGGAGTGGTCGGCGCTGGTCTGCTCCACCGGCGTGTATGCCGCAGCGTTTCCCGAAGAGGATCGCAAGCGCGCGATGAAGTGGTTGAAGATGCATGCCCAGTACGACGATGCCCATCCGTGGGAGGCGCTGGAAATCATCTGCAGCCTGGCCGGGATGAACCCTAGCAAGGCCTTGCAGGCCGAGTTGCGTCAGGCCGTCTGCAAGAGCTATGACTACATGTATCTGTTTCTGGAGCGTTGCATGCAACTGGAGACGTCGGAACGCTTGCTGGTCAACCGAGAGCGCAGGGCGGTAGTCGAGAGCTGATATTCGTCTTCACGCAAAACCAATGTGGGAGCGAGCCTGCTCGCCAAAGCGGTATGCCAGTCAACTCATGGTTGAATGTCAGATCGCATTCGAGCAGGCTCGCTCCCACACTGTTTTGTGTTGGTTGAATAGCTTAGCCCGCCATCGCCAGGCGGTTGCGACCTTCACGCTTTGCCACGTACAGCGCACTGTCAGCGCGGCGCAGCAAGCTGTCGGCCGATTCCCCCGGCAACAACGTTGAGCAGCCCAGGCTCACCGTCAATTCAATCAACTGCCCATCCGCATAGTATTCGGCCGCCTGCGTCGCATAACGCAGTCGTTCGCCGACCATCGCTGCCGCTTCCCGGCTGGTGTTGGACAGCAGCACCAGAAACTCTTCGCCACCGTAACGGAACACCATATCGACGTTGCGCAGTTGCGCCTTGATTGTCGCGGCGATGGCTTTAAGCACGTCATCGCCGGCGCTGTGGCCATGGCTGTCGTTGACCCGCTTGAAGTGGTCGATATCGAGCATCAGCAGCGACAACGGTTGTTGATGTCGGCGAGACATATCGATCTCCCGCTGCAGGGTTTGCTCCATGGCGATGCGGTTACCGGCGCCGGTCAGCGGATCGCGCAGGGCACTCTGAGTCGCCTCGCGATAAAGCAGCGCGTTGCGCATCGGGTACAGCAAGGATGAGAGTAACGACTCCAGCTGACCTTGTTCCGTGTCGTTGAAGCGCTGATTGCGACGGAACACCAGTTCGCCCATGTGCTCGCCTTCGTGGCTCAGGGTATAGCTGATCGAGTGGTGGCCGCGGGCACCGAATTCCAGGCGCAGGTCGCTGCCCTGATGCACGTAGCTGAGCGCGTCCAGGGGCACGAGGCGCTGAACTTCGCGGAAAAACAGACCGAGGATGCGTTGCGGTTCGAGGCTGGTTTGCAGTTGCAGGCTCATTTGCTGGCGCAATTGCGCAAGACTGGCCGGTCGCTCCAGAAGGGGAGGCAGCTGACCAAAGCCCAGGCGTTGCAATTTGGCACTGTCAAAGTCAATTGCATTGGTCTGGGAGGGTGATTTCATATGGCGTGAGCCCCTAAAGCAGTAAGTCTGTCTTACAGGCTGGGTGAGAGCGGCTATGGGCTGCGCGTCATACTGATCCATCAGTCCCGTAGGACATTTGGCGTAAGTTTAGTCTGCCTGAAGACGATTAGTCAGCTATCGAAATCGGCTTTGCCCCACTGCCTTCACACGGCATGCTTTGAGGAAATTTAGAGCGAAAGTCGTGCCATTCGGTTCGGTTTTATTTAAACCGTTTTGAATCAATAAGTTGGCTGATCAAGGGGGAGGAGTGTGCTGGAAAATTGACTGAAATATGACGGTCGCCAGCGGCAAATGCATGCCGCGACAGGAATCTGCCGCGGCAACAAAAGCGACGTATGGCAGTTATTGCGCGTTGAAGGCCTGGCCGTTGATGCCCGAGCTGTCCGGGCCCATCAGGTACAGGTAGACCGGCATGATCTCCTCCGGCGTCGGGTTGTTCAGCGGGTTTTCCCCCGGATACGCCTGGGCGCGCATGCTGGTGCGCGTGCCGCCCGGGTTGATGCTGTTGGAGCGTACCGGCGCGACACCGTCGACTTCATCGGCCAGGGTTTGCATCAAGCCTTCGGTGGCGAACTTCGATACGCCATAAGCGCCCCAGTACGCACGGCCTTTGCGACCGACGCTGCTGGAGGTGAACACCACCGAGGCATCCTGCGACAGTTTGAGCAGCGGCAGCAGGGTGCTGGTCAGCATGAACATGGCGTTGACGTTGACTTGCATCACGCGCATGAAGTTTTCACCGGACAACTGTTCGATCGGCGTGCGTGGACCGATGATCGAAGCGTTGTGCAGCAGACCGTCGAGGTGGCCGAACTCGGTCTCGATCATCGCGGCCAGCTCATCGTACTGATGGGGCAGGGCGGTTTCCAGATTGAACGGAATCACCGCCGGTTGCGGATACCCGGCAGCTTCGATCTCGTCATACACCTGCGTCAGATTGGCCTCGGTCTTGCCCAGCAGCAGTACCGTAGCGCCATGGGCGGCGTAGGTTTTCGCGGCCGCCGCGCCAATGCCACGACCGGCACCGGTGACTAGAATGACCCGATCCTTGAGCAATTCGGGACGAGCGGAGTAATCAAACATAAAAACCTCATCAAGTCAGATCGTTCCCACGCTCTGCGTGGGAATGCAGCCAATGACGCTCTGCGTCAGGTCTCAGCAACTGCAAAGCGCGCTATCGAGCACCTTGCGCAGCTCCGACGGATGATCCACCACCACGTCCGCCCCCCAATGCCGCGGGTTGTCGTCCGGGTGGATGTAGCCGAACGTCACCGCTGCCGTTTTCGTACCGGCATCGCGCCCCGATTCGATATCACGCAGATCATCGCCGACAAACAGCACCGTCGACGGATCCAGATCAAGCATCTTGCACGCGAGGATCAACGGCTCCGGATCCGGCTTGCTGTTCTTCACGTGATCCGGGCAGATCAGCAGCGCCGAACGCTCAGCCAATCCCAGTTGCTGCATGATCGGCTCGGCAAAGCGCAGTGGCTTGTTGGTCACCACGCCCCAGATCAGCTTGGCCTTTTCGATATCGGCCAGCAGTTCACCCATGCCGTCAAACAGCTTGCTGTGCACGGCGCAGCCAACCAGATAGCGCTCAAGGAACTCCAGACGCAGTTCTTCGAAGCCCGGCGACTCCGGGTCCATCGAGAACGTCACCGCAACCATCGCTTTGGCGCCGCCGGAGATCTCGTCGCGGATGTGCTTGTCGTTGATCGGCGGCAAGCCGCGATCTGCACGCATGGCCTGGCAGATGGCGATGAAGTCCGGCGCCGTGTCGAGTAGGGTGCCGTCCATGTCGAAGAGAACTGCTCTGATCGCCATCGGCTTACTCCTCGCGCAGGGTCTGGATCATGTAGTTGACGTCAACGTCGCTGGCCAGCTTGTAGTGCTTGGTCAGCGGGTTGTAGGTCAGGCCGATGATGTCTTTGACGGTCAGGCCGGCCATGCGGCTCCAGGCACCCAGCTCGGACGGGCGGATGAATTTCTTGAAGTCATGGGTGCCGCGCGGCAGCAGCTTCATGATGTATTCAGCGCCGATGATGGCGAACAGGTAGGCCTTCGGGTTGCGGTTGATGGTCGAGAAGAACACCTGACCGCCCGGCTTGACCATGCGGAAGCAGGCGCGGATCACTGACGACGGATCCGGCACGTGCTCAAGCATTTCCAGGCACGTGACCACGTCAAACTGCTCCGGCATTTCTTCGGCCAGGGCTTCGGCGGTGATCTGGCGGTACTCAACGCTGACGCCGGATTCCAGCTGATGCAGTTGCGCGACCGCCAGCGGCGCTTCGCCCATGTCGATGCCCATCACCGTGGCACCGCGTTGCGCCATGGCTTCGCTGAGGATGCCGCCACCGCAACCGACGTCGAGGACTTTCTTGCCGGCCAGATTGACCCGCTCGTCAATCCAGTTGACCCGCAGCGGGTTGATGTCGTGCAGTGGTTTGAACTCGCTTTCGCGGTCCCACCAGCGATGGGCCAAGGCTTCGAATTTGGCGATTTCGGCGTGGTCGACGTTGCTCATGTTAAATCCTCTAAAACTTTAAAAGTGCTGTAGCCCTGGCGTTTGCGCCAAGGTGTTTACGATTCGGTGTGGCCGCTGATGCGCTGGCCCCAGGTCCGGGCGGTGACGCCCAGTTGCTCTTCGTCCATGCGCGTCAGGCGGCGGTCGTCGAGCAGTTGCTTGCCGGCGACCCACAGGTGTTTCACGCAATCGCGACCGGTGGCATATATAAGCTGCGAGACCGGGTCATATACCGGTTGCTGGGCCAGGCCGGACAGGTCGAAAGCGACGATGTCGGCAGCTTTGCCAATTTCCAGCGAGCCGACTTGCGCCTCGATCCCCAGTGCGCGCGCGCCATTCAGCGTGGCCATGCGCAGTGCTCGATGGGCATCCAGCGCAGTGGCCGAGCCGGCGACGGCTTTGGCCAGGAGTGCAGCGGTACGGGTTTCGCCGAGCAGATCGAGATCGTTATTGCTGGCGGCGCCATCGGTGCCAACGGCCACGTTGACGCCAGCCTGCCACAAACGCTCGACCGGGCAGAAGCCGCTGGCGAGTTTGAGGTTCGATTCCGGGCAGTGGATCACGCTGGTGTTGCTTTCTACCAGCAACGCCAGGTCGTCATCGCTGATCTGGGTCATGTGCACGGCCTGGAAGCGCGGGCCAAGCAGGCCGAGACGACCGAGGCGCGCGAGCGGACGTTCGCCGCGCTGCTCCAGCGCTTGCTGAACTTCGAAAGCGGTTTCGTGCACGTGCATATGGATCGAGGCGTCCAGCTCCTCGGCAATCACGCGGATTTTCTCGAGGTTTTCGTCGCCGACGGTGTACGGTGCATGGGGGCCGAAGGTGATCTTGATCCGTTCATGGTGCTTGAGATCGCCGAACAACTCGACGCCCTGACGAATGGCTTCATCGGCGCTGCTGGCGCCCGGAATCGGGAAATCAAGGATCGGAATGGCGATCTGCGCGCGAATGCCGCTGTTGTGCACACGCTCGCTGGCGACTTTCGGGAAGAAATACATGTCCGAAAAACAGGTGATGCCGCCCTTGATCTGCTCGGCGATAGCCAAATCAGTCCCATCGCGAACGAAATCTTCATCGACCCACTTGGCCTCGGCCGGCCAGATGTGATTTTCCAGCCAGATCATCAGCGGCAAATCATCGGCCAGGCCACGAAACAGCGTCATCGCCGCATGACCGTGCGCATTGATCAGACCGGGGGCGAGCAGCACATCCGGCAATTCCCGGGTTTCTGTGGCGTTACACTTCAATGCTTCGGCGCGCGGGCCGATAAACACGATGCGACCGTCGCGGATGCCCAGGCCGTGCTCCTTGAGCACAACGCCTGCAGGTTCGACGGGTACCAGCCAGGTCGGCAGCAATAATAAGTCGAGCGCAATGGCAGGTTTCGGCATCGAGGGTCGGTTCCAGTGCTTTTGTAAAGGATGGCGAAGTATACCCGAGCGTCTTCGCGGGGGGATCGCTATAATCGGCGGCTTTTGTTCATGAGTGCGGGGTGAGGGATGCGCGATCGACTGTTGGCTGCGGAGAAAGTAAAGGCCATCGATTGGCGAGATGGCGCGCTCCACCTGCTGGATCAGCGTATTTTGCCGTTCGAGGAAACCTGGATTGCCTACACCAGCGCCGCCGGCGTGGCTGAGGCGATTCGTTCGATGGTGGTGCGCGGTGCGCCGGCCATCGGCATCAGCGCGGCCTATGGCATTGTGCTGGCGGCCCGTGCCCGTCTGGCCGAAGGTGGCGACTGGGCTGCGGCGCTGGAAGAAGATTTCGCCTTGCTGGCCGATTCTCGTCCGACCGCAGTCAATCTGTTCTGGGCGTTGGGCCGGATGCACGATCGACTGGATCGTCTGAAAGGCAACGCCGACCCGTTGGCGGCGCTGGAAGCTGAAGCCATTGCCATTCATGAAAGCGACCGCGAAGCCAACCTGACCATGGCCCAGCTCGGCGTTGATCTGATCCGCAAGCACCAGGGCAATGCGCAGGCGATTCTGACTCACTGCAACACCGGTGCGCTGGCTACCGGCGGGTTCGGTACGGCACTGGGGGTGATTCGCGCGGCTTATCTGGAAGGCATGGTCGAGCGTGTTTACGCCGATGAAACCCGTCCGTGGCTGCAGGGCTCGCGCCTGACCGCTTGGGAACTGGCCAACGAAGGCATTCCGGTCACCCTGAATGCCGACTCCGCCGCTGCGCACATCATGAAAACCAAAGGCGTGACCTGGGTGATCGTCGGTGCGGACCGCATCACCGCCAACGGTGACGTGGCCAACAAGATCGGCACCTACCAACTGGCTGTCAACGCCATGCACCACGGTGTGCGTTTCATGGTGGTGGCGCCAAGTTCGACCATCGACATGAATCTGGCCAGCGGTGACGACATCCCGATCGAGGAGCGTGATGGCGCCGAGTTGCTCGAAGTGGGTGGCAAGCGCGTCGGCGCGGACGTTGAAGCGTTCAACCCGGTATTTGACGTGACGCCGGCCGACCTGATCGATGCGATCGTCACCGAAAAAGGCATCGTCGAGCGCCCGGATACCGCGAAAATGGCCCAGTTGATGTGCCGCAAACGCCTGCATTGATGCTGGCCTGCTCAATGTAGGAGCTGCCGAAGGCTGCGATCTTTTGATCTTGCTTTTTACAGGTCAGGATCAAAAGATCGCAGCCTTCGGCAGCTCCTACAGGTGTTTGGGGTCCTAAATGTCAATAAACATCGCTAAACCAAGCCCCAATTCTGCATTCAAAGAAGCTCTGAGCCTCTCTCGTCCCCGTTAAGCCTGTCACCGGTCAACTAACTATGCTCCATGCGCATCAGGGGGATAGGTGCGTGGCGGCTCTTGTGATAACATCCGGCGTTTTCCGAGGCAGCTCCACGGAGCTGTCTTTACTGCGCAAATCCGCGATCCAATGTTGATTTGTCGTAAGTCGGTGCATGGCACTCGGTCTGCCCCGACGAGCTTCGTTGGTCCCATATGGATATGACGAAGTTTCACCAGAAAAAGGAATCAGGCTTCTCATGGGCGAACTGGCCAAAGAAATCCTCCCGGTCAATATCGAAGACGAGCTGAAACAGTCCTACCTCGACTACGCGATGAGCGTGATCGTCGGCCGTGCACTGCCGGATGCGCGCGATGGCCTCAAGCCCGTGCACCGTCGCGTACTGTTCGCGATGAGCGAGCTGGGCAACGACTTCAACAAGCCGTACAAGAAATCTGCCCGTGTTGTCGGCGACGTGATCGGTAAGTATCACCCGCACGGTGATACCGCGGTGTACGACACCATCGTTCGTATGGCACAGCCTTTCTCCCTGCGCTACCTGCTGGTAGACGGTCAGGGCAACTTCGGTTCGGTCGACGGCGACAACGCTGCGGCCATGCGATATACCGAAGTGCGCATGACCAAGCTGGCGCATGAGCTGCTGGCTGACCTGCACAAAGAAACCGTGGACTGGGTGCCGAACTACGACGGCACCGAAATGATCCCGGCGGTCATGCCGACCCGTATCCCCAACCTGCTGGTCAACGGCTCCAGCGGTATTGCCGTGGGCATGGCGACCAACATTCCGCCGCACAACCTCGGTGAAGTCATCGACGGTTGCCTGGCGCTCATCGACAACCCTGAGCTGACCGTCGATGAACTGATGCAATACATCCCCGGTCCGGACTTCCCGACCGCCGCGATCATCAACGGTCGCGCCGGCATCATCGAAGCCTACCGTACCGGTCGTGGCCGTATTTACATGCGCGCCCGCTCGATCATCGAAGACATCGACAAGGTCGGTGGCCGTCAGCAGATCGTCATCACCGAACTCCCTTACCAGTTGAACAAGGCGCGTCTGATCGAGAAGATCGCCGAGCTGGTCAAAGAGAAGAAGCTGGAAGGCATCACCGAACTGCGCGACGAGTCCGACAAGGACGGTATGCGCGTCGTGATCGAACTGCGTCGCGGCGAAGTACCTGAGGTGATCCTCAACAACCTCTACGCCCAGACCCAGCTGCAATCGGTATTCGGCATCAACATCGTTGCGCTGATCGACGGCCGTCCACGCATCCTGAACCTCAAGGATCTGCTGGAAGCCTTTGTTCGTCACCGTCGCGAAGTCGTCACCCGTCGTACCGTGTTCGAACTGCGCAAGGCGCGCGAGCGTGGGCACATCCTCGAAGGCCAGGCCGTTGCCCTGTCGAACATCGACCCGGTCATCGCCCTGATCAAGGCTTCGCCGACGCCGTCGGAAGCCAAAGAAGCGCTGGTCAGCACGCCGTGGGAATCCTCGGCAGTGGTGGCGATGGTTGAGCGTGCCGGTGCCGATTCGTGCCGTCCGGAAAACCTCGATCCGCAATACGGTCTGCGTGAAGGCAAGTACTTCCTGTCGCCAGAACAGGCGCAAGCCATTCTGGAACTGCGTCTGCACCGTCTGACCGGTCTGGAACACGAAAAACTGCTGGCCGAGTATCAAGAGATCCTCAACCAGATCGGCGAGCTGATCCGCATCCTCAACAGCGCCGTGCGCCTGATGGAAGTGATCCGCGAAGAGCTGGAAGTGATCCGCGCCGAATACGGCGACCAGCGCCGCACCGAAATTCTCGATGCCCGTCTCGACCTGACCCTGGGTGACATGATCCCGGAAGAAGAGCGCGTCGTGACCATCTCCCACGGTGGCTACGCCAAGACCCAGCCATTGGCTGCGTATCAGGCTCAGCGTCGTGGCGGTAAAGGCAAGTCGGCCACCGGCGTCAAGGATGAGGACTACATCGCTCACCTGCTGGTTGCCAACAGCCACACCACGCTGCTGCTGTTCTCCAGCAAAGGCAAGGTTTACTGGCTCAAGACCTACGAGATTCCGGAAGCGTCCCGCGCCGCCCGTGGTCGTCCGCTGGTCAACCTTCTGCCATTGAGCGAAGGTGAATACATCACCACCATGCTGCCGGTCGATCTCGAAGCCATGAAGCGTCAGGCTGATGAAGAAGAAGCCGAAGGCGCCGAGGCTGATGTAGAAGAAATCGAAAACAGCAACGAGACCGATGAAGAGCGTCGTGCTCGCATCAAGGCTGCTGACCGCAAGAAAGCCCCGTTCATCTTCATGTCGACCGCCAACGGTACCGTGAAGAAGACCCCGCTGGTGGCCTTCAGCCGTCAGCGCAGCGTTGGTCTGATCGCGCTGGAACTGGACGAAGGCGACATCCTGATCTCCGCCGCCATTACCGATGGCGAGCAGGAAATCATGCTGTTCTCCGACGGCGGCAAAGTGACTCGCTTCAAGGAATCCGAAGTTCGCGCCATGGGCCGTACCGCCCGCGGTGTGCGTGGCATGCGTCTGCCAGAAGGGCAGAAGCTGATCTCCATGCTGATTCCAGAAGAAGGCAGCGAGATTCTCACTGCTTCCGAGCGCGGCTACGGCAAGCGTACGGCGATCACCGAGTTCCCTGAATACAAGCGTGGCGGTCAGGGCGTTATCGCCATGGTCAGCAACGAGCGTAACGGCCGTCTGGTCGGCGCGGTTCAGGTGCAGGACGGTGAAGAAATCATGCTGATCTCCGATCAGGGCACTCTGGTGCGTACCCGTGTCGACGAAGTGTCGAGCCTGGGTCGTAACACTCAGGGCGTCACACTGATCAAGCTGGCCAAGGATGAAACCCTGGTTGGGCTGGAGCGGGTTCAGGAGCCTTCGGAAGTTGAAGGTGAAGAGCTTGAGGGTGAAGAGGGCGAGGAGTTCGAAGGCAACGTCGTGATCGACGATGCTGCCGAAGACCAGCAACTCGACGCCGCAGCAGACGAAGAACCGCAAGAATAAGCGGACAAACGAGGGGGCGGATGAGAATTCGCCCCCTTGTTATTTGTCCGGTATGAAATTTCGACATCATGGAGATCCCCTGTGGGAGCGAGCCTGCTCGCGAATGCAGGCGCTGCGGTACCTCTGACGCACCGCGGTGATGCATTCGCGAGCAGGCTCGCTCCCACAGGGCCGTGTTGATCGGTAGTGTGATTTATTGCGTGATACCACCAAATCAGAGCGAGATTGGATGTGAGCAAGCGAGCCTATAACTTCTGCGCCGGTCCTGCGGCGCTTCCTGAAGCTGTCCTGCAACGTGCCCAGGGTGAACTCCTTGATTGGCACGGCAAGGGTCTGTCGGTCATGGAAATGAGCCATCGCAGCGATGAGTTCGTGTCCATCGCCACCCAGGCCGAGCAGGATCTGCGTGACCTGCTGAATATCCCGTCGAACTACAAAGTGCTGTTTCTGCAAGGTGGCGCCAGCCAGCAATTCGCGCAGATTCCACTGAACCTGCTGCCGGAAAACGGCTCGGCCGACTATATCGACACCGGTATCTGGTCGCAGAAAGCCATCGAAGAAGCCTCGCGCTACGGTCACGTCAATGTTGCCGCCACCGCCAAGCCTTACGACTATTTCGCCATCCCGGGCCAGAATGAGTGGAAACTGTCGAAAGACGCCGCTTACGTTCACTACGCGCCGAACGAAACCATCGGCGGTCTGGAATTCCAGTGGATCCCGGAAACCGGTGACGTGCCGTTGGTAGCGGACATGTCTTCGGACATCCTCTCGCGTCCGGTCGACATCTCGCGTTTCGGCATGATCTACGCCGGCGCACAGAAAAACATCGGCCCGAGCGGCATCGTCGTCAACATCATCCGCGAAGACCTGCTCGGCAAGGCGCGTTCGCTGTGCCCAACCATGCTCGACTACAAAGTCGCGGCCGATAACGGCTCGATGTACAACACCCCGCCGACGCTGGCCTGGTACCTGTCCGGTCTGGTGTTCCAGTGGCTGAAAGAGCAGGGTGGCGTTGAAGCGATCGCCAGGCTCAACGACGTCAAGCAGCGCACGCTGTACGACTTCATCGACGCCAGCGGCCTCTACAGCAACCCGATCAACAAGTCGGACCGCTCGTGGATGAACGTGCCGTTCCGTCTGGCTGATGATCGTCTGGACAAGCCTTTCCTGGTCGGTGCCGAAGAGCGCGGCTTGCTCAATCTGAAGGGCCACCGCTCCGTGGGCGGCATGCGCGCCTCCATCTACAACGCCGTCGACATCACCGCCGTTAACGCGCTGGTGGCGTACATGGCTGAATTCGAGAAGGAACACGGCTGATGTCCGAGCAAGAACTCAAGGCATTGCGCGTTCGTATTGACGCTCTGGACACCAAAGTCCTTGAGCTGATCAGTGAGCGTGCGCGTTGCGCCCAGGAAGTCGCGCGAGTAAAGATGGCCTCGCTGGCCGAAGGCGAAGTGCCGGTGTTCTATCGTCCTGAGCGCGAAGCTCAGGTGCTCAAGCGCGTGATGGAGCGCAATCAGGGGCCACTGGGCAACGAAGAGATGGCGCGGCTTTTCCGCGAAATCATGTCCTCGTGCCTGGCGCTGGAGCAGCCGCTGAAAGTGGCTTACCTCGGCCCTGAAGGCACCTTCACCCAGGCTGCAGCGATGAAGCACTTCGGTCACGCGGTGATCAGCAAGCCGATGGCGGCGATCGACGAAGTATTCCGTGAAGTGGCGGCCGGTGCGGTGAATTTTGGCGTGGTGCCGGTGGAAAACTCCACCGAAGGCGCGGTCAACCACACCCTCGACAGTTTCCTCGAACACGACATGGTCATCTGTGGCGAAGTCGAGCTGCGCATTCACCATCACCTGTTGGTCGGTGAAAACACCAAGACCGACAGCATCAGCCGTATCTATTCCCACGCGCAGTCGCTGGCCCAGTGCCGCAAGTGGCTGGACGCGCATTACCCGAATGTCGAGCGCGTCGCGGTGTCGAGCAACGCTGAAGCGGCCAAGCGGGTCAAGGGCGAGTGGAACTCGGCGGCGATTGCCGGCGACATGGCGGCCGGTCTGTATGGCCTGACCCGTCTGGCCGAGAAGATCGAAGACCGTCCGGATAACTCGACGCGCTTCCTGATGATCGGTAACCAGGAAGTGCCGCCGACCGGCGACGACAAGACCTCGATCATCGTTTCGATGAGCAACAAGCCGGGTGCGCTCCACGAGCTGCTGGTGCCGTTCCATGACAACAGGATCGACCTGACCCGCATCGAAACCCGTCCGTCGCGCAGCGGCAAATGGACCTACGTGTTCTTTATCGACTTCGTCGGCCACCACCGTGATCCGTTGATCAAAGGTGTGCTGGAAAAGATCAGTCAGGAAGCAGTAGCACTCAAAGTGCTGGGTTCCTACCCGAAAGCAGTTCTCTAAGGGCGGTAGCAAATGAGTGGCAATTTCCTCGCTCTGGCACAGCCGGGCGTGCAACAACTTTCGCCGTACGTTCCGGGCAAGCCTGTGGACGAACTGGCGCGCGAGCTGGACCTGGATCCGGCCAAAATCGTCAAACTGGCGAGCAACGAAAACCCGCTAGGCGCCAGTCCGAAAGCTTTGGCAGCCATCCGCGAAGAGCTGGCCGAGCTGACCCGTTACCCGGATGGCAACGGTTTTGCGCTGAAATCCCTGCTGGCCGAGCAATGCCGTGTCGAACTGAGCCAGGTCACTCTGGGCAACGGTTCCAATGACATTCTTGAGTTGGTCGCGCGTGCCTATCTGGCGCCGGGCCTGAATGCCGTGTTCAGTGAGCACGCGTTCGCGGTGTACCCGATCGCCACTCAGGCCGTCGGCGCACAAGCCAAAGTGGTGCCGGCCAAGGATTGGGGGCATGACCTGCCGGCGATGCTCGCGGCCATCGATGCCAATACCCGTGTCGTGTTCATCGCCAATCCGAACAATCCGACCGGCACCTGGTTCGGCGCAGAAGCGCTGGACGAGTTCCTGCAGGATGTTCCGGAGCACGTGTTGGTGGTGCTCGACGAGGCGTACATTGAGTACGCCGAAGGCAGTGATCTGCCGGACGGACTGGATTTCCTTGCCGCTTACCCGAATCTGTTGGTCTCGCGTACCTTCTCCAAGGCCTATGGTCTGGCGGCATTGCGTGTTGGCTACGGTCTGTCGACCCCGGTTGTGGCTGATGTACTGAACCGTGTTCGCCAGCCATTCAACGTCAATAGCCTCGCCTTGGCGGCAGCCTGTGCGGCGTTGAAGGATGAGGAATATCTGGCGCAAAGCCGTCAACTCAACGAGGCAGGCATGCAGCAGTTGCAGGCCGGTTTCCGTGAGCTGGGCCTGAGCTGGATCGAATCCAAAGGCAACTTTATCTGCGTCGATCTCGCTCAAGTCGCAGCCCCGGTGTTTCAGGGCTTGCTGCGCGAAGGCGTGATCGTGCGTCCGGTGGCCAACTACGGCATGCCGAACCACCTGCGGGTGACCATTGGTCTGCCGGCGGAAAACAGCCGCTTCCTCGAAGCGCTGCGCAAGGTTCTGGCTCGTGGGTGATGTCACTGCACTGCAATCTGCTGCACCTATGATCGGGCGCCTTGTGGTGGTCGGTCTGGGGTTGATCGGTGGTTCGTTTGCCAAAGGCTTGCGTGAAAGTGGCATCTGCCGCGAAGTGGTCGGGGTCGATCTCGATCCGCAATCGCGCAAGCTGGCGGTCGAGTTGGGTGTGGTCGACCGTTGTGAAGATGATCTGGTGGTGGCCTGTCAGGGCGCTGACGTAATTCAGTTGGCGGTGCCGATTCTGGCCATGGAAAAAGTGCTCGCGCGTTTGGCGAGTATTGATCTGGGGGCGGCGATTCTGACTGATGTTGGCAGCGCCAAAGGCAATGTGGTGCGCGCGGCGACCGAGGCGTTTGGCGGCATGCCGGCGCGTTTCGTGCCGGGCCATCCGATTGCCGGCTCCGAGCAGAGCGGGGTGGAAGCCTCCAATGCCGAGCTGTTCCGTCGCCACAAAGTGATCCTCACGCCGCTTGAGCAAACCGACCCGGCCGCATTGGCTGTGGTCGATCGTCTGTGGCGCGAATTGGGTGCCGATGTCGAGCACATGCAAGTCGAACGTCATGATGAAGTGCTGGCCGCGACCAGTCATCTGCCGCACCTGCTGGCCTTCGGTCTGGTCGATTCATTGGCCAAGCGCAATGAAAATCTTGAGATCTTCCGTTACGCTGCGGGCGGTTTCCGCGATTTCACAAGAATCGCCGGAAGCGACCCGGTGATGTGGCACGACATCTTCCTCGCCAACCGCGAGGCTGTCCTGCGCACACTCGATACATTTCGCAGCGACCTCGACGCT
The DNA here is from genome assembly GCF_900187475.1 of Pseudomonas sp. Irchel s3h9. Classification (NCBI taxonomy): domain Bacteria; kingdom Pseudomonadati; phylum Pseudomonadota; class Gammaproteobacteria; order Pseudomonadales; family Pseudomonadaceae; genus Pseudomonas; species Pseudomonas sp. Irchel s3h9. The sequence goes on along the minus strand of NZ_FYDH01000005.1, from coordinate 249,484 downwards.
TTGCGCGACGCGGTCGATGCAGGGGATGGGCACCAATTGTTGGGCGTCTTCACGCGCGCCCGGGTTGCCCGCGAGCATTTCAGTAAAATCCTGGCCCGCAGGGCCTATGTGGACGCTATGAATTCCAACGATCTGATCTTCCTGGCTCAACCTGGTGGCCGCCTGTCCGGTCGGATTCGCGTACCGGGTGACAAATCCATTTCCCACCGTTCGATCATGCTCGGCTCGCTGGCCGAAGGTGTCACCGAAGTCGAAGGTTTCCTTGAGGGTGAAGACGCCCTGGCGACCTTGCAGGCATTCCGCGACATGGGCGTGGTCATCGAAGGCCCGCACCACGGCCGCGTGACCATTCACGGTGTCGGCCTGCACGGCCTGAAACCGGCGCCGGGCCCGATCTATCTGGGCAACTCCGGCACGTCGATGCGTCTGCTGTCCGGCCTGTTGGCTGCGCAAAACTTCGACAGTGTTTTGACGGGTGATGCCTCGCTTTCGAAGCGCCCGATGAACCGCGTGGCCAATCCGCTGCGCGAAATGGGCGCCGTGATCGAAACTGCTGCCGAAGGTCGTCCACCGATGACTATTCGTGGCGGGCATAAACTCAAAGGCCTGACTTACACCATGCCGATGGCCAGTGCTCAGGTGAAATCCTGCCTGCTGCTCGCCGGTCTGTACGCGGAAGGCAAGACCACAGTGACCGAGCCGGCACCTACCCGTGACCATACCGAACGCATGCTGCGTGGTTTTGGTTATTCGGTAAGCGTTGATGGCGCTACGGCATCGGTTGAGTCCGGTGGCAAGCTGACTGCGACCCATATTGAAGTGCCGGGCGACATCTCGTCGTCGGCGTTCTTCCTGGTCGCAGCGTCGATCGCTGAAGGTTCGGAACTGGTGCTTGAGCACGTCGGCATCAACCCGACCCGTACCGGCGTGATCGACATCCTGCGCCTGATGGGTGCTGACATCACCCTGGAAAACCAGCGTGAAGTCGGCGGCGAGCCTGTGGCTGACCTGCGCGTGCGGGCAGCTAAACTCAAAGGTATCGAGATTCCCGAAGAGCTGGTTCCGCTGGCCATCGACGAATTCCCGGTGCTGTTCGTGGCGGCTGCCTGCGCTGAAGGGCGTACCGTGCTGACTGGCGCTGAAGAGCTGCGGGTCAAGGAATCGGATCGTATCCAGGTGATGGCGGACGGTCTGTTGGCGCTGGGCGTGAAATGCCAGCCAACCCCGGACGGTATCATCATCGACGGCGGCCAGATCGGCGGCGGCGAAGTGCATGGTCACGGCGATCACCGTATCGCGATGGCTTTCAGTGTGGCCTCCCTGCGCGCCAGCGCACCGATCCGCATCCATGATTGCGCCAACGTCGCGACGTCGTTCCCCAACTTCCTCGCGCTGTGCGGGCAGGTCGGCATTCGTGTGGCACAAGAGGCTCAGTCGTGAAAAACATTGCACCGGTCATCACCATTGATGGGCCAAGCGGCTCGGGCAAAGGCACCGTAGCCGGAATACTGGCCAAGCGTCTGGGCTGGAACCTGCTGGATTCCGGTGCGTTGTACCGCTTGCTGGCATTTGCTGCGCATAACCATGGTGTCGACCTGACCAATGAAGAGCTGCTGAAGAAGCTTGCCGCTCATCTGGATGTTCAGTTCATTGCGGCGACCGAAGGTCAGTTGCAACGGATCATTCTGGAAGGTGACGAAGTCAGCGATGTGATCCGCACCGAAAGCGTCGGCTCCGGCGCTTCGCAAGTGGCTGCATTGCCGGCCGTACGCGAGGCGCTGCTGCAGCGCCAGCGTGCTTTTCAGGAAGCGCCGGGTCTGGTGGCCGATGGTCGCGACATGGGCACGGTGGTTTTTCCGGATGCACCGCTGAAGATTTTCCTGACCGCCAGTGCCGAGGAGAGGGCGCGCCGTCGATATTTGCAGTTGAAGGGCAAAGTCGAGGGTGTTAGTCTGTCGAGTCTGCTAGATGAGATCCGTGCACGCGACGAGCGTGACACCCAGCGAGCGGTAGCCCCGCTTAAGCCGGCGGCTGACGCCATACAGCTGGATTCCACGGAGTTGTCCATCGATCAGGTGCTTGAACGCATCATGAGCGAGATCGCCATTCGCGATATCGCCGGGTGACCAAGAAGGCCGCAGGGGACCAGTCATAGTCCTGCGACGCTTCTTCTATATGAAACTAACCCACACCGTCTGGGGTGTGGAGATGGGCGTATCCTTCGCCCTCATTTACAGGAATTAAAATGAGCGAAAGCTTTGCGGAACTCTTTGAAGAAAGCCTAAAAACCCTGAACCTTCAGGCAGGCTCCATCATCACCGGTGTTATCGTTGATATCGATTACCAAGCTCGCTGGGTAACCGTTCACGCTGGCCTGAAGTCTGAAGCACTCATCCCGCTTGAGCAGTTCTACAACGACGCTGGCGATCTGACTATCAATGTCGGTGACGAAGTTCACGTTGCGCTGGACTCGGTTGAAGACGGTTTCGGTGAAACCAAGCTGTCCCGTGAAAAAGCCAAGCGCGCTGAATGCTGGATCGTTCTGGAAGCAGCCTTCGCAGCCGAGGAAGTGGTCAAGGGCGTTATCAACGGTAAGGTTAAAGGCGGCTTCACTGTCGACGTTAACGGCATCCGTGCGTTCCTGCCAGGTTCCCTGGTTGACGTCCGTCCAGTGCGCGACACCACGCACCTGGAAGGCAAAGAGCTGGAATTCAAGGTCATCAAGCTGGACCAGAAGCGCAACAACGTTGTCGTTTCCCGTCGCAGCGTCCTGGAAGCCGAGAACTCCGCCGAGCGTGAAGCTCTGCTGGAATCCCTGCAGGAAGGCCAGCAAGTCAAAGGTATCGTCAAAAACCTCACCGATTACGGCGCATTCGTCGATCTGGGTGGCGTGGACGGCCTGCTGCACATCACCGACATGGCTTGGAAGCGCATCAAGCATCCTTCCGAGATCGTCAACGTTGGTGACGAAATCGACGTTAAGGTTCTGAAATACGATCGCGAACGCAACCGTGTTTCCCTGGGCCTGAAGCAACTGGGCGAAGATCCATGGGTTGCTATCAAAGCCCGTTACCCAGAAAGCACTCGCGTTACCGCTCGTGTAACCAACCTGACCGACTACGGCTGCTTCGCTGAGCTGGAAGAAGGCGTTGAAGGTCTGGTACACGTTTCGGAAATGGACTGGACCAACAAGAACATCCACCCTTCGAAAGTCGTACAAGTCGGCGACGAAGTGGAAGTTATGGTTCTGGACATCGACGAAGAGCGTCGTCGTATCTCCCTGGGCATCAAGCAGTGCAAATCTAACCCATGGGAAGATTTCTCTGGCCAGTTCAACAAGGGCGATAAAATCTCCGGCACCATCAAGTCGATCACCGATTTCGGTATCTTCATTGGTCTGGACGGCGGCATCGACGGTCTGGTTCACCTGTCCGACATCTCCTGGAACGAAGTGGGCGAAGAAGCCGTACGTCGTTTCAAGAAGGGCGACGAGCTGGACACCGTTATCCTGTCGGTTGACCCAGAGCGCGAGCGTATCTCCCTGGGTATCAAGCAACTGGAAAGCGATCCGTTCTCCGAGTACGTCTCGGTTAACGACAAAGGCGCAATCGTTACTGGCACCGTGAAAGAAGTTGACGCCAAAGGCGCCATCATCGTTCTGGCCGACGATATCGAAGCGACTCTGAAAGCCTCCGAAATCAGCCGTGACCGCGTTGAAGACGCGCGCAACGTTCTGAAAGAAGGCCAGGAAGTAGAAGCCAAGATCATCAGCGTTGATCGTAAGAGCCGTGTAATTCAGCTGTCGATCAAATCGAAAGACGATGCTGAAGAGAAAGAAGCTATCCAGAGCCTGAAAGAAGGTGAAGCTGCTGCTCCTGCCGATACCACTATGGCTGCACTGCTGCGTCAAGCAATGGCCAAACAGAACTAAGTTCTGCTTGATCATGAAAAAGGGCGACTTCGGTCGCCCTTTTTTGTGCCTGCGATTTAGTGCTCACGGCTTGCGTGGGGTTTTTGGTGAAACCAATCTTGCTTCCGGGTGGTCTGTTTCTTTAATCGGATCAATCGCCTATTCACGACTAAGCTTGATCTTAAGCGTGTAGCGGTCGGGCATTGCCTGGCATAAGGAAGTGGATGAACAAGTTTATTGTCCTCATGGCTGTGCTGGCTCTGGCTGGCTGTACGACCAGTGCCAAGACCCATGCCGTGCGTGGTGTCAGTGGTATAGAGGTCGACTGCTCCGGGTTGGGCTCAGGCTGGGAGAAGTGCCAGAAGCGCGCGGCTAAGGAGTGCAAGGGCGCGGGGTACAAAGTGATCACGCGATCAGATGATGCCAAGGATGAGGACGAGTTTCCTTTTGGCTTCAACCCGGCGGGCTACGTGACGCGAACCATGCTGGTGATATGCCGTTAAGCATGCTGTGCCCTGTTTGTTGCTGTGATGCCCTGAAAACGGGCGTTTCGACGCGGAGGAAGATATGTCAATCCCTGGGCTGTTCAAAATCTTCCGGGCGTGCTAAAACCTTTCAAGCGCTGATCTAGCTGCTTGAAAAAGAAGGGAAAAATATGACGAAGTCGGAGTTGATCGAACGAATTGTCACCCATCAAGGGCTACTCTCATCCAAGGATGTGGAGCTGGCCATCAAGACCATGCTTGAACAAATGTCCCAGTGCCTCGCCACCGGTGATCGTATCGAGATCCGTGGGTTTGGCAGCTTCTCCCTGCATTACCGCGCGCCGCGCGTCGGTCGTAATCCGAAGACAGGTCAGTCGGTTAGTCTGGACGGTAAGTTCGTACCGCATTTCAAGCCGGGTAAAGAGCTGCGTGATCGGGTGAATGAGGAAGAGGAGGAGGGGGTTTGATCTTCGCTATTTTTCAAGGGGGCGCTGATGCGTAACCTCAAGCGCATACTTCTTGGCGTTTTTATTCTTTTACTGATTTTGGTGATTCTGGCGTTTGTTCTCGAGAATCAGCAGTCGGTTTCGTTATTGTTTCTGGGGTTGTCTGGGCCTCAGTTGCCGATTTCGTTGATCGTGGTTTTGGCTTTGCTTGTCGGGATGCTGATCGGGCCGGTGTTAGGCTGGTTTTTGGGGCGCTCATCAAGAGTCGCGAGTAAAAACAGAGCTGCGCGCAAGCATTTGACAGAGTGAAAGCCTCATATGCTTGCTTCCAGGCTTAGCTATATCCAATAGTAAAACGCCTATGAAGCTGTAAAATGCGATCCTCTTTTGGTTGTGAGGTTTTCACACCCATTCAGACTGAATTTGATAAAAGCTACGATTGGTAGCTTTTGCATTCGTGGATTGGACAGCGCTCCCGAATCGCTGTCAGCAGCTCAAAGGCATGGTACCGCGTGAAAATTCTAGTAACCGGCGGCGCCGGGTTTATCGGCTCAGCAGTTATCCGTCACATCATTTCCAATACCGGCGATTCTGTCGTTAACGTCGATAAGCTGACCTATGCCGGCAATCTGGAGTCTCTGGCTGATGTGAGTCAGAGCTCGCGCTATGCATTTGAGCGCGTAGACATTTGTGATCGCGGTCAAATGGATCGAGTTCTGCGTGAGCACCAGCCTGACGCGATCATGCATTTGGCGGCAGAGTCGCACGTTGACCGCTCCATATCGGGTCCGTCGGAATTCATCCAGACCAACATCATTGGCACCTACACGCTTCTGGAATCAGCGCGTCATTACTGGAGCGGCCTGGAGCAAGGTCGTAAAGCCGTTTTTCGCTTTCATCATATCTCTACTGATGAAGTGTACGGCGATCTGGAAGGGCCTGAAGATCTGTTTACCGAAACCACGCCCTACCAGCCAAGTTCGCCTTACTCTGCCAGCAAGGCTAGCTCCGATCACCTGGTTCGCGCGTGGTCTCGCACCTATGGTCTGCCGACCCTGGTTACCAATTGTTCGAACAACTATGGTCCGTACCACTTTCCGGAAAAGCTGATTCCGCTGATCATACTTAACGCTCTGGAAGGCAAGGCGCTACCGGTTTACGGCAAGGGCGACCAGGTACGTGACTGGCTGTATGTGGAGGATCACGCTCGCGCGCTCTACAAAGTCGTCACCGATGGCGTCATCGGCGAGACTTACAACATTGGTGGCCACAACGAGAAACAAAATATCGAAGTAGTGCATGCTCTCTGCGCGCTGCTTGATGAGTTGCGCCCGGCTTCGCCTCATTGCCCCCATGCGAGTCTGATCACTTACGTGCAGGACCGCCCCGGTCATGATCAGCGTTACGCGATTGATGCAAGCAAGATACAGCAAGAGCTTGGTTGGGCGCCGGAAGAAACGTTTGATAGTGGTATCCGCAAAACGGTGGAGTGGTATCTGAACAATACTGAATGGGTCGCGCATGTGAAGAGCGGCAGCTATCAGCAGTGGATTGATCAGAACTACGCAGATCGTACGGGCAAGGCATGAAAATCCTTCTTCTGGGAAAAAACGGCCAGGTCGGTTGGGAGTTGCAGCGATCTCTCGCGCCCCTCGGTGAGTTGGTGGCACTGGATCGTCAAGTAACCGATGGCTTGTGCGGTGACCTGAGCAATATTGATGGGTTACGGGCAACTCTCCGCGCAATCAGGCCAGATGTCGTTGTCAATGCGGCTGCTTACACCGCAGTCGACAAGGCTGAGGTCGAGACTGAGCTGGCAGATCTTGTGAACGCGCGTGCTGTTGGAGTATTGGCGCAAGAGGTCAGAGCGCTTGGCGGGTGGCTGGTTCATTACTCGACAGATTATGTCTTCGATGGGCATGGATCTGCACCATGGCGGGAGAGTGACGCCGTGGCTCCGGTGAATCACTACGGTGCCAGCAAACTTGCGGGAGAGCGATTGATCATCGAATCCGGCTGCAAGCATCTTATCTTTCGCGCCAGCTGGGTTTATGGCGCTCGTGGCAATAATTTCGCCAAAACCATGTTGCGTCTGGCAAAAGAGCGCGAAAGTCTGAGTGTCATCGCTGATCAGATGGGGGCGCCAACCGGTGCAGACCTGATTGCGGACATCAGTGCCTTGACCCTTCGACAGGTTTTTCTGCGTCCTGAATTGTCGGGTCTTTATCACTTGGCGGCCGCTGGCGAAGTCTCTTGGCATGGATATGCAACTCACGTGATTGACTTCGCCAAAGCGCATGGGGAAGAGCTCTGTGTGAAAGGCATCAATGCGATCGAAACGTCTGTCTACCCAACGCCAGCCTGTCGCCCACTGAACTCCCGGTTGAATACGGGAAAGCTGCGCGACAATTTTTCTTTGCACTTGCCGGATTGGCGCAGTGGCGTAACCCGAATGCTTACGGAAGTTCTCAATAAATGACCACTATAAATCGCAAAGGCATCATCCTCGCTGGCGGTTCGGGTACTCGTTTGCACCCGCTGACCCTTGGCGTGTCCAAGCAAATGCTGCCGATCTACGACAAGCCGATGATCTTCTATCCCTTGTCCGTGCTGATGTTGGCGGGGATGCGCGAAATTCTGATTATTTCCACGCCTGAAGATTTGCCGTGCTTTCAAAAGCTGTTGGGCGACGGTAGCCAATATGGCATCAAGCTGTGTTACGCCGAACAGCCAAGCCCGGACGGGCTGGCTCAGGCTTTCATTATCGGTGAGGAGTTCATTGGTGATGATCCCTGCTGTCTGATCCTGGGAGACAACATCTTCTACGGTCAGCACTTCTCGGACAATTTGCGTTCCGCCTGCCTGCGAGAGGAGGGTGCCACTATCTTCGGGTATCACGTTTCTGATCCCGAGCGCTTTGGTGTGGTTGAGTTTGACACTAATGGATCAGCATTGAGTATCGAGGAAAAGCCGATAGTGCCCAAGTCCAGTTACGCAGTGACAGGCCTCTATTTCTACGATAATCAGGTTGTCGATATTGCCAAGAGGATCAAGCCGTCCGCGCGCGGCGAGCTCGAAATTACCGACGTCAATCTCGCTTATCTTCAACAGAAGTCGCTGAAGGTTGAAATGCTCGGTCGAGGCTTCGCATGGCTTGATACCGGTACGCATGATTCGCTGCTAGAGGCCAGTCACTTCGTGCATACAATCGAAAAGCGCCAGGGCTTGAAGGTCGCCTGCCTTGAGGAGATTGCGTACAGTAATGGCTGGATTGACATGGCGCAGTTGCGTGCTCAAGCCGAGCGCCTGAAGAAAACCGGCTATGGACAGTACCTGGAGAAGCTTCTGGATTCCGCAGTGCGCGAGGGCTGACATTGTTGGCACAGTAGCCATTTTTCGTAGAGATTGTGATGTGGTTACGCTGAGCCGGGTTGATGTTGGTTTGATATCGATCTTGTTCGGATGCTTTCAATTTTAAGGACGTTTTTTGTGCCTTCCGCCGGGAGGGAGTTATTAATGTCCAGGCACAAGCTGTAGAATGATCGGTAATCTTACCGGTTCCTACGGTTAACGGTCGTGGGCGGGCAGCTTCGGCTTTTTGGGTACGCCTCTTAAATCGACACCCCGCACCGTTCGATGATCGGCTAGGTTCGGCTATTACCGATGGATATGGATTTAGGCCGAGCGGCTGTTTTCTCTGGCGGCTTGGGGCAAGTATTTGCGTCAGTCAGGACGCACAAATGACCGGAAATATAACTGAACCCGTTTCTGGAAGTATCCACTGGAGAGGGGACTAAGGATTGAGAGCATGGAACTGATTCCCGTAATTATGTCTGGCGGAGTGGGCAGCCGGTTGTGGCCTGTTTCTCGAGAAACCCATCCAAAGCCGTTCATGGCACTGCCAGATGGCCAGAATCTAATCCAGAAAACGTTCCTTCGTGCTTCGCGTCTGGAAGGTGTGGTGGAAGTTCTGACGGTGACCAACCGCGAACTCCTGTTCAAGACTGAAGATGAGTACAGCGCAGTCAATTCTGCCAAGCATGCTCAGGCTTTCATTCTTGAACCCTTTGGTCGCAATACAGCGGCGGCCGTTGCCGCAGCGGCACTTCAACTCGAATCCACGCACGGCCCCGATGCCCAGATGCTGGTGTTGGCTGCTGACCACCTGATCAAAGACGAAAAGGCTTTCGCTGCGGCTGTCTCCAGCGCCATGGCGCTGGCTGCCGACGGTTGGTTGGTAACGTTTGGTATTCAGCCTACCTACCCTGAGACTGGTTTCGGTTACATTGAAGCGCAGAAGGATGCCCCTCTTAAAGGTGGCTTGAAAGTCGCGCGTTTTGTCGAAAAGCCTAACCTTGAAACCGCTCAAAATTACGTCGGCGCGGGTAACTACTACTGGAACTCCGGGATGTTCTGCTTCCGTGTGGGCTCCGTCCTGGAAGAGCTTCGTCAGCATGCTCCGGATGTAGTCGAGGCGGTTAGCAAAACGATCGATAGCTCGCGTCTGACCTCGTCCGCCAAATACCGTTGCCTGGCCCTTGATGCCGAAGCATTCGCAACGGTGCCGGATATTTCCATCGATTACGCGTTGATGGAGCGCTCTTCCAAAGTTGCGACTGTTCCCTGTGACATCGGTTGGAGTGATATCGGTTCGTGGAATGCTGTCAGCGAATTGACCGAGCCCGACGAGAACGGTAACCGCTTTGAGGGCGAGGTACTGTCCCATGATTCGCGCAATAACTATGTCAACAGTGAAGACAGGCTGACTGCGCTTGTCGGCGTTGAGGACTTGCTGGTCATTGATACTCCCGACGCGGTGATGATTGCTCACAAAGATCACGCTCAAGACGTGAAGCATATTGTCAATCAGCTAAAGGCCTGCAGTCATACGGTGCATTTGCTTCACCGTACGGTGCATCGTCCGTGGGGTACTTACACCACGCTGGAAAACGGCGAGCGTTTCAAGATCAAGCGCATTGTGGTGAAGCCTAAAGCTTCTTTGTCGCTGCAAATGCATCACCACAGAAGCGAGCACTGGATCGTTGTCAGCGGGATGGCGGTGGTGGTCAACGATCAGCAAGAACTGATGTTGAATACCAACGAGTCAACGTTCATTCGCGCCGGCCACCAGCATCGCCTGATGAATCCGGGAGTGATCGACTTAGTGCTGATTGAAGTACAGAGCGGTGACTATCTGGGTGAAGACGACATCGTACGTTTTGAAGACAACTATGGTCGCGTCGACAAGTAACGACACTGAACCCGATGCCAGCCTCCCGTGTTGCGGGAGGTAGCGCGCCAGTGACGTCAGGTCCTGGTAATCCATTTCTGCCGTTGCCGCCTCCGGGCGGCATCGGACTTTTCAGTCAGTGAGTAGAATGTATCCTCCTATCGTGACGCAATGCTTCAAGGCCTATGACATTCGTGGTCAGGTTCCCGCTCAACTCAACGATGATATTGCTTACCGCATAGGACGAGCGCTCGTGACCGAGTTGCAGGGAAAGGCGTTTGTAGTCGGCCAGGACATGAGGCTCGAAAGCCCATCTTTGGCTTCAGCGCTGATGCGTGGCATTACTGAGGCGGGGGCCGATGTTATCGACATCGGGCTATGCGGCACCGAGGAAGTCTATTTCGCCACTAGTCACTACAAGGTTGATGGTGGCGTGATGATCACCGCCAGCCACAATCCCAAAGGCTACAACGGGATGAAGCTGGTCAAGGCAGAATCTCGTCCTATCAGCGGTGACACAGGGCTTGACGCAATCCGAGTGCGTGTAGATCAAGGTGATCTTGGGGTGCTCGCCGCGACAAAAGGCGCTGTTCGCCAAGCGTTCGACAAGACCGCGTACATCGATCATTTACTTACCTACGTCGACATCAGTGCTTTGAAGCCCCTAAAGATTCTTGCCGATCCGGGCAATGGCGCTGCCGGGCCCGTACTTCGGGCGCTGGCTGCACGTCTGCCTCTGGAGTGGGTATTTATCAACGAAGAACCTGATGGCCACTTCCCGAACGGCGTCCCGAATCCGCTTCTGCCCGAGAATCGCGAGTTGACTCGTCAGGCGCTGCTGGCCAATCAATGCGACATGGGGCTGGCGTGGGACGGAGACTTTGATCGATGCTTCTTCTTCGATGCTGATGGCCGGTTCATCGAGGGCTATTACCTTGTCGGCCTGCTGGCCGAAATGCTGCTCAAACAACACCCTGGCAGCAAGATCATTCACGATCCGCGTCTGACTTGGAACACCATTGATCAGGTTGAGCGGGCGGGAGGGATTGCTGTACAAAGCAAAACCGGTCATGCCTTTATCAAGGAGCGTATGCGCCTGGAAGACGCGGTGTATGGTGGGGAGATGAGTGCTCACCATTACTTCCGAGATTTTGCATATTGCGATAGTGGAATGATTCCCTGGTTGCTGGTGGCGGCTTTAATGTCCACCGCAGGTAGGTCTTTGGCTCAACTTGTGGACGATCGCATTGAGGCATATCCGTGCACGGGAGAGATAAACTATCTTGTTGCCGACGTTCCCACTATCCTGCAAAAAGTTTTGAATTATTACTTACCCCTCAACCCTGAAATTGATAAGACGGATGGCATTAGTTTGATTTTCTCTACCTGGCGATTCAATCTGAGGGCGTCGAATACAGAGCCATTATTGCGCCTGAACGTTGAGTCACGGGGAGACAGTGATTTACTTTGGTCGTGTCTCAAGGAACTGGAAAATCTAATTGAGGTTGTAAAATGATGCCATCTGTAATTAGAGCGCTATGGAATTACCGCGGCTTTATTCTTGGTAGTGTTAAGCGGGAGTTTCAGGCCAAGTATACCAATTCTATTTTGGGTATAGCCTGGACTGTTATTCAGCCGCTGGCCATGATTATTGTCTATACAGTGATTTTTTCGCAACTCATGAAGTCCCGGCTTCCTGGTGTTGAAAGTGTATTCGGTTATAGTATATATCTTTGTGCGGGTGTTATTTCCTGGGGTTTTTTCTCGGAAGTTGTAGGGCGTGCACAGAATGTATTTATAGATCATGCAAACTTACTTAAAAAGCTAAGTTTTCCGAGATTGTGCCTGCCAGTCATACTCGTTATGAGTGCTGGCTTGAACTTTCTTATAATATTTGGGATTTTTGTTGCTTTTATGCTTGCAACGGGGACGTTTCCAGGTTGGGCGATACTTGCAATGATACCCGTTCTTGTTATTCAGGTTGTATTCTCCATAGGTCTGGGTATAACGTTGGGCGTACTGAATGTTTTCTTTCGTGATATAGGTCAACTGTTCGGTGTGATTTTGCAGTTCTGGTTCTGGCTCACTCCGATCGTTTATCCAGTTAATGTGTTGCCGGAAAGTATTCAACATCTCATGAAATATAATCCAATGTCATCCATAATTAGTTCTTATCAGAATATTATGGTTTATGGGCAGGTGCCTAACTGGATTAGTTTGTGGCCTACTGCTCTACTGGGACTTCTGCTTTGCTTGTGGGGCTTGCGATTGTTTCAAAAGCATTCTGGTGAACTGGTGGATGAGCTCTGATGGGAACTATTAATGTCCGTGGTCTCGGCAAGGCTTATAAACAATATTCTAATCGCTGGTCTCGCTTGATTGAGTGGGTATTACCTTTTAGTGGTCAGCGCCACAATCTGAAGTGGGTACTCAATGATTTGAGTTTCAAGGTTTCGCCAGGCGAAGCCCTCGGCATTATCGGAGTCAACGGTGCCGGGAAAAGCACGTTGCTCAAGATGATTACTGGTACAACAAGGCCGACGACCGGTAGTGTAGACATTTCTGGTAATGTCGCCGCATTGCTTGAGTTGGGGATGGGTTTTCATCCCGATTTTACCGGGCGACAAAACGCCATTATGGCTGGGCAGTTACTCGGATTCCAAGTTGAGGAGATCCTCAGCCTGATGCCGGAAATTGAAGCCTTTGCTGAAATTGGAGATTACATAGATCAGCCTGTAAGAATGTATTCGAGTGGGATGCAGATGCGCTTGGCATTTAGTGTTGCCACCGCTAGAAGACCAGATGTTTTAATAATTGATGAAGCGTTATCCGTTGGAGATGCGTACTTTCAGCATAAAAGCTTTGAGAGGATTCGCCAGTTCCGACGGGAAGGTACAACCTTGTTGATTGTGTCACACGATAAAGCAGCGATCCAATCTATATGTGATAGAGCGATATTGTTGAACGCCGGAAAGCTCGCTATGGTCGGTAAGCCTGAAGAGGTCATGGACTACTACAATGCCTTGCTTGCTGATCATCAGAATCAAAATGTAAAGCAAGAACTTCTTTCAGATGGCAATATTCAAACGGTTTCAGGAACAGGGGAAGCTGTTGTTGATGGTATCGCACTCTTAAATGAGTCCGGGGCCGTTATAGAAGTTGCTGATGTAGGGCAGGCTGTGACTTTGCATGTGCGTGTTCTAGTGAAAGAAGATATTGAAAGACTGGTTCTTGGTTATGGTATTAAGGATCGGCTGGGACAGATTGTATATGGCACCAATACTGATCTGAAAAAACAACCTTTGCTGAATGTCAAGGCTGGATCTGTTCACGAATTTTTTATAAAGTTTCCGGCTAACTTCGGGATCGGAAATTATTCGGTTCAGACGGCGTTGGTAAGTACTGATAGTCATCTGGTGAATAACTATGAGTGGCGAGATCTTGCTCTGGTATTCAACGTAGTAAATATCGGAAAGCCACATTTTGCCGGGTGTGCATGGATTGATCCTGCTATTGAGATAGTAAGTAAATGAAGTTTGTCTCGTATGCACAAAATTTAGAAGACCTTATGTTGTGGCGGGCATTTAGTGAGGTGGAGCGCGGCTTTTATATAGATGTGGGTGCTAATGACCCCACCGTCGATTCCGTTACACGTGCATTTTACGATCGAGGATGGCGAGGTATAAATATCGAGCCGTTAAAAGAACATTTTGATGATTTGGTTTTAGCGCGTCCGCTCGATATAAATTTATGCGTAGCTGCTGGGAACGAGGTTTCCGAAATTGAGCTCTGGGATTTTGGTGTTCGGGGTTGGGGTACCGCAGCTAAAGATGTAATTAATACTCTTTCTTCTGCGGGAAGAGAAGGCGTCTCTTACAAGGTCGAAGTTACGACGTTAAGCCTAATCTGCGAGCAGTATGTGGCTCAGGAAATACATTTTCTTAAAGTAGACGTTGAGGGGTTGGAGAAAGCAGTTCTTGAAGGTATGGACTTTAAGAAGTTCCGGCCATGGGTAGTAGTGGTGGAAGCTACAAGACCTAATTCGAAAGAAGAGTCATATCTGGAGTGGGAGCAAATTCTCACTTCTCAGGATTATGTGTTTGTGTACGCTGACGGTCTGAATAGATTTTATTTGGCTGCGGAAAAGACATCCTTGGCTGTGTTTTTCAAATATCCTCCAAATGTTTTTGATGAATTTGTCTTTTATTCTGAGGTTCAGGCTAGGGATGAGCTTAGGGCTGCAGAAGAGCGTCTTCAGATTGTTATCGCTGATGCCGATGCTGAATTGCATTTGGCCCATGAGAACGCTAATAGAGTTCAAGCGGCATATGATCAGATTGTAAGTAGTCGTGCATGGCGATTCGCAAGTATGCTTGGAAGGATATCAAGCATCTTTCGTCGGCGATCTTAGGTGTAATTCATTAGAGTCATGTCATGAAAAAAGTATTGTTATTGACCACGTATCCAATCCTATACCCGCGCCATGGGGGGCAGGTGAGAGCGGCGAACGTCGCACAGGTTTTCTCTGACTGTGGCTGGGACGTAACGAGCCTTGCAGTTTATGAGCCTGAGGGGTATCCGCCGGCGACACTGGGGCCTTTGGATGTGGAGTTTTCTCCTGGCTCGCGCTATAGAAAGTTTAAGGGATTGGATATCCCTTTGATTAATGATCTCTTGGCTGGCGAATTTGCGTCAGCAGATGATGGTGCTTTTACAACAATAAAGAAAAAACTGCCTGCGCACCTGGATGCTATTCACGTTGAGCAACCATGGTTGTGGCCCTTAGCATTGAAGTTGAAATCATTGCCGCAATATTCTAATGCATGTTTAATATATGGCTCTCAGAATATTGAAGCTCCGCTTAAGAAAGAAATATTAGATAGCTATGGCGTGACTCATGCGGATGAGGTCATTAGGGCTATTGATGATTTAGAGCGGAATGCTGCGAAAACCGCAGATATAACAGTTGCCGTAACCCAGGCTGATCTAGAGATAATTCAAAGCTGGGGCGTAAAAAAGTGCATTTTGGCGCCAAACGGCATTGCGCCATGGCATGCGTCCCAGAAGTTAATGGAACAGTGGAAGGAAAAACTTCCAAAGTCTCCTTGGATACTTTATGTCGCGAGTGCGCATCCTCCCAATTTTAAAGGGTTTAACGAATGTCTTGGAGGCGCCTTGGCGTGTATACCTCCAGATAGCAGATTGGTTGTTGCGGGCAGCGTATGTGAGCATCTTGCGAGAGAGTTGAGTTTAAGTCGCTGGAGTTCTCTTAATCTTTCCCGTCTTGAATTGCTTTTTATTCTTTCTGATGAGGATTTGGCTGCAGTTAAAACCCTCGCTCATGCCTTTTTATTGCCGATACCTCATGGCGGTGGTTCTAATATAAAAACTGCTGAGGCAATCTATTCTGGTAAATATGTGGTAGGGACAGAGTCTGCTTACCGAGGTTTTGAGTCTTTTACTGCGTTACCCGAAATCAAGATGGCAAAAACCCCGACTGAGTTTCATAGCATGATTAGAGAAGTGCTGAGCGAATTGCCTCCTCTTGATAAATCACGAGAATCTGCCGATGGGCGTGAAGCGTTGACTTGGACTAATAGTTTACGTGGGATCCCAGATTTGACTTCAGCTTATCTCGATGAGATCGTTAAATGAATACTATTTGGTTAGATGTCACGACAATTATCGGTTGGCACCGTCCAGCGGTCGGTGTAATTAGAACAGAGGCGGAGTGTGCGTCACACGCGCTTGAACTGGCTGCGCAAGGGAAAAGCGTTAAGTTTTGCGTGTTCGATTTTATCGATGGTTATAGAGAAGTTCGCGGGGAAGAAGTTCAGTCGGCTTTGGACAGAGTATTTGGTGCGAGAGGTGTATCCTCGCCCGTATCGCCCACTGTTTCACCTCCACCCACAGTCGTTGCTAAGCAGCCACTGGAAAATAGGCTCAAGGGGTATCTCCTTAAAGCTTCCCATAAGGTTCCGGTTCGTTTCAGAGCACACATTTTTCAATTTTTGCAACGGCGTAAAAGCTCCTTTTTTGATGCGATCGCTGGCGCACGTCTGCTCCGTGCAGCATTCAAGGCATTTGTGAATCCGGAACTTTCCCGACAGATGTTTAATGTAGCTCCATTGCACGCGGGAGTAAGCGTTAAAAAGAATCCTCCGTTTAATCGTGGTGATACATACATTTCTTTGGGGCTGGATTGGGATAAGAAGGACCTCTCTTATCTGTTTAGCATTAAAAGGGAATCTGGATTTAAGGTCGTTTTGTTTTGCTATGACGTTATTCCAGTAAAATTACCCCACTTGTGTGTGGGGGACGTAGCGTCGAAATTTGCGAATTATTTCACCAACGCTTCCTGGTGTGCAGATAAAATCATTTGCATATCCGAATGTTCCAAGCGAGATCTCGCCGCCTTGCTTTTTGAGTTGGGAGCCCCGATGCCCAACATGGAGGTCGTCAAGCTAGGTTGTCATGTTGATCAAACCAGCGAGGCGATAATTTCAGCAGAAGTTGCTTCCATCGCTTCAAAACCCTTTATCCTTTTTGTATCGACTATTGAGCGGCGTAAAAACCACGAGACTCTCTATCGGGCATACACCAAGCTAATTGATAAAGGGGTCAAAGATCTCCCGCTCTTGGTATTTGTAGGTATGCCTGGTTGGGGGGTTAGTGACTTCATGCTCGATCTGAAGCTTGATCCAAGAACGCAAAAGTCGATCGTGTTGTTAAATAACGTCACCGATGCGGAGCTTGTTACTCTCTATGGAGGGTGCTGGATTTCTGCATTCCCGTCCCTTTATGAAGGTTGGGGGCTTCCCGTGGCCGAAAGTTTGGCATTTGGTAAGTATTGCATTGCATCCGATGCCGCCTCCATTCCTGAGGTAGGAGGAGAGTTGCTGAATTATATCGATCCTTGGAACGTCTCTGCTTGGGCAGACGAAATTGAATTTTTGCTAGAGAATCCTGAAGTTCTTCGAGCTAAAGAGAAGAATATTCGAGATCATTACAAAGCAGTGAGTTGGAAGGATACCGCCGCGGCAGTGTTTCACTCGGCTGACTTTGATTGATATAGGTCGATAGTCTTTGCTTTCTTGTTTCTGCGGATTGATTTTGACGCGATCCGCAGAATATAGATGCTCATGGAAGCTGAGAGTAGTATTGATACCACAGACAATAGAATGTGGAATTGAATAATTAGTGGGGATGTTCCATCTGAAGATGGGCAGGGCAAGAAACTGGTGTGCAAATCCGTTAGCATATGGTGACTAACGGCATAGCTGCTCATCATGCAAGGATAAGCGTGCGTTTAACGCACCCGTATTGCTAAGTATCATTTGGAGAGGTTCGGATTATGGGTTTCAAGCTTGACTCAACGGGGAGAGCCGGGTTTGCATTGGCTTTGGCGATTGGGTTATTTTTCGTCTGGCGCTACTTTCCGGCGGGTTTTGTTCAAGGGAGTTCTTCTTACTGGTTGACTGAGGTTGAAGATGTCACTCAGTATTTTTCTGGTTTTAACGCCTTTTTTAATGCCCCGTTGGGCTTCCCTTTGCTGGCTTTTGATAGCATCAACTATCCCCAAGGTACTCGGGCTACGTTTGTCGATGCCATACCACTATATTCGTTATTGATTAAGATTTTGGTGCCTGCCAGTTTTGCACCCTTTAACCCTTTCGGGGTATGGGTCGCACTGGCATTCATCGGCCAAGCGGTGTGTGGCTGGTGGATAATTCGGGAACTTCAGATTAAATCATGGCTCGCATTACTGGCGGTGATCGTTTGTTTGGTGACCTTTCCGGCACTGACGATGAGATTAGGCCACATATCGTTGATGTCACACTGGATTATATTGTGCTCGCTGGCGCTTTACATTCGGTGCAGAAGAACCGGCGAACCTCAGCGTTGGGGATGGTCTTTGCTTTTGGTAGCCGCATTTTATATCAATATCTATCTTTGCGTTATGGCAAGTTGCGTTTATGTTGTGACCTGTCTTTATAACAAAGATCGCTTCAAACCCGCGGAACTGGGTCGTGCGTTAGTACCGTTCCTGATTATTGGAGCGAGCTTGTTTCTGACCATTTTTCCTATGGCTCGAACTGCTGTAGCGGCGGAGTCAGGCTTTGGTTTTTACTCGATGAATCTGCTATCACCATTTAATGGTGGTAAATACTTCAACTTTCCTAATCCGGAAATGCCGGGGCAGTACGAGGGGTTTAACTACTTGGGGCTGGGGGTCCTCTTGGCATTTGTTTTGAGCCTCGTGCTTAATCGCAGAACAGCGATTGGGAGTTTTTCGAAACATGCTGCGTTGACCTGGCTGATGGTGCTTTTTACAGCCTATGCGTTGTCTAATGTCGTCTATTATGGTGTTTACCATATAGTTACTATTAATTTTCCGCAGTTTATGGAGCAGATAACTTCTCAGTTTCGAGCTTCCGGCCGATTCTTCTGGCCAGTTGGGTACTGTGTTGTCATTTTTTCAATCGCTACACTGTACGAAAAGCTGAGTAAGTACTTTTTTGTGGGGGCGATGTGTTTACTTATTTCGCTTCAAGTACTTGATCTGTCGAATCTTCGTCACGCGCTCGTTGACACAGCAAAGCGTCCGGCAACTTTGGTCATGACACAGGCTGCATGGGATGACGTAGCTACCAGCGACATCCAGTACTTGTATTTTTTTCCTAAGTTTCGTTGTAGCCAGGCCGATGTGCTTCGTACGTTAATGCCTACAATGCGCTATGCCGCAGTACACAACATCAAAATCAACACTGGCTACGTATCGCGGTCTAACTCCAATTGCAGCGACGAAAGTACTAAAGCCGATATTTTGCCATCACTGCCTGCCCACTCTTTATATGTGTTTGTAAAAAATGATTTTCCAGAACTCGATAGGGTTAAAGCATTGTTTCCAGACGGTTGGCAGCCAGTTTGTAAAGACGTCGACTTTGCTCATGTTTGCCGTGTAAACCAATAAGGGGATGATACACAATGAGTCTACCATCGAAGCGTAAAATATCTCTGGTAACCCCTTGCTATAACGAGCAGAACGGTATACAGGCGTTTTTCAGGAGGATCAATGAAGTTTTCTTGCCTATTGCCGATAAGTATGAACTCGAAGTCGTTGCAGTCAACGACGGCAGTCGCGATCAAACGTACAATGAGTTGGTCAAGGCAAAGACCGATAATAGTTACTTGGTGATTGTCGATTTATCACGCAACTTCGGTAAAGAGGCGGCAATTTCGGCAGGACTGGATTTCGCAACCGGTGATGCGGTAATTCCAATTGATTCAGATCTGCAGCATCCTCCTGAAGTGATCCTTGAACTCATTGAAAAGTGGGAGAGTGGAGCCGAGGTCGTACTCGCCAAACGAGTCGACCGTAAAACGGATCGACCTATTCAAAAATTAACTGCCAACTATTTCTACAAACTGCACAATCGTATTTCAGATATCGACATCCCTGCTGACGTTGGGGACTTTCGTCTGATGGATCGTAAGGTGATTGAAGCACTTAAATCCCTGCCGGAAAATTGTCGTTTCATGAAGGGATTATTCGCCTGGGTGGGGTTCCGTACCGCTACGGTGGAATATAAGGTTGCGCCTCGCGAACATGGTACGACCAGCTTCAATACTTGGAAGCTATGGAACTTCGCTCTTGAGGGCATTACTAGTTTTAGCTCTGCGCCCCTCAGGGTGTGGACCTATCTCGGGTGCTTGGTATCGGCGTTATCATTCGCCTTTGCCGTCTATCTGATCGTCAAAACCATGTTTTTTGGCATTGGCACTCCGGGTTACGCTTCCATTATGGTGACTGTTCTTTTTGCCAGTGGCGTGCAGTTGATCGGTATAGGCGTGCTGGGTGAGTACGTGGGAAGAATTTTTGCTGAGTCAAAAAAGCGACCTGTTTATATCGTGCGTGACGTGATCAAGTAGACGACATGATAGTTCCAGCGAAATATCATGAGTTTATTCGCTTCGGCCTGGTGGGCGTTGCGAATACTGCCGTGCATGCGGGTATCGTCATTATGCTGATGGAAGCCTGTGTACCTCCTGCATTTGTTGCAAACGGGGTGGCATTCTTCTTTGCCAATTTGATGTCGTATACGCTGAACAGCCGGTTTACTTTCAGGCTTCCCATGAGCTTTCTTGGTTATCGGCGCTTTTTATTGGTTTCTCTTGTGTCCTTGGCGCTGACGTTACTAATTACCTCGGTAATTGAGTTTTTAGGGTGGCACTATGGTGTCGGCTTGATTCTGGCGATACTGGTTGTGCCGGTATTAAACTATCTGGTCATGAAAGTCTGGGCATTCTCGCCAGGGGGCTGAGGGAGTTCCTAAAGTTTTAACTAAAGTCATGCCGGGTTAGTGTAGTAATCGGTTAAAGATAAAGGGAGGGGCGTACTACGCGGCTCCTCCCTGGCCGATTTTGCCTTCGCCAGATTCAAATCAAAGTTCGAATATCTTGTGTAGGAAACTATCGCTCTTGGCCACTAGCGCAGCCGTGGGCAAAAGTTTTTTGCTGAAGTTAAAGTTTTTTTATTTTTTGGCTACCTTTTTATATGTGTTTCTATGCAGCGGTTTAGTTTGCAGCCGATTACATAATTCGTTTTTTTGGTTCATTTTACGTCGCCTGCGAATTTAGAGGTCTTTGCACATTTTTTATTGACTAGCGTAATCGCAAAGTTTTCCTTTTTGGCCGTCAAACCCGTCGGGTTCCAAACAACGGCTGATATCGAGGGTAAGACGAACGTCAGGTACGGCTCGGGTCGTTCGCCACCTCCATTGCCTGGGTGATTCATCAAGGCCACCGCGAAACCGTTTATGCCCAGCTCCTCGTTTCGCCTATCGTCTAAGCCTTTATGCTTCTGTATGATTCGCAGCTAGGCTGCTCCGCTGGTTTTTTCCGCAGAGCCAAACATAAAATTTACTCATCGTGCCTGCTTAGGCGATAAATGGAGTTTAGAGGATTCGCATGAAAGCAATCGTTACTGGCATTACCGGTCAAGACGGCGCCTACCTGGCGGAACTGCTGCTGGAGAAGGGGTACACCGTTTACGGTACCTACCGTCGTACCAGTTCTGTCAATTTCTGGCGTATCGAAGAGCTGGGTATCCAGCAGAACCCTAACCTGCATTTGGTCGAATATGATCTGACAGATCTCTCTGCCAGCATCCGTTTGCTGCAAACCACTGAAGCCACCGAGGTGTATAACCTCGCCGCGCAGAGCTTTGTGGGCGTGTCGTTCGAGCAGCCAATCACTACGGCCGAAATCACCGGCCTTGGTGCCGTGAACCTTCTGGAAGCGATCCGCATCGTCAATCCAAAGGTGCGTTTCTATCAGGCATCGACCTCTGAAATGTTTGGTCAGGTACAGGCCATCCCGCAGGTCGAGAGCACGCCTTTCTATCCGCGCAGCCCTTACGGTGTCGCCAAGCTTTACGCTCACTGGATGACCATCAACTACCGTGAGTCGTACGGTATTTTTGCGACCAGCGGCATTTTGTTCAACCACGAATCGCCTCTGCGTGGTCGTGAGTTCGTAACCCGCAAGATCACTGACTCCGTGGCCAAGATCAAGCTCGGTCTGCTCGATAAAATGGAGCTGGGCAACCTCGATGCCAAACGTGACTGGGGTTTTGCCAAGGAGTACGTAGAAGGCATGTGGCGCATGCTGCAGGCCGACGTACCGGATACCTTCGTATTGGCGACCAATCGTACCGAGACCGTCCGTGATTTCGTATCGATGGCATTCAAGGCCGCTGGTATCACTATTTCCTGGTCGGGTACTGCTGAAGCCGAACAGGGCACTGATGCTGCTACCGGCAAGGTACTGGTTACCATCAATCCGAAGTTCTACCGTCCTACCGAAGTTGAGTTGCTGATCGGCAACCCGGCCAAGGCCAAGGAAGTATTGGGTTGGGAACCGAAAACCTCGCTTGAAGAGCTTTGCCGCATGATGGTCGAGGCTGACCTGCGCCGTAACAAGCAAGGGTTCTCTTTCTGATGATCAATGCTGGCAAACGTGCGCTGATTACGGGTATTCATGGATTTACCGGTCGCTACATGGCGGCTGAGTTGCAAGCTCATGGCTACGAAGTTGTCGGGATGGGTAGTCAACCCTCCGACGATCACAATTATCATCAAGTCGATCTGGCTGACGGTATTGGTCTACGCACGTTGCTGGCAAAGATTCAGCCGGATGTCGTTGTGCACCTTGCAGCTCTGGCATTTGTCGGACATGGTGCGGCGGATGCGTTCTATCAAGTCAACTTGATAGGCACGCGTAATCTGCTGGATGCTGTTGCCGCTAGCGGGAAGGCTCCGGATTGCGTTTTGATTGCCAGCAGCGCCAATGTCTATGGCAATGCATCAGGTGGCATGTTGTCGGAAGCTACAGTGCCGGCTCCTGCCAACGATTACGCCGTTAGCAAGCTGGCCATGGAGTACATGGCCAAGCTCTGGATGGATCGTCTTCCCATAGTTATCGCGCGGCCATTCAATTACACAGGTGTTGGGCAGGCCGAGAACTTCCTGTTGCCGAAAATCGTCTCCCATTTCCTGCGCAAGGCGCCTAGGATTGAATTGGGTAACCTCGACGTTTGGCGCGACTTCAGTGATGTTCGGGCTTTGGTCAAGGCTTATCGTGGTTTGATCGACGCGAAACCTTTGGGGCAAATCGTGAATGTCAGTTCGGGACAAACGCACTCACTTCGAGAGGTTATCGAGTTGTGCAAGTCGCTGACTGGGCATGACATCGAAGTCGACGTGAATCCAGCGTTTGTTCGCGCCAACGAGGTGAAAACCTTGTGCGGGGATAACTCGAAGCTGCGGGATCTGGTTCCCGGATGGGCAACGGCGCCTTTGAGCGAAACCCTGAGCTGGATGCTGACGGCTGATAAATGAAGTTAATTCTTTCTGTTGAGCCGGTCCGTTTTCCACTGACCGGCATTGGTCGCTACACCTATGAGTTGGCGCTGCGACTGCAGCAGAATCGTGAAATTACTGACCTGCAGTTTTTTGCAGGTCGGCGATTTCTACCGTCGTTGCCTGCTGCTTCCGATACGTCGGGTAACGGCTATGGTCTGAAGCGAGCCGTTCAGAAGAATTTCCTGGCGGTTGAGGCCTATCGTTTGCTGATGCCATTGCTCAGGAAGCGAGCGCTTAAAGGTCATGGTGAATTTCTTTACCACAGCCCCAATTATTATCTGCCTCCATTTGCCGGACGCAGTGTTGCTACCTTTCACGATCTTTCTCCCTTTACGTGGTCCCACTGTCACGCGCCGCAACTTGTGCGCTATTTGCAAAAGGAACTCAAGGCGACGTTGGTCAGGGCTGATGCTTTGATAACGGACTCTGAATACACGCGTAAAGAGTTGTCCGACTATTTTTCCTGGCCTATTGAGCGGATTCACACCGTGCCGTTGGCCAGTTCTGCCGAGTTTCATCCTCGGTCGGCGGACGACCTCCGGTTGACTCTGTCGCGACATGGTCTTGAGGCGGGCGGCTATAGCTTGTTTGTGGGTACCATCGAGCCGCGCAAGAATATTGATACCTTGCTCAATGCTTATTCACGTCTGCCACTGGAGCTGCGCAAGCGCTGGCCGCTCGTGTTGACGGGCTACTATGGATGGCAAAACGAGGATATTCATAACCGGCTTGAAAGCGCACGTCGCGAGGGCTGGGCCTACTATCTCGGTTTTGTTCCCAGTGAAGACTTGCCTCTGTTGTTTGCCGGTGCGCGGCTATTTACCTTCCCTTCGTTGTACGAGGGCTTCGGTTTACCGGTGCTGGAGGCTATGAGTTCGGGCGTTCCCGTCGTGTGCTCCAACAGTTCTTCCCTGCCAGAGGTTGCCGGTAATGCGGCACTTATGTGCGAAGCAACGGACACGCTGGCGTTGACAGAGCTTTTGCGCCAAGGCCTTGAAGATGAAGTGTGGCGCGCCAGTGCCATTGAACAGGGATTGCTGCACGCAGCGAAGTTTTCCTGGGAGCGGTGCGCAAAGGAAACGTTCGAGGTTTATCAGAAGGTGGTCGACGGGCGATGATCAAGGTTCTGCACTTCTTCAAGACTTATTAT
This sequence comes from Pseudomonas sp. Irchel s3h9, assembly GCF_900187475.1. Classification (NCBI taxonomy): domain Bacteria; kingdom Pseudomonadati; phylum Pseudomonadota; class Gammaproteobacteria; order Pseudomonadales; family Pseudomonadaceae; genus Pseudomonas; species Pseudomonas sp. Irchel s3h9. The sequence goes on along the minus strand of NZ_FYDH01000005.1, from coordinate 225,337 downwards.
CCGGAGACAATGGGGGGCATCGAACAAGTCATCTTTCAGATTGCCGAAGGTGGTTTACAACACGGGTACGAGTCCCAGGTGCTCTATCTCAGTGAGCGAGGGGCTGCACGCAATGAGCCGATTGCGCATCATCTGACCCATCGCTCAAAACTGGATCTTCACGTTGCTTCTACGGGATTCTCGTTTTCGGCGCTCAGGGATTTCATCGAGCTGACTCGAGAAGCGGATATTGTTCATTACCATTTTCCGTGGCCTTACATGGATCTCGTTCATTTTGCGAGTCGAGTCGGCAAGCCCAGTGTGGTCAGCTATCACTCCGATATCGTCAAGCAGAAAACGCTGCTCAAACTTTATCAGCCATTGATGAATCGCTTCCTGTCCAGCGTTGACTGTATTGTCGCGTCGTCGCCAAATTATCTGGCAAGCAGCCCGGTTTTGACCCGATTTGAAGATAAGGTACGTGTTGTTCCTTACGGTCTTGATCGCTCGACTTATCCCGTCCCTTCTGCAGAGAAACTGGCATTCTGGCGAGACCGGTTGGGTGAGCGTTTTTTTCTTTTTGTAGGTGCCCTGCGTTATTACAAGGGCCTGGATTATCTGCTTGAGGCAGCCAGGACAACCGGGTTACCGGTGGCCATTCTTGGAGGAGGGCATCTTGAAGCAGAACTCAAGGCTCAAGCCGCGGAAGCGGGTCTGTCCAACGTGCATTTTCTGGGAATGTTACCTGACGAAGACAAGGCTGCGCTGCTGACGCTTTGCTACGCTTTTGTCTTTCCGTCGCATTTGAGATCGGAGTCTTTCGGAATTTCCCTGCTCGAAGGGGCTATGTACGGAAAACCGATGATCTCTTGTGAAATTGGCTCGGGCACCACCTACATTAATATTGCCGGAGAAACCGGATTGGTCGTCCCTCCCAGGGATTCCATTGCATTGGCAAAGGCTATGACACGGCTGTGGAGCGAACCCGCTACAGCTGCCAGGATGGGCTTGGCCGCCGAACGCCGGTTTGAGGAAGTGTTTTCCTCAAGTTTAATGGCGCAATCTTACGCTGATATTTATCGCTCGTTGCTTTAAAACTTTTCGCAGCCCATGTTAATGGGCTGTTAGGGCAATACCCCAGTATGGCGGATGTTTGCGGATAATTAGAATCGGAGTGTTTTGCGGTTTATTGTCTGGATACTTGCGTACAAGTTTTGCTCCAGAAAAGTTTGTTTGAGTTTATATTGCTTGTTGCAGAGTCTATGCGCGAGTTTGCCAAAGAACTTGTTTGTTAACAGTATGTCAGTCGCGCAAAATGTAGCAGTGAATTTTGCCTCAATGAAGGCAGGTTTCAGGGTGTGTTTTTCTGACGTGGCGCAAGTTGTCTTTTCCTGCTGCTTTGAAGTGGCCAAGAATCGCGTAATTCAATAGACTGCCGCTCGCATATCCCTCGACGACGCGATCTCCATGGTTGCTACAGTCACGCGTCCATTTGCCGCTTCAACGAGGCTGTTGTCGACAGGCAAGCATTGATTTCTTAGCTCAAGGTGCTTTCATGAGATCCAAGACATTCCTGATTACCGGCGGTAATGGTTTTCTGGGGAGAGCACTCATAGATCGGCTAATACTGGAGTCGGATTGTTCTGTCGTCGCGCCGATGCGTACGAGAACTCATGAGCATGCTCCAGGTGTGGACGTTATACCCTTCGAAGGTCTCAGTGGGGCTAACGATTGGAGTCGCGTCCTCACAGAAGTTGATGTTGTCGTCCATGCGGCAGCGCGCGTTCACGTCATGGACGAAGTCGCGGTCGATCCCTTGGCTGCCTTCCGGGAAATCAATGTCGACGCGACTTTGAATCTCGCTCGTCAGGCTGCAGCGTCAGGAGTTAAACGGTTTATTTTCGTCAGTTCGGTGAAAGTGAACGGAGAGAGCACTTTTCCAGGCACTCCTTTTAACGCCGATGATGTGCCTGCACCACTTGACGCCTATGGCATTTCCAAATTTGAAGCCGAGCAGGGCTTGAAGCGACTGGCGCAGGTTACGGATATGGAAGTGGTTATTATTCGCCCGGTTCTGGTCTACGGTCCGGGGGTGAAAGCTAATTTTCTCACTATGATGCAATGGCTGGACCGCAGCGTCCCGTTGCCATTTGGCTCAGTGCGTAACAGCCGTAGTCTGGTGTCAGTAGGCAATCTTGTAGATCTCATCGTGACCTGTGCCAGCCATCCGGGTGCTGCCAATCAAACTTTTATGGCGAGCGATGGCGAAGATGTTTCCACAAGTGACCTGTTGCGCAAGCTAGGCCAAGCGTTGGGGAAGACCAGTTATCTCTTGCCTGTTCCGGTATGGATGATGAAGCGGCTGTTGGTACTGGTAGGACGGCGGTCTATATCTCAGCGGCTTTTCGGCTCTCTGCAGGTCGATATCAGTAAAAATCGACAGTTACTGGGTTGGACCCCGCCCATCAGTCTCGATAAGGGACTTGCTTTGACCGCAACGCATTTTCTGGAAACCCGCAAATCATGACTTATGGATGGTTCCTTTTCGTCGTTCTCTGCTTATCTTTTGTTCTCACTTGGGCGTTACGCCGTTACGCGTTGGCGCGCAGCTTGATGGATATTCCAAATGCGCGCAGTTCGCACTCTGTGCCTACTCCTCGTGGCGGTGGCGTAGCGATAGTGATCGCATTTGTTTTTGCGCTAGTAGTGTTATGGGGCGTCGGAATTACCTCGGGTAACGTTTTTCTCGCTGTTGCCGGCGCTGGAAGTCTGGTTGCAGTGATTGGCTTCATGGATGACCACGGCCATATAGCGGCACGCTGGCGTCTGCTGGGGCATTTCTTTGCTGCGGGATGGCTGCTGATCTGGATGGGTGGCATGCCCGAGGTGGAGCTGTTCGGCGCGCAGGTCGATCTGGGTTTCTTTGGTCATTTTCTGGCACTGTTTTATCTCGTATGGTTGCTCAATCTTTACAACTTCATGGATGGCATTGATGGCATCGCAGGTGTCGAGGCGGTTTGTGTTTGTCTTGGGGCATGCGTGTTGTATTGGCTTAACTCTGCTACAGAGTTGATCTGGGCTCCGTTGATGTTGACTGCTGCGGTGATGGGCTTTCTATACTGGAATTTTCCGCCGGCAAAAATTTTCATGGGTGATGCGGGTAGCGGATTTCTTGGCGTTGTTCTGGGCGGTCTTTCTCTGCAGGCTGCGTGGCATGATCCTTCACTATTTTGGGGCTGGCTCATCCTGCTCGGTGTGTTTATCGTGGATGCCACCTTCACGTTGTTCCGGCGCCTGCTCAGAGGAGACAAACTGTATGAGGCTCACAGAAGCCACGCCTATCAGTTTGCTTCCAGGCAATTTGGCCGGCATTTGCCCGTAACCTTGGCAACAGGCTTGATCAATCTATGCTGGCTGTTGCCGATTGCGGTAGGTGTTACACGGTTTGGGCTGGGCGGCGTATGGGGTGTACTTTTAGCCTATATCCCGCTGGTTTTTCTCGCGATCAGGTTTCATGCAGGGGAGCTTGAAAAGACCGCTGATGATGGAAAAGAAAACAATTCTGTCATCTAGGTTTAGAGTCATGATGCCGGCTTGTGGTGATTCATTACGGTGATCAGCATTTGAAAGAGGGAAACTGAGGTGCTTGAAGAGTTAATGGATAAAGTCAGAGAGCGTCTCGTTGGACTTCCACGGCGGCGCAAACGACTGATACAGGTTGGCACAGACATCTTTCTGGTTTGGGTGGCCCTGTGGTTGGCATTCATCGTGCGCTTGGGTATCGATGATATGTACAACCCCTTCAAAGTCCACTTCTGGCTATTCGTCTGCGCCCCTGTTGTGGCCATTCCATTGTTCATTCGCTTCGGCATGTACCGTGCCGTCATGCGCTATTTCGGCAACGATGCACTGATCGCGATTATCAAGGCTGTCAGTTTGTCTTCGCTGATTCTGGCGGTTGTCGTTTATTGGTACAGCAATCACGAAGCGGTTGTGCCTCGCTCGATCATTTTCAATTACTGGTGGTTGAGCCTGGTCATCATTGGGGGGTTGCGGCTATGTATGCGGCAATACTTCATGGGGGACTGGTTTACAGCCGCGCAGCATGTTCCTTTTGCCAGCCGCGACGATGGTCTGACCAAAGTTGCGATATACGGCGCAGGTGTTGCAGGCAATCAACTTGTCGCCGCACTGCGTATGGGGCGCGTTATGCGCCCTGTTGCCTTTATCGATGATGACCCGGGTATTTCCGATCGCTCGATCTCAGGCCTGCAGGTTTACAAACCCAAGCATATTCAGCAGATGATCGACGTCACAGGAGCGCAGGAAATCCTTCTCGCGTTGCCATCCTCGACTCGTGCTCGGCGCCGGGAAATTCTTAACTTGCTGGAAGGCTTTCCACTGCATGTTCGCAGTGTGCCGAATTTTTCCGATCTGGCGAGTGGCCGGGTCAAAGTCGAAGATATTCAGGAAGTCGATATTGCGGACCTGCTGGGGCGCGATGCCGTTCCAGCTCAGCCTGATCTTCTGGAGCGTTGTATCAAAGGCAAGACTGTCATGGTCACAGGTGCCGGCGGTTCGATCGGTTCGGAGTTGTGTCGGCAGATTTTTGCGTTGGAGCCAACCGCGCTTCTGTTGTTCGAACACAGTGAATTCAATCTCTACAACATTCTTTCAGAGCTGGAGCAACGCAGCTCTCGAGAGTCGGCTCCGGTTCGATTGCTTCCGATACTCGGGTCCATACGTCACCAAGATAAATTGCTCGATGTGATGAAAACCTGGAAGGTCGACACGGTTTATCATGCGGCCGCCTACAAGCATGTGCCCATGGTCGAACACAACATCGCCGAAGGTGTGTTGAACAATGCAATCGGGACGCTCAATACTGCTCAGGCTGCCTTGCAATCCGGCGTAGCAAATTTTGTACTGATCTCGACCGATAAGGCGGTGCGGCCCACTAATGTCATGGGCAGTACCAAGCGCTTGGCGGAGTTGACGCTTCAGGCGCTCAGTCGTGAAGTCGCGCCGGTATTGTTCGGAGACAATGCAAAAGTTTCCCGGGTTAACAAAACCCGTTTCACGATGGTTCGCTTCGGGAATGTGCTGGGCTCCTCCGGGTCGGTGATTCCGTTGTTCCACAGCCAGATCAAGTCCGGCGGGCCGCTGACCGTCACTCATCCGAAGATTACCCGTTATTTCATGACCATCCCCGAAGCCGCGCAACTGGTTATTCAGGCCGGTTCGATGGGGCAGGGTGGCGATGTGTTTGTGCTGGACATGGGCGAGCCGGTGAAAATCGTCGAACTGGCAGAGAAGATGATCCACTTGTCCGGTTTGAGTATTCGTTCCGATCGCAATCCGCAGGGCGACATCTCCATCGAGTTCACGGGGTTGCGTCCAGGTGAAAAGCTCTATGAAGAGCTGTTGATCGGCGACAACGTCGCTGCAACACCGCATCCGATGATCATGACGGCCAATGAGGATCATCTACCTTGGGAAGTGTTAAAGGTTAGATTGGCCAGTTTGTTGGCGGCGGTTGATGAGGATGATTACTCGCGCGTTCGCCAGTTATTGCGCGAAACCGTCAGCGGCTATACCCCCGATGGCGAGATCGTCGACTGGATCTACCAGCAGCGTCGTCTCGAACCCTGATTGTTTCACATTCTGTAACGCACGCATTTTTGACATCCCTCCACCATGACCTAAGTTTGGAGAGCAGCTTCGGAAAAGCTGCTTTCTCAAACGATGATGGAGCGTCACTAATGCGTACCGGTTACTTCTATTCTCTGATCTTTGCTTTCCTCACCAGCGCCTCGATCGCCGCTATTGCCGCGCCTGTTGCGCCGGCGGAGTCACCCAAGGCGCCGTTGGTGATGGAGACAACTGCACCTTCCCAAAGCGCAAAAGTCGACCTCAACGATGCCGATGCGGCAACGCTGCAAAAGGAACTGGCGGGAGTCGGAGAGGCCAAGGCCAAAGCGATTGTTGCTTATCGTGAAACAAACGGGCCGTTTGCGTCGGTGGATGAGTTGCTGGAAGTGAAGGGTATCGGTAAGGCGATTCTGGATCGCAATCGCGACAAGCTGGAAGTCAACTAAGCTGAGTGTTTAATGCCAAGGGGGCCGGTCATTGACCGGCCTTTTTTACTTGCGCAGCGCATGGCTGCGGGTAGTGGAAGAGAGGGCAGCAGTCCGACGATTTAAAATTACGGCTATCATATTGCGTTTGGATTATGCCTATAATAATTTGCCGCTGCGTCGAGCCAACACATCTCATCGGCAACTCCCTTCATCAAGCATTCCAGGAGCATTCTCATGAATTCCGCACAATCTCTAGGTACTGCTCTCGTCACTGGCGCATCGTCCGGAATCGGTGCGATTTACGCTCAGCGCCTGGCGGCGCGTGGTTTTGATTTGCTGCTGGTTGCCCGTGACAAGGATCGTCTGGAAAGCGCTGCGAGTCAGTTGCGTGAAGCCCATGGCATTCAGGTCGAAGTGCTGAAAGCAGACCTGACGCAAAAGGATGACGTACTCAAACTCGAGCAACGCCTGCGCAGCGATTCCAGCATCAGCTTGCTGGTCAATAACGCCGGTGTCGCGGCAGATGGATTACTGGCCAACGCCGATATGGACCAGTTGGAGCGGTTGATTCAGCTGAACATCACCGCCGTCACCCGACTGGCATCGGCGGCTGCTGCCAGTTTCGCCAAGGCCGGTCGTGGCACGATCATCAATATCGCCTCGGTGGTGGCGCTGTTTCCGGAACGCTTCAACGCTACCTACAGCGCCAGCAAAGCTTACGTACTGAGTCTGACCCAGTCGCTGAACACTGAACTCGAAGGCACCGGCGTGCAGATCCAGGCCGTGCTACCGGGTGTGACCCGCACCGAAATCTGGGAGCGTTCCGGTATCGATGCCAGTGGCATTCCGGCAGAAATGGTCATGGAGGCGGGCGAGATGGTTGATGCGGCGCTGGCCGGTCTGGATCAGGGCGAGTTGATCACCATTCCTTCGCTGCCTGACGCAGGCGAATGGCACGCCTTTGTTGCGGCTCGCCATGTCATGGCGCCGAACCTTTCCCGCAGTGCTGCTGCGCAACGCTATAAGTCCGGCAATTGAATTGATCAGAGGTCACCACAGTATGGATTCGCGTCGAATAGTCGTCACGGGCATGGGCCTGGTTTCACCCTTGGGCAGCGATCTCGAAGTCGTATGGCAGCGTTTGCTGGCTGGGCGTTCTGGTTTGCGTAACTTGCCTGAGGCAACGGTCGCTGATTTGCCCACGCGAGTCGGCGGCGCGGTGCCGACGCTGGAAGAGGACGCTGAAGCAGGTTTCGATCCGGATCGCGCCACGCCGCCCAAGGAGCAGAAGAAGATGGATCGCTTCATTCTGTTCGCCATGGAGGCTGCCCGACAGGCGCTGGAGCAGGCCGACTGGCATCCTTCAGAAAGCAAAAGTCAGGAGCGTAGCGCAACGATCATCGGTTCCGGTGTCGGTGGTTTCGGCGCGATTGCTGACGCCGTACGCACGACCGACAGTCGCGGTCCTCGGCGTTTGTCACCGTTTACCATCCCGTCGTTTCTGGTCAATCTCGCGGCAGGTCACGTGTCCATTCAACACGGCCTCAAGGGGCCTTTGGGTGCGCCGGTGACGGCGTGCGCTGCGGGTGTCCAAGCGATCGGCGATGCGGCGCGCTTGATCCGCGCCGGCGAAGCGGATATTGCCGTGTGTGGCGGTGCGGAAGCCTGCATCGACCGCGTCAGTCTGGCCGGTTTCGCGGCAGCGCGGGCACTGTCGAGCGGTTACAACGACACCCCGCAGCGCGCCTCGCGGCCGTTCGACAGCGGGCGCGACGGTTTCGTCATGGGCGAGGGCGCGGGGTTGTTGGTGATCGAATCCCTGGAGCATGCGCTGGCGCGTGGCGCGACGCCGCTGGCGGAACTGGTCGGCTATGGCACCAGCGCCGACGCCTATCACCTGACGGCCGGGCCTGAAGATGGCAGTGGGGCACGTCGGGCGATGACGCTGGCATTGGCGCAGGCGGGTATCGAGCCGGATCAGGTGCAGCATCTCAATGCCCACGCCACGTCGACCCCGGTCGGGGATCTGGGTGAATTGGCGGCGATCAAAAGTGTTTTCGGCGAAGAGAATAAAATCGCGGTGACGTCGACAAAATCGGCCACAGGTCATCTGCTCGGCGCTGCCGGTGGGCTTGAAGCGATTTTCACGCTATTGGCGATCCGTGATCAGGTGGTGCCGCCGACGCTCAACTTCGACAACCCGGATCCGGCGAGTGCCGGTGTGGATATCGTCCATGGCGAGGCGCGGTCAATTCCGATCGAATATGCACTGTCCAATGGTTTCGGGTTTGGCGGGGTCAATGCCAGCGTATTGTTCAAGCGCTGGCAGGCTTAGTCGCGGTTCTTGAGGTGATCGCGGGTGATATCGAGGATGCGTTGCGCAAACCCGGCATCCGCGACACTGCGCGACAGCAGCAGTGCACCGACCAGGGTCGACATGATGACGATGGCGCGGTCAGCGCAGTTCTCGCCTTCGAGGCTGTTTTCGATCTGCTCCAGTCGCGCGTTGAGGACCACGTCGCTGGTGGGGCTTGGTTGCCCGCGCAGCCCCAACTCGGAAGAAATGGTCAGCAACGGGCAGCCTTCGTCTGGTGATGTCTGGTGCCATTCGGACAGATACGTCTCGATGAACACATCTAGCGCGTTGTCCTGGGCAAAAATCTCGGCACATAACCCGTCGACCTGGTTGCCGGCCTCTTGCAGGGCCTTCTCGACCAACTCGTCCTTGGACTTGAAATGTGAGTAGAAACCGCCATGGGTCAGACCCAGCGCTTTCATCAGGGGTTGCAGGCCGGTAGCGCCGATTCCGTCCTTGCGAAAGCGTGCCGAAGCCTCCTTGATGATGCGCTTATGGGTCTGGGCTTTATGGTCCTGCGAATAACGCATCTGGAACTCTCCGCAACAATGTCCCCATCTTAACCAAGGAAAATTAGATGGTGACTGTACTTCTACTTCTTAAAAGCGTGCAGATAGCTCCAATGGCTATAAAAAGCGCAAACCCCGCCGATCAGGCGGGGTTGTGTTCAGCGGTCTTGGGCGTCTTTGGCGTCCGCTTCGGCATTGCGTTGGGCAACGCGTCGGCGTTCTTCATCGGTCAGATCGACCTTATTGGCGGTGTCGCGCAACATCATTAATCCACCCACGATCGAGCCGATTGCAACGACCAGAATCAACCAGGCATACCAAGGCATAACGGCTCTCCTTAAGGGCAGGTCGACGGACGAGGATTTCGCCGTGCGACGCTGCATACCACGTTTGAGCGAAGTGAACTCGCAGTGGTTCCATTCTAGGCCGCTTGCACCCGGTACACCCGAAATCCCTGTAGGAGCTGCCGAAGGCTGCGATCTTTTGATCTTGAAAAGCAAAGATCGCAGCCTCGTTTCACTCGTCAGCTCCTACAGGAGACGGGTCGTTACAGGCCGGTGAGCATCGCATCGGCTGGTGCGTCGGCACGCAGTTGTCCGGTCAGCAGGAAGTAGCAGAAACCGACCGCCATGAAGCCAAGGAAGATCAAGCCGATCAACGTGTTAAACCACGCCATCGCCACCAGACACACCATCGCCAGCACCAATGCAATCAGCGGAATCAGCGGATAGCACGGCGCGCGAAAGGTGCGTTCCAGATTCGGCTCCGATTTACGCAGTTTGAAGAGGCTGAGCATGCTCATGATGTACATCACGATGGCGCCGAATACGGCCATGGTGATCATCGCGGCGGTGAGGGTCATGCCACCGAGGTTGATCAGGCCGTCGCTGTAAATCGCCGCGATGCCGATGATGCCGCCGACAAGGATTGCCCGGTGCGGCGTCTGGAAGCGCGAGAGTTTCGCCAGCGAGGCCGGTAGATAGCCGGCGCGGGCGAGGGCGAAGAACTGGCGTGAATAGCCGAGGATGATCCCGTGGAAACTCGCCACCAACCCGAACAGGCCAATCCATACCAGCATATGCAGCCAGCCGGAGTTGTCGCCGACCACGGTTTTCATCGCCTGCGGTAACGGGTCGTTGATGTTTGCCAAGGTGCGCCAGTCACCCACGCCGCCAGCAAAGAACATCACACCCATGGCCAAAAACACCAGCGTCAGGATGCCGCTGATGTAGGCCTTTGGAATCGTGCGTTTCGGATCCTTGGCTTCTTCGGCAGCCATCGCTGCGCCTTCAATCGCCAGGAAAAACCAGATCGCAAACGGAATCGCGGCGAACATCCCGGCAATCGCTGGCGCACCGAACACATCCGAACCGGCCCAGCCATTCAGTGCGAAGTTGCTGAAGCTGAAGGCCGGCGCGACCACGCCCATGAACACCAGCAACTCGGCCACCGCCAGTACGCAGACCACCAGCTCGAAGGTCGCCGCCAGTTTCACCCCGAGAATGTTCAGCCCCATGAACACGATGTAAGCGCCGACCGCCGCATGCTTCGGATCGAGTGCCGGAAACTGCACATTCAGGTAGGCGCCAATCGCCAGCGCGATGGCCGGTGGCGCGAAGACGAATTCGATCAGCGTCGCGAGCCCGGCGATCAATCCGCCTTTTTCACCAAACGCTCGACGACTATAGGCAAACGGCCCGCCCGCATGAGGAATCGCGGTCGTCAGTTCGGTGAAACTGAAGATGAAACAGGTGTACATGGTCGCGACCATGAACGAGGTCACCAGGAAACCCAGCGTCCCGGCCACACCCCAGCCGTAACTCCAGCCGAAATATTCCCCGGAAATCACCAGCCCTACGGCAATGCCCCACAGGTGCAAGGTGCCCAGTGTGGGTTTGAGTTGTGTGTTCATGCGTTTGCTCCCTGAACGGTTTGGAAAGCTCGGGGGAGGGCGTGTGCAGTGGGCGTGCCATTGCTGTGAAACAAGTCGTAATGAGTTGAAAGCTGTCGTATCGGGGATGTTCGCGGTGGGATAGCTGCTTTTTGTGCGCCAGTTGAGTGCGATGTTGTTCGTTATGCCGTCTTCGCGAGCAAGCTCGCTCCCACAGGGGAATGCATTTCAAATTGTGGGAGCGAGCCTGCTCGCGAAGAGGCCTGCCCATACGGCGCAAAACCCACCTGTAACGCCGGCATAAACCCACTCTTTACGCTTTCTTTATGCCCAGCCAGACCCCTCGCTCTCGTTCCTTTACAGCCTCCTTTCCGACAATGCCTCCACACGCGGCAATACGCCGTAACACGGAGATCTTCCATGAGCGTTCTGGACGGGGTGTCACTGCTGTTGGCAGTGGGGCTGTTCATTTATCTGTTGGTTGCGCTGTTGCGCGCGGATCGGAACTAGGAGCGGCTATGCACAGTTATGACTATTGGCTGATCCTCGCGTTTTTTGCGGTGGTCTTGCTGCCGGCGCCGTTCCTCGGGCGCTTCTACTACAAGGTGATGGAAGGTCAGCGGACTTGGCTGACGCCGGTTCTTGGCCCGGTCGAGCGCGGTTGCTATCGCATCGCCGGGGTTGATCCTAACGCCGAGCAGAGCTGGCAGAAGTACACGCTGGCGCTGCTGGCATTCAACCTCGCCGGTTTCCTGCTGCTGTTCGCGATTCTGTTGTTCCAGGATCACTTGCCGCTGAACCCGCAAAATCTGCCCGGCCAGGAATGGACCCAGGCGTTCAACACCGCGGTCAGTTTCATGACCAATACCAACTGGCAGTCCTACAGCGGTGAAGCGACGCTCAGCTATCTGAGCCAGATGGTTGGCCTCACCGTGCAGAACTTTGTCAGCGCCGCTACCGGCCTCGCCGTTCTGGTCGCACTGTGCCGTGGCATCGGCCGCAAATCGACGAAAACCCTCGGCAACTTCTGGGTCGACATGACCCGCGCCACCCTCTACGGCCTGTTGCCGCTGTGCCTGGTGCTGGCGCTGTATCTGGTCTGGCAGGGCGTGCCGCAGACCTTTGCGCAGTATGTGAACGCGGTGACGATGCAAGGCGTTGATCAAGTGATCCCGCTCGGTCCGGCGGCCAGTCAGATTGCGATCAAGCAACTGGGCACCAACGGTGGTGGCTTCTTCGGCGTCAACTCGGCGCATCCGTTCGAGAACCCGACCGCGTGGAGCAACTTGTTCGAAGTCGCTTCGATCATTCTGATTCCGGTGGCGCTGGTGTTCACTTTCGGCCACTACGTCAAGGACCTGCGTCAGAGCCGCGCGATCATCGCCTGCATGCTCGCGCTGTTCCTGATCGGCGGCGCGACCTCGCTGTGGGCTGAATATCAACCGAACCCGACCCTGAACAACGCTGCTGTCGAACAGACCGCGCCGCTGGAAGGTAAAGAAGCGCGCTTCGGCACCACCGCTACCGTGCTGTGGTCGGTGACCACCACGGCCGCCTCGAACGGTTCGGTCAACGGCATGCATGACAGCCTCAACCCGCTCAGCGGCATGGTCGCGCTGGTCAACATGATGGTCGGCGAAGTGATCTTCGGCGGTGTCGGTGCCGGGCTCTACGGCATGTTGCTCAACGTGCTGATCGCGGTGTTTCTCGCCGGTCTGATGATCGGCCGTACGCCGGAATACCTCGGCAAGAAACTCCAGGCGCGCGAAGTGCAATTGCTGGTGGTGACTTTGCTGGTGATGCCGGTTGGCGTGCTGGTGCTCGGTGCGATTGCCGCCGCGGTTCCCAGTGCTGCGGCGACCATCAGCAACCCTGGCCCGCACGGTTTCAGCCAGTTGCTCTACGCCTACACATCGGCGAGCGCCAACAATGGCTCGGCGTTCGGTGGCCTGAGCGCGAACACGCCTTTCCATAACCTGATGCTGGGCCTGGGCATGTTGATCGGTCGCTTCGGTTACATCCTTCCGGTACTGGCCTTGGCCGGCAGTCTGGCGATGAAGAAAACCGCACCGATCGGCCAGAACAGCTTTCCGACTCATGGCCCGCTGTTCGTGACCCTGCTGACCGTGACCATTTTGCTGGTGGGCGGCCTGACCTTTCTGCCGACTCTGGCGCTCGGCCCGATTGCCGAACATTTAAGTATGGGCTTCTAAGGAATCCATCATGAATATGCACGTTCCTGCAAAACCTGCAGAGCCGACCAAGTCGGCAGAAGCACCGAAAACCGCGATCTCGGCCCTGTGGCGGCCGGCGCTGGTGCAAGCTTTCGTCAAGCTCGACCCGCGGCAACTGAAGCGTTCGCCGGTGATGCTGGTGGTTGAGTTGACGGCGATTTTCACCACCGTGCTGTGCTTCATTCCTGACGCGGATGTACCGACCTTCGTGGCCGCGCAAATTGCCCTGTGGCTATGGTTCACCGTGCTGTTCGCCAACTTCGCTGAAGCTTTGGCCGAAGGTCGCGGCAAGGCCCGTGCCGACAGCCTCAAGGCCGGCAGCGAAGGCCTCAGCGCACGTCGTAAACAGGCTAACGGCAGCTTTCAAGTGGTGCCAGCGGCAAGTCTGCGCAAAGGCGATGTGGTGCGCGTCGAAGCCGGGGAGATGATCCCCGGTGATGGCGAAGTCATTGAAGGTATCGCGGCGGTCAACGAAGCGGCGATCACCGGTGAATCGGCGCCGGTGATTCGCGAATCCGGCGGTGACCGTTCGGCCGTCACCGGCAACACGCGACTGGTCTCCGACTGGTTGCTGGTGCAGATCACCGCCAATCCGGGCGAGTCGACCCTCGATCGCATGATTGCGCTGGTCGAAGGCGCCAAACGCCAGAAAACCCCGAACGAAGTGGCGCTGGATATTCTGCTGATCGGCCTGACCCTGATCTTCCTGCTGGTGGTCGTGACCCTGCAACCGTTCGCCCATTTCGCCAACGGCAGCCTGCCGCTGGTGTTTCTGGTGGCGCTGCTGGTCACGCTGATTCCGACCACCATTGGCGGTCTGCTGTCGGCCATCGGTATCGCCGGGATGGATCGTCTGGTGCGCCTCAATGTGATCGCCAAGTCCGGTCGTGCGGTGGAAGCGGCGGGCGACGTGCATGTGTTGCTGCTGGACAAGACCGGGACCATCACCTTCGGTAACCGTCGTTGCAGTGCGGTGTATGCCGCGCCGGGTGTGAGTGGTCGCGAGCTGGCCGAAGGTGCGCTGTTCGCTTCTTTGGCTGACGAAACCGCTGAAGGTAAATCCATCGTCGAATACCTGCGTGGTCTGCACCCGCAGCCTGAGCCGGCGCTGGAAACCTTGACCGCTGTGCCGTTCAGCGCTGAAACCCGGTTGTCCGGCGTCGACTATCAAGGTCGTGTCTACCGCAAAGGTGCGGTGGATTCGCTGCTGAGTTTCCTCGGCCAAAAGCGCTCGGATCTGGCTCCGGCCCTGTCGCGGGAAATCGACAAGATCGCCCAGAGCGGCGGCACGCCGTTGCTGGTCTGCGCCGACGGCAAACTGCTTGGCGCGATCCATCTCAAGGACGTGGTCAAACCCGGCATTCGTGAGCGTTTTGCCGAACTGCGCAAACTGGGCATTCGTACCGTGATGGTCACCGGCGACAACCCGCTGACCGCTGCCGCCATCGCCGCTGAAGCAGGCGTTGATGACGTCCTCGCCGAAGCCACGCCAGAGAAGAAACTCGCGCGAATTCGTCACGAGCAGAACGATGGTCGTCTGGTTGCGATGTGCGGTGACGGTGCCAACGATGCGCCGGCGCTGGCTCAGGCGGACGTTGGTATGGCGATGAACGACGGCACCCAGGCTGCCCGCGAAGCGGCGAACATGGTTGACCTCGACAGCGACCCGACCAAGCTGCTCGACGTGGTGCAGATCGGTAAGGAGTTGCTGGTGACACGCGGTGCGCTGACGACGTTTTCCATCGCCAACGACGTGGCCAAATACTTCGCGATTCTGCCGGCGCTGTTCGCTTCGATCTATCCGCAACTGGGCGTGCTGAACATCATGCAACTGACCAGTCCGCAGAGCGCGATTCTCTCGGCGATCGTCTTCAATGCCTTGATCATCGTCGTGCTGATTCCGCTGGCGCTGCGCGGTGTGCGCGTGCAGGCGGCGAGTGCGGCAGCGTTGCTGCGACGCAATCTGCTGATCTACGGACTGGGCGGGATTCTGGTGCCGTTCGTGGGGATCAAGGCGATCGACATGTTGCTCACGGCGCTGCATCTGGTGTGAGGCCGGAAAAAGCCCCTCACCCTAACCCTCTCCCAGAGGGAGAGGGGACTGACCGAGTGGTTCAACAGAGGTACACCGACCTGAAATACCGAGCCGAACTCAGGTCTTGAACTGCACAAGGATCGGCTCCCTTTCCTCTTGTCACCTTCGTGGGAGAGGGGACTGATTGAGGTGTTTGCGAGAGCTACACCAACCTGAAATACCGAGCCGAACTCAGGTCTTGAAAAGCACAGAAATCGGCTCCCTTTCCCTCGCGCACTTATAGCGAGGGGACTGATTGAGGTGGTTGCATGAACTACACCGACTTGAGATACCGAGCCGAACTCAGGTCTTGAAAAGCATACAAGTCGGCTCCCTTTCCCCCTCGCCCCCTTGGGGGAGAGGGCTGGGGTGAGGGGGAAAAGATCTCCCTGACACCCCGCAAAAGTTTGCCCAACGAATTCGAGGATCTTGAAATGTCCACAATGATACGTCCGGCCCTGAGCCTGCTGGTGCTGATGACCCTGGTCACCGGTGTCGCCTATCCACTGGTGGTGACCGGTGTTGCGCAAGTCGCATTCCCCGCCCAAGCCAATGGCAGCCTGGTGCGAGACGCCGACGGCAAGGTCCGCGGCTCGTCGCTGATCGCGCAGGATTTTGTCGGCGATGCGTGGTTTCATCCACGTCCCTCCGCCGGTGCGTTTGCGACCGTTTCCAGCAGCGCGAGCAACCTGGCCCCGAGCAATCCGGCACTGGCAACCCGCGTGATCGACGACGCCAACAAACTCCAGGTTCCCGGCCAAGGCCCAGTGCCATTGGCCCTGCTGACCACCTCCGGCAGTGGCCTCGATCCGCACTTGCCACCGGCGGCAATTGCCTATCAACTGGCGCGAGTTGCGGCAGCGCGAAACTTGCCGGTATCGACTCTTCAGCAACTGCTCGATGCGCATATCGAACAGCCGCTGGTGGGGCCGCCGGTGGTGAATGTGCTTGAGCTGAATATGGCACTGGAAAAACTCTGAATCAGCGGCGCGGCCATTCGCGAGCAGGCTCGCTCCCACAGGAATATGCGTTCCAAATGTGGGAGCGAGCCTGCTCGCGAATAGGGCCGAAAGAACATCGCATAACTATCAGCAAGAGAGAACATCAAGCATGAGCGACTCCGGCCGCGCCGACGCGCTGTTAGCAGACCTGCCCCGTGACGGCCGTGGCCGGCTCAAGGTTTTCCTCGGCGCCGCTCCCGGTGTCGGCAAGACCTACGCCATGCTCCAGGCCGCCCACACGCAATTGCGCCAAGGCGTGAAAGTCATCGCTGGCGTCGTCGAAACCCATGGTCGCGCCGAAACCGAAGCGCTGCTCGGCGGCTTGCCGCAGCAAGCGTTGGTGCGCTCGGAATACCGTGGCGTGATGCTCGAAGAAATGGACCTCGACGGCATTCTCGCGGCCAAACCGAAACTGGTGCTGGTCGATGAGCTGGCCCACAGCAACGCCCCCGGCAGTCGCCACACGAAACGCTGGCAAGACATTCAGGAACTGCTCGCCGCCGGCATCGACGTGTTCACCACGGTCAACGTCCAGCACCTGGAAAGTCTCAACGATCAGGTGCGCGGCATCACCGGTGTGCAAGTGCGCGAAACCCTGCCGGACTGGGTGCTGCAAGAAGCTTACGAACTGCTGCTGATCGACCTGCCGCCGCGCGAATTGCTCGAGCGCTTGCGTGAAGGCAAGGTCTACGTGCCGGAGCAGGCGCGTGCGGCGATCGATGCGTTTTTCACCCAGACCAACCTCACCGCATTGCGCGAACTGGCGATGCAAACCGCTGCCGCACAGGTCGATAACGATCTCGCCCAAGGCTATCGCCAACTCGGTCAGGCCGCCCCGGCAGTGCGCGGGCGCTTGCTGGTCGGCGTCGATGGTGATGCGCAGGCCGAGCGCCTGGTGCGCCACGCCAGTCGCGTTGCCCAGCGCCGGCATTTACCGTGGAGTCTGGTGCATGTCGATAACGGCAGCGTACGCGACGAGCAATCGCGATTGCGCCTGCAAAGCGCTCAGCAACTGGCCGAGCGCCTGGGCGGTGAAGTGGTGTTGCTGCGCGCCGGTGAGGTGGCGAAAACCCTGATCCAGCACGCTGCCGAACGCCGTGCGAGCCTGGTGTTGGTTGGGCAGTCCCGGCCACGTCTGCGCCGGCGTCTATTCGGCGGCGGACTCGCGGCGCGCCTGCTGCGTCAGGCTCACGGGCTGGAGATCAACGTCCTCGACAGCGATCAGCAACAGCATCAACCGCGCCCGCGCAACGCGCTGACCCTGGTGTGGTTCGACTATGCCTTGGCGCTGGTCGCCACCGTATTGGCCACCGCCCTGGCGTGGGCAGTGTCGAGCGTGCTGCCGCTGCCGAACATCTCGCTGGTGTTCCTTGCGGCGGTGCTGTTGGTGGCGGTGCGCAGCAGTCTCGGCCCGGCGCTGGCCTGTGCCGCGCTGTCGTTTCTGACCTATGACTTCCTGTTTATCCCGCCGAATTTTTCCTTCAGCATTCAGCGCGAAGAAGACGTCCTGACTCTATTGTTTTTCCTGTTGATGGCGGCGCTCACCGGCAACCTCGCGGCGCGTCAGCGTCGGCAATTGCAGGCCCTGCGCGACACCCAGGAAGAGACCACTGAACTGCTCGACCTGTCGCGCAAACTCACTGCCGCGACGGATCGCCAAGCGGTGGTCAGCGCTGCCGCGCAACACCTCAATGGCTGGAGCGATCTGCAGTTATGTCTGCTCAACCGGGACGGGCAGGGCGGCTGGAAGGTCGAGACCGGCGGGCCGTTGGAGTTTACCGAGTCCGAACGCGCCGCCGCTGACTGGGCCTGGCAACACGATCAACCGGCAGGCATGGGCACTGGCACGCTGCCGTTCGGACGCTGGTGGTGGTGGCCGCTGTCGGTCGAGGACGGGCCGCTGGCGCTGCTCGGTGTCTGCGCCAAAGAAGGCCAGACCTTGAGTGGCCAGCGTCGGCGCTTGCTCACCGCATTGAGTCAGCCGCTCGCCCAAGCGCTGGCGCGCGCGCAGTTGGCTGATGACCTGGAAGCCGCGCGCCTGCACGGTGAAACCGAACAACTGCGCAGTGCCTTGTTGGCCTCCGTATCCCACGATTTGCGCACGCCGCTGACGGCCATGCGCGGCAGCATCGACAGCCTGTTGGCCCTCGGCGAAGCGATCCCGCTGGAAGATCGTCGTGAACTGCTCGAAGGCACCCGCGATGAAGCCGAGCGCCTCGATCGCTACATTCAGAATCTGCTCGACATGACCCGCCTCGGCCACGGCGCGCTGAAGCTGGCGCGGGACTGGGTGTCGCCGGCCGATATCGTCGGCAGTTCGCTCAATCGCCTGCGCGCGGTGCTCGCGCCGTTGCAGGTCAGCACTGATGTGCCGGCCGAGTTACCGCTGTTGTTCGTGCATGCCGCGCTGATCGAACAGGCGCTGGTCAATGTATTGGAAAACGCCGCACGTTTCTCACCCGCTCACGGTCGCTTGCAACTGAGCGCAGGCGCGGATGACCAAGAGATTTTCTTCTCGGTCAGCGATGAAGGGCCGGGGATTCCGGAGGATGAGCGGGCGAAGATTTTCGACATGTTCTACACCGCTGCCCGGGGTGATCGTGGCGGCCAGGGCACGGGCCTCGGCCTGGCGATCTGTCAGGGCATGGTTGGCGCGCACGGCGGGCGCATCAGCGTCGCCGACGGCATCGAGGGGCACGGCACCTGCATCACTTTGCACTTGCCGTTGCAGACGCAACCGGGGATGGACGATGAAGGCTGAAGCTGACTGCGCTACTCTCTTGCCAATCATTTGTGTTGATGTGAATTCATGAGCCAGACCACGACCATTTTGGTCATCGACGACGAACCGCAGATTCGCAAATTCCTGCGCATCAGCCTTACCTCACAGGGCTATAAAGTGCTCGAGGCCGGCAACGGTGCCGAGGGTTTGGCGCAAGCGGCGCTGAACAAACCGGACCTGCTGGTGCTCGATTTAGGCCTGCCGGACATGGATGGCCAGCAAGTGCTGCGCGAGTTTCGCGAGTGGGCGACGGCGCCGGTGCTGGTGCTGTCGGTGCGCGCCAGCGAAGGGCAGAAAGTCCAGGCGCTGGATGGCGGCGCCAATGACTACGTGACCAAGCCGTTTGGCATTCAGGAGTTTCTCGCCCGAGTCCGCGCCTTGTTGCGTCAGGCTCCGGCAGGGGAGGCGCAGCAGGCAGCGCTGAGCTTCGGCCCGCTGACCGTGGATCTAGCTTATCGGCGGGTGTTGCTCGACGGTGTCGAAGTGGCGCTGACCCGCAAGGAATACGCGGTGCTGGCGCAACTGGCACGGCATCCGGGGCGGGTGATTACCCAGCAGCAATTGCTCAAGGATATCTGGGGGCCGACCCACACCGAGGACAGCCATTATCTGCGGATTGTGGTGGGGCATTTGCGCCAGAAGCTGGCGGATGATCCGACGCGGCCGCGGTTTATCGTGACCGAGGCGGGGGTTGGCTATCGGCTGTTGAGTGACAACACTCTTTAGCCATTTGTTGTCCCGGCAGACGCCATCGCTGGCAAGCCAGCTCCCACAGGTTTTTCAGCTGTGATTGAAATCTGTGTATCACCTCGATCACTGTGGGAGCTGGCTTGCCAGCGATGAGGCCCTTAAAGACTGCGGAAAACTTCAGGGCTCTCTGCTCTGCTCACTGTCATACCGATCCAGCGTATCCCGCGCAATCTCGCGTCCCAACGCGATCAGCTCCGGCGCCTTGTAAAACTCGAAAAACCGGCACACCCGCTTCGGCACATTGATCAGGATATCCGGCGGATATCCGGCGATCTTGTACTGCGCCAGCGAGGTCTGCATCACCTCGAAACTCTGGTTGATCAAGTCC
Source organism: Pseudomonas sp. Irchel s3h9 (assembly GCF_900187475.1). Classification (NCBI taxonomy): domain Bacteria; kingdom Pseudomonadati; phylum Pseudomonadota; class Gammaproteobacteria; order Pseudomonadales; family Pseudomonadaceae; genus Pseudomonas; species Pseudomonas sp. Irchel s3h9. The sequence goes on along the minus strand of NZ_FYDH01000005.1, from coordinate 205,353 downwards.
AGCAACGAGGCCGGTCCGACGTTATCGATGATGAATGAACCGGTCGCCGATTTCGGTGCGCCTTCACGCTCGGGCGCGGCTGCCGGTTGCTGGCTCTCCGGCTCGGCGCCGTCCAGCCAGGGATTGATGTCCGCCGCTTCGGCGCGCAGCGCTTCCTGTTCGAGCCGCAACAATTGCTCGGCCTGTGTACGGCGGAATGGCATCTTCGATCCCAGCGAACTGATCAGGCTATCGAAGCGTGAGCGAAAAGCGGCAGGGCGCTGGATCACCGGCAGTTTGTAGTGACGCTGATTGGTCGAATTGAGATTGACCGCAATGATCAGATCGCAGTGGCTCGACACCACCGGCACGATCGGCAACGGGTTGAGAATGCCGCCGTCGACCAGCATGCGATTGCCCTGCATCACCGGGGTGAACAGGCTGGGAATCGCCGCCGAGGCTCGCATCGCCTGATGCAGGCAGCCTTCCTGAAACCAGATCTCCTGCTGGTTGGTGAGGTCAGCGGCGACGGCGGTGTAGGGGATGCGCAAGTCTTCGATGTTGACATCGCCGACGATCTTGCGGATCTGGCCGAAGACCTTTTCGCCGCGAATCGCGCCGAGGCGAAAACTCACGTCGACCAGGCGCAGCACATCCAGATAATCGAGACTTTCGATCCAGTTCTTGTAAACGTCGAGTTTGCCGGCGGCGTAGATCCCGCCGACCACGGCACCCATCGAACAGCCGGCAATGCAGGCGATTTCGTAACCGCGTTTCTCGATCTCTTCAATGACCCCGATATGGGCATAGCCCCGGGCGCCACCGGAGCCCAGTACCAGCGCGACACGTTTTTTTTTCATCCAGCGTCCTCCCGACAAGGTTCCACAATGCACCCATCGCCGGGCAGGCTCAATCGCCGAGGTCGTTGAGTGCGCCGGTGACGTCGTTTTTTCGCTACTGCATGGCCCTTCAGCGCTATCCTTCTCAGTTGCGCGGTTTCACCCGCCGGCAAGGCACTTTTTCGCAGCCTTACCGTCTTACCTGCACGACTGTTGACCTATTTTGAGGTGTGAGTGATGAAAGCCTGGATCTGTGTGCCGTTGATGGCTCTGGCATTGGCCGGTTGCGCCGGTAAAACCGCTTACCGCGACAGCTGCGGCAGCCAGCTCGACGCGGCCTGGCATGAGCTGGATCTGGCCAAGGCTGAAGGCTTTGCCGGCACTGTCAGCTACTCCAAAGCGTTGTCGCTGCTGACCGCTGCCAAGACTCAGCAGCAATTCGAAGGGTTCGAAGGCTGCAGCAAGAAAGCCGAGAAGGCGCGTTTCTACATTCGCGAATCCCGCGCCGGCCGCTAAGCTGCTGACGTGAAGCAAGGAGGCTGCGTTCGCTGGGCAGCAGAATGATCTTCAAGCCATTTGAATCAGGAGCAAGTGATGTCTGCGTTGGTTGACCGGTTGGTGGCTCATGTCCTGAGTCTGGAAGTGCGCCTGCTAGCCTGTCAGGCACGGCTCACTGCACGGACCGACCCCGAGGCGCTGCATGATCTGCGCACCACAGTGCGGCGCTTGCGCAGTCTGTTGCGGCCATTGCGTGGCTTGCCCGGGGTCGAGCAACTGGAAGATGCCGCCTCGGCGGTCGGCCAATTGACCACGCCGTGGCGTGATCGCGAAGTGCTCGCGGCGTATCTGCTCCTGCATGATCAGCCTGAGGCCGCGCAACGGCGCATGGCGCAAATGGCCGAGGCCTATCCGGCGCTGGCGGCGAGCGCCGAGGTGGCTTCGCTGTTGATGATTCTCGACGCTTTCCCGCGATTTCTGCGCGCGTCTCAGCGTCAGGGCTTGCTCAAGGGCTTGGACAAACGCATCGAAAAACGCTTGGGCAAGCAATGGCAGAAACTCGACGAGGCGCTGCACGATCCCGCTCACGACCGTCATCGCCTGCGCCTGTTGATCAAGCGCGTGCGCTACGGCATCGAAGCCTATCCCGAACTGGATCGCTTGCCCGAGGCGGCGCTGGCTCGCCTCAAGTCTGCCCAAGGCGCGCTGGGCGACTGGCACGATTGCTGGCAGTGGCTGGCGAAGGCTGAGCTTGAGGCGGATCTGCAGCCCTGTGTCGCCACTTGGCAGGCGACCATGATCAAAGCCGAAAGCAAGGCTGATCGCGTGCTGGAAAAACTCAGTTCAGCCTGCTTCAAATAACTTTAGCCCCGCGATATCCCCTGTAGGAGCTGCCGAAGGCTGCGATCTTTTGATTTTGATTTTTAACAACAAGATCAAAAGATCGCAGCCTTCGGCAGCTCCTACAGGGTTTTGTGTCTGTATTTGAAATACGCTAAGGCCTTTCTGTCAGCCCATTTGACCGGAATAGACGCTGCGGCGCTCTGCAGGTCTGGTTAAGATCCCTGCATTCCTTTCTTGTTTTCTGAGGTTGCCATGCGCTTTAGCGATCTGCTTGAGGCGGTCCGCCGCCAACCGGAACTGACGATCCCTGCCGAATGGGGCCAGGGCCGTGCCAGTTTCGGTGGTCTGGTGGCTGCGCTGCAATACGAAGCCATGCGCGCGAAAGTCCCGGCAGATCGCCCGGTGCGTTCGCTGGCGATCACCTTTGTCGGCCCTGTCGAACCTGAAGTCCCGGTGAGTTTCGAAGTCGATGTACTGCGCGAAGGCAAGGCCGTCAGCCAGGTCATGGGCCGGGCGATGCAGAATGGTCAGGTGGTAACGATCGTTCAAGGCAGCTTCGGTGCTTCGCGGCCGTCGGAGGTGGCAGTCGAAGCCTATCCGGCGCCATCAATGAAGCACTGGGACGAATGCCAGGAGTTGCCTTACATCAAAGGCGTGACCCCAGAATTCATGCGTCATTTGGCGATGCGCTGGAGCGTCGGCGGCATGCCGTTCACCGGCACGCAATCGCGGCTGATGGGCGGCTGGGTGCGGTTACGCGGAGATGTCAAAGAAGAACCGGTCAACGAGGCGCATCTGCTGGCCCTGGTGGACGCGTGGCCGCCCGCGCTGTTGCCATATCTGAAGAGGCCGGCACCGGGTAGCACGCTGACCTGGACCATCGAATTCGTGCAGCCGCTACACGATTTGAGCACGCTGGACTGGTGCCAATATCTGGCCGATATCGAATACGCCGCCGACGGCTACGGCCATGTCGCCGCCAAGCTGTGGAGCGCGGAAGGGGAGTTGATTGCCATGAGTCGCCAGACCGTTACGATTTTCGCCTGACTCAATGCCGACGGTGGCGTTCACGCCAGGCGCGCCACCAGCCGCCACTGAGAAAGAAGCGCGGGAAGGTCAGGAACTGCTCGACCAGTAAACGTGACATCGCATCTTTACGATCACTGAACGGCTCGGAGGCTTGCGCCTCCAGGCTGTGGCCATGACGCTGCAAACCCAGCGCCGCGATGATGCCGATCACGCCGATGGCCACACTGGCCAGACTCAGGCTGAACACCCCGGAGACGATCAGCAGAAACGCGACGATAAACAACGGCACGGCAATCAGGTGCAGCACCAGATTGGTCGGGTGCTGATGATTGCCCGGGTACGCGCGCCATTGCCACGCGGGAAGGTTGGGATGACGTTTGCCCATGTTTTCTACTCCTCGATCCTTGTTGAACACATGGTTGAAGAATAGGCCTGGGCACGGAGGGCGGCGAATCAAGGTTGGCTATTGAAGTGATAGGCGTCATCGCAAGATTCGATGTTGCCGGGGCTGACGCTTTCGCGAGCAGGCTCGCTCCCACATTGGATCGGTGCGCACACAAATCCCCTTGTGGGAGCGAGCCTGCTCGCGAAGGGGGCATCAGAGTTTCAGTTGACCGATCGCCTTGCTCAATTCCCCGGCCAACGTCGCCAGTTCATTACTCGTGGTCGCCGAATCCACAGTCTGCTGCACCGTGTTCTCGGTCACATCACGAATGCTCACCACCGCTCGGTTCATCTCCTCGGCGACCTGACTTTGCTGCTCCGCTGCCACGGCAATCTGCGTATTGCTTTCACGCATCTGCGCCACCGCGCCGGTGATTTCCGCCAGCGCCGCGCCAGCCTCCTGCGCCTGCTGCACGCAGTCGTCGGCCTTGTACGAACTCTCCTGCATGAAATCCACCGCGTCGCGGGTGCCGGCCTGCAAGGCCGAGACCATCGTGGTGATCTCGTCGGTCGAGGTCTGCACACGTTTGGCCAGATTGCGCACCTCATCGGCCACCACCGCAAAGCCGCGGCCCATCTCACCGGCGCGGGCCGCCTCGATGGCGGCGTTCAGTGCCAACAGGTTGGTTTGCTCGGCAATGCTGTGAATCACGCTGACCACGCCGTTGATCTTCTGACTGTCCTCGGCCAGCCGTTGAATCATCTCGGCCGTCTGCTGCACTCCGCTGGAGAGTCCGGCAATCGACTGCTGCACCCGCGCGACCACTTGCTGACCGCTGCCGGCGAGGCCATCGGCGGTCTGCGACAGGTCGCGGGTGGCGCCGGCGTGCTGGGCGATGTGGTAAACGGTGGCGGTCATTTCGTTGATCGCGGTGGCGGCCTGATCGGTTTCGCTCTGCTGGCCGAGCATGCCGTGGCGCACTTCGTTCATGCTCGACGCCAGCCGCGCCGCGCCGACATCCAGTTGCCGCGCGGTGTTGGCGACGGTCGTCACCACGCGCTGGTAACCGGCCTGCATCGCGTTAAACGCATTGGCCATCTGCCCGACTTCGTCTTTGCCGGCCAGCGGCACACGGGCCGAGAGATCGCCGCTTTTCTCGACGTGGAGCATCACGTCTTTCAAGGTGTTGAGCTGGCTGAGCAGGAAGCGGATTAACAGTTGCGAGGCGCACAGCATGGCGAACATCAGGATGAACACCGCCACCGCATAGTTGGCGAAACGTTCGCTGAACACTTGGCTCAGGCTCGGACCATAGGCAATCACCGCGACCTGCTGACCATCGGCGCGGCTGAACACTTCGGCGCCCATCAACGGATTTTCGCCGAACAGCGGCAGGTGATTGATCTCGTTCCAGCCGTTGCTTTCCGTGATTTCCAGCAAGGGCTGATCATTCAGGCGCGGTGCTTCGCCGCGTTTGAAGGTCAACACCTGATCGGCCTTGGGCAATGGCTGACCGACCGGCCAGGCTTTAAGCAGTTGTGCTTGGGCTTGCGCCGAGGCCTGTGATGCGTGACTGCGCGCCTGTTGTTCGAGTTGCACGGCGTACAGCACCAGCAACAGGGTAGTGACGAAGGCGACCGCATTGACCGCCCAGAATTTGTATTTCAGCGAGATATTGCTAAGCCAGGCACCCATGGAGGTCTTCTCTGATAGCGGAAACAGTTTTGGCAAGGTGCCATTATTGTGCCGCTATGCAGAAGGCTCGATTTGATGTGGGTCAAGAGATCAAAAGATCGCAGCCTTCGGCAGCTCCTACATTGGGATGGCGTATGCCCTGTAGGAGCTGCCGAAGGCTGCGATCTTTTGTGGCTTACGCCAATGCGGGAAGGTTGTAGAACGCGCGGGCACACGCGGTGGTGTGTGCCGCCAGATCTTCCTCGGTTTCGCCACGATGCAGCGCCACTTCGCGCAGTACTTCGGTCAGATAGGCCGGCTCATTACGCCCGTTCTTCGGCTTCGGGCGCAAGGAGCGCGGCAGCAAGTAAGGCGCGTCACTTTCCAGCATCAAGCGCCCGCGTTTGATCTCTTTCACCAGCGGATGCAAATGCGTGCCACGGCGCTCGTCGCAGATCCAGCCGGTGATGCCGATATGCAGATCCAGGTCGAGATAGCTGAACAAGGCTTTTTGCTCGCCGGTGAAGCAATGCACTACAGCGGCGGGTAATTGATCGCGGAAGTCTTTGAGTATTTCCAGCAGGCGCTGGCTGGCGTCACGCTCGTGCAGGAACACTGGCATTTGCAGTTCAACGGCTAGCGCCAAGTGTTCCTCAAGGACTTTTTCCTGCTGTGGGCGCGGGGAGAAATCCCGGTTGAAATCCAGCCCGCATTCGCCTACCGCGACGACATTGGATTCTTTCAGCAAATTGCGCAGGCGGCGCGCGCTGTCTGCGTTCCAGTCGCTGGCCGAATGCGGATGAATACCGGCGGTGGCGAACAGGCGCTGGCCGCTTTCATCGAGTTGCTGGCACAGCTCTAGGGCTTGCTCGCTGCCCTCGACGCTGGTGCCGGTCAGCACCAGTTGGCATAAGCCCGCGGCATAGGCGCGCTCGAGTACGGCTTGATGTTTGTCGGCGAAACTGGGGTTGGTCAGGTTGACGCCGATATCGATGAGTTGCATGGTTGCTACCTCGGGCCGAAGGCCGGAAAGCATACCAGAGCTGTAGATTCATAAGAAAAGCCAAGAACTACAACGAGTTATAGCTGTCTGTTGATGCCGCGACGCAGACCGGTTTGGTAGAAGTGCCATTACTGTGCCAGTCTCTCGCACGTTGCCAGCGCTCATGGCGCTCTGTTTTCGTCGGTGATTTCGACCTTTTAAAGATGAAATCGCCCCGTATTCTTTCCGGAGAGTGGATGGTTCGTCCCTCGGTTTTGCTCCTGTTGTGTGGATCGTTGCTGCTGCCGATGACGGCGGTCGCGCGCCTGCCCGGGCCACTGCAAGCCGTGCCGGCGGCCAAGGTGCGTGACTTGTCCGAGATTCGCAGCAGCCGCGTGTTGCGCGTACTGGTCAATCAGAGCCGCAACAGCTCCGGCGAAGTCCAGGGCCAAGCCATCGGCGTCGAATACCATCGCCTGCGCGCCTTCGAGCAATACCTCAATGGCCACGCCCGCGATGGTCAGGAAGTCACCCTCAAGATCATTCCCAAAGCCAAGGATCAACTGCTCGGCGCCTTGCAACGTGGCGAAGGTGATCTGGTCGCGCCGGGTGAATTGCTCGATCTGCAACCGGGCTATGCCGTAGCCAGCAGCGAACCGATTGCCAGCAATGTGCCGCTGGTGTTGGTCGGGATCAAGGGCGAGCGGCGCTACACCAAGGTCGAGCAGCTTTCCGGCAAAACCCTGGCGTTGCCCACCGGCAGTGCGGCGGGGGAGGCGGTCAGTCAGCTCAATCAGAAACTGGCGTTGCACAAACTGGCGCCGATCAAGATCGAATGGGTCGATCCGACCCTGGCGGTCGAAGACGTGCTGGAGATGGTTCAGGGTGGCATTTTCCACCTGACCATCGTCGAGCAACCTATCGCCGAGCGCTGGGGCAAGATCTTGCCGAAGCTGCGTTTTGACCGGCAACTGATAATCAGCGAGCCGGGCGAGGAGTACTGGTTCGTACGCCGCGATGCCTCGATGTTGCGCGCGAGCATCGATCGCTTTCTCGGCGGTTACAAGAAGCCATCCAATGAAGATGCGGCGTTTTTGCGCATCTATCGTCGTCTCTATCAAGTCCACTATCCCTTGGCCAAGGCTGATCGCCAGCGCCTGGAAAAACTGCGCCCGACCCTGCAAAAGCATGCCGACGCGCAGAACATGGACTGGCTGAATCTGGCCGCACTGGCGTTTAAGGAGTCACGCCTGCAACCCAATGCCCGCAGCGGCAGTGGTCCGACCGGGCTGATGCAGATCACGCCTTCTGCCGCTCAGCGAGTCGGCGTGAACAACATTCAGAATCTCGATGCGAATGTGCAGGCCGGGGCCAAGTACCTGGCGATGATCCGCCGCAAGTTTTTCAACAGTCCCAAGCTTAATGAGCGTGAACGCATGGCTTTCACGTTGGCGGCCTACAACATCGGCCCCGAGCGCGTGCAGGGCATGCGCGCAGAGGCCCGGCGGCGCGGGTTGAATCCCAACCAGTGGTTCTTCCAGGTCGAGCGCATTGCCATGGAGCAGGTAGGAATGGGGCCGGTCAGCTATGTTAATAGCGTGAACAAGTATTACTTGGCGTTCGACCGGGAGCGGGAGTCGTTGGAGCCCGGGGCACAAAAAGTCGTCTCACGTAAATGATCTAATAAACTGATTGTTATGGCGAAATATTTGCGCTTTTAACATGAAATTTATTGATTAATATAGCGGCCAACCAACACACACAACTTCTCGCAAAAACAAGGAATGCCCATGAGCTCTCTGATCAACAAAGTACTGTTCACTCGCGCTGGCTACGGTCTGACCATCCTGCGCATCGCTGTCGGCGTGATCTTCGCGGCTCACGGTTCGCAAAAACTTTTCGGTCTGTTCGGTGGTTATGGTCTGGCAGGCACGGCGCAGTACATGGACAGCATCGGTCTGCACCCGGGCTACCTGATGGCCACATTGGCGGGCGGTACTGAGTTCTTCGCTGGCCTGGCGTTGATCATTGGCCTGCTGGTGCGTCCGGCAGCATTGGGCCTGACCTTCCTGTCGCTGGTGGCGATCTTCACCGTACATATCAGCAACGGTCTGTTTATGGCCAACAACGGTTACGAGTTCGCCCTGGCTCTGCTCGGTGGCAGCCTCGCCGTCCTGATCGAAGGCGCCGGCAAGCTCTCGGTGGATCGCGCCATCGCCGGTTAAGCGCTCTGGCTCAAGGAACAGGCCCGCATTGTGCGGGCCTTTTTTTGTTGCGGCTGATTCTTGACACTGATCGGTCACGTTCTCTAGGATGTTGCCCATGCGCCGATTTAAACAGCTACTTGCGGGGCGCCAGGTGACTTCAACAGTTGCCGTCAGAAGCCGGAACAGGGCTTCGAAATACCGCTAAAGCGCTGGTTCGGTGTTGCCTCTCACCTGCCATGCAGACTTTTGAGGCAGAGACACGACACGATGAATGCACTACGCCCTCCAGCACGTCCCGCACCGATCACGGCGCATATCACCCAGCGCAACCCGAAAATCCTTCTTGGCGGCAAACATCAGCCAACGCTGCTGCGTTATCTCGATGGCTGGCCACGGCGCAGTGGCGGTCCTGCCGCGTTCCTGATCCAGTTCGTTGAAGACGGCGAGTCGCTGTCACGTTTTGCCAGTGACAGTTTTGATCTCGCGGTGATTCAGACACCGAGCGCTGAAGATGCGCCGGAGATGATCAAGCAACTGGTCCGCGTTGCGCGGCAGGGCCTGATCACCCGCCGCTGATTCGCTTTACGGATAGTCGATGGCGACGATGTAAACGAACTGCTCGCCGGTCGGCGTCTGCACCCGGACTTCTGCATCCAGCGCCTTGCCGATCAAGGCGCGGGCCAGTGGCGAGTCGATGCTGATCAGGCCCAGTTTCAGATCCAGTTCATCGGGGCCGACGATGCGGTAGCGCGATTGCTTGCCGTCTTCGTCTTCGATGGTCACCCAGGCGCCGAAGTAGACTTTGTTCGGATCGCTGGGTTTTTCACTGACGACTTTCAACGCTTCCAGACGTTTGGTCAGAAAGCGCACGCGACTGTCGATCTCGCGCAGCATCTTCTTGCCATAGGTGTATTATAACCCCACCCAAAAACATACTATTTACCCCCTAAACCTCCACGGTTTCCTCAAAAAAACCCCTTCCTTTTTCCCGGCAGAACAGGAATAGTACCTCTAACTACATAATATCTAGTATGCGAAAATGGCCTACGTACTGAAGGTGAAGGCGAGGTACCGGAACGACAAAACGGGTCGGGAAGTGAGATTGCCTGCACTCGTTACTGAGAGCGGGTTGCTGATTTCTCACCTGAGATACCTGGCGACCAAGCTCCACAAAGGACAGTCTTGGCGAGACAAGGTGACCCAGACGATCAAGCTTTTGATCGAGTACATCAACGCCAACGAGGGGCGGTTCGAACAGAACATAGAGCTCTTTCGAGCATTTGATGAATCGCTGAGAATGGGCACGATTAACCCCACAGACCTGAGCGACCCTTCAGGCCTGTACTGGGATCCCCGTAAGGACGAGGATGCCGATTACCTCAGCACGTGCCTCACTGGATACACCGACTGGCTGACCAAGGCATCGGATCACGAGACCAAGCGAGCGAATCCTTTCCGACTGGCTACGTCGGCGGAGCAGCGATTGAATTGGGCTGCTTACTACCACAAGCAGAGTCGAGTCTTCCTGAATCACCTTGATCGCGGTGAAGAGGCTAAGGAAAAAAACCGTTATGTCCGTGAGATTGTTCGCCGCCAAAAGCGGTTTTACGAAGAGGAGTTCAAGCGGTTTCCTGCGGATAAAATTCTTCCCTTGCTGGACTTCGGATTCATCAGGGCGGATCGTCGCCACGAAACAAATCCTGATAGGGCTGCCGACTTCAAGTCACGGGCTATTACGCTGTTGTTGCATTACGGCGGCATAAGGAAGAGTGAGGCATTGCAGCTCTACCTCACCGACATCTCGATCAATAAAAAGCGATCTGAGGCTGTTGTCCGCGTTTATCACCCTTCTGAAGGTGCTTCTCCGGACAAGGAGTACAGCAATCGAAGAGAGTTTCTGGCGAAAAAGTACTTACTCGTGCCTAGAACGGACTACTTGAAGAGTGAACGTCTGCATCTGGGTTGGAAGTCGCCGGCATTGACCAGGGGGCGGTTCTTCGAGGTGAAGTTTTACCCACCACACAAGGCTACAGAGTTTCTACTCACCTATAAGAAATACTTGGAGTATCAGCGTGTCGAGCCGCAGGGGCAGGATCATCCATACGCATTTACGAACTCCAAGGGCGAGCCCGAGACAATTAAGAATTTTCAGCGACTGCATAAGGCTGCTGTAAATAGAATTGGGCTGAACTGCGAAAAGTATTTGGGTACTACCGAGCATGGTCATCGGCATGCTTATGGATATCGTTTGGCGGAAAATGGATTTACTCAAGTTGAAATCCAGAAAAGCATGCATCAAAGGTCACCTGACTCGTGTCTTGTTTACATTCAGATGACTAATGACGAACTTCGTACAAAAATGGAAAATACTGTCGAAGACTATGGCCACTAATAATTTCTACAAGACCCTTCAAGAAGCCGCCGATGCTGCAGAAGCATTGGGCATAAATACCATTGTTGAGTACAAGGCGCGGTATCGAGAGGATGCGAGACTTCCATCCAGTCTTGAGTTTACTTATCCAAATGAGTGGAAGGGCTCTTCGAGATTTTTTAGCTGGAGGATTCGACGTTATGAGACTTATGACGAAGCTAAAGAAGCAGTGAAAGCGCTTGGCGTTTACACGCAAGCCGAATACCGAATGCACTATCGAAAAGATCCCAGATTGCCAGGGTGGCCTAGTCAAGTCTATAAGGATCGCTGGACAGTATGGGGCGACTTTCTTCCAAAGAACCCGGAACAGCCGTTTTACACTTCATTGAACGAGGCTGCCCGTGCTGCCGTCGCGCTGGGAATCGCCGGCGCCGATGAATACAAAAAACGGTATAAAGAAGATCCGCGTCTTCCCTCGAATCCAAATAGTGTCTACGAGAAGGATTGGATCGGATATGCTGATTTTTTTGATGGCCACGTAGAGCGTTATATGACTTTTGTTCAGGCCAAGGCCGCAGTTCAAAAGCTCAAGATCTATACGATGTCGCAATATAAAAAGGAGTGTAACCAAGACTCCAAATTACCGGCATCGCCTGATAAATATTATGGTGAAGAATGGACTGGTTGGGCTGATTATCTCCCGGCCAACCCTGATCCGAAGTTTTATGCAACGATGGCTGAGGCTGCCGAGGCGGTCAAACAATTGGGTATCACGACCAAGGCTGAATACAATGTCCGGTATCGTGAGGATCCCAAGCTTGCCTCAAACCCAAATGCTATTTATGAGCGCGAGTGGGTTGGGTTCCCGGATTTTTTCGATCGTTTAGTGGATCGCTATAAAACCTATGAGGAGGCCAAGGAGGCAACGAAAACCCTCGGTGCCTATACGATGCAGCAGTATCGGCTACTGTGCAAAATTGACCATAAGCTGCCTGCATATCCTGAAGAGTTTTATGGGAAAAGCTTCAAAGGTGCTCGCGACTTTTTGCCAACTGGCCCGGAATCCAGGTTCTATACGTTCAAAGAAGCAGCTTTTGCGGTTCAGAGGCTTGGTATCAGAACGAGCCTTGAATACAACAAACGCTACCGCGAAGACCCCAAGCTGCCTGCTAATCCGAATACCGTCTACAAGGACGAGTGGCGCGGATTCAAGGATTTTCTCGGTCAGCGGGTCGATTATTACGCGACATATGCAGAAGCCAAGGAGGCGGCTAAGTCTTTGGGTGCCTACACCACGTCACAGTACAAAGAACTTCACTCCAACGATCCGAGGCTGCCATCCCGACCGCAAGATGTCTACCGCAGCGAGTGGACTAGCTGGCCTGACTTTCTGCCGCCCAATCCTGATAAACGCAAGGGTAAGTACGCCACTTTGGCGCAGGCGTCCGAAGCGGTAAAGAAGCTCGGTATCCGAACGCAGCGTGAGTACCTAGAGCGCCATAAACTTGATGACAAACTGCCTTTTTCTCCAGCCCAATATTATGAGGATGAGTGGGCAGGGTGGGGAGACTTTACTGGCTACGTCTATCGTGAAAAACACGAAAGCTATTACGCGACATACGCTGAAGCCAAGGAGGCCGCCAAGAAGCTCGGGGCAGTGAGTGGTAGCGATTATCGCAGCAAGGTAGCCCAGGATGAGAAATTGTCGCCATTCCCCGATAAAACCTATGCCAAGGAATGGAAAGGCTGGAACGATTACCTCGGTACGGTTAGCCACGCGGAGAAATATGCGACCTATGAAGAGGCGCGCGCGGCAGCTCGGGCGCTGAATTTTGGCTCCAACACTAACTACGCCCGCACCTATAAAACCTTGGATCCACGGCTTCCAGGTTCGCCAGCCCAGTTCTATAAGGCGGACTGGAAAGGGTGGGCGGATTATCTAGGTTCGCGCAGGGGAAAAGTCTACTACTCATATGAGGAAGCGAAGCGGCGCGTTGCAGAACTCAATATTTGCTCTGCCAAACAGTATACGGAGGATTACCGTAAGGATCCGATGCTGCCATCTGATCCCTCCAGAACTTATGAAGGATTTTGGGAGGGTTGGAGTAACTTCGTTGTTTCAAAACGAGCCGTTGTCCTTTATGAAACGTTGGCCCAAGCCAAGGAAGCCGTCAGACGCTTGGATATCACCTCTTCGATCGAGTACAAAATTCGGCACCACGAAGATCCTCGTTTGCCCTCAAATCCCAACATCAAATACGCCAGCGAGTGGATCGGATTCCCCGATCTTGTAGGCGACCATGTTCCTAAGTACGCAACAGTGACTGAAGCCAGCAAGGCAGCGCAGCGCCTGGGATTCCGGACGAAGGAGCAGTATCTGGAGGGTTACAAGGAGGATCCGAAGCTGCCTTCATCTCCGCAGGTTATGTATGCGGACAAGTGGGAAGCTTGGGGCTGGGACGCTTATCTCGGCGTGGATAAATATAAGGACATCAGGGAGGCTGGAAAGGCTGCACGAGCCTTGGGCATCACCGGTTCGTCTGAATACCTTCGTGCATTCAAAGACGATCCTCGTCTGCCAGCGGATCCGATCGATTACTACCGCACACAATGGAAGGGTTGGGTTGATTTTCTATTGCCTGAAACCTGCGAGACATTGGCGGACGTAAAGTTCGTCATCAAGGTCGTGAAGATCAAGAACAGTGTCGAGTACCGAGAGGAGTACGGGAATTACTCCTGCCTCCCTGCAAACCCTGATAGGGTTTTCAGCCATGAGTTCGTGGACTGGTACGACCTGTGTGATATTCCCAAGCCATACAGCTACGAAGAGTGCAGTCGCATCGTCACTGAGCATGGTGTGGCAGGGGGAATGGCTTATCGGGCATTTCGTGCGGCGCAAAATGATCTTCGCTTACCTAAGAACCCAGCAATCACATACAAAGACGAATGGATCAACTGGCATCGGTTTGTCGGCAAACAGGAACCGCTGAATACAGGAAACATCCGTGCACCTTACCTTCCGTGGAAGGATGCAATTGACGAGTTCATGAAGAGCTCTCGGGGAGCTGACACCAAGGTCGCGAACCTCTGCCGGTTTGTACGTTACTACATCCAGAAGAATGCATTGGGCACGTCACCCGAAGCATTTCTGACATCACCCAAGATTGATCTGAAGCTTTTTGACGCATTTACTTCGGAGCAGTCTGACAACAACGCGCGCTACATCATCGCGGCGGCCAAGGAATTCTGTGATCACATCCTGCGACGCAAGTTGACGGTTGAGGATGATGAGACCCAGGAAGTCGTATTGGTTCCAAACGCACGCAATCCTTTCGCGGCGGTTCAGTATGAAGGCGGCGTGAGCGGCGGCAACTTGGGTGAAAGCAACAAGCCCGCGTTGGCTTATCACTTTGTACATGCGATGTGCGAGTGGATGATTCCTGACGACGCGGTAACCTATGCAGATCTCGGGCACCTGCAGATTTTTGATGCCGATTGGGTTGAGGTCGACCCATCAATCGTGGATCCCGATGATCCTGATTGTGTGTTCAGAAAAGAGTACGGGAAAACCAAGATGTGGAATCCGGTTTCCTGGATGCATACCTTTGCGCTGGCTTCGGTTCCTGCACGAGGCAAGCAAATTGGGTACAACGATTCAGGTGAGGCGGATCAGGACATTCCCGAAATTGTCGATGGCAAGATCGTGTGGGTGCCCAACACATCTGCATTGGCAGGTATGACCAAAGAACAAGGGTTTATCAAGCGATACCCCGACGATCAAATCGGCATGCATTTCACCTCCAATAAAACCTCTTCAGATGGCCTTGGGTACAACGTTGCCTGGATGCCAGAGAAGCTCGCGATTTGGTTGATCCGCTTGCGTAAATGGCAGTCGAAATACAATCCGATCAGTCGGCCCATGCCTTGGCTTGAGTGTATTCGAACGGATCTGAATGAAACTCAGCGACGGGCGAAGGGGGAAAACTGTTTCTTGTTCCGGGATTTCGGCGGAGAAGAGTGCGCCCATTTTGGCCATCGACTGAAAGATCGCCTGGCGGCTGCGCTGTTTTACAGTCAACCGAAAGGTTTGACCCTGGCCGAGTGCAACGGCAATGTCTCGGCACTTTCTGGTTATCAATCTCGGTACACCGCTCACAGTATGCGGGTTAGTCTCATCAGTGCCTATGTCATGGAGTTTGGGCTTCCGCTTGAAGTCGTCATGAAAATTGCGGGCCACAGCGCCATCGTGATGACAATTTATTACGTCAAGCTCAACGCCGAAGGCATGCGTCAAAAGTTTAGCGAAGGTGAAAAACGGGCACTTTCGAATCAAGCATACGCCACGATGCAAATGATTGAGCAGGATCGATTCGAAGAGGTTCGTGACCAACTGATCTCGAACAATGAGGAAGCCTTACAACGGTTCACGGGCTCCACGGCGGTCGGCAGCATCTTGTTTCGTGACTACGGTTTTTGCCCGTTTGCGGGTTCTCGATGTGAAGATGGCGGGCCACTGATTGGTAAAACGAAGGTTCGTCAACCCGTCACCGCAGGCTATCTGGGAATGCAGAACTGCCTGCAATGTCGCCATTTGGTATCCGGGCCTGTATTTATCGGAGGGCTGCTGGCCATCGCGAATGAGATTTCTCTGCAAGCCTCCATTCAGTTTGAACACATTGCTGAACTTGAGTCGTCAATCATGGAGCTGTCCAAGCAAATCGATGCGTTGGATGTTGAGCAGTACCATGCCAATAAGGCGGGACGAAAATTTGATGTGGGCGAGCGCAAATGGCTTGAAATGAAAATCCGTAAGACGCGTTCCGAGTTGGAGCGGTCGTCGAAAAAAGCAGATCTTTACCTCTGTGATATCCAGGCCGTTTCGCGCTTGATCAATCAGAGTCAAGCGCTGCTCAACGAGCAAGCTTCCAGTAATTCGCAGTCAAATCTTCCGCAACTCATCGTTCACACGGGGCATGAGCTTCATGTGGCGCTGGAGGAAACGTCGAGATTCCATCAGTTGCATGAGGTCTGTGAGAACGCGGAAATCTTTGAATCTGCGTCGGCTGAGCTAGCACTGGCCCCTCGTTCACAGATGATCGACAGGATGATTGCCTTCAACAACATGATGCCCACTATGTACGCACTGAACAAAAAACAGCAACTGGTGATCGGCAATCAAATGACCAACTTCCTGTTGGCTCGGGTCAAGTCTTGGGGCAAGGTGGACAGGCTGATGGAGGGCAAACTGTTGCTGCAAGATCTTGGCGAGCAAGAAGCCATCGCACCGACTGATATCCAGGCCATTTTGGCGGGCCGTCAACCAGCACTTGAATTGAGCGTACTTTAATGGATCCTAAAGCTACCCTGGAACACCTCAAGACGGTCGCTTCAGCGCGAACGCACAAAACCTTGGAGGCCATTTACGAGGTGTGCCAGGAACAGGCTGAGCGGGGCATTTCCGATTTCTCTTTTTCGACAATAGCTCGTTTGGGCGAAAAACGTGGTGTGCCTCAAGCTCAGAGTATTCGCAATGCCGGGGGTGTTCATTACCGCGCCTTGATTGAGTCTTTTGCGGCGGGTGTGCCAGTCAAAAAAAAGACGTCGAATAAACCGGAGTCGGAGGCGTGGATTGATGAGCTTCCAACTGCGCGGCATAGGATGCTGGTTCAGATTCTCAAGTCGGAGTTGGCTGAGGCGCGCCGGTTGGTACGTGAGGTTGTGCCGCCAAACCTGGAAATCTACGTCGATGATAGGAGTGCGCCGAAAGGAAGTTTTAAACTGGACGATATTGAACGTCGTGCTCTGGAGTACATCCTGTCAGAAGATTTCATGAGCCTTTGGCATTTCAAGCGTGGGAAGGTGGGCGACGTCATCGATGAGAACGGGCAGAAAGTTCTTAAGCCCGGAACCATCGATGCAATCGAAAAGTCATTGAAATATCTCTAGTGGAATTCGCATTTGGCAAGAGTGCTCATTGGTAAGTCTCAGTTACGCCTAGGAGCAGAAGGCTAGGACAAGTTTTACGAGCGCAAAATGAGTAGCGGAGGTGATTGTCTCCGCTTATGTTGTCCATCGTCTGGTCGATATTTGAAAGACGTATTCGCGGCTATCCGGCGTGCCCGCTCGCATGATTGGTTCACCTTCCCCTCACCTTCGAATCCCTTAGTGTGCCCACGATCGCGTGTCAATGGAGTGATGAGAAGGCTGACCCAGTAAAAGCAAAGAATCGGTATGTAAGGTTGCATGTGGGGCGCTGGCCCGCATTTTTTCCGTACCAAGACGCAAGGGTCTATGGCTTCGACTTTTTGATGCGAGCCGAGGCTGACCGGATATACGCATGTCTGGCTTGCGCTTCCGGTTTCGGAGATGAAAAAGTCTGTGTCATTTGGAACGCTGCAAGGGATTTCTTCAGTGAGTCGGTGATGGAGGCACGCCTACGAGCAATCTTACTCGCGAATAAATTTGCGCTTAGGCAGATGTATGACGATCTCCTCCTCTCTGACGGCAGTGGAGGCGGTCGAGAAGATTGCCCCAAAGAAGATCACACTGTGATGAAAATTTTGTCTCGACTGATACGAGAATGCTTGGCGGATTTCGACAACCCTTGGGGCGATCGTTCTGGTTTGGGCTGGGCTGATTTGACCGATATGGTGAGGGAGCTTCTCGCCACTCAAGGAAATGAGGTCATCTGGGCGTTAGCCTTGGCTGAAGAATTGGGGCTGTAATACAGACCTTTCAACCGAATGCTCAGGCCAGTTCAAAAAAGGGAAGCAACGGCTTACCGCGCGCATTCAGTTCCCCTCAGACCCCTCCATCACGATTCGCCAGCTAGACAGGGAGAAATAACAGTGGATGTTCGTCAGGTTGAGTATGCGAGAACCAAAGCATTCTACAAACTTTTGGTGGATAGACTTGGGGCTAACGTCTGGGCCAAGAGAAGGGCCGCTTATGTGGAGCGTATCCGAGCGAAAGAGTCGAAGATTGATCTGAGCATGCCGATCGAGCCCCAGCTTTTTGTGCCGGCAGAGGACGATATTGACTGGTACATCTTGGTGGCTGAGTTGGCCTACGACTTCCCCTACAGCGACTGTGCCTACAGCAGCGATCGAATCTATCCGTATGCCAAGACCATCGGTGCTTTTTCAGAACTGCTCCTGAAAATCCCCAATGTGGAAGGGGTTCTGGACAAAATGTTGTCCAATAAAACGAAGCCAGAGACGCAGGTTTTTGAGCTGCTGACTGCCTCGTTCTATCTGAAAAATGGTTATGAGGTTTCCTTCATTCCAGAGAACAGTCTCATCTGGTCGGACGGGAAAACGAAAAAGTCACCGGATCTGCTTGTCAAAGTCGATGACGTGGAGATCTACGTTGAGTGCAAGCGAGCGGACAAGCAGACTCAATATTCGCAGATTGAAGAAGAGACTTGGGTCAGCATTTGGAGTCAGTTGAGCCAGCATATGCTTGAGGTTGCACCGTGGAGCATCGTCGATCTGACCTTCCACGATCAGGTTTCTGATGCAACTGCGGATGATGTGATCAAGGTGGTGAATCGCGCTATCGAAATTGGGTCAGGCAGAGTTCGGGAGGGCTCGATCAGTGCGCAGATTCGCGGGATTGATAGGGCGCACCTCGAACGCCATTACCGCAGCAACTCTGTCAGGGCCAACAGCCCTCAGCATGAGTTGCTGGTATTCGGTGATATCGATAGCAATGAGAAACGCAGCATCGCGACTTTAGCTGCGAACATCGTTCGGCCAGGTGACTCGAACACAATTCTCAATATTTTTGTTCAGGGCGTTGCCAACTGTGTGGCGGCCCAATGGCGATGTGACCACGCGATCTCGCTGGAGCGACGCTCACGTCATTTTAAGGGGCTTGCCAACAGTGGGATCACCCAGATACCTCCTGATAAACCTGGAGTCGTCCATATCTGGTACGAGACGGTTGAAGGGGTCGATATCGAGGAAATGCGCCGGGTTAAAAACATCGACAGTCTTTCAAAATTTGACGCTTCCGGGACATTGGTGATGGGCATCCTGGTTCACGGCGTGAATTATTACCCGTTCGAGAACCGCTATGAATGTGCGGAGACGCTGCAGTACTTCGCTCGCATGCCTCAGTTGATGGAACTCTACCGCCACTCCTTGATGCTGTCCGCAGACGACACCGAGGAGTTTGAAGACGTCACCCATTGGGAGCAGGACAAGGCTGCGAAATCTAACCAATGAATTCGGATTCGGCAGGTGGAGGCGTGCTTGGGGACGACTCTCTTTGAGACTCGATCATCTCAATGGCCCATTTAGAGCGATGGGACTGCGCGATCAGGTAGGTTGACATTTTCAATAAACTGCATAAAAATCTAGTTGACAGATTTTTCGATATGCATAGTTTTTGAGGATCTACCTGATGCTTGAGACTCAACACCCCAGCTATTTCGAACCCCGACTGCAACCAGAGTACTTGGACAAGTTTTGTCAGGAGGTTTCTTCTGTCGCCTACGGTGCGCTGGAAGACTCAACCACCCAATACGACACCGCTTACACGCGCGGTACGCTGCTGTTCGGTCGGCTGCAGGGGCTTTCCCAGGTCTTGGGTAAAGACAAGTCGTTGCCTTGGCTGGAGTTGAGAAATGCGACGTTGGACTTCACGGTCAGCGTGAACGGTGTTCTGTTTCAGGTGGTCACGGACAATCCTCAAGACATCAGGAAAACCCACCGCATCAAGGCCAATCCGCTGGAGCAACACCAGCTGAGTTTGTTTGAAGTGTCTCCAGAGGTTTGCACCTGGCGGGTGTACCTGTCTAGCAACCAGGATCCTGAGTTCCCGAAAATCGAAACGGCGATTGTCGGTTTTGACGTCAATCAGAACGTCGTCTGCCTTTGGAAGCATGAGCAGAGATCAGGTGTTTCTGTTCGAGCCATGGAGCAGCATCCTCAGGTCGATGTAACTGAAGCTCAACCGCATCGTAAAAAGAAAGACGCAGATACAGACACTGCAAATGATGTTGGCCCGATAGATGGATGAAAGAACGCAACAGCTCGCATTTGGCGAGGAGTTCTCTCCCGAGAAGCTCCGGTTAGCCAGGTGCGCCGCAGGCCTTTCGCTTGCGGAATTGGGTGAACTGCTTGGCGTTAGCCGGCAGTACGCGCACAAGCTCGAAATCAACACTGTTCCTAATAGGGCACAGATAGAGGTGCTCAGTAAGGCATTGGGCGTTACCGAGGGTTTTTTATCGAGCCCTCGGCGCGGCTCTGTAGAGCTTGAGCAATGTCATTTCCGAAGCCTTCGCTCATCGACACAAACTGTGAAGAAGAGCATCGCCTCGCAAGTTGAGTTGTTTGAACTGTTCCTCGATGGACTTGAAAAGGAAATCGACTTTCCTGCGGTGAAGTTCTCGACTTTTGACGAGGCGCTCGTGAACCACGACTCGATGGAGATCGCCGCTGAGCGGTTTCGGCGTGAGCAGTCGATTGGTATTGGCCCTATCGCGAACATGACCCGCTTGGTGGAGAATGTAGGCGTTTTGGTTGTGAGCCTCGCTGATGCTGATGACCGAGTCGATGCATTCTCCTTGTACAACAAGCGACCTCTGATCGTGCGCAACATCGCGAAGGAGAACCCCTGCCGTCAACGCTTCGACATTGCTCATGAGTTGGGCCACCTGGTCATGCATCAGGGCATTGAAACGGGATGTCGCACTACTGAAGATCAAGCCAACCAATTTGCGAGCGCCTTGTTGATGCCTCGTGCGAGCTTTGCAGGAGAGTTTCCTCCGATGCGAGGGCAGTACCTCAACTGGTCAGCACTCAGGGAACTCAAGCTTCGTTGGAAGGTGAGTTTCAAAGCCCTCATCTATAGAGCTCAGACGTTGAATTTGATCACTCAAGATCAGGCTCGAACAGGCTTCACCTACCTCAATCGAAATGGGTTCACTCGGCGAGAAGAATTAGATGAGCAGATCGAGATGGAATGTCCGAGCCTTGTTCAGAAGGCGATTGAGCTGCTAGATCATGCCACGTGGCGGGGAATTCTGAAGGAGTCCGGTCTGACAGATGCGCTCGTCACTGACCGCTTCATGCTCAAGGTACCCATCGCTCCGTTGTCTGTTGTGAAGCAAGAAGCCTGATCAAGCTGACGACCTTATCAGGCAACGAAACCGAAGCATTCGCTCAAACGGTTTAAATGTTTGTCGCTTTAGGGAGAGTGTTGGTCGATGCGTCGGGGCGCACTGATTGATCGGTTGCTTCAGTTTTGCAGGCACCAGCCGATAGCACGGTGAGATGTGGAAACCTTACGATATTCTAGCTAAGGTGAGATAACGTAAGCTCTGAACGCTAGCTTTCTGCAGTGGTCTCAAGGGAGGATGAGGATACTCATGTGCTTCTGAGGGAGCAGTGGTGTTAACTCAAGCGCAGAGTCTGTATACTGATTGACCAACCCAACGCTCGAATGCCTGCTTAACTGTCCTTGGCTTCGATGAGCCGCAAGCGCTACCTCACCAATTGTGCTTAGCTTTGCTCACATGCTAATTTGATTTATCCATGCCGTTTCTTGAGAGAAGCCATGAGTCTGAATGCACTGATTGAGCTAACCAATCGCCGAAAGTATGAGGATTCCGAGGCACGCGCCATGCGGGTGCAGGAAAGCCTTGCGCGTTTGCGCCAGTACGACGCAGAGATTGAGAAGCGTATCGCTTCCCAAGCTGTGAGCCAGGCCCTGCTCGCTAAGACTTGCAGCCTCTAATCATTTTCGAAGGAAAAAGCAGCCGATGGCTGCTTTTTTTATGCCTATGACTCCTTACCTCGTTTCTGAATTCGCGAAGCCCACGATTACCAATCTCGTCAGGGAATGCTTTGGGTATGACTTTCCGGACATCTTCAGCAAGGATCAGGTCGACTACCTCTTTACCTATCTGACCTGCCTGAAGGCCAAGACCGTGCTTCTGGAGTTTAACTACGTTGATAAGGATTACCTGGAAGACTTCTCACGCTATTACGTAAAGCGATTTGGTAACGACGGCCACAAATGCGCGCGGCTCCATTTTTTCTCCTCGTCCGTTGATCACAGGACGATTACATCGATCCTGGAGCGTGGCAATGATGCGAAGAAAGCTACCGTAAAGCTGAACAAAAGCTATCTCGGTTTCATGGTGATTAAGCCGCTACCTCGGACATTTATCGGGAAAACCTGCTTAAAGGTCATGCCTGATGCTCGCACGAAGCGCAAGCTCAAGCGGCGACTCGCCCGTGAGTACAATGTCGATCTGTTCGGAATCTCGCTTCAGGTAAATTCGATTGCTTTTCAGGAGCAGGACAAAGTTGTGGCGGCCTGCGCGACAACTGCCATTTGGGCATCCTTGCACGCGCTCAAAATGCGCAGTACCCGCAGCATCCATTCATGTAGTGAGATCACGATCAACGCCCTCAACCATGTTGAAGACTCATCCAACAGCTTTCCTAGCTTGCAGTTAAGCAACAAGCAGATCCTAAGGTCGTTGGATGTAGAGGGAGTGCGTTACCACGCTAAAAGTATGGAAGCACCGGATGAGCGGTATTTCATGCAGTCCGTGATTGCGCACATTGACAGCTCGCTCCCAATGATTCTAACGGGCGAAGTTTTTACCCACGTTCCCTCCATTCCAACCAAGCCTTCAAATACGGATGCGACTTCAGGTTCCAATAGCGCTCCGTGTGAGCTAGCGTCGCAGGATTTGGCTGACAGCAGCGGAGGACAGACTGCTAAGCCTGTTTTCCGAGCACGTGGCGGGCACGCCATTTGTGTCGTGGGCTATAAGGTTGACCGGGGTGAAGACGTTTTGTACGTCCATGATGATCGGTTGGGGCCTTACGCAAGGGCCAAGCTGATAGGTATCGGCGGATACAACTTAGTCGAAGGCGAGGCTCCACGAGATATCAAGTGGGCACTTGGCTTGCAACGGATGAACGAGGCAGGTCGTTGGGACGAGCCGCACGAGCTCATTACTCCTGATTTTTCGGTGGTTCCTTGTGACCGAAAAGCCCGTCTGCCTTTTATTTATGTTTTCGAAACGTGCAACGTCATCATAGACGATCTCAAGAGTATGGCCTTGGCGAGCGGCGAATCGCTGGCTCGGTTGGAATACCAAATAGAACTTCGTGAAATCTCTGATATCCGTAGCGAAGTACTGAAGCATGAGCCTACTGTTAAAACGCTAAATGGCGATGAGCTGCGTAAGGCAAGCAGTGAAGAAGTCGAGGCTTGGCAAGCGGAAAAAGTCAAGTTCCTGACAACGAGCTACGCTCGACTCCAGTGGGTAGTCTCATTTAACTGGTTGGGTACGCCACTGTTCAAGGTGCTCATTGACGCCAGTGAAATTCCTCAAGGAGACGCGGTTTCAGCGATCCTTGCCTACGATATTTGTTTAGGCAATGTGCTGTTAGATCTGATTCGTGAAAGTGCCGCTCATCCAGATCAAGTAGAAGTGAATTCTGGTCATTTTTATCAGTCTTTCCTTCGACGGTTGAAAACTGCCCCGCCAAGCCGAATGACACACTTGGATCAGACGTATGGCTCGCCACGTGCTCCCAAAAATCTTCGTGAGAGTGAGTTTGAGGGCGGCAACATCGTTCTGAACAAGACGCTTGAGACGCTGTATGAACCCAATGGAAAAGGTCTGCTGGAGATGTTCCAGGGCTTTGCAGGGCGAAATGTTGACAACTTAATTTGGGCGGTATCCTTAGAAGGCGATTTGCTGATTGCTGAGGAGTACGACGGCCGTGGCCATCCAAGCATCACAGGTTTCAAACCGGCTCGAATAGCCGGTGAGATCAGGCACTCCACGAATGGCGATACGTTACTCATTAACGTGGAGTCCGGGCGCTACAGCCGCGATTACAACAACCGGAGTGAGTTGCTGGAGAATGCAAAAACAAGATTCGAACGCTATTTTCCAGAGCAAGCGTTTGAGATTCAAGTTGTAGAAAGACGCTGAATGGTTTCGCCGCTACGCGAATTCTGTCTTGTTGTGGCCGCAGTACACTCACGCCAAGCGCCGCTAGTTGAATGAAAATGTACTTGCTGTTCGTCGCTGAAGGACGTCTAGCGATGGGTTTTCTGGAAAACCGATTAGCCGTTTAGCCAACCGAAAAGCGTTGTAGCCCAGGACAGGTTCCGTGTCACAGATGCGATTGCATCATCACCGATTTTCTGGAACTCACCACGGTGTCAAGTAGCCGTCATAGATCACCACTGTCTAATCAAGCGAGCGGTTGACTGGCAATGAGCCACCGCCGTAGGCTAAGGCTCAGGTTTTTACGACCAGGGAAGGCCATGATTGAGTTTGCATGCAAACACTGCCAACAAAGCATTCGCTTGAGCAACAACAAGGCCGGTATCTCTGGAAAATGCCCTCATTGCACAGAGCCGGTGACTGTTCCCCTCGCGAGTGACTTGCCGCTGCATGACGATGTTTTCGTCGAATTTGAGCCAACACAGCCCATCGTTTTACGCCCTAGCGAGGGAAGTGGAAGTGCAGATTTAGGGTCACGATCCGTTACGCTCGCCAGAAGCGCTATCGCATGGTTTTTTGGACTGCTTTTTCTGGGGCTGTTCCTGTTGAGCGTTTGGCGGTATCCACTAGTGTCGCTGCCGGCACTGGCCGGTGCGTCATTGCTCATCCCACCTTTATATGAACGAGTTCGGTCTCTACTTGGATTAAATTTAGGTATTCAGTCGAAGATCATCGGCTCGGGCGTGCTGTTCATCTGCTACATGATGATGTTCAACTCTGCCACGTCCGATGAAAAGGCCGAGCGCAGCAAGCTTGCGCAACAACAGGTCGAGCAGCAGCGTCAGGCCGAGCGTACCCAGACCGCTCAGTACCTCAAGTCGAACAAAGCTGCGATCCAAGCCGAGGCGAACGCTCTTATTGATCAGGGCAAGATTGCCGACGCGCTGAACGTTGTTCGCAAGTATCAAGGTCTTGGAGACGCCGACATTGATGCAATCGCACTGAAGGTGGAGCTAAAAAATAAGGCTATGGCTGTTGAGGCCAAAAAGACCAAACTCGTCGAGAGCCTCGCCACTATCAAAGATGACAATGTCTCTGCGCGGGCCAGAATTTACGAGCAACTGGTCACTTTGACTCCTGACAATGCCGCGTACAAAAAACAGCTGGCGGAGCTCAATATTAAAATCACCAACGCTGCCGCGAATAAGAAATTACAGGATGAGGCTGCCGCACTCAAAGCCTACCAACAACAAATGGGGCTGGTTTGGCGCTACGGTACCCACAACGATGATATGACTCAAAAAGAGGTACTGACTGCGCAGGTCGATTCGACCAACACGTTGTCCTTCGGTTTTCCATATGCAGGCGCACAACGGGCTACGCTCGAATTACGAAAACATCCTCGGTGGGGATCGGACGTTATCCTTCAGATTGAGCGGGGGCAGTTTCTGTGCAGCAGCTACGACGGTTGCAGCGTGAGCGTTCGATTTGGCGATGGCAAGCCTCAACGTTTTTCTGCCAGTGAGCCGAGTGACAACAGCACAACGTACCTCTTCATTTCCGACTACAGCAAGTTTATGAGTCAGCTTCGCAAAGTCGATGAAGTGGTCATTGAGGCGAGCTTTTATCAGGCGGGTAATCAGGCGTTGAAGTTCTCTACAGCAGACTTGAACTGGAAGTAATGTCGCGAATTTATTCATGAGTCTAGGTCGGCTGGTGGTGGAGGAGACGACAGGAAAACCGGCTCTTCAGCATAGAGTCAAGTCGGTTAGAGAGTGGAAGCAACTGCCACGAAAGCCAAGATCAATCGGTCACGGACGAGTTTCTTAGATTAACCGGCAATCGACGTTTGTAACGCCATATGGTGGTGTTATTGAGCTAACCTCATCCGGACTAACACGCTTAGTTTGGGCTAGTCGGACTCTGACGAGATCTACACACGCAGGGATGGCATAAAAGGACTTCTATGCGGCTGATCAATTTCCATACCGAGCATCCTGCTACTCAGGATGTGTTCCCCGGCGGTAGCCACGACAAGGTGGCGAGCGCAATACATGGTCTTTTGCTGAGCGGCGGGCCTTCCAAGGTCGTTGGCCTGGACGGTGAGTTTGGCTCTGGCAAGAGCTCGATTTTGTATATGTTGAAGTCAAAGCTGACGGCTGCCGATTCTGACTTCAGGGTATGGGTTTTCGATTGTGAGCAGAATTATCAGGGATCGACCAAGAGCAACTTCATCGAGCTCTTCACCGACGAGGTACTCAAGGAAGTACCTCATGTCAGCAAGGCTGCAGAGGCCCTCAAAGCCTCCCGCGATCGAGCCCTCGGGCGCTTGTTCGAGTACAACAAACGAACAACGAGCCGCGTCAGTGCTTGGGCGTTGGCGCTTGTCGCTAGTCTGTTTTTCGCCGCCACCTCATTCCGGGAGCTTTTCGCACTTTCGCGTAGCTCTCATGCCGCATTCACAGGTACATCGCCCGAAGCCGCCGCGCTCATCAACACGTTGCAAGATCCCTTTTGGTGGCTTATCGCGGTGCACCTTGTTTCGTTTTTCAGCCCTGTGCTGATCCTTGGCGCTGCCAAATTCTGCCATAGGAAGGTGCAGGTCGGTGCCCAGAAGTGGAGCCTTCTGAGCCTTTTCAAAGGCTCCAGCGACGACCATATTGAGGAGAAGATTGAAGTGGGCAAGGAGGTTACGCCTCTTGATCTCAAAAAGACGCTTCTCGAACAGCTGAAGGTTGTTGAAGACAAGCGTTACGTCATCATCTTGGACAACCTTGATCGCTTGCCAAAGGAAAGCCTTAGGTCAGTTTGGAGCGACCTAGAGATCTTTATTGAGGCTGCTTCCAAAGCTGCGAATCTGACCGTGATCGTTCCATTCTGCTCAAACAAAGTGGCGGAATACCTGAAGGCAGACGGAGATCGACGTTACGATGCCAGGGACTTCATAGCGAAAAAATTCCCGGTGGTATTCCGTTCGCCGCCGGTAATTACCTCAGGCTGGAAAGATGGATATCGTCAGCTGTGGAAACACACCTTTCCGGATGTCGGCGGAAACGTCATTGAGCAGAGCGCACAGCTACTGCAGCGTCACAGCCCCATGGCCAATAGCCTAGTTACGCCACGGCTGCAAAAAAAATTCATCAACGACATAGCCACGACAGCCTTGGTGGTGGGAGAGGAGATCAGCCTTCTTGCTATCGCCAGCCATATTCTGCTCTGCAAGTATGCTGAGCTCTCGTTGGTGGAGATCCTCCGCACTGATGGGTTCTCGGCGGCCTATGAAAAAGAGATTGGGGACGAGCAAGGTGGGCTGGTCAAAGACACCAAAGCCATTCTGAGCGCCACCCTAGGCGATTCCATGGAGGCTGGGTGGCAGATCCAGTTCCTGCAGATTCATTACCTCACCGCAGGTGATATCGCGATCGCCGAACTTTTGGACACGCCATTAGCAGAGGCCTTCGCCAACGAGGATTACGAGGCGCTGGGTGGTCTTACTTCACTGTTCGGTTTCTCCGACGCCATGAAGCGTCTGGTTGCCCAGCGCCCTCTGTTGGCGTCTCTGCTGCCAACCATTTCCAAAGCCCATCAAGTGCAGGAAGACGAATGGATCGAGCCGCTCTTGGAACTGATCAATACCGCGCAGCTGAAATTGTTCGGCGAGTCCCAGACAGGCTCCGAAGAGTTCTATGACGCCGTATCTTATTGCAAAGGTCATGGGTTGGATGGGCAGCTATTGACTGGTCATGGCGGTCAGCTGAAAACCAACCTGATGAAAATTCTGAATTCGCCTTTTGATCAAGAGCAGTTGCAGCCGGCTTGGGATCTCCTGCAGGAGTACGACAAATATCTTCAGGCTCAAGGTTTTGAGTTTGAAGAGATCGTTGTGAAACGGTCTGAGTATGTGATGCACCTACTAGCTGATGTTGCCCATTTGAAAGTGATAAAAGCCAATGGCTTCACCTTCGCGAACGTGGGTCTGCCAGATGCTCACCTGCAATTGGTCAGTTGCACTGATCATCCAATCAGCGGGGTGACTTTGCCGACCGAGTGCGTCGTACCTGCGCTCGAATGGTTGTACGCGGAGCGGAATCTTGGAGGCGGTATCACTGGTGGTATTACGGCAGCGGATGTGGCCGTCTTGGCGAAATTCACTGGCGCTGCCGGCGAAGTGGAGAGCGCGGTACTGGGCTTGGCATTAGCCACGGATGTCGATCAAGTCATCGCTACTGCGATTACGACGTTGCTTGCAAACAGCGCCAATCCGTTGGTCAAGGCGGTGGCGGCAACTACGTACATTCGCCAAGCTGACGCCGATTCACTAGCCAAACTGGACGATTTGGATGGTGTCTTGGAGTCCTCTGTTTTCCGAGCGCTTGCAAATGCTACGGTTACCACAGCTGCTCTTTTCCAATTATTGCCGGATGAAAAGGTTGGAGAGGCGATCAGTGGATTCTTGGCTTATCTAATCCAAGGGGAACATATTGGGCCACTGCAATGTAGTTGGGTAGCATCTAACTTCGGCCTGTTGACGAAATCGATTGAGCCTTTTGGAGTGTCTGAGCTTGATTTGGCAACTTGGCTGACAGGATGGGACGCTCCTATCGAGAAGTGCTGTCAAGATATTCTCAAAGTTGACGTAAATTTGATCAATGTCGTCATGAAGTCAGATAAGAGTGTGCTGCCCAAAACTCGGGAGAGTGTGCTCAAGCAGCTCACGAGTGATGAGCGGACTCGTGATGAATGGGTTCAGATCATCTCGGCAGGGGCGAAACAGCACCAGGCAATCACGAGTTCGATAGTGCAGAATGGAATCTCCATACCCACGATTACGGCAGTTAGCGATGCTTTGATCGATGTGCTTACTTCTCTCGCTAACGGTACCCTCACCTCGCCATGGGGAGCGGCCCAATACGCCCTGATGGATTCGTTGCTTAAGTTGCTTGATGCGCAGCAGCGCGATGTTATCGGGATTCGCTTGAGGTCAATGCTCTTTTCTGAATCCGTAGAGCCTGACAATTTCGCTATCCCGCTCTCGAAGTACGGTCACCTGATTCCGGACATTCAGCCCTCTAATCCGCAAGAGGTGCAACGGATCGTACTGTTCTTGGCGTACCTTAGCCGGAAGCCTGAAAGCCTTCCAGCTTTGGCCAAATTCTTCGATGCGAAGGCCGAGCAGATTGCAGCATTCAAATACTCAAGTGAACTCCGGAGTACGATGGGCGAAGCCGTTGCCAAGCTTTCTGAGATCACCCCAGCCCTGTACAAAAAGTTTGCACAGACCAAGGGTTTCAAGCGCATGATCCAGTCGCTCAAAAAGGCCGCACGTGATCCGGAACCTGAGCAAGATACGTGATCGCTGCTCCTGGCGTGCTGTAGGGATACTGCGCTTGCCGAAGTGTTTGGTCTTCAGCGAGTACGATGTCCATCGGGACGACCGGCCGGGTTTGGGAGGGCCTCCGAGATTTTCAGCCTTTGACTTACTAGTCCTGTAGCGCGGCTTGTTCGGCAGCTTTCGCGTAATCCTCGGCTGCCTTGGTCAGTCGCTCATAGTTAAATTCGTGTATCAGTCCCCCATCTAGTAGGGCAAGCAGGTAGCCGTCGATCAAACTCTTGTGCTGATGGACGTGCGCCTTCGTTGTGGTGGAGTCGAAAGCCGCAAGAAGCTTCGGCCAGCGATCTTGATGTTGGATGGTTAAGCCTGAATCTGAGTCAATTGTCATTAAGAATGCCCTCTGTCTTGGGTGATCCTAAAGGATTGAGCTTCGCCTCACTAGCCAGCGTCCGTGAAAAGTGGGAAGTGTTGTCTCGGCGCCGTTTCGAAGCATGACAACTGGACTGCATCAGTCGATCGCCGGTAGGTCGGCTCGGCGTGAGCAGGATTATGAGCTTCGGGTTTGAGCCCAATGCAAAATGGCGATCATGGCCGATCGTGGCAGCGCCACTCAGGTGGTCGACTTGAAGAGGCGCAAAGCCATTCCCAGACTGAACGGCTTACGAGTCCACCTGATTCTTGGGGGGAGTGAGTTTCAACATGGAGCTGCGCTGGAAGGTGGAGCCTTTTACGTATGCTCAGGATCAGGGCTCGTATCAAGAAGCTCCTAAGCGTGTTCACTTCAAATTTTGGACTTCCCGTCCTGATCCGTCATTTTCCAAAGGTCATGAACCGTGGACTTTGGAAGCCCCAGCTTCTCCATCGTCGCTTTTTGAGTAAGGCCTTCTCGCTTGCACTCCTGGACGGCGGCCATCTTGCGTAGCTGTTCACTGGCGCGTGATTTGAGTACGCCGCTTTCCATGCTCTCGGCCAATTTCTTCGTGCCGCCCATACTCTCAAATTCAGCGAGTTCTTTCTGAACCCGCTGAAGGACGTCGGATGGCGAGACGTTATCGCGTGTTGCTACGCACAGGGCAAGCAACGTAACGGGATCAAATTGGAGCGCCTTCGAAAGCTTTTCGAACTTGTTGAGCGTTGGAGATGATCTTGCATTTTCGATTTGCCAGAAGTGTTTGCGATCGCTGACATCTCCCAGATCCTGCTGAGATAAGCCCCGTACCGCCCGAGCAGTCCGTAGTACGGCCGCAAACCCTTTGCTTAAGGACATCAGAGTCTCTCGAAAAACGAGGATGTAGCCATGTTGCTCAGTCCGGTGCGACGGTATATAGTCCTCCTGCCGGATTTTTCGGTAGGTCTACCAGGCTGTAGAAACAGAGCAACAGCATCTGCGACTACTTCGCTGGCACGCATGTCCATACGCTGATACTGACCTTGTCAATTTAGCTGTAAATCGAGATCAGGCCATTGCTTAAACTTCTCGTGCTGTCAGACCTGCACAACGAGTTCGCGTCCTATCAGCCCCTATCCAATGGCTATGACCTGGTGATTTTGGCTGGTGACATCGACTTGAAAGGACGGGGAGTGGAGTGGGCGAATGAGACGTTTGATTGCCCTGTGATTTACGTGTGTGGAAATCATGAGTTTTATAGAGGACACATAGATCACACCCTCCACAAGATGAGGGACGCCGCTTTACCGCATGTTCACGTCCTAGAAAACGAGACATTTATTTGGAATCAAACGCGGTTTCTTTGCGCCACTGGCTGGACTGATTATTCGTCTACCGGAAACGTAGCAGTGGCGACCCAAACAGCATGGGATTGGATGAATGATTTTTGTGTCATTCGCACTGGAGAAAACCATCGCCCGCTGCGCCCGTCCGACCTCATCAGCCGGAATCACGCATCGTTTGCTTGGCTATCCAAGGAGCTCGGTGAGCCATTTGATGGCAAAACTGTGGTCGTGACGCATCACGCACCCATACCCGAAGTCATGGGTGATAAACACGAAGGACATTTGAGTGCTGCCTACTCAAACCGTTGGTACGCGCTTCTGGATAAAGCGGATCTATGGATTTTTGGGCATACACACCGCGCAGTCGATATCGCGATGGGTAGCTGTCGTGTGGTCTCGAACCCTAGAGGTTATCCAGGTGAGCGGACGGGCTTTAATCACGGCTTTGTAATTGATCTTCAGTGAGAAGCTCACTCCACTGGAGAGTTATGGGGTTTTGGCGCAGCTCTGTGTTGATCTTGAAGAGGGCTGGGAGATGTATGGAGTAGACAACGAAACACGATCGCCAGCTGGCAGTTCAAGCGAGCTACTTTATGACTGAGCGACAGCTCCCATCGTCTCTTCCGGCAGAGGTCGCGGCGGCTATGGAAAAGGATTTTGGTGTGAGCATCACGGCGTTCCTTTTCGCAGCCGTCGACAGTCCACCCGTCATCATGGGAACAATTTATGGCGATACCACGGGCCGTTTCCGAGAGGGTGCGAGTATGCGAACTTCTCGCATAACGGGCGTCACCTTCATTGACGGTTATGCATTATTCCAAACCGTGGCAGGTAGCAGATATGTGATCGTCAGTTGGGCGTTTGGCGGCGGCAATCTCTATATGAATCGCATCTATCACTGAGCGAACTGCGGGTACGGATACGCGGATCGAAAAGACTCTCGGGCTCTCCAGATGGCAACGGGTATAGGGAAGAAAATCCCTGTCTGGTACTCATGGGAAGAGCAGGTTAAAGCGAAATTATGAATACAAGCGTTACGGATATAGACCTGCTAGGCGATCTACTTTTTGGGCCTGCGCAGCCTCTTAGTGGATCAAATCTGAGCAACGATGAATTGATCGAACTAGCCGCTGAGAGCTTCACAGAAAAGCCATTTTGCATCGTCAGACAATGGATGATTTTGGATGTGATGCTCCCAGAGTTTCAGGAGCGAGAAATCAAAGCTCAGGGGTTTGAGGCAACGCGTTTGTACGCCCAATCATCTGAGTTCGACAGCGAAAACACTTACCTGCCTGGCGACAACATTCTCAGTGATTTCCAATGTGAATTTGATGGCTTCATTTTTGAAAGCAAACACAGGATCTTCATCTTGGCCGGCCGAGGCGCGCGCAAGCATGTGAGCTTGCCCGCTGTTGAGGCAATAGCCGCTGCCATAAAGCGAGTAGAGAAAACCTATGGTTGAAAATCTGTTGCCGATCTTGCGCGATCGCTATCCGGAGTTTTTCTCCCACGCACCACTGCGCGAGATCGGATGTATGCCAGGCTGGCTGGATTTGCTAGATGAACTGTGTGGCGCGCTGACAACCTACCTGAAAGCTCACCCCGAGGTGCCTCAAGTGCGGGCGCGTCAGGTGAAGGAAAAGTTCGGGGGATTGCGGTTTTATTACTCGGGTGGTGATGCGACGTGCCGTGAGTTGATCGCTCGTGCAGAAGAAAGGTCGTTGGCTATCTGCGAGGTCTGTGGCGGGGCTGGGAAGTTAGGAGGGGAGGACTGGCTCCGCGTACGGTGCCTTGATCACGTCAATTGGTTACCGCCAGGCGACTGCGCATGAATTCTCGGAAAGCTCCTTGTTGAATCCATGAACGCAGACCTTTGGGGCACTGTGAATTCGCCTTCGCCAAGCATTGAACTTCACGACATCGTTCGGCGCAGTATGCCTTCTCCCTCATTTCAATCTCTTGCCGAGATGTTGTGTATCAATGAAGAAAGGAATGTGATGTATAGGGAACGTGATTTAGCCATTTGGTGCTCAGTGTATGAGACATGCGGTGCCAATGAATTTGTGCGTTTGGTTGAAGAGGCGGTCGCCACCTACAGCCGTGTACCCATCTATGATTGGCCGATCCGAGTTGACGTATCCGAACTCGGGTTACCATGCGCCCAGATATTGCAAAGCGTTGTGAGCGGTCGAGATTTATATGCAAGCGTCTCAGATAACTACATCGAGATCGGATCCCGCCTGACGAACCATCTTTCTCAGCACCTGCAACGGCATCTGGTGGACAATGAGATGGCCACCGACGACATGAAGGAGGATCAATTGTTCAGAGATTTAGGTCTGTAGCTGAGCCGCTTGCTGACGCGTAGCCGCACCTTCGATCCAAATTTGTTCATGCATGGCATTTACTTCAGCTCGCATCTGGAGGCTCAGGTAAAGCAGCCTTGCACTGCCCAGTCAGGTCGGCTTCCAGGACTCATTTTTTGTGTGCGACAGGCTGGCGGAGAGGAGGGGATAGTCACTCCAGAAAACCAGCGGTAATTAGCAGAACCGGTGAGCCGCTAAACGCTCCATGTCTCGAACCCAGGTTCTCAGAAAACGACGCCAGTCATGGGCATAGCTTCCTTCCGGAAAACGCTCAGCAATTGCATTGGCTGCTTCGAATCTGGTTCGCCAAACTTCCGGTATGTGCTGGTCTAAAACGATTACAAAGTGGTGCCCGTCGCTGCTTTCATACGGCGTTTCCGGCACAAAGTCCCTCAACTCCTCGATTGTCATAAGCGCAGCAGCCCCATGAGGTTGTTCGAGGTCTTGTCGATCAATTTCATCGAGAATGCTTAGGTGAGGTTTTGCGCGATCATCCCCTGGTCGCAAGTCCTCCAGCCCCCACAAAGCGGCCCGCCTTGCACGCTCTCGCTGCCACAGACTTTTCAAATCAATCGCCATCAAGTTTTCCTTAATACATCCACGTTCTGCACCGCGTCATCGGCAGGTGTGATTTCAACTGCTGCCACATCCTTCCTGGACGACCTGCGACGCTTCAACAGGGGACGTAATTGTACGCTGCTAGATGTGTTGATCTGAACGCACGCATTGCGCAATCTACAAACAAAACGAGTGTGGAGGCCGTCGTGACTGCGTGAGGGTCGAGTCAAGAAAAATATATTTTCAGAAGGCCCCTTGAAAATTTTTTCGAGCGACGGATCTTTATATTTGAGGACAACAAAAAAGCAGCGATCTCAGCGCCCCACCTACCGGCGATCCTGCTGAGGAAACGGTGTGGGTTTTTTGCTTATTCAGTGCTTCTGCTTTTGGCCTTTTCTTGCCATTTATCCTGCTGACGCTGATGTGTGACTGCCCTGTGGGCATAGCAAAGTCGGCACTTAGCGGCGTAAGCCGCTGCTATCCAGTTTGATTTCAAACAACGAGTCATTTTTTGAAAAAATACCCGTGCCGGACAACTTCGTGCGAGTCAGTCCGTAGATCAAATGGAGAGAGCAGATGGAAGACGAGATTGAGTTTAAGGTTTGGCGCTCGGCGCAGCAGGCATGTAGCAAGGTGTCGTTTGCGCGACTGCTTGAAGAGGCGGTCGCCAGTTTCAAGAGAATCCCTGGGCTTGATCCTATCGTGCGCCTGCACGCGTCAGGGATCGGTGCTGAGAGCATCAGAGTGCTACGTGATGCTCTGGAACGCTCTGATATCGATGCGGGCCCATTTGCGTCTCACGTCGAGCTTAGGTCTCGTCTGAGAATGCATTTACGCGATCATCTGCAATCGCACCTGATGAAGATCGGCTTTGCTTCTGACGCGATGAAAGCGGATCAGTTGGAACGGGATATGGGGCTGTAGTCATCGATGTCATCGACGATCCCAAAGACCGCCTTTGGCAGGCAACAATTATTCACGATGTCCCGTTCGCCTAGGTGTCATGCGATAATACCTGCCTTTACCATAGACCCCTGACCACCTTCGCTTGTAGCTATCACGCTTTCTACTAACGCTCAGAGAGGCGAGAGGCGCTTCGCGAAGGAACGATGTTAAGCCGCATCCGATTGATGGCATGTTGGCTTAGCCTACGATGACAAAATGGCGCCAGAGCACATTTCAGCGCGATTTTCTAGCGTCTGGTTGTTCACTCTGACGAGGGAGCGAAATAGCGTATCTCTGCCAGCCGTCGATCCGTTCAAGCGTGAAGGAAGACCATGCTCAGCGCGCTCGTGCTGGACGGTCAGTCGCAAACGTCTGATCAGTTAAGCCCTAGGCACCTTGGTGTAGCTTTACAAAAACCGTCATGGCCACGACGGCTCTATCATTAGTTTGTGGCGGGCTTATTGAGCTGGACGACTTAATTTTTGATCAGCCTTACCCTTAGAGTAGGCAACACTCTCTTGCGTTCATCTATTCTCCAATGGAAAACGCGTTCAGTAATGATGGCAAAAAAAGCAGATCTATAAATCGCATATCTTGCGCGTAATAATCATTGACTGCTCGCCCGTTCTCGATTGAGCTCCAACTGGTCTAGCAAATCAGAATTAACTTCCGCCCAATCATACAGTGCGAGCAATGGTTTCACGAATTCCCTGCCCAAAGCTGTAAGAGAGTATTCAACCATTGGCGGCACAATTTGAAACACTTCACGGTGGATCAATCCTTCGCACTCTAACTCGCGCAAGGTCTGTGTAAGCATCTTTTTCGAGACACCAGGCATGCTGCGTTGCAACTGCCCTGTACGAAGCTCGCCGAAATGAAGAATGTACAGAACCATAGACGTCCATTTTGGCGAGAGTAGCCTGTGGATACGTCGGGGAGGGCAGTTTATATCTACAGTCAACGGAATCATGGTTACTCCTGAGTGCCTACGTTCCAAAAAAGTACCTACTCGACAAGTATAATACAACGTCCCAATAATGCGCATCTTGATTAAAGAAGCTGTGAGACTTGGAAATGACCGTTTCATCTATCCGTGCGCTAATCCTCGATAACTACGAAACCAACGAATTCAGAGACGCGCGAATAGAGCGTCCTGCACCTGCGTCCAATGAGGTTTTGGTTCGTATCGTCGCTAGCGGCGTGAATCCGATCGACTACAAAATCCGTACAGGAAAAGCCCCTTATGCGATGCCAGATCTCCCTGCAGTTCTAGGCTGCGACATGGCTGGCGTTGTTGAAGCTGTCGGCTCAAGCGTCAAAGATTTATCCGTAGGTGATGAAGTCTATGGGCTGATAGGCGGTGTACGAGGTCTGCAGGGATCGTTGGCCGAATACGTTGCAGTCGATTCAGATCTGGTTGCTGTTAAACCTAAGAATTTAACTTTCCGTGAAGCGGCGGCTATGCCACTCACGTTTCTCACCGCTTGGGAAGGTTTGGTTGAGCGCGCTCAGATTAAGGCTGGTCAGAAAATACTGATTCATGGCGGCGCAGGTGGTGTCGGTCACATGGCTGTACAGATCGCTAAAGCTCTTGGCGCCGAAGTATTCGCAACGGTTTCAAAGAGTAAGCACCCGATCGTCGAAGGATACGGTGCTACCGCGATCGATTATCGTGAAGTCTCGGTGGACTACTACACGAAACTGCACACAGGTAATGAAGGATTCGACGTCATTTACGATACAGTCGGAAGCAATTGTCTGGATGACTCTTTTAACGCAATACGTCTTTATGGTCATATCGTAAGTTGCGCAGCTTTCGGAACCCACAGCTTGGCCACCGGATCCCTGCGGGGTTCGACGATGTCTGCCATATTTATTTTGCTCCCGCTGCTGACTGGCAAAGACCGAGCGAGATTCAAGAGTATTCTTGGTGAAGCAACTAAACTTGTAGAAAGAGGAAAAATTAAACCACTGCTGGATCCTCAGCGCTTTACTCTAAATGAGGCTCGGCAAGCTCATGATGCAGTAGAGCAAGGAAATACGGCGGGGAAAATAGTAATCGAAATCGTCTGACCCGCAATCACGCCAATGATGTAAATTGCAGGGTGGCATTAAAAAAGCAAATCTACGAGGCCGCACTACGTCCGCCACCCCTGCGGGAGAAAAAGTAAAGGAATATTCTTTGTTCATTAAGTAAAAAATTTCTGCTGCGGCGGTAAACTAGAAAAGCGAGCTAATCATTTCAGAATAATGTCAGCAAGATTGGTTTTGCTATCCAATGCCTGTGCGCGGGCAGAGATAATATAGCTAAGCGTAGCCGCATCTGGAAGTCCGGGCAAAATACCTTCAGTTAGCATCAGCAAATCTGAATGTTGCAGAGCTCGATACTTGAGTATTTGTAGTGGTGTAGACCCCGATTGAATAGATCGATGAGGGTTGTCATGCCACATCAAGTTCTCTTCAATAATGAGCAGATGAACGGGGCAGCTTGGCACCAAGGTTAACTTTAGCGCTTCCAAGGAAGAAGATGCTTCCGCGATTCGAAAATACCCTAGTGCATTAAGGTTTTTTTCTATATAAATTCGTCGCTCATATTTCGTGTCTGCAATAACGATGCGAAGGTTTTTAGGGGACATATTGACTCTGCCGTGGAGAAGGTAATTATCAGACGTAAGTCTGGGTTGTTTGTCGTACTATGGAAAAAAAGTGCGATAGGATTGTACAAAGCTTATAAATTTCTCCGACGACATCGGCTTTGCAATAAAAAATCCTTGGGCTATATCTACGTCTAATTTTCTAGCCAAATCATAGTCTTCTTCAGTCTCAATTCCTTCGGCTATGGTAGTCAATCCCAAGTCGCGGGCAAGTAATACTGTGTGTTGAATGAGCTTTCTACCGGAAACATTTGCTCTGGCCCCATGTATGAAGCTTTTATCAATTTTTAGTTTGCTAAATGCAATTGTCGCTAAACGCTGAAGGGACGAAAAACCAACGCCGAAGTCGTCAATAGCGCAACTAAATCCCCGAAGTCTTAACTGCTCCACAGTTTCAGATAGCGACAACTCCGAGTTATGTGATGAAGATTCTGTTATCTCTACCGTGAAATTTTTGGGGTTAAGATCATGCTGATTAAAAAAAAGTGATAATTCCTCAGCCCAATCTACTGAAGCTGCAATATCTGCACAAACATTAACAGCTATGTTCAACTCCACTCCTTTTAGCCGCCGAAAAGTGACACCTGTATGACCTAGCATCTTTTTCCATAACGCTCTGCGCTCGGAGTAAGTCTCAAGCACCGCGAAAATATCACCTGGGCCGCGTACTCCAGATCCATCACTGTCCCACCTAGCTAAAGCTTCAGCTCCATATAGAGCCCCGGTGCGTATATGGATTTGTGGCTGATAATAAGCAATTATTTGCTGAAGGCATTCCGACGCATTTAATTGACGTTCTGGTTTGTGTTCCACAGAGGTTATTTTCCTGGTCGGCTTGTTTTAATAACTGCGTTGTGTTCAGTGCTAATGCTCAGTAATGCTGAACATTATCAGCCTCATCTTAGGTAGTGAATGGTTTGCGCCAAAATCGTATTGTTTTTGCGATGACCAAAATATGAAGTCTTTTCACAGTATTTCGCACTCTAGGAAAAGTTTTTAAATACACTTTGGCGCCGAATTGGCGGGGGCGAAGTGAAATAAGAAGCTACATAATCACTCAGCATCTTATGATGCGAATATAGCTGTTTTTCCTAATTTCGCTTGCGGGATAGTCTTGCATGATAGTAAGAATTCCTAATCAGCGCGTGTCGGAGTACTGAGTCCCCACTCACCAATACATAGGATAATTCCTAAGCAATATTAGGAGTTAATAACATAACCTATTAGGTGTGCGAGCAATGTTTTTACAGTCAGACTTAATAAATATTATGGCTAGATGCTGAGTCGCACCTATAGGGAACTAAAATCTTAGATTTTTGAGCAGGTAGGAAAACCTGTTCACCATTCGCCGATGATCTTACTGCTGGGTTCGGTTTCTATCATCGTGGGTAGTTTTTGAGCTATCGATTCTAAATTCAAGTTTGAAGTGCTGAGGATGGTAAAAATTCAAATTAATGTGGAGGAATATTACAGCGTCACATTCCGCTTTATGTCTCAGTGATCCATTGAGATCGAGTAATGGTGTTCATGAAAACGTTAAACCTAGGGTTGTGTTATGTGTGAAAATAAAGAGAAGGCGAAACCTATTAAAATAATAATTGCCGATGATCATCCAGTAGTGACATTGGGGGTTAATAAATTATTAAGCGATTGCAAAGATCTCCAAGTAGTAGCCACCGCTACAAAAATCTTCGACCTTTTCAAGAGGCTGGACGAGGTAAGTTGTGACATTTTGATTTGTGATTACTCTTTTGAAAGTGATGGCGAACCCGATGGGCTACTGTTGCTAGAGAAGATACGACGATTGCATCCTAGCGTTAAGATAATACTATTCACCGCTCATGACGATCTTGTAGTTGTACAGAGAGCAGTGAGGGCCGGGGTGTCCGGCTTTCTAAGCAAAGCAAGTAATGATGCTAATTCGTTTTTTAACGTAATTCATCGAGTCCATTCTGGGGAGAAATATCTTGACTCACTCACTTCAAAAACCATGCTTGATCATCTAATGTCGAACGACTTATCACCTGCTACGCTAACTAACTTAACTCTTACGGCCAGGGAGTTAGAAGTGATGCGTATGTTTTCAAGAGGAATGTCGGTTACCGATATAGCGCAACATACAGACCGCAGTGTAAAGACAATCAGCACTCAAAAAAAACAAGCAATGTTAAAACTTGGCGCTACGAATGACGTAGAGCTTCTTAATGCCTTCAATCAGCTTTTCTGAATGCGAAAGGTAGATGCCACGTGTTGAACTTAATAAAGCATATCGAACGATCCCAGCCAGTAGATTGCTCAAAAGTTAAACAATCTTTTCCAAATCTAATGGAGAGATACTCTACACGGCTATTGTTTACGGGTGGTGCTGTCGCAACTCTCGTTATAATAGCTGCACTCTTTACTATCTTGGCCATGTTGATAACCGACTTTTTCAATGCACAACTGAATATTTTCGAAACTCAGCACGAGAGAGTAAAAGCTAATGTGGATCGTACTCAAGCACGGGTAAAGCAAGCGGTAGAGTCGTACGAACTTTTGTCGAATATGCGCAAAAGTAACTCTGGCCCCATTAGAAACGTTCATAAAGGTGTTGCGCATGAGTTCTCAATTGGCATCACAGGGCCTGAGACAACGGTAATTCCAGCTATGCTTTTCTCTAGAATAGAATACGATACAAACAGGGGGAAGATAAAAGATTTTTTGCATCTTATACAGGAATTCTCGCCAATCTCGTTAATGAGATTTCGTGATGTCGGGTATTCGTTGGGAGGCTTTGCCTATTCTGCAGATCATCAACTACTGGCAATTGGCCCGCCTTTAACTTCTCCTGAACTTCAGAAAGCCCATGACTATGGAGTTGACAATTACGTCAGGCATACCATTGATGCAGTAGAAAAACAGATAATAAACATCGCACCAGAAGTCATCCTTAAAGAGCGTATCGTTTGGATTCCTATTGCTTTGTCACCTATCACCAACGAAATGACAGGATATTACGCTGCTCCTGTCTACCGTTCATCAGAACGAATTGCTGTTGTGGTGGCAAGCGTGCCACTAAAAAAATTCCCAATTCTATTTCAAGATTCCACCCATCAACCTAATTTTTTTGTCCTCTCCCAGAATCTAGACCATGTAATGGGGGGTGGAGAGGAATATTCGGTCGAACGCCGCCTCGCAGATTTGGCTATCGAATTCAAAGCAGACTTCGATAAGACTGGAGATCGACCTCTTCTTATTTACCGAAACGGGATTTTTATTTACTCCCAGCTAATTACCGGCCCGAACTGGACAGCAGTTTTCGTATTTGATTGGAACGCAATTATTAGTAGCCTCAAAAAACCACTGATAATATGCGTGGCACTATTCTGCGTGATTATATCTTTACTGTGGGGGTTTGCGATTTATTTTAACAGATCCGTGCTAGGCCCTTTAGGGTCAAGTTCACGCATTATTTATGATAGCGATATATTTAATCGCGCAGTATTAAACATAGCTCCTGTCGCACTTACAATTTACGAGCCTTTATCGAAAACTATAGTTCTGCAAAATAATGAGGCAATGAAACTGCTTGAGACTTCCTGCGATATTGACGGCTTTTACAGACAGTTGCTTGAACACACGAACACTTTTGGGAGGCATGCCGATGAATTAGAACCGCACGCGGGCATGACCGCCTCAAACAATTTTGAAACTCGGATATACGATGATAAGGGTTGTTTTAGGGAGGTTTCAGTTAATTATTCAATGGCAAGATATAAGCAAACCGATGTTTTACTATTTGGAATGATTGACATTAGCGATCAAAAATCAACTGTCCGTTATTTGGAAGAGGCAAAGCAGGCTGCTGACAAAGCGAACAAAGCTAAATCTGTATTTTTGGCAACGATAAGCCATGAAATACGTACTCCAATGCACGGTGCATTGGGAAATCTCGAATTACTCACATTGGAGCAATTTACCGCTAATCAGAAGGAAAGGTTGAGTATAATTCGGCACTCCTTTGACGCTCTGCTAACCCTTGTGAATGACGTACTGGATCTATCGAAAATTGAAGCGCAGGAATTTCGCTTAAATATCGAACTTTTCAATTTTGTTGAATTAGTTGAACGGTGTGCACAAACCTTCGCACCTGTTATTTCTGATAAAGGATTGCGTTTTCTTTGCTTGATTGATCCTGACATGGAAGGTATTTGGCGTGGTGACGCCCAGCGGATTTCTCAGGTCTTAATGAACCTTCTCAGCAACGCTGTGAAATTCACTGTGTGTGGTTCCATAACGTTGAAGATCGCACCAGGACGTATGGAAGGCAATAAGCAGTGGGTTCACTTAAGTCTAGGTGACACCGGTATTGGAATCTGTTCTGATAATCTCGATGCAGTATTTGAACCATTCGTACAAGCTGATCCTAGAATAGGAAAAAGATTCGGCGGTACCGGCCTTGGTCTCGCGTTATGCAGAGAAATTACTTCGTTAATGGGAGGGTTTATCTCTGTTGATAGTGAGCCGAATGTTGGATCTATTTTCCAAGTTAATTGGCCTCTAATGCGTGAGAACGAGAACAGTGCTTCGGCGCACTCACAGAAAAAACATATATTTGATACGGTAGTAGTTTGTTGTGACGCTCCACTTTGGGAATTGCACTTGGGTGCCCAAGTCAGAGCTTGGTTTCCCGGTGTGACAGTAGTATGTAGTAACGGTCATGATGAAAAGCATCATAATAATGCGAAAGCCATTTTACTGATTGCGCTTACCAATGAGCCTTTGTTTGGGTGGTGGAGCGAACCGTCGAACTACTATGAGGATACGATTTTAGTTTCACCTCACGGCCCTCTATATCCCGAAAGACAGGGAGCTAACGTCCATGTTACATCTTTTTCAGCTTCGATGTTAAGGCTTGCTCTATCAACAAGTAATAAGAGTGGACAAATCATTGAGTCTTATGACTCTCGAATTGAAACTTATCATCAGGCGAATAGTTCTCGTTTTTTAGTCGTTGAAGATGATCCCGTCAACAGGGAACTGCTGAGATGCCAGCTTGCGGCATTGGGTTATTCTAATGTGGATTGTGTGAGTAATGGCTCTGAAGCGCTAGAGAAAATTGTTATTACTTCTTATGAACTTATCATAAGTGATCTGAATATGGCCGTAATGAATGGTCTTGACCTCATTGCAAGAATTAGAGCGTTGAAAATATTTACCCCGGTGATAATTAGTACCGCCGATCTAGTATCAAGATTCGATCTGGCAAGTGACATTGAACTGATGTACAAGCCGATATCATTGAAGCAGTTAAAGCTTTTCATTAATAAGGTTCTGAATGATGAGGTTTCGGCTCTGACTTGTAAGGATAATGATGCGCTTCCCCTAGACGCTGTTTCTGAAATGCGAAGATTACTACTAGCCGAGTGGGTTGCTGATGAGCAGACTTTGCGCCACGCGTTAGACACAAACGACAGCGATAAAATTGTTCGACTTGCTCATCGTCTAAAAGGGGCGTTTTTAGCGATTGGAGAAAATACTGGTGCTAGAGAATGCGATCATCTATGCGCACTTGTTAAGTCCAAAAATATAATATTTGTTCGGTCAAGAGTAGAGGCGCACATAAATTACATAAAAAACAGTTTTATAAACTAATCAATG
Organism: Pseudomonas sp. Irchel s3h9; assembly: GCF_900187475.1. NCBI lineage: Bacteria > Pseudomonadati > Pseudomonadota > Gammaproteobacteria > Pseudomonadales > Pseudomonadaceae > Pseudomonas > Pseudomonas sp. Irchel s3h9. The sequence continues at coordinate 162,329 of NZ_FYDH01000005.1, read as the reverse complement.
TAGTTTAGTGGTTGTCATCACTCGCTTTATTCTTTAAGTCATTAACTAAGGCTCAAGTGTTCCAAAAATTATTGCTCTTTACTATAGGGGATTGCCAGAAGGAAGTTGTATTGCTTGGCGAATATAGTACTGAACAGTGTGATTCGCTTCTATTATTTGAGCATGTCATGTCAGGCCATGTGGTCGGGGTACTGCGTGGTTTGTAGGTTAGCTATATGCCCTTGCTGGGGGGGGCGAAATATTTAAGCTGTGAGTCGCAGTCACGCTGTCCCTGTGAGCCCCTCGACATGTCGTGATGGTACATTTTTTAATACCTTGTAGTCATCGCAGTTCTATTTTTTATTCGTTCGGGCTTCCAAATATCACAGTGTCTCCATGTCTCATTGAGCTATTTTCCCCTAACGGAAAAGTCGTTCCCAGTTAAAACAAAGGATACGAAGTTGTGAAAAGCATCGGGGCACATCAGCAGTTCGTATGAATTCTCTAGAACTGGATCCCTCACATTAGCTCATCGGCGACCTAGCACCCGCTGAATGCGAGTAAAACTCAAAGTTTCCGGAGTTGGTTGGCACTAGATTCACGGCGTTAAAAAAAATAAGAGTATTCTTAGATAAAAATGGGAGTAGTCACAATACATCCTGACGTGAGTTCAAGGCAGCATAGTAGTGCAGATCGATCATATTTTTAATCTAAGTTGCGTAATTCAAATTGGTATTTTTACGGATCTTAGTTTGACTATCAATGATCCTCTGGTACGAGCGAAATTAGTACTAAGACTCAACACTACTTTACTGCCTTAACTGGCGCATAGGAAAATCATGAACAGAAAACTGATTGTTATGGCTTTGCTGGCAGGCTCCGCTTTTTCCTCAGCATCGTATGCAGCTGACGGAGTCGTTAATTTCACCGGTACTATTACCGATGCAGCTTGCACTGTTAGTCCAAGTTCTACTTCCGCAACTGTTGCTCTCGGGACGATCAGTTCAAAAGCGTTTAGCGCAGCAGGAGCTACGTCAGCTCCTACTCGTTTCGGTATCACCTTGACTACTTGTCCGGCGTCGGTTACTACCGCCTCTTTGAAGTTCGATGGGCCTGCGAATTCCGAGAATAGTGGTCTGCTGGCGCTTACCAGTGGCGCCGGCGTCGCTACAGGCGTGGGAATTGGCATCTATGAAAGTAATTCAACCACTCTGATTCCTGTAGGCACAAAGTCTGCGACTAAGGCTCTTGCGTCAGGAGCAGATACCACTTTCGAATTTGTCGCGAAGTATGTATCTACTGCGGCGACGGTGGTCTCCGGCAAAGCTAATGCTACGAGCAACTTTACCGTTTCCTATAACTAAGATTTTATACAAAAGGTATAGCTAGGCTAGTCCTAATCTATATAGCACTTTGCTTCGGCTGAGGGACTGCTTATAAGTTGAGTAGCCCTCAGTCATTTACATTGTGATGCATACCTAGGAGCAACGCATGCCTCGGTTGAATATGTTCGGCTGCTTGGTGGTTTTCCTGCTTAGCATATCAAATGTTGCACAAGCAGGAGTCGTAGTTGGTGCAACGAGAGTTATTTATGACGGTAAAAAAAAGGAAGCGTCTATATCAGTAACAAATGCTGATAAAAGTACTCCTTTTCTCATTCAGTCCTGGTTTGAAGTTGATGAGGGAGTACATCGAGAGACGTTACCATTTATCATTACCCCGCCCCTGTTTCGGTTGGATGTTGGGAGAGAAAATATCTTGCGCATTGTGCGAGTGGGCAACCAGTTGCCAAAAGACAGAGAAGCTGTCTATTGGTTAAATATTAAATCTATTCCAGCGACCGAAGAATCTACTCTTAATAAACTTCAGATTTCCGTGAAAACTCGTATCAAATTGTTCTACCGTCCAGTAGGCCTACCGGGAAATGCAAACGAGGCGCACAAACTCTTAGTTTTTTCTAAAAACAACGGTCGACTGATTGCTACCAATCCGACGCCTTACCACATCTCTTTTTTTAAAATAAATATCGGTTCTGAAGAGATCAAGGATGTAGGAATGGTTGAGCCATTCAGCACTCGTGAATGGGCTATCCCCGACGGATCTGCAGGTGACATAAGTTGGCAGTCTATTAATGACTATGGGGGCATCACAGATATGGTTAAACAGTGAATATATCCCTCGACCCATCGTATGAACAATAGCCAGCGATCTTTTTCCCCGCAATATTAACGCTTCCCCCCCCCCCAACAATGCACGGTAGGAGACCAATGCAATGAAGATAGTTACTTTCGGTCACCGCGACCCCATACATTTGAAACGTAACCGTGGCCTGATTATTAGTACTTCTTCAGCCTGGATCCTGCTCACACTTTCGCTAATTTCGTTTTGCATTTTAGTGTTTTCACCCGGATTAACTGCAAAAGAATATTTCGATCCTTCAGCGTTAGAAATGATCGCGGACGATCAACCAGTTCCTGATCTCACCAATTTCTCGACTGGAAATGGGCAGTTACCGGGAACGTACATGGTAGACATCTACCTGAACGGTAACAAAGTCGATACTCGCAATATCAAATTTTTCCGTTTGCAGGATAGCCTACTTCCCGAACTCACTGTTGGGCAACTAACCGCACTGGGTGTAAAAACTGAAGCGCTTGCAAGCCTCCAGAATCTTCCAGCGGATAAAACGTTGTCGGATTTGGGCCAATACATCCCTGATGCCAATAGTCAGCTTAATTTTGCAGAGCAGCGCCTCGACTTGAGCATTCCACAAGCCGCTCTTAACAACGAGGCTCGCGGTTATGTGGATCCTATTTTATGGGATAGGGGGGTGAATGCTTTCCTGATGAACTACAGCTTTAGCGGTGCGAACACTTGGGAGGATGGACGCGCAGGGACGAGTGATAGTAATTATCTTAATTTGCGTAGCGGGCTAAACTGGGGGGATTGGCGCCTACGCAATTACTCTACGTACTACGATAACAACGGCCAAACGTCGTTGGATAATGTCAACACCTACCTGCAACGTGATATCACGCCTTTGAAAGGTCAGTTGACACTAGGCGATAGTGTGACCCCGAGCGACGTATTCGATAGCGTCCAATATCGAGGTATACAACTTAACTCGGACGATAATATGTATCCCGATAGCTTGCGCGGTTTTGCTCCAGTCGTGCGAGGGATCGCGCGTAGTAACGCACAGGTTACTGTTCGTCAAAACGGATACATTATTTATCAAAGCTATGTGCCACCAGGTGCGTTCGCCATATCTGATCTTTACCCTACCTCCGCCAGTGGCGACTTGGAGGTTACCATTACAGAGACCGATGGTTCAGAGCGCTCTTTGACACAGCCTTTTTCAGCCGTGCCCGTAATGCTTCGTGAGGGTCGCCTAAAATACGCCTTGACCGCCGGTGAATATCGGACGGCCAACTCCGATGCGCTTACACCCTATTTCGGCCAAGGTACCATGATCTATGGCTTACCTTTCGACAGCACCGCCTACGGTGGGGTGCTGATAGCTAAAAATTACAACTCCCAGGTTTTTGGTTTAGGCCATGGATTTGGCCTCTGGGGCTCTTTATCGATTGACGCCACTCAGGCCAAGGCGGAACTGGACAACGGTGAGACGAGATCAGGGCAATCTTATCGTTTTCAATATGCAAAAGATATAGAAGTGACCAGTACTACTTTTACACTGGCGGGCTATCGTTATTCCACCAATGGCTTTTATGATTTTCAAGAAACCAACGATATTGGTTCGTTCGGCAAAAACGACATGTGGCGTAACAATTACATTAAGCGAAGCAAGGCGCAAATTAGTATCAACCAGTCGTTTGGCGCCTATGGGAACGTCTACGTCAACGCTTTCCAGCAGGACTACTGGCGTCGCGGCGGTGTTGAGCGAAATATAAGCATTGGTTATAGCGTCAGCAAAAATAGCATTACCTATGGCTTAAACTATACGTTGTCTCAATCGCCGGAACGAAACAGCAAGGATCAGCAATTAGCGCTTAACATTCAGATTCCGCTAGACAACCTGTTACCGAATAGTTGGGCAAGCTACAACATAAGTGCCAGTAAAAATAGCGGCACATCCCAACAGATTGGCCTGGGCGGCACAGCGTTGGCAGATAACAACCTAAACTACAATATAAGCCAAGGCTATGCCGATAAAGGCGTAGGAGGAAGTGGAAACGCCAGCGCTAGCTATCTTGGAACTTATGCTGAGGCCCAAGTTGGTTACAGCTATACCAGCACCTCCGAACGCCTGAATTACGGAGCGCAAGGTGGAATCGTTGCTCATTCCGACGGAGTCACTTTTTCCCAGCAACACGGAGAGACTATTGCGCTCGTAGAGGCGCTTGGGGCCGCTGGGGCGAAAATCCAGAATAACACTGGCGTGCGTACTGATTGGAGGGGGTATGCGGTCGTACCGTATCTTAGTACCTACCGACAGAACCGAATTGCTTTGGATACAGAATCTTTAGGTGATGATATAGACCTAGAAACTGCGACACAAACAGTCATCCCTACTAGGGGGGCGGTGGTGTTGGCTAAATTCCAGACTCGCATTGGCAGTCGCGTACTGTTAACACTGAATTATAAAAACAAGCCAGTTCCTTTCGGTGCAACCGTTGCGCTACAGCCCAATTCGGAAGCGTCAGACAACATCGGCATTGTTGGTACTAATGGGCAGGTCTACTTGAGCGGTGTAGCCGATCGCGGCTTGCTATACGTGAAGTGGGGTAGTCACGACCACAATCGATGCGAGGCGAATTTTGAGCTGCCGAAAGCAGAAAGTATCTCATCAATCCAGGTAATAGCTGTCGATTGCAAATAGGAATTGATCATGAATATTTTAAACAAGAGTCGTTTCTCAAGTTTCGCGTTTTCGCTTTTTCTAATGATCGTGAATAGCGTATCTGGCTTGACTGCGCATGCAGCATGCACACCTGTAAACGGCTGGAAAGAAAAACCTTTCAATGTATCGATTCCAGCAATAAGGGTTGAGGGTAATACTCCAACTGGCACCGTTTTGTATTCACAAGTAGTTTCATATCCGGATGGGCCGTATGCAACTAATTGTCGAGAACCAGTGGTTCTTAGGGCGGAATTTAGGGGGCGTACTCCAGACGGCAACGGGTTGCTCCAAACCAATTTGCAAGGTGTGGGTATGAGGTTGCTAGTATTAGGTTACAATAAATACTTTGGAGGGGCTGGTAATTATCCATATGCGTTTTTGACTCCTCAGAATGGCAGTTCTGGCACATTGGTAATGAACTCGCGTGGTTTTAAAGTTGAGATTATAAAAACCGGGCCAATTACTCCGGGCTCTATAAATACAGGGCTTTATGCTGGCGAGATTGTTGAAGAGATTAGTCCATATTGGATGTCGGCAATTAATATTGTTAATGGCGGGAGCTTTACCACAACAACTTGCTCGATCGGGAGCACGTCACTCAATGTCGCAATGGGAGAGGTGAAGCGAAGTACCTTTAGTGGAGTGGGGAGTACCTCAGGAGCCAAAGAATTTTCGATTCCTATTAATTGTAATGGAATAACTCCATTGAAAATCACTTGGAATGCAGCGGCAGATAGTTCTGGAGTAAAAGGCGTGATGGCGCTAGGGTCAACTATGGGAAATCTCGATGCTAAAGGAGTCGGTATACAGTTGTTGTTCCGTGGAGCGCCGGTGACGTTAGGAGCGGCCACAGCTGTGGGAGACTCGACCTCCGGGAATAATAATATCGTGATGGAGGCGCGTTATTATCAAACTCAAAGTACAGTGACCGCCGGGAAGGCAAATGGCACGGCTACTTTTACTTTGACGTACAACTAAAAACTCGCTATGCAGTGCATTGGTCTATAACCTTAATTTGTCTGAGTCTATGTAACGAGGCGAATTAACAAATAGGGACTAGCCGTCTTCATTACTTAGCGGTATACAGGCGGCGATATACTTGACGGTATCGTCAAAAGTTGGTGTAAGCGGTTTCGGTTTTATAATGATTGCTTATCGAGTCTGGAGTTGGGCAAGCGCCTCTCAGTACGGAGATTTTAGGTCGAAGCGTTACCCCCCGTTGTTATATTCTCGGAATATTTTCTGCCCCGTCCATGGTTGTTAACGCAAGACTATTGCGGCGTTTTTGGGCGAGCTTTCACGCGATTGAACCTCCGCTTTGACAAAACAGTAGTCTTTCAGGAAACGAGCTTATCAAGTGCTCGCGGAGGTGTGATGCATTCACCCTTATATAAAAATACGATGTATACGAAATTGTTTATTGCCTGAAGCACTTTAACTAATGCCAGGCTTTTAATTAGTTTTTCGACCTTCGCATAACTAAAGCAAGACGTGACGGCTCGCCTCCATGCACCGTTAGAGACAACCAATACATTTCATCGCTTTACCGTGCAAAACTTATAGGTAGGGGAAAAATGAATGCTAAATACGTAGTTAGCCCGGAAAGATTCAAAAAGAAGCTCTTGTCGATTCTAATTTGTCAGGCAACTGCTTTACTTTCCGCGTTGAGTTTACCTGCCGCAGCTCAGCAGGTTAAGGCAAATGGCACCAGCATAACTACGGACGACGGTATAAGTATCAATACGTCTGGAAGTGATTATCTGGACGGAATCGGCCTATACGCGCTAAGTAAAGGTAAAATATTTACCTCTGATGCATCTGTCACTACAGATGGCGAAAGAGCCTTCGGAGCTCATGCGAGCGGTGCTGACAGTCTCATCGAAATTAGCGGCGGTAGAATTCGATCATCGGGCGCTACTTCTCATGGCGCTTATGCAGTTTTTGGCAGCAAACTTAATCTACGGCGCGACTCTTCCGGTGACGGTGTTGAGGTTGTCGTAACTGGTGATGCGGCGTATGGCGTAACAGCGGTACAGGGAGCAAATATCCTTATTGATGGTGCAGTTATTAACGTTGAAGGTAATAGGGTTGGAGAGAATTTAGCCGGAGGCATAAAGGTACATGATGCCAGCACGGCCACCGTTACTGATTCCGCAATTTCTACTACAGGCGATCGTTCAAACGGGATCTATGTATCGGCGAAGTCTCAAATAAAAATAACAGGTGGCTCTATCAGTACTAAGGGTAAAACTAGCAATGGCGTGGCTGTGTATGCAGGCTCAGCTGACTTGAGTGATGTTCAAGTGAGTGTGAACGAGGGACGGGGCTTAATTGCGTCATCGGAACTGTCTCAAGTCAATATGACCCGTGGCAGTATCATAACTCATAGTGCAGGAGTCATTGGTGGCTCCGCTGCGTATGTGGCAGGCGGTGCCCAAATTTCTATCGATGGTTCTTCTATTGAGACTAGGGGGGACGATGCGCAGGCGTTACATTCGGGTGATACTGACTCATTTATTAATGTTGTTAATACAGATGTTAGTACGTCAGGTAAAGGTGCACACGCAATCTTTGCTAGCCGAGGCGGTTTGATTTCACTCAATAATAGTATATTAAGTACTAAAGGGGCGGAGGCTGGCGGTGTGATTGCAAGCGCTTTAGGCACTGCTTCCTTAGACAGAGTCACGATAGCAACGGAAGGAGTAGCTGCTCGCGGCATTTACTTGACTGACCGAAGCGTTGGATCACTTCGGAGCACTTCGATCCAGACCGACAACACGGGCGCTAGTGCAGTTCACTTGGATAACAGCATACTCACAGGCGAAAATATCGACATACATACTTTGGGGGGAGGGGGACATGGATTAGTTCTGGATGGTCTTGGCTCTAAAGCTACGCTATCCCAAATGCATATAAAAACCCAAGGCAATAACGCAAGTGGATTATACTCAAGCGGAGGCGAAATTCGAGGCTCTAATATTGTAGTCTTAACATCTGGCGCAGATGCAGCAGGTTTGTTGGCAAATTATGGAGCTTTAGTCAGTGTGGTAAATTCGTCAATATCGGCTTCAGGTGAGAATGGTGATGGTGTCATAGCAAGGAATGGTTCAATTCTGACTCTGGATAATGTAGGCATTACATCTGATATGGGGCGTGGCATTGCGGTCGATGAGGGGAGCGGTTTTGCTTCTATCTCTAATAGTAGTGTGACTAGTCGTGGCGATAATGGCTCGGCTACCTACGCTAATAATGGCGCTGTGATCGATATTAAGGATACAAAGCTTATCACCCAAGGTGACAGTGCATTTGGTCTCCACCTGACGGGCAACGGAACCGAGATGCGCGCAGCGCGCTCGCATATTACGACTTTAGGTGATTTTTCGTATGGAGGTTGGATCGGCGATAATGGAAAAATGACTTTCAATGATAGCGTCATTATCTCGCATGGAAATAGTTCATCAGGCATTCACGTCACTTCTGGAGGCACCGTTGCTGCAGATGGATTGACTCTAATAACTTCAGGTAATGATAGTGTTGGTGTTTCCCTATCTGATGGTAGTAGAGCGTCATTTGGGAACAGCCATATCATTTCGGAAAAGAGTACTGCGTTACGAGTAAAGTCTGGAAACGTAGCGATTGACGTCATGAATAATAGCTCAATAACGGGTGGTAATGGGGTGCTCCTTTCTGGAGAATCTGCCTCCGCTACAGTTTTAAGCGCTAGCGAGAATGCTCATTTAAACGGAAACATTCTTGTGATGGATCAAGACACCCGCATTAATCTCAGTTTAGCCGGTAACTCTACTTGGGATGGTTCCGCCGTACGCTTTTCTGGGCCTAGTGTCGTTTTAGACTTGGATTTGAAAGGGGGTTCTATTTGGAACATGCTGAGTGACTCTAATGTAAGCAGCTTGCGCATTGCCGATAGCACGATCGCCTTTTCCCCGCCGAACTCGAATCGCTCTGCTTTTGAAGAATTCAAGACCCTAACTGTGGCAGGCAACTACATCGGCGATAACGGGGTGCTTGCAATGAATGCGCGGCTAGGCGGCGATGACTCACACAGTGACAAGCTCATAATACAAGGGGACTCGAGCGGTGAAACATTCCTCAAGCTCAACAATTCTAGCGGCCAAGGTCATTTTACCTACGGTGATGGTATTGAAGTGGTGCGGGTGGATGGTGCGTCTAATGGCGTATTCAAGCTGGGTAACCGTGTGGTTGCAGGCAGCAATGAGTACCTTCTATTCCAAGGAGGCAAGACCTCTGAACATGACGGTGATTGGTATCTACGTTCGGAAGCACCCGAAGAAAAGCATGATGATCTTGTTGAGGTAGTAGGTCTGGAGCATCCGGAGCAGCCAGAGCCGGTGCGTCCCAATAAGCCGAGTCTATACCGACCTGAAATTGGTGCTTATCTTGGCAATACTCGGGCAGCGATTGGTATGTTCCAGCACACCTTGCACGAGCGAGCTGGTGAGCTCGACTCTAGTCCCACTGAGGGCGCACAAGGTTCGGTATGGATGCGTGTGAAGCATAATGACTTCACTGGCGATACCGGCGAGAACCAAATCGACCTGAACACAAGCACCGACACGTTACAGCTTGGTGCAGAGGTGGCCCGTTGGACAGATGGCGATGATAATTATCACTTGGGCGTGATGGCTGCTAAAGGTAAGGCGACGACTGGTATCAGCTCCAATATTCTCGGCTACAACGCTAAGGGGGAGGTGGAAGGCTACAGCGTGGGTATGTACGGTACTTGGTTTCAGAACGGTGTTGATTCGACGGGTGCATATGTCGATACCTGGTTGCAATCCGGACATTATGAGAACGGTGTCAAAGGTGATGGCTTGGCTCGCGAAAGCTATCGCAGCAGAACGTTTTCGGCTTCGGTTGAAACCGGCTATGCCTTAAACGTGGGACAAGGGGAGAGCAAGGCTTACTACCTAGAACCGCAAGCGCAGGTAATCTATACGAACTTCAAGGCAGACAAGCACCGAGAAGAGAATGGTACTACGGTCAAATCGAAGGCTTCGGATAACGTCACCACGCGCTTGGGGGCCCGAGCATATGTCCGTCCGACGGAAAAATCGGGCACTCGCATACAACCCTTTGTTGCCGTGAACTGGTGGCACAGTGAGGACGACAGTGCAATGTCGTTCAACAATATCACCAGCAAACTTAGCACAGCGAATGATACGTATGAGGTAAAGGTCGGCGCTGAGGTTGATATCGGCAGCGGATGGAGCGCCTGGGGTCACTTGAGCACCCAGATAGCAACTGCTAATCAGAGCGAGACCACTGGTCAGTTTGGTGTGAAATATTGCTGGTAAATTATGCCACGCCTGAATAGAACGGCCCGGTTTGCTGGGCCGTTCTTTTAGTCCTAATTCCCCTCGGGTTGTTACCAGTGCGCGTCACGCGCGGCAGGTTACGGATGACCATCGCCAGCAGATGTAATTGCTTAGGTGACAAGTCATGTCAGCTCTTAAAGTGCAGGCTTGCGCGAAAGCAGTCGCTGTTGAGTGCTTTCGGCAGAATGTTGCCGTTCAAGCATTCGTAATTTCGCCGCTTGATTGAAAGCGCTGCTTAAGGCTTTCTTTTGCAAAGCTCTTCGGGGGCGCCATATCCCCAGATGATTATGGTTTCGGTCTGATGCTCCCAAAGCGATTCATTGGGCCCGACGTACTTGATGCCACTGACACTCGGTTGCTGATACATCAGCGATACGCTGTCGCTACGCTCGGCGATCAATGTCGGTGGATCAGTTTCGAAGAACATGGCAGTTATCTCGTTCGCGGAGTTGCCGTCGCATTCGTAATAGATAGGCCCAGTGCCAGCTACCAGTCGGTGCCGTGCTTGCAACTCAGCGATGCGAAATTGATATTCCATGCGCAAGCATGCAGCGACATCATTACTCTTCCAGCAGTCGTTTCGCCCCTTAATCCATCCCCGCTGCTCTGCTTTGAGCCGTGGAGCATGCTCGTTGCCGGCCTTAGTGCTTACACTGGCATATACTGCCGAGAGCTTGCGATCCAGGGCCGATAGCGCTTTGTCTTCACATATCTTTGCTTCAATACCACTAGGCTTCACTTTTGTGCATTCGTACGATGGGTCAGGTGATTCATTGACAATCAACAATTTTCTCATGCGCCCTTCGGTCGCCCACATCTCACTGATTTGCTGATCAACGTACTGGCACCATTGCTCTGAGCTTCGCTCAGGAACATCTGGCCGATCGCGAACCCCGAGCTTGAATTCGATCACCGACTTCCATTCGTTAGAACCTAAATCCGATCCGTGCCCTTGAGTATCAGCCGTATGCAGAACCTTTTCGACCGATTGATACCATGTTGTTGAACATAGGGATTGCGCCTGAGCGATGCCTGTGACACTAACCAATAATAAAACCAAATATTTGCTCACATAGGGTTCCTTTAATTTAGGCAATCGCGAAGTACCGATCTTATTCTCTCTGACGCGCTATTGATCGGTAAATCCTCGGTAGATTGCAGTATTCCTGGCATCTAGTGTCAACGATTGACTAACTCGGTGAGCCTAAGGTTCTCCTCTGGAGGAGCGCTGAGACCTACACAGAATTTTTTGATTTTCGGCTGGGCCATGGTACTAACTGATAATTTTCCGTAGCCTAGTCACCGAGCAGGCACGAAAAGCAGATATGCAATACACTCTTAGTTATCTATCTAACCGAGACTTGTCATGTCAAAACTTGCCGAATTCCGCCAGCTGGAAAAACACCTAGCCGAACAGCTCCAAGCGCTCGAAGCCCTTAAAGGCGACGCTGGCCTCAAGAAAGAAATTGAATTCGAAACGAAGCTGCGCGATTTGCTCGCAAAATACGGCTATAGCCTCAAGGACGTGATCAACCTGCTCGATCCTCAAGCAGTCCGTCGCGCTCCAGTAGCCGAGTCCAAAGTGGGCAGTCGCAAGCCTCGCCAGTTGAAGGTTTACAAAAACCCTCACACAGGCGAAGTCGTCGAAACTAAAGGCGGCAACCATAAGACGTTGAAAGATTGGAAAGCAGAGCACGGCGCTGCGACCGTCGAGTCTTGGCTCAAGAAGTAATCTTAGATCGAACAATAAAGGGGCCTCTAATGGCCCTTTTTTTAATTCAGCCTTTGCTGCGCCGGCAGCGCTCCGAGCAGTAGCGAACTTCATACCAGCAGCGCGCCCACTTTTTTCTCCATGTGAAGGGAAGACCGCAGGTCACGCAAGTTTTGACTGGCAGAGCACCTTTTTTCAGAATGACTCACCTTCATCTATGCCCTGGCCTTACCGGCGCGCGCGACGTTGCCTTGTGGCATCAAGATTACCTCTTAATTAGAGCCGTGATCTCACATAAACCGTAAATTTTATCTACCGCCAGCCTGGCTCTCGGGCGCAATCACCGATACTGGATAGATCGCTGTGAAGGCGCCGGCTTCGACGCTCAGCGCTCTGCAGTCAACCCCATACACCTGCGCCAGATTTTCTGGGGTTAATGTGGTTCTCGTTGGGCCGCAGCAATGCACGATGCCCTGATCAAGCATGAGCGTGTCGTCCGCGTAGCGACTGGCCAGATTCATGTCATGAAAGATCGCCAGCGTGACGATGTTGTGCTTGCGTGTGTACTCGCTGACGGCATCAAGAATCTGTAATTGATTGGCCAAATCCAAAGCCGAGGTGGGTTCATCCAGCAGCAGTAGTTGCGGACTGCGAATTAGCGCTAGGGCAAGGGAAATCATCTGTCGTTCGCCACCGGAAAGTTGACCAGGCTGTTTCTCGGCGAAACGTTGCAATCCAAGCAGCTCAAGCAGTTCGGTTGCCTTGTATCGCGCCTCTGCGCTGGTTTTCCAGCTGCGTGCACTGCCTTGCTGAGCGAGCAGCAAGAGCTCATAGGTCGACAGTCGTACGTCGAGATGCGCGAGATCTTGCGCGACGTAGCCAATCATCCTCGCGCGGGTGGCAGGAGACATCCCCAGTAATGCCGTGCCGTTGATGCTGGCAAAACCGAAAGCAGGCACGAGTCCGCACAATCCTTTCATGAAGGTCGACTTCCCCGCACCGTTGGCACCCAGCAAAGCCATTGTGTTGCCGGCGTCAACGTTCACGTTCAATCCCTTGAGAATAGGCTTGCCGCGCAAAGTCACCCGGTAGTTGGTGGTAGTGAAACTCATCGGGACGTCAGCCTCCGGTCGCGCAGGATAAGAATGATAAAGAATGGCAGACCAATTAGTGAGGTGACCATGCCGATGGGTAACACGGCACCGGGGACGATCAATTTGCTGGCCAGAGAGGCCAGGGTCACGAAGATGATTCCGCAAGCAATGGTCACGCCGATGGTGAAGCGCTGGTCTTCGCCCACTAGCAGCCTTGCAACGTGCGGCGCGACGAGGCCCACAAAGCCGATCACACCCACCACCGAAGTGACAGCGCCCGCCAACAGCGCCGCCAATACCAACATCGTCGTGCGCAGTCGGCGCACCGGAATGCCGAACACCACGGCCTGTTCGCCAAAGCTGCGCAACGCCGTCAACGCCCAGGCTTGGAGCAGCACGACCGGAATTGCGATGGTTGCGATCACGGCACACAACGTGACTTTGTTCCAGGTGGCATGCAGCAGCGAGCCCATCAGCCAGAACACGATGCTTTGCAATTGATCGGTGCTCGCCACGTATTGAGCCATCCCCAACAGTGAGCTGAAGACAAAGTGCATCGCGATTCCCAGCAACGTGATGGCCTGAAGGCCCACATGTCCGCGTGTCAGCAGCAGGATGATTCCAACTGTCGTTAACGAGAATAGGAACGCGTTGGCGGTGACTATCAGGTCGGCGCTCAATCCTGGCAACGCATGGCTAAAAGATAGGTTGAGGGCGAGTGCCAGTGACGCACCGAAACCTGCGGCTGACGAGATACCTAGCGTAAAAGGCTCTGCGAGCGGGTTGTCGAGGACGGACTGCATAATCAATCCCGAGAGCGACAAGCAGGTGCCGGCTAGTACCGCCATCAGTGTCATCGGCATCCGCAGCTCCCAAAGGATTACCCGGGTGCTGGAATCGACACTGTCGGGACGTAGCAACCCGGTTATAGCTTCACCCAGTGTGAGCGTCCCGGAGCCGACGATCAGGTCAGCAATGAATGCTGCAAGTGCCAACACCAACAAGAGGGTCAGTAACGCGCTACGTCGCCAAATGGTATGAGCGTAGTGGGCCTGAGGGGAGGGCGGGACGAGAGGGCCGGATATCGCCATGGCCGCTGGTAACTCAGTCATTGGCGGGCGCATGCGAGTAGAGGACGGCGGGCACGGCTTCCAATCCGGTAAGGCTGAAAAGCGTGGCGAGGCTTTCGGCTGTATCTAGGTGCTGTCCGCTGTCGGGATAGAACGCTTGATTGAGGTATTCGAGCGCGAGAATGTTCCAGGAGCTTGCGTAAAACTGGTGATAGATTCCGTACACCCGAGCGTTCTGGCTGGCTTTCAATTGGGCGAATCCAGGACGCTCCTGCAGCAGGCTCAATGAGCGATCTATCATCGGCTGCTGCACACTATCACCAAAACCAAATGGCGGTGCGACAGAGGTCGAACCTGGGAACTGTGAGCCAGTCATCACATAGACGTCGGGCTTTTTGCTGAGCACCGTTTCCAGTGTCACGTCACCGGTTGCACCGAGCAGTAAGCTAGACCCTAAGTTCTGCCCTCCGGCGGCTTGCACGAGTTTCCCCCAATACACGTCACCATGAGTGAAACAGCATGCAGACGCACCGCCTTGGCCGGCTTTTGCCTCGACGAACACCAAGGGTTTTTGCGTGTGTTGCTTGATGTTCTGATCGATCTTGGCGAGATGATTCTGATAGAAATCAAGGTATGCCTTCGCTTCTGCTTCGCGATTGAGCACTTTGCCTAACAGAGCTACGGTTTTCTGGCTGTTGACCACGGGATCAATGTCGCTGTCGACAAACACCACGGGGATTTTGAGCGCCGCGAGCTTTTGCGCGACACCAGCACTCTCCAAGGAGGCGCGGGCGCGGGTCTGGAAAACCAGCAGGTCAGGATGTGCCGAAACTATCGCTTCCAGATTGAGATCGCCTTCATCGCCGAACTTCATGTCCGTCGCACGATTCGCCGATTCCGGCCACTGCTGCTCGAACACCTTCCAGGTGTTCGGATCGGCACGCTTGACGATGTTGTTCCAAGCGACGATGCGCTTAAAAGGATCCTGGCGGTCGAGCAGGGCCAAGGTGAATAGGTCACGGCCATCCTGAAGGACGATTCGCTTAGGCTCTTGCGCAATCTCTACTTGGCGATTGGCAACATCGGTCACCGTTACGGGATAGGTCGTCGCATTTGCCATCGACTGACCTGCAACTAGCAAACCGATACTCGCGATGAGATTTTTCAAATGTTGCATAGGAGTTTCCATAGCCGCTGAGTAGACGCGTTGATCGAAACCGTCCTACCTGAATCGAATCAAAAAACGCGGGCCTAGGCTATGGGAATAAATCTCATTCGTCCTTTAAAGAAAATTTCATGCTTCTAATGTTGCAATTACAAAAGGAGGCATGGCGAGGACGGATTGTTGGGAATATTGATACGAGTTTTTTACGGTTTCTTTACGGTAGATTTTGTTGCTCACCACGATACTGGCCCCGATTTTTTAGATCGTCCATGTGCCTTGCTCTGCAGTTGGCCCTGGAAAAACGTATTGCCCAAGGATGGCATGCAGTTACTCCCCGCTAATTGAGAGGGCGTCACCTTGAGTGAGACCGCAACCGTTACACACACAGACTCCCTATCCAAAACATCCGGGGTGGGCTTGCTTGTCGCCGCTGTAGGTGTGGTTTACGGAGACATTGGCACTAGCCCCCTCTACACCTTGAAAGAGGTCTTTTCCGGGCACTACGGTGTTCAAGTGAATCACGATGGCGTACTTGGCATCCTGTCATTGATCTTTTGGTCATTGATCTGGGTAGTCTCGATCAAATACGTATTGTTCATTTTACGTGCCGACAATCAGGGCGAAGGCGGCATCATGGCGTTGACTGCTTTAGCCCGCCGTGCGTCAGCACCTTATCCGCACATGAGCAAGATACTGGTTCTGCTCGGTCTGTTCGGTGCGGCACTTTTTTACGGGGACAGCATGATCACCCCGGCTATTTCGGTGCTCTCGGCGGTAGAGGGGCTGCAGTTAGCATTTGATGGTATCGAGCGCTGGGTCGTGCCTATATCAGTGGTCGTGCTCGTCGCCCTGTTCTTGATACAAAAACATGGCACAGCTCGAATCGGCATCCTATTTGGCCCTGTCATGGTGCTGTGGTTTGTGGTGCTGGGCGCCCTCGGTATCCACGGCATTTTGCAGCGCCCCGAAGTGCTGCAAGCGCTAAACCCTGTTTGGGCAGTACAGTTTTTTGTTGCTCATCCAGGCATGGGTGTAGCCATTTTGGGCGCCGTCGTGTTGGCATTGACCGGTGCTGAAGCACTGTATGCCGACATGGGACATTTTGGCCGCAAGCCGATTTCTCGTGCATGGTTCATGTTGGTGTTGCCGGGGCTGGTACTCAATTATTTTGGCCAAGGCGCCTTGATCCTGGAAAACCCAGAGGCAGTGCGCAACCCGTTCTATTTGCTAGCGCCGAGTTGGGCACTGCTGCCTATGGTCGCGCTCTCCACACTGGCGACCATCATCGCTTCTCAAGCCGTAATCTCCGGTGCTTTCTCCCTGACGCGCCAGGCCATCCAACTAGGGTACGTCCCTCGTATGTTTATCCAGCACACCTCCAGCCAAGAGCAGGGGCAGATCTACATCGGCACGGTCAACTGGGCGTTAATGGTCGGTGTAGTGTTGCTGGTGATTGGCTTCGAGTCGTCTAGTGCTTTGGCTGCTGCCTACGGGGTCGCTGTGACGGGCACAATGCTGATCACGACCATCCTGTCCTCGGCTGTAGTGCTTCTCCTCTGGAAAACACCGCGTTGGCTGGCCATTCCATTGCTGCTGGGCTTTCTGCTAGTAGACGGTCTGTATTTCACGGCCAACGCGCCGAAGATTTTTCAAGGAGGTGCGTTCCCCGTGATCGCAGGCATTGGTCTGTTTATCTTGATGACCACCTGGAAGCGGGGGCGGAAGATCATCGTTGAGCGCTTGGACGAGACCGCACTTCCTCTGCCGTTGTTCATCAGCAGCATACGTTCGCAGCCACCGCATCGGGTTCAAGGTACTGCAGTGTTTCTAACGGCCAAGGCTGATGCTGTCCCCCATGCGCTCTTGCACAACCTCTTGCATAACCAGGTTCTGCACGAGCAGGTGGTTTTGCTAACGGTGGTCTCTGAAGACAGCCCGCGTGTGACTGCTGATCGGCGGTTTGAGGTCGAGGCTTATGGTGAAGGATTTTTCCGAGTCAGCCTGCACTTTGGCTTCATCGAGGAGCCTGACGTACCCGCAGCGTTGAGTCTCTGTCACTTGAATGAGCTGGATTTCAGTCCGATGCGTACCACCTACTTCCTTAGCCGCGAAACAGTTATTCCGACCAAGCGTATCGGGATGGCTCGTTGGCGAGAAAGCCTGTTCGCCTTTCTACTCAAGAACGCCAACAGCAACCTTAAATACTTCAATTTGCCGCTGAATCGAGTGATCGAATTGGGCACGCAGGTTGAGATGTAGAGGTAAGCGAGGTTGCTCTAGTTTGATTGTTTAGCGACTGTCTGGCGGCGCTCACTTTTTCCAGTGGGCGCCGTTGAAGCGTTTGAATTCAGCTAACCACGCGACCAAATCGCCTCAGTGGGATGGCCAATTTTACTCCGCCAGATCCTTCTTCAAGTGATCAAGCAGCGATGCCAGCTTCAGCTCAGCATCTGCCAGCGCCTGTTCTGACGCGACTTTCCAGTAGGGTGCGATTTCGAGCAAGTCCGGTTCAGCCTCAGCTCGCAGGCACCACTGATGGTGATCGTGCCATGAGCCAAGTGATGTTTGTACCGACTTCAATTGATCTCTGGATTTTGCCTTGAGTGGTGACAGTGTCGGAAACGCATCGGATAGGTATCTCGCGTTTTTCACGATGATCCGTAACTCGTGTCGATCAAAGTCTTTATCGCGAAGTCCAGCAACCAATTGAGTGATTCTTTTCTTCAATGCTTTCTCAATCTGTCTTTTGACATCAACCAGTTCGCCTGCTCTCTCTGCTGTCCTGAATAGCTCCGGCCATTGATCCAATTCGGCGAATAATTTGTCGAGCACGGGGCTGGCGGCGATCTCTCGATACTGCTCTATCCGGGCTGCACTTCGGCTCTCCGCCTGGTGCGAATAGCCCCTTTTTTGCAGCTCGCCGATGATGACCTCCAGATCCCTGGTGAGTGTAGTCGCTCTGCCGACTTCGGCTGCAGATTGATTCAACGCGGCTACCTCCGGCATGTCGCGCAGAGGGCGCAAGAGACTGCGTATTTTCCGTACCGCAATCCTCAAATCATGCAGGGCTTCGCTGTCGCTGTTGGCTTTTATCCTGGCGCGCGAGTGATAAAGGGAGACTTCCAAGGAAATAATCTGAGCAACAAAATCGTCGACAAAAGACATCATCGACCTCGCATAAAAGGATGTTGGCAAAGCGTAGCAGAGCTATGGGTCGTTGCTGCCATTGCCTACGAGGGCTGCAATATAAAATTCATCAAGTTGTTGCTGTGGGTTCGCGGGAAATCGATAAACTGAAATCTTTTGCCGCAGGAAGGGCATCGATGCGTCGTGTTGTTTTCAATCAAAAGGGAGGTGTTGGCAAGTCGAGCATCGTGTGCAACCTGGCTGCTGCAAGCGCAATGGAAGGCTATCGAACGCTCGTTGTTGATCTGGATGCCCAGGCCAATTCCACTTACTATCTGTCGGGCCTGTCCGGTGATGATATCCCGGTGGGTATCGCAGACTTTTTCAAGCAAACATTGTCTTCAGGGCCTGCCCCCAAAAAAAGCCGTGCTCGGATCGCAGAGACACCCTACGACAATCTTCACCTCATCACGGCCAGCGGCGAGCTCGCGGATTTGCAGCCAAAGCTGGAAGCGAAATTCAAGATAAACAAGCTGCGGCGGCTGTTGGACGACATTTCCCAGGATTACGACCGGATATACATCGACACGCCTCCTGCGATGAATTTTTATTCGTTCAGTGCGCTCATCGCTGCTGATGCGGTTCTGATTCCATTTGATTGCGATACATTCTCTCGCCAAGCTTTGTACCAGGTACTGGCACAAGTGGCCGAACTACAAGCTGACCATAACGAATCGTTAGTGGTGGAGGGAATTGTCATCAACCACTATCTGACCACGACGGGTTTCCACCGTAATTTGGTCGAAGAACTCATCAAGGAAGGATTGCCGATTCTTCCTGTCTATCTCGGCAGTTCGATCAAGATGCGTGAGTCTCATGAACGGTGCCAGCCTCTGATTCACCTCGATAGAAATCACAAGCTCACACGCCAGTTTGTTGACCTCCTGCATGTGCTGGAGGACGCAGGCTAAATTGGCGCGAGCAATGAAAGATTTGGAAATAGTACATTGCCACCGACTAGAGGTCGGATGATAAAAACGCTGCTTTACTAAGCGATGTCGTTTTCTCAGATCACCGTTGGATCGGGAGGGGGAAAGAAATGGCTGACAAAATCCGGGTGCTGTTTGTCTGCGCCAAAAACGACGTCCGTTCGCTTTTGGCGGAGGCCCTGCTTAGCCACACTTACTCATCAAACTTCGAAGCATTCAGTGCCGGCCTGGAGCTCGGCGAGGTCGATCCGCGAACCGTGGAGTCCCTTGATCACATTGGCATTGAGACCATTGGCTTGCGTAGCAAATCGATCAATGAATTTGATGGGCAAGAGTTTCATTACGTGATCACTCTGTGCGATAAGTCTTCCGAAGAGAGCTCACGTATGCCGTCCTCCGGTGAGGTCATCGTGTGGAATTTTGAAGACCCAACGACCAGTGAAAGGCATGAACCTTTTCGCCATGCGCTGCAAGAGATTCATGACCGCATCAAAATGTTCGTAACTGTGAAAACAAGATAGTGACTTGAGGCATCGGCCAATTCAGTACCATCAATGGTCGGTACAAAAGCTAAAAACTAATCAGGCTGTACATCTACGCCACTGCGAACAGGCTCCAAAAGCACGACGTGAGGAGAGTAGTTCGGATCAATAGGATGCCCAACGCTCATTGAAAGTCTTCTAAGTCTCGAAGTAGTGATGACCGGGTCAGCCTTGTTGAAACGTTGATTGGGGCGACCAGATGTCGATTTGTGGCTATACCGACCATCTCAGCTAGCTATTCAACTCCACTGCAAGCATTGCGCGCTCTTTACTTAATGGCTGAAGAACTCCCGGTGATCCTCTCGTATGAAGGTAGAGAAAGTATCCGCCGTTTTGATTATGAATTATCCGGTACACCTCACCAGGCGAGAGCCTACTAGGAAAGACAGTTCTGTCTAAGAGCAGCTCGAAGTGAGAGATGTGAAGGGATCGCAATGCAGCCATGAATGCTTCCTGCTCCTGGCGCTGCCACCGCCGCAACATCAGGTGGCGAAGGAAGAAAACGAGACAAGTGACTACAGCCAAGCTTATAGCAACCAACGATCTAATATCAGGTTCCATGTAGCAGCTCCCTTTGCTTCATGCAGACCATTCCGAGCTCAAGCGTCACGCTGACGTCACTGCGAGCTTAGCCAAACCTCCATTTTCTGCAGCCTGCCTATTTCTAGAAAAAAATCGGTTTCCCTAAATCTGGAAACCAGTCAGCCACTTCAAAACTGCAGTGGCCGGCCTCGCTCAGTGCCCACCTTAAAATCAGATCCGCTGATGCTCGATATTGATCTGCCATGAAGAGCTTTCGAGCCTCCAAACCAAACCAAACATGCTTACTCGAAGCATTATTGCGGCAAAAAAAAGCCCGCCATGGGGATTGCGGGCTGTGAATCGTAAAAGGAGCTGACTTCACCGTACGCCGATGGATGTGAAAAAAATGTAAGAGGTATTCATAGAGACTTCTTGAGGCGTGCCAAACCTTGCTTGATGTGGCCAGCGTTTTCACCAATTGCGTAAAGCGCTCCTCGGACATTGTCTCCGACGTCTGCGTGACCCTGAGCTTCAGCGTGCAGCGTCAATTCCATTAATGCCGCTTCGAGAGCGAGCTGATTCTGATACATCCTTTCCAGCACATCTGATAACGAGTATTCGCCTGCCATATTCTTTCTCCCCTCCTTGGAATCATCTGAGCATATCCGTTGCGGCACGACCTAGGGTATCAAGCGCATATCGCGTAGTTTGTTGAACACGTCGAAAAATGCCTGATCGCTCGCCTGGTATGCAGTGAAGCCCATGGTGCGACTTTTCGACATATCCGTCACCACTTCGATGGGGCGACCGAGATCTGCATCGGTGTGCCATGGGGATATCAAGCGCCCGATATCCGACTCTTTCAAACCGTGTTCCGCAACCATTTGCCTCCACACGGTTTGGTCGTCAGCCATCTGCTTCTCAAGTGGGGAGAGTGAAGCGGGATAATCGGCGGCAGGCAAGTCGAAGTATTCGGCAATTCGGCTCCACATCCACTTCCAACGAAATACATCGCCATTAGTGACATTGAATGCTTGGTTGGCTGCAGCCGGCGTGGTGGCCGCCCACAGTTGTTGTCTCGCCAACTGACGGGCATCCGTCATATCGGTAAGGCTGTCCCACTGCACTCTTGATCCGGGAAACACAAAAGGGCGATTGGTTTTTTTGCAAATCGAGGCATAGACGGCGAGGGTGGTTGCCATGTTCATCGCGTTGCCTACGGCGACCCCGGTGACGGTGTGCGGGCGATGAACGCTCCAACTGAAGCCGTCCTTTTCAGCTGCGGCGAAGAGTTCGTCCTCTTGGGCGTAATAGAAATTCTCGACATCCAGGCGACCCTGCTCTTCGCGGAAGGGTGTTTGCGGAAGGCTGCCTTTTCCATACGCTTCGAATGGGCCGAGGTAGTGTTTCAGGCCAGTGACCAACGCTACATGCTCAACGCTCTTGGCCGGGTGAATAGCCGCGAGCACATTACGTACCATGGCGGCATTAACGCGAATGTTCTCGGCCTCCGTGGCTTGCCGTGACCATGTGGTAATGAACACATGAGTGGGTTTCAAATCCGCCAGCGCCTGTTCCAGCGAAGCAGGATCCTGGAGGTCTGCCGCGACAGGTATTACGCCTTGCACTTGTGACGGATGCCTCGACAGCGCGGCGACCTGCCACTTGTTGTCGATGAGTAACTGAGTGATGGCGCTGCCGACGATGCCGCTGGCGCCCACGACGAAAGCTGTCTGGGTCATACGTTTCTCCTGGATTTAGGTTTGGGAGTCCTCCGAAGCGATGGAGGTTCAACCTAGCCGGATCTTCATTGGCGTACCTTGTATGCCAAGCGTTTCACTCGCATCGAATCCGCTTGGTCATCTACCTTCGCATCTTGGATGATTACTTGGTTTTTCATTTTTTCTTAAACCGGCGAGAACCTTGAAAAAGTGAGATCAGGCGCACACTCGCCAGCGCATCCCTTTGTTGTCTTCTCGGGTGACAATGGCAAGGTTCATCCTCAATGTTTTTCTCCATCACGGTGATTCAATGACGCGGAAATTGAGCCTTTTGAAATATATGTGACTAAACTGCGTGCAGTTGTTATAGAAGACGGCTATACATTCAAAACCTAGCATATACGGACTTAACCTGCGGCATCTGGACGATAGGTTGAGTTTGAGGCGAAAGGTCAAGGAGGGCGTATGAAGCTAACCATTAATGTCTTTCTCCTTAAGGCAGGTCGTAGCCTTCGCGACGCGCTCTCTGATGAAGTTAGACTAGACCCCATTCCATTCTCACTACCCGGAGTGGAGTGCCTTTTCTATCACCAAACAAACGCATCCCATCCCAAGTGGACGCAGCTTTTCAATGATATTGAACAAGTTGCGGAGCTAGACCTCCACGGTCGGTCGCTCAAGGCGCTGATGGTGATGGCTGTACGTGATCGCATATTTTGTTTCACATTTGGGCATGCGCGGCACCTTATCGACGGTGCCGGGATTGAGCGCTATTTCGGCCTTCGCACCGCACTAAGTCTTACAGATCCGCTGTTAATAAAGTCTGTGGAGAAGTCAAATATTGATCGGACACCTCTGCGCTCGAAAGCCCAATCTTCGAAACATATGACGATATCGGAGTTCGACTTCAAATTTGACTCGGAAATTTTAAAGTCGCTCACGGGAGTCATTGAAGGTGAGAACGATGAAAGCGAATACGTGAGCGGTTCGGATTCGTTGGCCTTGCATTCGGATGTCAGACTGGAACAATTTCCGGACATTGCCTCAAGATTACTGGTTGCCTATGAGGACGAGCGCTGCAAGGAAAAATATCCCTGGATGGACTATATAGTTCCGGTACGAGACGCAGCCCTTACGTCTCAGCTTGATGGGTTGTTGGTTGATGCCATTAACGCAGAGGATTTCGATCGGGTTCGTGCCGCTGCGCCCATGCTTTTAACAGATGACGTTAGCGGTTTCGGCTACGTTCGACATGGAGCACGCTCCAAAAATGGGCCCGCGCTAAGCTTTGACTTGGATCTTCGACAAGCACTCGTTTCCAAACACATTTTAGGCGCTGTAACGCTACAGTCGCTGCATTCGGAGCGTATCTACCTCTACGGTGGGGATGAACAGCGACGCGAGTGTTGGCCTTTATACATATGCATTGAAGGTGAAATTGGGTTTCAGGGGAAGGTGTATCTATTAAGCGAAGGGGATTGGTACCAAATTGATCGTGAGTACACTGATCAGGTCAATCGGTATTTTGCAGCAGCTACTCCATCCGAACTGCATTTCCCTCCCTATCACACTGATCTTGAGGGGCCCTACCTGAGGCGAATTGCAGACAACATCAATTTCCATCTGCTTGATCAGAAACTGGTGCGACTGAATGGGGCCTCAAGCCCCTTTGAATTCTGTGACTTGGTTACCCCAGATCACCACATCATCCATGTGAAAAAGTACTCATCATCAAGCGTACTCAGTCATCTGTTTTCTCAAGCTTATGTGTCCGCCGAAGCGTTGATTAACTCTCCAGACGTTGCGGTTCAGGTGAATGCACATCTTGCGCTGGACGGTGACTTTCGCTTTGTCTTTGATCCGTCTACCCAGCCACGTAACCGCATTGTTTTCGCCATCATGCAGCCCCATGACGTCTTGCACATGCCATTTTTTTCTAAGGTTAACTTCCGACAGTTTTCACAGAGGCTGACTGCCATGGGGTACCAGGTGCAGGTGTGCCGGATACCCAGTTGATTGACTCACCCTGGTCTTGCCGTGGTGTGCAGCTACGATCACATCGAATTGTCGGAAATGAAAAAGAGGGTGTGATTTGCTTAAGGTGAGGGAAGTCCGTCCCGGCAGTCACACGAGTCAATACTATCTATTGCAGATTGGAGTTTCTGTCTAAGCTGAGGCAGCTGCGATGCAGTCAGGGCGTGAGGCCTTTTCGCCATGCTTAGGAAGGCTGCTAGAGCAAAATCGGAATGCTTAACCAGGGCAACCAAATGTTCACCCCTTGGGCCGTTACTCCCAGACATCCAGTTTTTCACAGTCCTCTCATCCGCATTCGTCCAGCGCATCAAAGTCTTTGTCGCCTGATGAGTTTCACCAAGCTCTCTATGCAAGGCCAGGGCAATCTCAGCGGCATATTGTTTTTGGGGCAGAAAAGTATTGCCTGTTTTGGTGAACATATTTCGCTCCTCGGTCTTCTACCTTCTTAAGGGCTATTTCGAAGAAACGCGTTGACCGTTCGCGGCATGTGACGAGTCAGGTCGGCCGTAAATCAGGACGAGGGTAACGCCCGTGCGGACGCTAATTGAGAGTGCGGATGGCATTGACTCGCCTATGGCCTTGGCTGCGGCGTATGTGCGCATGTCCACGGAGCACCAGCAATACTCAACAGAAAACCAGCTCGATACCATCCGACTATACGCGGTAACGCATGGGTTAGAGATCACCAAGGTTTATACCGATGCCGGCAAAAGCGGCCTGCGTCTGGAAGGTCGGGATGCACTCAAGCAGTTATTTTCCGACGTGGAGAGCGGGCTTGCTCAATACACAACGGTGTTGGTCTACGACGTAAGCCGGTGGGGGCGATTCCAAGATCCTGATGTCAGCGCAAGTTATGAAGTGAGATGTCGCCAAGCTGGCGTATCAGTCCAATATTGCGCTGAGCAATTCACCAACGATGGCTCGCCAGTGTCGAATATCGTCAAAAGCGTCAAGCGCATGATGGCAGGAGAATACAGTCGAGAATTGTCGGTCAAGGTCTTTGCCGGGCAATCACGTTTGATCGAAATGGGCTTTCGGCAGGGTGGGCCCGCCGGATTTGGACTTAGGCGTCAATTGGTGGACGCAAGTGGACAGCCCAAAAATGAACTGAGTATTGGAGAGCACAAAAGCATTCAAACTGATCGGGTCATTCTAATACCTGGCCCTGCCAGTGAAATCGCGATAGTCCAACGCGTTTACCAGCTGTTTGTAGAAGAGGGTAGAAGTGAACGGGAAATCGCTGACTGGCTCAATTCGAGTGGTGTAGTCAACGACCGGGGCTCAGCATGGTCACGCGGCACCGTTCACCAGATACTGATCAATGAAAAGTACATAGGAAACAACGTTTGGAACCACAGCTCCTTCAAATTGAAGCAGACGCGTGAGCGCAATCGTCCAGAAAATTGGATAAGGGCCAACGGAGTCTTCCGGCCAATTATCAGTGTGATCCTTTTTCAAGCCGCTCAAGCCGTCATCCAGACGCGCTCATACCGTATGCCTGATGATGAGATGCTTTGCGTGCTCAAGGCTATCTACGAACAGAAGGGATATCTGTCGGGACTGGTGATTGATGAGTCAGAAGGGTGTCCGTCCAGTAGCGCCTATCAACACCGATTTGGGAGCTTGCTCCGGTGTTATTCATTGATCGGTTACACGCCTGAAAGGGACTATCAATACATAGAAGCCAATAGGCGCCTTCGACATTTGCACCCGGTCTTGCTGGGGAAAACCACAGACAGAATCTCGGAGGTGGGCGGGCAGGTAATCATCGATCCCAACACAGACCTTATGCTGGTTAACCAGGAATTAGTTATATCGCTGGTGCTCTGCCGCTGCCAAATATCGATCACCGGCTATAAGCGTTGGAAAATTCGATTCGACGTTGGTCTGAATCCAGACATCACCGTCGCCGTGCGTATGAAAGAGCAAGAAGAAGCCGCGCTGGACTATTACATCTTGCCGACCGTGGAAATGGAAGCACCCTCATTGCGTCTGGCCGAGAGTAATCAGTCCAATCTCGAAATCTATAGGTTCGACTCATTGGATATCCTTGCGCAGCTGTCTCGGCGGTCTGCTCATCGGAGGGTGGCATGACGGCAATTCAAAACCATCGTAAAGCGTTGATGCATGTCGCAGAAGAATCATTGATTCGGCTCATTCCGTTGGATGATATTCGCGTGCTCAACCCTAGAATGCGTAACCGCCAGATTTTTGCGAAGTTGGTGGAGAATATCTCTGCATTGGGTTTAAAACGTCCAATCACTGTTACCCCTACCGCCATTGGCGCAGAGACATTTGAAATCGTTTGTGGGCAGGGTCGCTTTGAAGCCTACCAAGCTTTGGGGGAGAAAAAGATTCCGTGCATCGTAGTGAGTGCCAGCGAAACTGACCGTTATCTCATCAGTCTTGTCGAGAATTTGGCCCGCCGCAAACACTCGAATAAAGAACTGCTGTTATCGATTCAAATCCTCTCTGATCGAGGCTATACGCCTCAACAGATTGCCAGTAAAACGTGCCTGGATGTGACTTACATACACGGAATTCTCCTGCTTCTGCGGCAAGGAGAGGAGCGGTTGATCGCCGCCGTAGAAAAGGGGTGGGTTTCAATCTCCATGGCGACGGAAATTGCGCGCTCCGATGATGGAGAAGTCCAGCATGCCATGATGGAGGCATACGAGACCGGTGTGTTGAAGGGCGAGCAACTTATGAAGGTGCGACGCCTGGTTGAAAGGCGTAAAGCGTTGGGCAAGCGTTACGGGCAGCAGCCTCACAGTGATAAACCGACAACTCCGCAAAAGCTTTTGAACGTTTATCAAGCGGAGGTGCGTCGTCAAAGAGTGATGATCAAAAAAGCGGATATCAGCGAGCAGCGTCTGCTTATTATCGTTACGACAATGCGTCGGCTGCTATCAGACGAGTACTTCGTCACTTTGTTGCGCACTGAGGAGATCTCGGACATGCCTAAGCCATTGGCAGATCGGGTATTCGGGGAGACTCAATAATGGCCGAGATAAAACAGGCTTTCGAGCAGCGCATCATTGCCATTCCAATTGAACGGATTCTCCCTACTCGCAAGATCGAAAAAATAATTCAGGGTAGTAAAAAATACGCCAGCATTCTCAGTTCGATCAAGGAACTAGGAATAATCGAGCCCTTGGCCGTGCATCCCAAACCAGTGGTGAGTGGTGGGGTGTCAATGTATATGCTCTTGGACGGGCATCTTCGCTTGGAGGCACTGAAGACATTAGGTGGTACGGAAGCTCTGTGCTTGATTTCTACTGATGATGAAGGGTTTACCTATAACCGACAGATCAACCGGCTGACACCGATCCAAGAGCATAAGATGATTATTGCTGCCCTGAAGAAAGGAATTGAGGCCACCCGCATTGCCCAAGTGCTGGGGATCAACGTGGATCGAATCCATGAGAGAGAGAACCTGCTCAACGGCATCGCGCCTGAAGTGGTGGAGATGCTCAAGGTTCGAATGGTCGCTCAGGACGTTTTTCGCGCACTTAGACAGATGAAGCCCATTCGACAGATCGAGACTGTGGAAATGATGATCTCGGCTAACTGCTTTACTCAAAATTATGCTCGGATGGTGTTGGCCGCGACTCGCCCAGAGATGCTCGTGGAGAAGAAGAAAAAACAGGCGGCGGATGTCAGCTCTGTGGATATTGCTCGCATGGAGCGTGAAATGGAAAACCTGCAGCATGATTACAAGCAAGTTGAGGACACGTTGGGTGAAACGATGCTGGTCTTGGTCGTCGCAAAAGGCTACCTGGCACGCCTGCTTCGCGATGAAGCCATTTCCGCTTACCTGAAGCGGCATTACGCAGAACTGCTTGAAGAACTGCAATCCATCATGGACGCAGTCACTTCAGATGCCCGTCATCTTGAAAGAGAATGACGGTACCTCTCCATCACACCGCCAGATCTAGTTGCAGTCTCCATTCAAGCAAATCCTTGGGACATCGCTCTGCAGGAATCGTCTGAATGACCCCCTTCAACAGGTGGGAGGATGTCCGTTCACAAGAGCAACTTTCGCCGGGTCTGCTTAAAACAGTACTGACGTTTTACCTGCAAGATGCTGCCCTTCACGTAGACACTCTAAAGCGTCAGCGCCCAATCATTCGGGGCGCAAGAACTCGACACTGTCATTGGCGCCTGGCCTTCTGGCTGACGGTTTCATTGCAAAGGCAGTTTTTACAGATGGTCAGGCTAAGAGCGGGTTTTGTCATCCACCTGCTCCTTCAAGTGCAATGAAAGGGCGTCTCTCAGATCGAGCAGTGCCTCGCGCAGTCGTCGATCTTCACGAGCATCGCCCGAATCCGGTTCGAATGTTTGCGCATGCCGAAGCAAAGCTTCGGCGTCGTTTGTGTTGAGATCAAAGGTAATCATGTCGATCCTCGACGAAGGGGAGCACTAACAGGCGAACCCATGGCTGAGCCTATCGAGCTCTGCTTTCACGACTTCATATCCCATCTGACTGTGAGCCAGTTGCAACCGCGAGCAATCACCGGTTTCAACTGTCGGCTGGCTCAGCCAATGATCGGCTTTTTCTTTGTTGCCAAAAATTTGTTCGGCTTGGCGTTGGATCTGCTCGACGTTGTTCACTTTTACTCCTGGCACTCTATTGCGACTGGTTCATCTCATTTGGCGGTAGAGGCGGAAGCAGGGGTCTTGGCGCAATATTCACGGAACGCCTTGATGCCGCGCGTGATGATCAATATTGGCTTAACCATATAGCGATAGCTGACGAACAAATTCAGCGCGATCCAGGCTAGCTGGTAGGACGAACCGTGAAAACTTCGGTGGTTGTCGCTGTTTGTCCAGAACCCGTAGGCAATAAAAATAGTAAATATGGCGACCGTTAACGGAAAGATGCCGAGCCTCCCTAGGGAGACGCCAATGAAGGGGATAGTAACCACCGAGCGAACAGGCTCTCCAGCCACTTGCATTGCCCAAATTCTGTAGACCTTGTCCTTACCCAGCTGTGCTGTCACCCGGACACGATCCCCCGCCTTGACGTGAGCGTCCAGCACATCTGGGATTTCGATCGGTTCGAGTTTTTTGCCGTCAATTTTCCAAAAATGGTAGCTCACCATGTCGCCGCCGAAGCCGCGCGATTTCTCATCGAGCCGGCCGTCTACGATCTGCATTTCCTTCATCTTGAGTCCCTGTCCTTGCGTCGCTGAGTGATGGCAAAAGGATATTTCTACTAAATACTAAGGAATACTTAGTATGCGGTCAAAGCAAATCTAAGAATCTCTTAGCCTTTCGGCGATGAGAAAATGAGTACGTTCGGCAAGCGTTTGAAAGAGGCGCGCAAGCTAAGGGGTTTTTCACAAGAGCGTTTGGGGATTGAGGCGGGCATTGAGCCGGCCACGGCCTCTGCGCGGATGTCTCAGTACGAGAAGGGCGTTCACCAGCCAGGTGAAAGCATCGTGAAGCAGATCGCTGCAGTCATGAATCTGCCGGTGCCGTATTTTTATTGCGAGGACGACGAGACGGCGCATCTGCTGCAGTGCTTTCATCTTTTGAAAGCGAAGGATCGCAAGGATGTGGTCGATTGGGTTGAGCGGCTGGCATTGGGTGGGTGATATACATGCCCAAACAGAGGACTGAAGAAGCTTTTCCCAACAGCACAAGTAACGTATGAGTAGACCAGAACGCGGCAAAGCAGGAGGGAGACAAGCATGAGTTACTGGGAAATGAGGATACTGAAGCAACCCGGATTCGACCCCCAATTGCCGGGGGCCGGATATAAGACTGCCAAAGAGTACAGTCGCAAGCTTGCGATAGTGGGTAGTGGTTTGTTCGTGGGATGTGGGGCGCTTTTCTTCGTGCCGCTTACACAGCCTCTAGCGCTAGGATTGGCGGGAGCTCTGCTCGTCCTTGCCTGCATCGTGGGGCGTGAGTACAACAAGCATGCTCATGAGTTCGTGAAGCACACCTCATTGCCCCAACTGATCAGAATTTTTGCCCCTACTTGGCGTTACATGTTGATGACAACCATTTTGTTGGGAGTTGGGCTAGGTCTGACTGAATGGAGCGTTTTCGCCGAGAAGAAGGAAATGCTGTTAGGCCTGATGGTGTCGGGGAGCTTTTTCGATTTACTAAAAAGCTTCCTCACCGCCAAATAGTTGCTCATCAAGCGGTTGGCTTTCTCGTCGTTGATTGCCCGCCGCTCAGATAAGCCTATCAGCGATGTTTGCAGCATCAGCTCGCTGCTCGATGCCATGATATTTCGTCATTTTTGAACCGACGAAGCCGAAGTCTGATCTTCTGCTGGGTCATGGTAGGAGATGCTCTTGATATACCAAGAGGTTTCGCCGGTTGGAGTATGTACCGTTGCTTCGTCGCCTTCCTCTTTCTTGAGTAGGGCCCGAGCCATAGGTGAATCGATCGAAATGTAATCGTTGCGGCCATAAATTTCGTCATAGCCCACGATCCGAAATTTTTTTACGTCTCCATCGTCATTCTCAACTTCGACCCAAGCCCCAAAGAAAACCTTACCCTCTTGCTCGGGGGAATAGTCGACAACCTTCACGTCCTCCAATCGCTTACGCAAATACCTGACCCTTCGATCAATCTCGCGCAGCAGTTTTTTGTTGTACTGGTAGTCCGCGTTTTCGCTGCGGTCTCCCAGCGATGCCGCCCAAGCGACTTTCTGGGTTATTTCCGGGCGATACACACGCCACAGATGATCAAGCTCTGCTCTTAAGGCGTCGTGGCCACCGCGAGTAATGATGTTTGTGGCCAAAGCGGCCTCCTGTTGAAAAGTTATTCATGCTCAAGGGGGCGAAGCAGATTGCCGTAAGCGAGGATCAGATCTTCTTGCTGATTGATGAGCTTGTCGCAGCGCACATAGACAGAGACTAACATGCGAGAGTGAGCGTTCGTACCCGAGGGGGGAGCAATCGGGGGAGCCCAACGGATTTTGAGTATTTGAGCTAATTACTGGCTGTAAAAATGCTGGCCCAGGAGGCTACTCAACAAATCTTCCAGTACCATGGACTCTTCAAGGCTCAGTTCAAATTGGTCATAGCTCTCGATGAAATAGGTGATCCTTTCGTATTGGTAATCAAGCACCTTGCTGACGACGAGCTTGCCCTTGAGAAAGTGCACTTCACCTCTGCTTGCAGGATGAAGTTCCATCATCAGGTTTTTGATGTCATCCACTTCCAGTTCATATCGATGCTCATCGATTTTCAAAAGCAGGGTGTCACCACGCCACCGGATATCACTGAACCTGTCCCGGTTCGCACTACATATCCCGAAGGGTCTCAAAACCTCATTCGCTCTTTTGAATTTTTCGTAAAGCTCTTCAAGAGGTGGAAGTCCGACGAAATCAGAGTGGATAACGTTATTCCTAAAGTCTTTCAGCTTCTTGGCTTCTTCTACAAACTCAGGCCAATACTCCGGGATTTCAGGAAGCAGGGGGTAATCCCCCAGCATTTTCTGAACGATGTATCCGAGTGGCTTTTGGGGGGCAGCACCTGACTTTCGGTGGACATAGCTAACAATGGATTTTTCGAACTCGATAGCTTCAAAGCGCAGGTCATCAACGGACGGCACTCCGTAGCCCGGTAATTCCTTGAAGTTTCTTTCAATGAGGGTGTTCAAATTTTTCTTGCGGCGTAGGCTTTCAAACATCTAGATATCTGTTCCTTCGTCGGGATGGGCCCTGAGGTTGATGAGTCGCCGTAGCGCCAGTGTGCTTAGTCATCTTCGGATGGCGAGTATCGAGGTATTGAACGATGGCATATTCGGTATTGCCAGGTTCTTACGCTCGCTTTATCCAACATCCGTAGCGCCTCTCCGGATTCGAATGGCGCTGAGTCGCTCTTCTGCTAAGCAGGTGACAGCGGCTTGGGTGTTACTGGTTTACCAGGAATCGAAAGCGTCTTGAATGTTTCGATTTTCTCTGACTCCAGCTCCTTCAGGATCGTCTCTTTCGCATCGTTTTTGTCAATCGACTTTCCTGTGTTGTCGAAGGTGATCTGCTTGATCCGTAGCTCGATTTCGCTGTCCTTGTTCTGGCCGGCAGAGAATTCTGGGAAACCAAGGGAAATAACGCAGTGGCCATCGAGGCCCGAGGTGCTGAAGCGAAATTTCGCGTCTAGCCGATGCAAAAACAGGCTCGGGCGATAGGACGCGTTTGAGAGAAAGTCCGAATGTTCCAAGCTGAACCCCTTCAGATCCAGGTTGCGAATTTTCTCTTTCATCCAGCCCAAATCGGTTGGAAGTAGATTGTCGGGATCAGGCGCTATACCAATGTCTACGATTTCGATAAACGAGATCGCCACCAACTTGCTGTGCTGAGTCAGACCCAAAAGATATTTGAATCTGTTTTCATTGGTGAAATCGCAGAAGCGTATGGCTGTGACTGTCTCGCTCTCGTCGATTTGCTTGACTGATTTGAAGTGCGAGACCAAGTGCTTAGACATCGCTTTATTCGTGGTTCTTGTCTCAGGGGCGCTATGCGTGCTGATCAGAATCAGTTCATCCTGAGCCTTGTTTTTCTTGATCTCGATTGACCCCTTGAAGGTCTTGTGCGAATCCGCCCAGCTTTTGGATCGATCAATTCGCTCCAAAAGGTAATCCATCCGGATGGTGTCGAGGTCTTTGTTGACGGGATAGAATCCAGGCGTGCCCAGTACCTTGAAATTCACGAAGTCGAGGTCAAGTAGCTTGTTTACATCGATCGAGTCGGGAACCGAGTCGAGCAGTGTGTCTTGTCCTTGCCATCTGATCGTTTGAGTGGTGATTTTCGGATTGTCTTCCTTCGTCGTATAGGCAAGCTGTAGCTGTGAGAATTCGCTAGGCCTGATCAGGGACAAAGTCAGAGCAGGGATAGACTGTTCCTTTTCCTGACTGTTGATGAAGACACCACGACTTTTAAGTACTGTCTTAATATCAGCTGCGCCGATGTAGGGTTGGGCCAGGTAGGTGCGCAGGGCTTCACCTTGCGGCAGGATCGAGTCAATATTCTGATTACTCACTGTATCAACCTCTGAAATCTGCCTGGTAAGACTCCACATCTACTATGGAGGCGAATTCTTTGTTCGCGATCGCCAACTTGGCAATATTCGCGATTTCCTCGTGTTCAACGTAGTTGAAGTCAGGGAAGGCAAGCGTGACCTTATGTGGAAACTCAAGGGCGATCGCCATTGAAAATCCGATCATGCGTTTCACCGCTTCCTCGCTGAAACCATCCTGGCAGCAGATGACCAGATGCTTCTTGCCATACTCCTGAACAAAGAAAGGTATGAGTCCACTATTGAGGTATTCGGGAGGTAAAATTGGGCCGTTAGTCAGCCTCTGGATGGGGCTGACATTCTTCCCTGTTGAGGGATACAGGAAGCTCACGTTCTCACTTCCGAAAGTGTTTCTAACGTAAGTGATGGTGTCGAACAGGAAGCTCGCGCGGTAGTTGTCGATCACATAGATGGTTCCATAGTTGGAGTCATCCAGCTTGCGCGAACCTGCGACCAAACTGACCACATCTGCCTCGGCATCTGATTTTGCGCTAAGCCAAAAAAGGACGCCTGCGATCGCTTGGGAGCTTGCACCGTTGTAGCCCGAATTGATGGACTTTTTAACTGTCGAGCGATTAAAGCATTCGACTGTTGTTGCCAGGTCGACGAAGTGTTCTTTGAATTTGGTTCCCGGTGAGGTGGGATAGGGCACACTCGAAAACTTGGACGAAATGACCATGTGCTTGAGCACGCCATCTTCAAGGGGGGACAGGCAGCTGAAGATGAAGTCCGCCCCATGCGTCTGCCTCGGGTTCTCGGACATGCTGTGTGGCTTTGGCTTGACGCAGTCGATGCTTGTTCCTTTGAGTGCCGCTTTCCATCCGATTAGGTTCAGCAGAGTCTCTACAACATGTTCCCCACGTTCACCCAATTTCTTTGACCATTCGCCCATCACAAGTCCTTTATAAGCCGAGACGCATCAACCCAATGTGAGCCGAACGCTACGGAGTCTGAGCGGCGATGTCTAGTGGCACTTTGTCCACGAAACTGAAGTACAGCGATGTGTACTGCGGATTGCTGAATAATCAGCTGATAAACAGCATGCCGTACGGCATTTTGCTGGAAGGCCTGTCAGTTACTGTGCATCGACAGTTATCCGGGCTCTGAGTCATTCATTTTGTTTATCTATTCGGCTTCAGTGTCTGGGTGAAAAAATGTGCTTCCTTTGGTCTCATCCTCTTCAAGCTGGAAGTAGCGGTCAGCAATTTTGAGGGTCGGGAACGTCTGAATCGGCGACCTTTGGGATGAATTTGCGCTCTCGATGACCTCCAAGTCCGACGCATTTACAGATCAATTAAATTCGGCGTGATGTGGTTTAGGGTGACGAGTTCCATGACCATGACCATGACCATGACCTTGAACGGTGAGTGGGAGGCCTCCATCTCGAACCTGAAATGAGGATGATCTGCCGGGAGCCGTCTGGCTGTTTGCCGGCTTGGGGTATGGCTCTGCTAGGATGAATTCGTCGGCGGCCTAGTCTGAGTTGCTAAGTTGCCTCTTGCACCATTGTTTTCAGATGGCTCAAACCTGCAACTCGGAAACTCAAGGAAGGATCATGTCCAAACCAAAATTGCCTCCTGAGTCTGAGGTAGTGACCTGGCTGCAAAGGCTTATCGAAAACGACCAGTTGCTCGAAAACGTTCAAGGCCAGGAAATCATCACCTCCATCACGGATGCGATCGGGCAGGATTTTTTCATTCCATCCTTCGGCATCGATTACATCTCTCGACGTGCCTCAGCGGAGGCTGCTGGGCATGTGCTGGGCCGTCTAGGATTGCTGGAGATCATTTCAATCAACACCAGCATCTCGCTCACCAAGGGTGAAGTGCTGCGCCCCGACATTCTCTGTTTCAATCCCGAGTCGAAGACGCTCGTGGTTTTTGAGGTTAAACGAGCCAGTGAGACCGAGCGGCAGACCATTACCGAGCTTGCAGGTTATGAGCAAGAACTGCGGAACCTGCTTCCGTTCCTGGGCAGTTTCGACATCTGTTTTGTCGTGGTGGCTGCAGACTGGTCGACGCTTCTAACCCATGCAGTCGGTGGCATGAATGCATGGTCGGGCAAGCAATGCTTGGCGCTCAAGTTGATATCTACTGAGTCCTCATTTGAGTTGCAGGCTCATCTGCCTGAAGCATGGCATCTCACTGGTAGTGTAAGACTGCCACCCGAAGCATTGCCCTCGATCGATCTGTACCTGCACGAAAAATCGACTGATGCCATCGTCGATTACGATGATGGTGAGAGTGATGGTGGAAACGCTGGGGGGAGCGGTGTTGAAGAGCGATTTCCGCCACGTTTGGTGGTTACCGCGATGGATATTATTGCTCGTGCAGGTGACCGGGCTGGATCACACGGTTTCATGATGCTGTGGCGGGATGTCAATGGCCATGGGCGAGGGCGGTGGTGCATCACCCTGTGCGCCATCGATCCCTACTCGATGTACGCCTGGTGCAAGGAGCATGGCTTACCCCAGCGTGTTTCTGAGGCTTCTTTGTTCCTCGACAGCCGCAAGGCCGACATCGCGGGTCAGACGCCTGCCACAATCTACGACCTTGCCACCGCAGCCTACCCGATACTGAAGGAGAAGTTTGAGCCTGAGTTCAGCGGAGATTTTTGTTGGCAAATGAAGGCTCGGCAATATCGTTTGAGAGGTGTGCCTACCAGGTTTGAATTCTGGGGTAGTCTCGGTCAGCACGCGCGCGAGTTCGTCTGTAACACTGCCGTCCGGAACTGGTACATGCCCTATATGAGCCGCAACCAACTCGACTGGACAGACCCTGCCGTTGCGATGCCATTGGTAGAGAACCTGTCGGTGGGGGTGCCGTTTTCAGGGGGGACAATCAAGTGCAGTGATGCCTTCCTCGTGGGTCGGGCGCTGGGTGACCTCGCCTTGGCCGCCTTCAATGCGGCTCCAGACAAAGAGCATGCCGCGAAAATTGAGCCCATGGTTGAGTGGGCGCAGTTAGAGGTGCTTCGATACGCGATCGAAATGAAGCAGATGTCTGACGTGACGGAAGAAATCGCCACGCCAATACCCATGCTGTCCAATGATCCATCCAGGAGGCTACAGGCAACGGAGGATCTTGCGAATTGGGTGCGGACGAATCTGATCAGTGATCGGCATCCGTTCCACCAGGCGTGTTTTGATCTGGGTTTACGGGAAGCAATGCTGTTCAGATTGTCCGAGGAGGGAAGTATTGACCGCTCTCCTCCTGATCAACCTCACGAAGCCGCCTTTTTAATCCGACGCATCCTGAAAGGGGCGATTCTGCGGATGAGGGGCAGCCAAGGTCAGCTTTTACAGTCTGCGGGATATCGCGATTTCGAGGAATATCTGGCCCCGCATTTGGCTTCTTGTGAGAACGAGCAGGGTGAGGTCGACGGCTTGCGTTTGCACGCAGTGCTTGATGGGATTTCAGATATTGAGCTTCTCAGAGCGTTTCCACAGACACTCGTAAAGGGGATCGACTCAATCATTCCAGTCGTTCTTCACACTGTTAGCCCAGCGTTTCCCGCGACGGTTGATTGGGAGTGGTTGAAATCTGGGGTGAGGGTGCTGTTCGAATCGGGAGACCATCGACCGGCAGTTATTTTTAATCAAGATGGTACGGTGGGGACTGGTCGGATACTGGGGATCGGAAAATTTCTTTCTCCAATTACCGATCCTGACGCCGAGGTTTATCTCCTCGATGAGACGTCGGCACGAAACATTGCCATGAAAATGACGTGGGAGGAGGTCAAGGATCTCTATGCTGAACGGAGCATCGGTATTGCGTGAGCACTCTCAGCTCTTGGGCTCTGCGTCCTTCAGCAAGCGACGATCTGCTCATCGGGCGTCCTCTAAGGCTGCAAGCTAGCATCCGAAAGGCTCGAAAGGGTGCTGGGTCAACGCTAAAGCCGTGCGTTTATCCACTCCCAAACATTCTTGCTGAGCCACCCTTGGTGGTCTCCATTATTGAGTTTGGTGACAAAAATACGGTCATTCAGGTCAAGTTTAAGTCGAAGATCGTCAGAGATCTGGTTGGCCGTAGCGTTACTGGCAAGCCATCTAACAGACTCCAACCCAGCGTCGCTTACATTCTGATAGCGATCCAAATGCTGTATGAAAGCTTGCCGAGCTTGGGCGTAATTGCCCCGTTCCTTATTGAGATTCCATGTCACCATAAAAACAGCCATTGATTACTCCTTGGTGAGCCGAGGGTGGCTCCACCAAGCCTAAGCCAAGCCTTTGAAAGGGTCTATATGATCGTGAGCTTTCTTTACTAACGTGCTTTCATGGCAAGTGTTTTTCTTCGATGGCATTCGTTTGGGTGGGCGGTGGTTTTTTTTTAAAGAATCCACTCCTGCCAATCTGCTTCCATTCTCAAGTTCGTTGCCCTTCATTTCGTCGGGAGTCAATCACCGCACCACCTAGTCCTGTCGAACCTCTGTTCACCAATCGTATTTTTTGGGGGGAGGGGTGTGGGCTTTGCAGATGGTTTTTGAGGTTCGGCTCGGAGACATCGATAGCAGGGAGAAGGGGAGGCATGAGGCATGACAGGTGACAAAGTCTTCATCGCACTCGCCGTGCTTGAAGGTGTTTCGAGGAAAAAAGAGGTGGGTGAGCCTGCTTTTTGGCTTCAAATGAAAAAAAATTGAGGGTGCCAAAATGAGGGTGCGTACTCGAAATAGTATCTCTCAGGGAGTATGTGTACTATTTTAGATGTTCCGAATTTAAAGGGCTTTATGGAAAATAGTATGGGGGGTGAGGTTATAGGTTGTTCTCGGCGTTCTCCGAGCGATCGCCTTGAGCCGCGGCCTCGCTGACCGATTGCGTCACTTGCGGGCGGCGCACATGCCACAACTCATGGAATTCGGCGCGCATCCGCGCTTCACCTTCAGGGGTGATCAGCGCGGTGCCGGCGGTGCGGGGAGGGCGATAACGGCTCATGGCAACTTCTTGTGATTAAGACCGCTTGAGTCTATCAACCCTCACGTAACACTGTCAGTGGACTTGCATTGAGTGCCCGGCGCGTACCGAACACGCCGGCGCCACCAATCAACGCCGCGCCAATCAATGGCAGCACCAGCAACCACGGATGCGGGTGCCACGGCAGATCGAACGCGTAGCGATACAACACCAGACTCACCACTTCCGAGCCGATCGCGGCGAGTAATCCGCTGACTGCACCAAGCAGGCCGAATTCGATGCGCCGCGCCTTGATCAGCAACTGCCGTTCCGCGCCCAATGCCCGCAACAGCGCACCTTGGCGGATACGTTCATCCAGCGTTGCCTGCAAACCGGAAAACAGCACGGCCATACCCGCTGCCAACACAAACAACAGCACATATTCGACCGCCAAAGTGACTTGGGCGAGGATGCTGCGCAGCTGTTCGAGTAGTGCCTCGACCTGAAGAATGGTCACCGCCGGGAATGCGCGCGACAGTTCGACGATCTGCTGATCATGGCCGGGGGCCAGATAGAAGCTGGTCAGGTAAGTCGCCGGCAGATCCTTCAAGGTGCCGGGCTGGAAGATCATGAAGAAGTTCGGCTGGAAGTTGTCCCAGTTGATTTCGCGCAGGCTGGTGACCTTCGCTTCACGATTGACCCCGCCGACACTGAATACCATGTGATCGCCGAGTTTGAGCTTGAGGCTTTCGGCGACTTTGCCTTCCACCGATACGCCGGGAACACCGTCGGTTGGCTGATCTTTCCACCACTCACCGGCAGTGAGCTTGTTGCCCGCCGGCAAATCCGCCGCCCAGGTCAGGCTCAAGTCGCGCTGCACAGCGCGATCGCCCGCCGAATCCTTGCTGACGATTTGCTGCACAGCTTCGCCGTTGATGCTGATCAGCCGTCCCGGCACCACCGGATACAGTGGCGCGGCTTGCGCGGACACTTTGATCAGATGATCGGTGAACGCCTGTTTGTCTGCTGGCAGGATGTTCAGAGCAAAGTAGTTCGGCGCATTTTTCGGCAACTGGTTTTGCCAGGTGTCGAGCAATTCGCCGCGCAGCAGGGCAATCAAAGCCATCGACAGCAGAATCAGACCGAATGCCAGCGACTGACCAGCCGCTGCCAAGGGATGGCGCAGCAACTGGCCCAGACCCAACCGCCACGGCAGCGAAGCACGGGCGAGCATCCGCCGCAGGCTTTGCAGCAGTAACAACAGCAGACCGCCCAATACCAACGCGGCAACTACGCCACCACCGAGCAAAGCGAACGTCAGCAGCAGATCGAGGCTCAGGCGCCACATGATCAGGCCGAGCGCACCCAGGGCGGCGCCGTAAACCATCCAGGTGCTCGACGGAATCGGCAGCATGTCGCGGCGCAGTACACGTAACGGTGGCACACGACCCAGTGCGGCCAGCGGCGGTAAAGCGAAACCGGCCAAGGCCACCAGCCCGGTGCCGATCCCGGCGATCGCTGGAAACAGACCGCCCGGTGGCACGTCGCTTGGCAACAAATCATGCAGCAGCGCGAACAGGCCCAGTTGGGCCAACCAGCCGAGCAACGCTCCACTGAGCGCGGCGAACAAGCCGAGCACGGTCAACTGCAAACTGAACAGCACCATGGTTTCCCGGCGCGAAAGACCGAGGCAGCGCAGCAAGGCGCTGGCATCGAAGCGGCGACTGGCAAAACGGTTAGCCGACAACGCCACGGCGACACCGGCCAACAGCACGGCGACCAGACTGGCCATGTTCAAATAGCGCTCGGCCTTACCGAGTGCACCGCCAATCTGCCGGTTGCCATCGCGGGCGTCCTGAATCCGCTGGTTCGCGGCGAGCCCGGGTTTGATCAGTTGCCGATAGGTTTCCAGCGCCTGCGGTTCACCGCGCCACAGTTCGCGGTAACTCACGCGGCTGCCGGGCTGTACCACGCCGGTGGCCGCGAGGTCGTCGAGGTTGATCATGACCCGCGGCGTAAGGCTATAGAAGTTGCCGGCGCGATCCGGTTCGTAGGTCAGCACGCGGGTCATTTTCAATGTCTTCATGCCGACATCGATGCTGTCGCCGATTTTCAGATCCAGCGCGGTCAGCAGGCGTGCCTCGACCCAGGCTTCGCCGGGTTGCGGTTCACCGCCGGTTTCTTCAGTGGCGAAAGGCGCTGGCGCGCTCTTCAGTTCGCCGCGCAACGGATAGGCGCGGTCGACGGCTTTGATGCTCGACAACTGAATGCCATTGTCAGTGGCGATGACGCTGGAAAACTCCACCACCTGCGCATGCTTCAGGCGAAGTTCGGTGCCGCTGCGAATCTGTTCTTCACGGGCTGGAGAGCTGCCTTCCAGCACCAGATCGGCACCGAGAAATTCGGTCGCGCGCAGCATCATGGCGCCGTTGAGGCGGGCGCCGAAATAACCGATGGCGGTACTTGCCGCCACCGCCACCACCAGCGCGAAGAACAACACGCGCAATTCCCCGGCGCGGGCATCGCGCATGAGTTGGCGTATGGCGAGACTGAACAGACGCAACAGCGGCAAACGTGCCATCAAGGCTCCAGAGGGGCGACCAACAGCCCGGCTTCAAGACGGATCAGGCGCCGGCAGCGATGGGCCAGGCGTTCGTCGTGTGTCACCAGCACCAGGGTGGTGCCGCGTTCCTTGTTCAATTCGAAGAGCAAATCGCTGATGCGCTCACCGGTGTGGCTATCGAGGTTGCCGGTCGGTTCGTCGGCAAACAGCACGTCAGGTTCGGCTGCGAAGGCGCGGGCAATGGCCACACGTTGCTGCTCGCCACCGGAGAGCTGGCGCGGCGAGTGCGTCAGGCGCTGGCCAAGGCCGACGCGCTGGAGCAATTCGGTGGCCCGTTCACGCGCATCTTTGCGGCCGTCGAGTTCCAGCGGCAGCATGACGTTTTCCAGTGCGTTGAGGCTGTCGAGCAACTGAAAGGACTGGAAGACGAAGCCGACATGCTCGGCACGAATGCGTGCGCGCTGGTCTTCATCAAGATTGCTCAGGCCCTGGCCGGCGAGGATGACTTCGCCGCTGCTCGGCAAGTCGAGGCCGGCGAGCAGGCCGAGGAGGGTGGATTTGCCCGAACCGGACGCGCCGACGATGGCGAGGCTGTCGCCCTTGTTCAGTTCCAGGCTGAGTTCGTGCAGGATAGTCAGTTCACCTTCCGCGCTGGGAACCACTTTGCTGAGGTTCTTCGCGGTGAGAATGCTTGCGCCCATGGAGAATCCGATGCGTGTGTGGTTTTTGAGTGCTGGCCTGGCCTTGATGTGCATGGCCCAGAACGCAGCGGCGGGTACTGTCCTGATCGTTGGCGATAGTATCAGCGCCGGTTTCGGACTGGATACCCGCTTGGGGTGGGTGTCGTTGCTCGAACAACGGCTCAAACAGGAGGGTTTCGACGACAAAGTGGTCAATGCCTCCATCAGCGGCGACACCAGCGCCGGAGGCCAGGCACGGCTGCCGGCGCTGCTTGCAGAGCATAAGCCTGAGCTGGTGATCCTCGAACTCGGCGGCAACGATGGCTTGCGTGGAATGCCGCCAACTCAATTGCAACAAAATCTTGCCTCGATGATCGACAGCTCTCGTCAGAGCGGGGCCAAGGTGCTGCTGTTGGGCATGCAACTGCCGCCCAATTACGGCAAGCGTTACACCGATGCCTTCGCCGAGGTCTACGGCAAACTCGCCGACGATAAAAAGATCCCCCTGGTGCCGTTTTTCCTCGACGGTGTGGGCGGTCATCCGGACCTGATGCAGGCCGATGGTCTGCACCCGGCAGCCGGGGCTCAGGGCAAGTTGCTGGAAAATGTCTGGCCGACGCTAAAACCGCTGTTATGAGGCTTTTCTAAGGACAGGCTTTCGGCTAATGTGGCGCCCCCTTATCTGGAGCCCCCGATGTCGCGTTCTGCCTGGTCCCTGTTTGCCTACCAACTGATCGAGCCTGACGAACAGCTGGATCTGTTCGCCTGCCAGGAAGTGCGGGTGCATCTGGTGACTCGTCAACTCGAACTCGGTGGCTCAGCTGATCGCACCCTGTGCGGCAGCTTGCTGCCGGCGCAACCGCGCTGGTCGAGCGTTGATCGCCGGGTGTTTCAGGATCAGCGCCTGTGTTCGCTGTGCCGGGCGATTCTGGAATCGCAGAAGCGCGGCACCTCGCCGATCTGGCCAGAGCTGCGTTTCGAGCTTTAAGAGCAAAAGATCGCAGCCTGCGGCAGCTCCTACATGGGTTCGCGTAATCCTGTAGGAGCTGCCGAAGGCTGCGATCTTTTCGCATTCAGCACGCTCCATCGGCGTGGCTCCCCGAATATTCAAAGTGCGGTGTACAATCGCGCTCTTATACCCTTGTTGATCATGCGAAGGATTTTCCGGATGTTGCCGCGCTTTCCTGCCGTCACCCGCTGCCTGTCACTTGCCGCCCTGTGTGTGGCCGGTCCCGTTGCTGCATTGGAGTTTCCCCTGCCACCACCCGGTGAAGACATCATCGGTCAGGTGCAGGTGATCAAAGCCAAGTACGAAGACACCTTCGCCGATCTGGGCACGAAGTACGATCTGGGCTACTCGGAGATGGTCGCGGCCAACCCGGGCGTCGATGCCTGGTTGCCGGGTGCCGGCACTGAAATCGTCTTGCCGACCCGCTTCATTCTGCCGCCGGGCCCGCGCGAAGGCATCGTTATCAACCTTGCCGAATACCGCCTCTACTACTTCCCGAAAGGCCGCAACGTGGTGTACACGTTCCCGCTGGGTATCGGTCGTGAGGGTTGGGGCTCGCCAATCGCGCACACCTCGATCATCGCCAAAACGCCAAACCCGACCTGGACGCCTCCAGCATCGATCAAGGCTGAACACGCCGCAGACGGTGATCCGCTGCCAAACGTAGTGCCGGCCGGCCCAGACAATCCGTTAGGCCCGTTCAAGTTCACCCTGGGTACGCCGGGTTACCTGATCCACGGTTCGAACAAGAAATTCGGTATCGGCATGCGTACCAGCCACGGCTGCTTCCGCATGTTCAACAATAACGTGCTGGAAATGGCCGGCATGGTGCCGGTAGGCACGTCGGTGCGTATCCTCAACGATGCCTACAAGTTCGGCAGCAGTGGCGGCAAGGTTTATCTGGAAGCGCACACGCCGATCGACGACAAGGGCAACCCGTCTGTGGTCGACAAGCACACCGCAGTGATCAACGCGATGCTCAAGCGTGAAGACGTCACCAGCAACCTGCGCGTGAACTGGGATGTGGTGCGTGATGTGGTCGCGGCCGAAGATGGCCTGCCAACGGAAATCGGCACGCCGAGTGCCTCGGCCCCGATGGTTTCGAGTACACCGATCGACTTGCAGCAGTAAGTCGAGGTTAAAGGCCCGCCGATGCGTACAGCGCCGGCGGGTTTTTTAATGCCCGGGCAAAAGCATCGGGCACAAAAAAGCCGACCCGAAAAATCGGGTCGGCTCGATAACAACCCCGAAGGATTATTACTTGCGGCTAGCTTTGTCCAGCATGCGCAGAGCACGCTCGTTAGCTTCGTCAGCAGTCTGTTGTGCTTTTTGAGCAGCAGCCAGAGCTTCATCAGCTTTACGGTAAGCTTCGTCTGCACGAGCCTGGGAGCGAGCAGCTGCGTCTTCAGTAGCGGTCAGACGTGCTTCGGTTTCTTTCGATGCGCTGCTGCAACCGGTAGCCAGAACTGCGGCCAGAGCCAGAGCAGAGAATTTCAGAACGTTGTTCATCGTGTTCCCCTTCAAGGACTTTCAATTAAGTGGCTGTCTCCTCACGATTGAGGAAATAGCCGGCGTACATAC
Source organism: Pseudomonas sp. Irchel s3h9 (assembly GCF_900187475.1). Classification (NCBI taxonomy): domain Bacteria; kingdom Pseudomonadati; phylum Pseudomonadota; class Gammaproteobacteria; order Pseudomonadales; family Pseudomonadaceae; genus Pseudomonas; species Pseudomonas sp. Irchel s3h9. The sequence goes on along the minus strand of NZ_FYDH01000005.1, from coordinate 118,393 downwards.
TACCCATTACTTGTAGTAAGTAAACTGACGTAAGGCAAGAAGCAAAAAAAATTGTAGGCGTTGATTCTTTTTCGAGCAACTTTTAACTGCGCTGTTTAAAAAATATACAGCTACAAGCCCCGAGCTGAGCGAGTTAATGCGAAAAAGTTCCCGTTGCCACGTGCTGTTTTTGCAGTCTTGGCTAAAGTCTTTCTAGATGAATACGTCGACACTTTTGTTCCGAATTTGCGTGCTGCTTCGCTTATCTTTGTCCATGTTGAGGTGACTTTAAAAAAGGCTGCACGTCTTAAGTCTCAACATCCGGCAATGTTCAGGTGACCGGTTTGGCAAGATCTTCTTCCAGGCCCACCCTGCGTCCATCGGAGCAACCCCCGTCAACCCGCTTGATGACGAGCGTACCTTGAGCATTTTTGCCAATGGTGCCTACTATTTATCAGGTGCCAGGTTGCGCGAGATCGGTGTGGCTCTTCTCGGTGTCCATCAGGCACGGGGTGGCGTAGATGTTCCTTCGCCGGAAAAACATCGGTAAGGTAGGGGTCAGAATTCAAGACCCGCGAGGAGTAGTGATGAGCGAGGCGTTGTCCATCCACCATGACCAGGCTGGTCATCAGTTCGAGACCAATGTGGACGGTCATCGTGCCTACCTGACCTATATGGATCTGGGGAAACAGACCCTGGATATCTATCGCACCTTCGTGCCCAATGCCCTGCGTGGCCGTGGCATTGCCGCAGCGCTGACCGAAAGCGCGCTGCAGTACGCCGAAGAAATGGGCTATACGGTGATCCCGTCGTGCTCCTACGTCGAGCGCTACATGGAGCGTCATCAGCGCCGCGCCGCCAAGATCTGAATCGCATACACAAAAACGCCGGGCATTGCCCGGCGTTTTTTTATGCCTGTAAAACGTGTATCAACTGCGCTGGCGTTTTGGCAGAACATCCTTGAGCTTTGCGTGCATGCTGCGCAGGGTGTTCTCGGTAGCGGACCAGTCGATGCAGGCATCGGTGATCGACACGCCGTATTGCAGGTCGGCGAGGTCTTTCGGAATCGCCTGGCAGCCCCAGTTCAGGTGACTTTCGACCATCAGGCCGATGATCGACTGGTTGCCTTCGAGGATCTGGTTGGCGACGTTCTCCATCACCAGCGGTTGCAGGGCCGGATCCTTGTTGGAGTTGGCGTGGCTGCAGTCGACCATGATGTTCGGCTTGATCTTCGCTTTGTTCAGCGCCTGCTCGCACAGGGCAACGCTGACCGAATCATAGTTCGGCTTGCCATTACCCCCGCGCAGCACCACGTGACCGTAGGCATTGCCTTTGGTGGTGACGATCGACACGCCACCTTCCTGGTTGATGCCGAGGAAGCGATGCGGGCTGGAGACCGACTGCAAGGCGTTGATCGCCACAGTCAGACCGCCGTCGGTGCCGTTCTTGAAGCCGACGGCCGAGGACAGGCCGGAAGCCATCTCACGGTGAGTCTGCGATTCAGTGGTACGTGCGCCGATGGCCGACCAACTGATCAGATCCTGCAGGTACTGCGGGGAAATCGGGTCAAGGGCTTCGGTCGCGGTCGGCAGGCCTTTTTCGGCCAGATCCAGCAGCAACTGACGACCGATGTGCAGACCGTCCTGAATCTTGAACGAGTCGTCCAGGTATGGATCGTTGATCAGGCCTTTCCAGCCCACGGTGGTGCGTGGCTTCTCGAAATACACGCGCATGACCAGATACAGGGTGTCGGAAACTTCCGCGGCCAGCACCTTGAGGCGATCGGCGTATTCGTGGGCAGCCTTGATATCGTGGATCGAGCACGGGCCGATCACTACGAACAGACGGTGGTCGGTGCCATCAAGAATGTTGCGAATGACTTCGCGGCCCTTGGTGACAGTGCGCAGGGCAGCATCGCTCAGAGGGATATCACGCTTGAGCTGATCGGGAGTGATCAGGGTCTCGTTAGAGGCGACGTTTAGGTCGTTGATCGGTAAATCAGCCATCGTTTACTCGTCAGGTCACGGGTGCCGGCCGCCAGCGATCCCCGCGCGGCGGAGCACAGCAGATTTAAGCGCGTCGGGGAGCGGAACCTTAGCGCGTAAAGCGCCTGCTCGACAATGGGCAAAAGGTGCTTTAGTCCAGCGCTGGCTGCGCAAAAGCCTTGCGCACGCTGTCGTGGGAGAACTCGTCGGCGTGTTGCTCGACCCATTGCAGTGCCACCGCCTGAATTTCTTGCAGGTCATCGTGGGTGTCGTGCATGCGGCAGTAGCGCTCGATCTGACACACTTGCTCACCCATTCGCGCACTGAACAGCGTCTGCTCATCGGTAAACGCGATGCCCACCAGATAGCCTTTTTTGCGCCGCAGGCACCACGCCACGTAGCCCGGATAACAAATGTCGGCATTCACTGACGGCATGCGCACTTGCAGCGCCGTGCCATGGCGCCAGGCACGGTGGTAATTGCAAGCGATGCCGCCGAGGCTGATAGTGTGCAGCTGTTGCCTGGAAATACACTCAGGCTTGAGCAAGGTTAATTCAACCGGCACCTCGTCCGGATGAGGAATGAAACGTCCCATGAGCACAGACTCCCTGTGTCAGCCATTTGACATTGTTTCCCCCAGTATAGTGGTCGAATCCGAACTGACCGATTTCGACGCCGACCAACGGCTGTTGGCGATGAGCGGCGTTTCGCTGGTGATTTTCACCAGCGTCGGCTGCGCCAGTTGCCGTTATGCCCGCGAAGTGTTGCCGGCTATGGCGCTGGGGATTGATCGTCTGTGCTGGATCGATGCCGGCGACAACGGCGGGTTGGTCGAGCGCTATCAGGTCTTTCATTTACCGGCGTTGTTCGTGGTGCGCGACGGCGAGTTCTTTGGGGCATTGCACACGCACCTGACGGCCGATGCGTTGAACGCGGCGCTGGCGCAGGCACTGGGGCGAACTGCAGAGGAGTTGCCATGATGGGGGCAGTGAATAAACCGGTCGTAGGGATCATCGGCACCGGCGCAATTGGTGGTTTTTACGGTGTGATGCTGGCGCGCGCCGGTTTCGACGTGCACTTTCTGTTGCGCAGCGAGTTTTCGGCGGTGGCTGAGCGCGGTTTGCAAATCAACAGCGCGGTGCATGGCCCGCTGACGTTGCATCCGGCGCAGGCCTATTCGTCCGCCGAAGACATGCCCAAGTGCGACTGGTTGCTGGTGGGGGCGAAAACCACCAGCAACGCAGGTCTCGCGCCTTCAATCATTCAAGCGGCCAAACCGGACGCGAAAGTACTGGTGCTGCAAAACGGTCTCGACGTCGAAGACAGCTTGCGTGAGGTGCTTCCCGATTCCTTGCATCTGCTGGGCGGCTTGTGCCTGATTTGCGTACACCGCGAAGGTCCGGGTCTGGTGACCCATCAGGCACTCGGCGCGGTCAACGTTGGCTATCACAGCGGCCCGGCCATGGATGATGGCGCGCGCATGGCGATTGTCGAGGAGGGCAGCGGGTTGTTTCGCGCTGCCGGCATCGATTCCCAGGCAATGCCCAATCTGCAACAGGCGCGCTGGCAGAAACTGGTGTGGAATATTCCCTACAACGGACTCTCGGTGTTGCTCGGTGCAAGCACCACACCGTTGATGGCCGATGTCGACAGCCGCGCGTTGATCCAGGCGTTGATGGCCGAAGTGGTGCAGGGCGCCAAGGCCTGCGGCCACGACGTGCCGCCGGGATACGCCGAGTATCTGTTCATGATGACCGAGAAAATGCCCGACTACTGGCCGAGCATGTACCACGACTTTTTGCATAAACGACCGCTGGAGCTGGAAGCGATCTACGCTCGGCCATTGGCGGCAGCGAAAGCAGCGGGTTGTGAGTTGCCGCGCATCGAAGCGTTGTATCGCAATTTGAGTTTTATCGACCGGCGCAACATTTAAGCCGGTCGCTCTGGGGGAAAGCATGGCCAAAAACATCGATGACAAACTGGTGCTGGCGATTTCGTCGCGCGCCTTGTTCGACCTGAGCGAGAGCCACAAGGTCTATCTGTCGAGCGGCGTTGAAGCCTATCGGCAATATCAGATCGAGCACGAAGACGAAATTCTTGCGCCCGGCGATGCCTTCCCGCTGGTGGAAAAACTGTTGGCACTCAACAGTCGCCTCGGCCGCGCGCGGGTCGAGGTGATTCTGGTCTCGCGCAACAGCGCCGACACCGGCCTGCGCGTGTTCAACTCGATTCACCATTACGGTCTGGCGATTTCCCGCGCGGCGTTTGTTGGCGGGCGCAGTCCGTATCCGTATCTGAAAGCCTTTGGTTGCGACCTGTTTCTTTCGACCCATGCCGAAGACGTGCGCGCGGCCCTGGACGCTGGTTTCGCTGCCGCAACGATTCTGTCCGGCGGCGCCAGTCGCGCGGCCAGCGACGAATTGCGCATCGCCTTCGACGGCGACGCAGTGATTTTTTCCGACGAGTCGGAACGCGTCTATCAGTCCGGCGGGCTCGAAGCGTTTCAGGCCAAGGAGCGTGAGTCGGCTCGCGAGCCGTTGCGCGGTGGGCCGTTCAAGGGCTTTCTGGCGGCGCTCAATCTGTTGCAGCGCGAGTTTCCCGATGACGATTGCCCGATCCGCACGGCGCTGGTCACTGCACGTTCGGCGCCGGCCCATGAGCGGGTGATCCGCACCTTGCGCGAGTGGGACATTCGTCTCGACGAGTCACTGTTTCTCGGTGGCCTGACCAAGTCGGCGTTTCTCGAAGCGTTTGCTGCCGACGTGTTTTTCGACGATCAGGCCGGCCACTGCGAGCTCGCCCGCGAAGTGGTCGCCACCGGTCACGTGCCTCACGGCATCAGCAATGAGCCGTCCATCTAAAGCCCTGTGCTTCAAGACGTTGCGTCGCCCGTCGTAGTCGCCAAGGCACTGCTAAGCTGAATCAAATCTCCGCCATGTTGGCACGCGAGGAGGTCATATGATTCGTTCGATGCTGTATGCCACTGACCTCGGTCTGTACGCACCGTTAGTCATGCAGCATGCCCTGGCATTGGCGCGAACGTTCAATGCCGATCTGTACGTGGTGCACGCGGTGGAGCCGATGGGGTTGTTTGCCGAATCGGTATTGCAGAGTTATCTCGACGAGCAGGCATTGAACGAATTTCACAGCCAGGGTCTGAAAACTGTCATTGCCAATATCGAGCAGCGGGTGCTGGACAGTTTTCGCGAAGAATTGGGAGATGAAGGCGAGCTGGATCTGCAGCGCATTCGCGCCGTGCGCGTGCTGCAGGGCGATCCGTCGCAGGTGATTCTCGACCAGGTGCAGAAACTCTCCGTCGATCTGCTGATCGTAGGCAGTCATAGCCATGGGGTGGGCGCGGAAACGCCGTTGGGGCGCACGGCGGCGCGGGTCCTGCAATTGGCCAAGGTGCCGGTTTATCTGGTGCCGTTAGTGGAGCGGCGGCGGCGGGAGGATCGCTAAGGCAGGAATAATGGCGCTTTGATAAAAAAGTTCTAGATTTATTATTCAAACCATTAATATAGTTATATACCGTCGCTGATGCCCGTGGCGTCTACCTGCTTTGAGGGATTCATATGAAGCTTCAACAATTGCGCTACATCTGGGAAGTGGCGCACCACGACCTCAACGTTTCCGCTACAGCCCAAAGCCTTTACACCTCGCAACCGGGCATCAGTAAACAAATCCGCCTGCTGGAAGACGAACTCGGCGTCGAAGTGTTTGCCCGCAGCGGCAAACACCTGACCCGCGTGACCCCGGCCGGCGAGCGCATCATCACCACCGCCGGTGAGATTCTGCGCAAGGTCGAAAGCATCAAGCAGATCGCCCAGGAATTCTCCAACGAGAAGAAAGGCACCCTGTCGATCGCCACCACCCACACCCAAGCACGTTATGCACTGCCGCCGGTGATCAGCAATTTCATCAAGCAATACCCGGACGTGGCGCTGCACATGCACCAGGGTTCGCCGATGCAGATCGCCGAAATGGCCGCTGATGGCACTGTGGATTTTGCCATCGCCACTGAAGCGCTGGAGCTGTTCGGCGATCTGGTGATGATGCCGTGCTACCGCTGGAATCGTTGCGTGGTCGTACCGCAGGGCCATCCGCTGACCAAGTTGCCAAAGCTGACCCTGGAAGCGCTGGCCGAATACCCGATCGTGACTTACGTGTTCGGTTTTACCGGTCGTTCGAAACTCGACGAAGCTTTCAGCCATCGTGGTCTGACACCGAAAGTGGTGTTCACCGCAGCCGACGCCGACGTGATCAAGACTTACGTGCGTCTGGGGCTGGGCGTGGGCATCGTCGCTAAAATGGCAGTCGACACCAAACTCGACAACGATCTGGTGGTGCTGGACGCCAGCGAACTGTTCGAATCGAGCGTGACCAAGATCGGTTTCCGTCGCGGCACTTTCCTGCGCGGCTTCATGTGCGACTTCATCGAGAAGTTCGCGCCGCACCTGACTCGCGAAGTCATGGCCAAAGCCATTCAGTGCCACAACAAGCAGGAACTGGAAGAACTGTTCGACGGCGTCGAACTGCCGGTTCACTGATTCGTTGAATCAAAGCACCTCGGTGACAGCAAACTGTTGCCGGGTGCCCGCCACCAGAATCTCCACCTCATCACCTTCGCACTTGCCCAGCAGACCTTTGCCCAGCGGCGAGCGCGGAGTGATGACGGTAATCGGCTGACCGACCACATCGACTTTCAGGCCTGCTGCATCCGGCGCCAGAAACAGCCATTGCTCGCGACCCTTTTCGTCCTCCAGGCCGAGCAGGGCACCGACTTCGATACCACGATTTTCATCGTAGGCTCGCAGCGTCAGGTTCTGGCACAACGCCAGTGACTTACGGATTTCCTCGACCCGTTTTGCTTGCCCGGCTGCCAGATACGACGCTTCCAGACCCAGCGTGTCGTACTTGTTTTCGGCGATGTTTTCTTCGTGCGTCGCGGTTTCGTAAGCGGTTTGCGCGGCGCGTTCGGCGATGTCGAGGTCGATGCGCAGTTTGTCGAGAATCAGTTGGTGGACGATGTGCTTGTTCATGATCAATCGCAAAATTGCAAAACGTTGGCGCGGCTTTTTTCGCTCGGGGCCGTCTGATCCTGTTGCAGCCAGAACTGGCACTTCGGATTGGACAGGTTACGCGTGCTGCCGCGTGCCTGATCCAGACGTGCCTGTTGTTCGTTCTTGCGCAGGTTTTCTTCGTACTGCTGGAACTGCGGGCTCGGCGGCGCAATATCCGGTTGTACCTGCACGGCCGGCGGATTGGCCAGTTGCTGCACCGCTTGTGCAACCGGTGCCAGTTGTTCTTTGAAGACAAACTGCGACAGCAGCCAGCAAGTCAGCGCAATGGCGACAAAGCCCAGCCACATGCCCAGGGCAATGCTGCCGGTCAAATGCAGCGCGCTAAGCTGAACAGGCAACGGGCGACGCGGATTGGGGCGATACGGCATGGCTGCCTCCTGGCGGATGATTGCGGGCAAGTGGCGATTGTCGCACGAAGATTAATCGCCGTCGGCTCTTCTGCGCGAGGTGATTTATGCGGACAATCGCAGCTTTTGCCAACGGGAGTCTTGAATGCCGCAATTGAAACCCCGCTGGGATATTTTTTGCACCGTGGTCGACAACTTTGGCGACATCGGCGTGACCTGGCGCCTGGCCCGGCAATTGGCCGCTGAGCACGGTTTGACGGTGCGATTGTGGGTCGATGATCTGCGCGCCTTCGAACGCATTTGTCCGGCGATTGATATCAACGCCTCACAGCAATGGCAACAAGGTGTCGAAGTGCGGCACTGGCCAGCCGAGTGGGTGCACATAGAGGCGGCGGATGTGGTGATCGCTGCGTTCGCCTGTCAGTTGCCCAGTGATTACATGGACGCGATGGCCACGCGAGAGCCGCCGCCCTTGTGGATGAACCTCGACTATCTCAGCGCCGAAGACTGGGTGATTGGTTGTCACGGCTTGCCGTCGGTCAAATACAAATCGGTGCAGAAGTTCTTTTTCTTTCCCGGATTCCAGCCAGGCACTGGCGGGCTGTTGCGTGAGCGCGGCTTGCTCGAGCAGCGTCGGCAGTTTCAACAGGATGCCGAAGCTCAACGGCAATTCCTGCAAGGTCTCGGGATCGATCCTGCGTCTGACGCCGAGCTGATTTCGTTGTTTGCCTACGAGAATGCCGGGCTGGCCAGTTGGCTGGACGTTTTGGCGGCGGACGCTGCGCCGACTCACCTGTTGGTGCCGGAGGGGCGGATTCTTGGCGACGTGGCGCGCTGGCTCGGGGTGGAAGCCCTGACGGTGGGCGAGATTAATGTGCGGCAGTCTTTGACTGTGCAGGTGTTGCCGTTCGTCCGTCAGGATCAATACGATCAGTTGCTCTGGTGCTGTGATTTCAACGCGGTGCGTGGTGAGGACTCGTTCGTGCGGGCGCAGTGGGCGGGGCGGCCGATGCTCTGGCACATCTATCAGCAGGACGAAGACATCCATCTGGACAAGCTTGATGCCTTCCTCGCGCTTTACACAAAAGGTCTATCACCGGCCGCTGCCGAGGCGATGAACGGTCTGTGGCGAGCCTGGAGCGCCGGTCAGCCCATCGGTGAACAGTGGCTCGAAGTCCGCAATCATTGGCCAGAACTGCAGGAAAATGCCGAAGCGTGGTGTCTGGAACAAGGCTTGCAGGCCGATCTTGCCGCAGCGCTGGTACAGTTTTACCTAAATTGGATATGATACGCGGCCTAGATTTTTGTAAATCCCATCCAAATTCGGATATTCGCAATGAAAACTGGTAAAGAACTGAAACCCGGTACCGTGATCCGTCTCGAGAACGATCCTTGGCTGGTTCAGAAAGCTGAATTCACCAAGTCGGGCCGTAACAGCGCGATCATGAAGACCAAGCTGAAAAACCTGCTGACCGGTTACAAGACCGAGATCGTTTACAGCGCTGACGACAAACTGGACGACGTAATCCTCGACCGCAAAGAAGCGACCCTGTCCTTCATCAGCGGCGACACCTACACGTTCATGGACACCACTGACTACACCATGTACGAGCTGAACGCTGAAGACATCGAAGCTGTTCTGCCTTTCGTTGAAGAAGGCATGACCGATGTTTGCGAAGCGATCTTCTTCGAAGAGCGTCTGGTTTCCGTAGAGCTGCCGACCACCATCGTGCGCGTAGTTGACTACACCGAAGGTTCGGCTCGTGGCGACACTTCCGGCAAAGTCATGAAGCCAGCCAAGCTGGCCAACGGTACCGAGCTGCAAGTTGCTGACTTCATCGAAATCGGTGACAAGATCGAAATCGACACCCGCGAAGGCGGTTCCTACAAAGGCCGTGCCAAATAAGCACTGCTTTTTACGGAAAGAAAAAGCCCGGCCATTGAGCCGGGCTTTTTTGTGCCTGCGATTTGAGCTTCACACAATCCCCTGTGGGAGCGAGCAGGCTCACTCCCACAATGGGATTGTGGTTACTTCAAGTGTTGCTTGAGTTCTTCAGATGCCTGCAACATCGCCGAACGTACTGCCGGCACCTGGCTGACCACGTTAAGCAAACCGTAATCGTGGATCATGCCGTTGTAACGCACCGACGTCACCGCTACACCGGCCTCGTCGAGTTTGCGTGCGTAGGCTTCACCTTCATCACGCAGCACATCGGCGCCTGCGGTCTGCACCAGTGCTGGCGGCAGGCCCTTCAGTTGTGCAGTGGTGGCCCGCAGCGGCGACGCGTAAATCTCGTTTCGCTGCTTGGCGTCGGTGGTGTAGTTGTCCCAGAACCACTTCATCATGTTGCGCGTGAGGAAGTGCCCTTCGGCGTACTGGTTGTAGGAGCCGGTGTCGAAATTGGCGTCCGTCACAGGCCACAACAGCACCTGGAACTTGATCGCCGGCGTGCCTTTGTCTTTGGCCATCAGTGCAACCACGGCCGCCATGTTGCCGCCGACGCTGTTGCCTGCGACGGCCAGACGTTTCCCATCGACATTGATTTCTTTGCCGTGCTCGGCGACCCACTTCGTTGCCGCGTAGGCCTGGTTGATCGCCACCGGGTAATGCGCTTCCGGTGAAGGCGTGTAATTGACGAACACCGCCGCCGCTCCTGAACCGACCACCAGATCCCGCACCAGCCGCTCGTGCGTCGGGAAATCGCCCAGCACCCAGCCACCACCGTGGAAGAACATGAACACTGGCAGCTCGCCCTTGACCCCGGCCGGCCGGACGATGGTCAGGCTCAACGGTTGGCCATCGATCTGGATGGTTTTCTCGCTGACGTCCGTTTTGGGCAGCGTCAGCTTGACCCCGGACTGCGCGCCGACCAGCACGGCGCGGGCATCTTTGGGTGTCAGCTGTTCCATCGGTTTGCCGGTGCCGGCATTCAGCACATCGAGAAATGCCTGAGTGTTGTGTTCGACATCACCGGCAAATGCACTGTGGATGGACAGGGCGAGAAGGGTACCGGTCAAGACTTTGCTGAAAGTGTGCATGTTCATTTCCTGTTCGGGCCTGGGGTATCAGCAGTTAAACGGTGACGTGCAGACGCACATCGACGTTGCCACGGGTGGCGTTGGAGTACGGGCAGACCTGATGGGCCGCGTCGACCAGCGCTTGTGCGTCGGCTTGTTCCAGGCCAGGCAGGCTGATGTGCAAATCGATGTCGAGACCGAAGCCACCAGGGATCTGGCCGATACCGACATGAGCGGTGATCGAGGCGTCGTCAGGGATTTTGCGTTTGGTCTGGCTGGCGACGAATTTCAGTGCGCCGATGAAGCAGGCCGAGTAGCCGGCCGCGAACAGTTGCTCTGGGTTGGTCGCCGCGCCGCCGGCACCGCCGAGTTCTTTCGGAGTGGCGAGTTTGACGTCGAGGATGTTGTCGCTGGAGATCGCACGACCATCACGGCCGCCAGTGGAGGTTGCGATTGCGGTGTAGAGAGTTTGCATGGTGTGAGCCTCATTGGGTGTGGTTTTGTGCGCTAATTGTTTGTGCGCTAAGTAAGTGCGAGGTGAATGTATCGCGCGAATATTTAGTGCGCAAGATAAATTTTTGAAAAAGCTGCACTTCCACGAAGGGGCGGGTATGAGAGGGTGGCTGTAAGGCTTGAGTTAGAGCGGATTGCGCGGTAGATCAGGTGGTGAAAATATTTTGCTGTCGATGAACCCAATGTGGGAGCGAGCCTGCTCGGGAATGCGGTGTATCAGTCACCATTCATACCGACTGACACTACGCATTCGCGAGCAGGCTCGCTCCCACAGGGACTGTGTGAAGGTCAGATCAGGCTTTCTTGCAAGTGACCGCGTAGCGCCTGCAACTCTGATTGCAGCTTCTGCAGGCGTTCCAGAGAGAAGCCGCTGGCGCCGAGGATGCATTGCGGAACGGTCTGGGCTTTTTCTTTCAGCGCTCGGCCTTGCTCGGTCAGCTCGACAATCACTACCCGCTCATCCTCACGACTGCGCGTGCGGCTGAGCAACCCTTCGCCCTCCAGGCGTTTGAGCAGCGGAGTCAGCGAGCCGGGATCGGTCAGCAACCGCGAGCTGATTTCTCCGACCGTCAATCCATCCTTCTCCCACAACACCATCATCGCCAGGTACTGCGGATAGGTCAGGTTCAAGGCTTGCAGCAGCGGCTTGTAGACCTTGGTCATCATCAGCGAAGTGGAATGCAGGGCGAAGCAGGCCTGGTTATCCAGCAGCAGGTCGTCGCAGGTGTCGCGTTGGGAAGTCATGTCAAAGCCTTGTTCGGTGATGGTCATGAATCTAGCGCTCGAATCTTTAATGCGCCAGATAATTCTCCGGATCTAATGGCGGTCGAGATCTCGTTGCAGCGCCAGATCCCACGGCGGCACTGGACTGAAACGAGTTTTGAGGTATTCAAGCAACAAGCGGCTGCGCGAGTTGGTTTGCTGTTCCATGCGCAGTGCGTAGATGCCGGTGGATTCCGGGGCCGGCAGACCGTTCTCGCAGAACAGCGGGACCAGTTCACCGCGCAGCAGGTATTCGCTCGCCAGCCAGGTCGGCAAATGCGCAATCCCTAATCCCGCCAAAGCCCCACACACCAGCGCTTCGGCATTGTTGGCGCTCATGCGGATGCGCGCCGGGCGGTGCAAATGCATCTGGCCGTCCTGCTCGAACCGCCAGGCGAAGGGCGGGGCGAGGCCTTCCCAGTCCAGACCGTCATGTTCACCAAGTTGTGCCGGACTGCCGGGCACGCCCCGGCGTTTGAGATAGTCAGGACTGGCACAGGCTATGCGCACCATGCTCGCCAAAGGCGTGGCCACCAATCGCGTGTCAGCCATTTGCCCGGCACGCAGTACCAGATCGACCTTGCCCAGGTTCGAGCCGCCCATGTCGACGAAACTGTCGATCAAGTGCAACTGCACATCCAGCCCCGGGTAGAGGACGAGAAAGTCGGCAATCACCGGTGCCAGATGCCGTCGCCCGAACGCAGCGGGGGCGTCGATGCGAATCAAACCTTCCGGCGCGCTGCTCAAGGACACGGCTTCGGCCCGCGCCAGTTGCAACTCGGCGACAATGCGCCGGGCACGTTCAGCAAACGCCAGACCGGCGGGTGTGGCTCTGACGGCGTGGGTGCTGCGTATAAATAACTGGCTGCCGACGGCGCTTTCCAGGCTGTCGATGCGTCGCGCAACGGCCGAAGGTGTCAGCGGATGACGGCGCGAGGCGGCGGAAAAACTGCCACTCTCCAGCACATCGAGAAACAACCCTAATTGTTCAGTCAGTTGGTTGGGGTTCATAAGAATTCACGCTTGTGCGAAATCAGCATAGCCATTGTGCGTTGCTGTGCGTTTCCCCGCCAGCCACGACTGCGTAGGATGAATCGCCTGACGTAAGAGGAATTGAGCTGTGATGGAGTTTTTGTTGTACCTGCTGTTCGGCGCCGCGCTTGGCACCCTTGGTGGCATTTTCGGTATCGGTGGCGGTTTGATCGCCATTCCGTTGCTCGGTGTGTGGTTCGGCCTCGATCAGCAGATTGCCCAAGGCACGGCGCTGGTCATGGTGGTGCCGAACGTGATGCTGGCGCTGTGGCGCTATCACCAGCGCAATCGCATCGAACTGCGGCATGCGTTGCCCTTGGCGGTGATGGGTTTTTGCTTTGCGTGGATCGGTTCGATCTGGGCGGTGGGTATCGATGCGCAAACCATGCGCATCGGTTTTGTCGCTTTCCTGGTGGTGCTCTCGGCGTACAACCTGCTGAAGATGTTCGGCAGGCAACCCGCTGCGACTTCCGAGATGCGCTATTCCTGGCCTTGGCTCGGCGTCCTCGGTGCGGCGTCCGGAACCATGGGCGGCTTGTTCGGTGTCGGTGGTGCCGTGGTGGCAACGCCGGTGCTGACCAGCCTCTTCGGCACCACGCAAGTGGTCGCTCAGGGCTTGTCGCTGGCGCTGGCGTTGCCAAGCACCGGCGTGACCCTGGTGACCTACGCGGTGCATAACGAAGTGGACTGGATGATCGGCCTGCCGCTGGCCATCGGCGGTCTGGCGAGCATCAGTTGGGGGGTGAAAGTTGCCCACGCCATGCCGGAAAAACTTCTGCGCGGGCTGTTCTGCGGTTTCCTGGTGCTGTGTGCGGTGATGCTCGCGTTTAAAGTTTAAAACCTTCGACGATATGCTCGGCCAGGCACTCGGTGATCGGCGACGGATTGTTCAGGTTGCGGATCAGCATGATGCTGGCCTCGGGCAACAGCGGCAGATCTTCGGCGGCGCCGAGAATGCGCATGTCCGGGGTGATCAGGCTTTCCAGTTGCGCGGTGATCGCCAGACCCGCGCTCACCACCGCCATCAACGCCGAGAGGCTGGTGCTGTTATAAGCGATGCGGTATTCGCGGCCCATCGCATCCAGTGCGTTACACGCCCACAAGCGGCAGAAACAATCACTGTTGAACATCGCCAGAGGTAGTGGCGTTTGTTCGTGGGCGCTGAAATTCTGCGCCTCGGCCCAGACAAAACGCTCCTTGCGCAGCAACTGACCGATTTCGTTGCCCGGTTCACGGGTGACGATCGACAAATCCAGGTCAGTACGCTGCAACAGTTGTTTGGTCGATTCGCAATGCACTTCGATCTGGATCAGTGGATAGAACTGCGCAAACCGCGACAGGATCCCCGGCAGAAAACGCATCACGTAGTCATCCGGCGTGCCGATGCGCACGGTGCCGACCATGTGCGGCTCGCGCAAGGTGTTGAACACTTCGCTGTGCAGCTTGAGGATGCGCCGCGCGTATCCGAGCAGCACCTGGCCTTCAGCGGTCAGGCGCACCTGGCGTCCGTCGCGCTCAAACAACTGCCGCTGCAACACGTCTTCTTCCAGACGCTTCATCTGCATGCTCACCGCCGATTGCGTGCGGTTGACCATTTCGCCGGCGCGGGTGAAACCGCCCTGATCGGCAATCGCGACAAAGGTGCGCAGGACATCGGTATCGATACTGGGGTAGGCCGACAATTGATGAATCTCCGTGATGCATGCCATCAGAAACATTCGTTGGATTGATCTTAGCGCCGGCGCGAGACTTGAGCCATCCACAAAGGAGGCAACACGATGAAAGGTCAAAGAGAGTATGTAGACGACGCAAAATTTTCCGGCCACGGCCATATCGTTTCCGACCTGCTGCACAAGTTTAGCCGCTGGTACGAATTGCACCGTGAACGCGAGTTGCTTGCCAGTCTGAGCGACGAAGCGTTGAAAGACATCGGCGTCAGTCGTGCCGATGTTGAACACGAGTCCGTGCGGCCGTTCTGGGATGATCCGATGCATAAATGACCCGCTGCATAAATGATCAGCAGAACGCTACACAAACCCTCTTCCAGTGAGGTAGGTTGCGAGCAGACAAGGAGATGCTCATGCCCGCGACTCTGGCCTTTTCCCTCAAACAGGCGCGACGACTGGCGCTGGCTGCCCAAGGGTTCAACGGGCGCCAGCCGCCGACCGTCAAGGCGCCACACGTCAACCGGCTGATCGAAAGGCTGGGTTTGCTGCAAATCGACTCCGTCAACGCCGTGGTGCGCTCGCACTACCTGCCGCTGTTTTCCCGTCTCGGTTCCTATTCTTCCGACTTGCTCGACCAGGCTGCCTGGAGTTCGGGGCGACGTCGCACGTTGTTCGAATACTGGGGACACGAAGCCTCGTTGCTGCCGATGTCGATGTATCCGTTGCTGGGCTGGCGCATGCAGCGGGCCAGGCGTGGCGAGGATATTTATCAGCAACTGGCCAGATTCGGTCGCGAGCAGCAGGACGTGGTGCGTCGGGTCTTGAATTCGGTGCAAGAGCAGGGCGCGTTGGGCGCCGGCAGCCTTTCAACCCGTGCAGACAAGGCCGGGCCGTGGTGGGACTGGAGCGCGGAAAAACATGCGCTGGAGTGGCTGTTCGCGGCGGGTGAAGTGACGGTGGCGGGGCGGCGTGGTTTTGAGCGTTTGTATGATTTGCCGGAGCGGGTGATCCCTTCATCGATCCTGCAACAGGCGTTGCCTGATGAGGCCGAAGCGCAACGCGGGTTGCTGTTGCACGCGGCACAGGCCTTGGGTGTCGGTACTGAAAAAGACCTGCGTGATTACTTTCGCCTGAATCCGGCGGATGCGCGGCCACGTCTCGCGGAACTGATTGAAGCCGGGCAGTTGCAGATGTGCGAGGTTGCCGGTTGGCGGCAAATCGCCTATTGCCTGCCGGAGCCGAGCGTCCCGCGCAAGGTCATGGCCAGTGCGCTGCTGTCGCCCTTTGATTCGTTGATCTGGGAACGCAGCCGGACTGAGCGCTTGTTCGATTTCCGTTATCGGCTGGAGATTTATACGCCACAGGACAAACGGGTTTACGGCTATTACGTGTTGCCGTTTTTGCACAACGAGCGGATTGCTGCGCGGGTGGATTTGCGGGCTGAGCGGGCGGCGGGGCAGTTGGCGGTGCATGCGGTGCACGAGGAAGAGCCGGGGCTGGATGAGCAGGGGATGCTGGCGCTGGCGGAGAATCTGCGGCGGATGGCGGATTGGTTGGGGCTGGCGCGGGTGCAGTTGAATTGTCAGCGCGAGAGTTCAGCGCGGTTGCGGGTGGCATTGGCAGAGATTGGGTGCGACTGATCTGACGCCATCGCTGGCAAGCCAGGCTCCCACAGTGTCCGCGTCGTACATATATTTTGTGATCGACGCGATCACTGTGGGAGCCTGGCTTGCCAGCGATGGGGCCAGTCATGGCGCTAAAGATGTCGAACCTTAGCGGCGGACTTGTTTCAGCGTCTCGGCGATCAAAAACGCCAACTCCAGCGACTGATCAGCATTCATCCGTGGATCACAGTGCGTGTGATAACGATCCGACAAGCCATCTTCAGTAATCGGCCGCGCACCACCGATGCACTCGGTGACATTCTGCCCGGTCATCTCGATGTGAATGCCGCCGGCGTAAGTGCCTTCCGCCTCGTGCACCTGGAAGAACTGTTTAACCTCGCCAAGGATCTGCGCGAAGTCGCGGGTCTTGTAGCCGCTGCTGGCCTTGATGGTGTTGCCGTGCATCGGGTCGGAACTCCACAGCACTTGCTTGCCTTCGCGCTGCACCGCGCGGATCAGCGCCGGCAGGTGATCGCCCACCTTGTTCGCGCCCATCCGCGCAATCAGGTTGAGGCGCCCCGGATCGTTGTCCGGGTTGAGCACGTCGATCAGGCGGATCAGGTCATCGGGGTCCATGCTTGGGCCAACTTTGACGCCGATCGGGTTGTTCACCCCGCGCAGGAATTCGACATGCGCGCCGTCGAGCTGACGAGTACGGTCACCGATCCACAGCATGTGCGCCGAGCAATCGTAGTAATCGTTGGTCAGGCTGTCGCGGCGCACGAAGGCTTCTTCGTAGTTCAGCAGCAGTGCTTCGTGGGCGGTGAAGAAGCTGGTTTCGCGCAGTTGCGGCGAGCTGTCCATGCCGCAGGCGCGCATGAACGCCAGGGTTTCATCGATGCGGTCGGCGAGGTGACTGTATTTTTCTGCCAGCGCCGAGTTGGCGATGAAATCGAGGTTCCACTTGTGCACTTGGTGCAGGTCGGCAAAACCGCCCTGAGCAAACGCGCGCAGCAGGTTCAGGGTCGCGGTGGACTGGTGATAGGACTGCAGCAGGCGCTCTGGATCCGGCACGCGGCTCTTTTCGTCGAAGCCGATGCCGTTGACGATGTCGCCCCGGTAAGCCGGCAGCGTCACGCCGTCGATGGTCTCGTCGTTGGCCGAACGCGGTTTGGCAAACTGACCGGCCATGCGCCCGACTTTGACCACTGGGCAGCCGGCGGCGAAGGTCATGACGATCGCCATTTGCAGTAACACTTTGAACGTGTCGCGAATCTTCGCGGCGGAGAATTCGGCAAAGCTTTCCGCGCAATCGCCGCCCTGCAGCAGGAATGCCCGGCCCTGGGTGACTTCGGCAAACTGGCGGCGCAGTTCGCGCGCTTCGCCGGCAAACACCAGTGGCGGATAACTGGCTAGCGTCTGCTCGACCTGGCGCAGATGCGCCGCGTCAGGATATTGGGGTTGTTGCTGGATCGGCAGGGCGCGCCAGCTATCAGGACTCCACGGTTGGCTCATCACGGTCTCTAATTGGTTCTACGCACGGGAAGCCCATGGTAGCAGCAATTAGTGCGTGACCTGCTCCCGCCCCATCGCCGACAATCGCCGCTTTGCCACGGCGCCACAGCGGTGCCATCGCGTCACCGCGCCCGGTGACCATCAGGAGACGAAATGACTGAGGAGCGCGTCGAGCATCTGCTCGCCGAAGTACAGGATGAGTTCGGCGTGATTCGCGTGCTGGAAGTGGCCGATTACCGCTTTCTCGAGTTCGGCGATGCGATCGAGCAGAGCTGCGTGTTCACCGCAGATCCGAGCTGGCTCGAATACGATTACACCCGGGCGATGCTGATCGGCGCGTTGTGCCACGAGCAGCCGGAGAGCGCGCTGTTTCTAGGACTCGGCGCCGGTACATTGACCCAGGCCTGCCTCAAGTTCCTGCCGCTGGAAGATGTCGAAGCCATTGAACTGCGTCCGGATGTGCCGCGCCTAGCCATCGAATACCTTGGCCTGGACGATGATCCGCGGCTGTACATCCGTGTTGGCGATGCGCTGGAGTTACTGCCGACGGCTGAGCCGGCGGATCTGATTTTTGTCGACCTGTATACCGATGTCGGCCCGGGCGTCGGGCATCTGGCCTGGAGTTTTCTCGGCGACTGCCAGAAGCGTCTGAATCCGGGTGGCTGGCTGGTGATCAATCAGTGGGCCACCGATGACGGCAAGCCTCTGGGCGCGGCGATGTTGCGCGGGCTCTATCACCGGCATTACTGGGAATTGCCGGTGAAGGAGGGCAACGTGATTCTGATTGTGCCGGCGGACCTCGATCAGGAGTTGGACATGCAGGCACTGACGGCCCGGGCTGAAGCGCTGGCACCGCGGTTGGGGTATTCGTTGCAGTCGTTGATCAACAGTATTCGCCCAGCCACCTGAGGCGTCAGTGCTGTCCCCATCGCTGGCAAGCCAGCTCCCACAGGGTTCGCGCCGTACGCAAAATGTGTGAACGACTCGGTCACTGTGGGAGCTGGCTTGCCAGCGATGGCGCCCTGACAGGCGCCATAATTCTCAGATCCCCTTGAATATGCCAGGCCGCCGCTCCACCAGCGACCGCACCCCTTCCTTGGCATCCTCACTCGCCAACAATTTCTTCACCAGCGCCGGTAACCCTTGCGCGGCCGCCGTCTCACCCTCATACCTTGCCTGCCGCGCCGACATCAACGTTGCCTGCACCCCCAACGGCGCCTGCCGGGCAATCCGCTCAGCCAATTCAATCGCCCGCGGCAACAGGTCTTCGCTGGCCATGACTTCCTGCACCAACCCCAGGTGCAACGCTTCGTGCGCATCAAACTCATCGCCGGTCAGCAGCCAGCGCATCGCGTTGCCCCAACCGGCGATCTGCTGAAAACGTAAAGTCGCACCACCAAAAGGAAAGATCCCACGCTGCACTTCCATCTGCGCGAAGCGGGTATTGCTCGCACACAGGTTTATATCGGCTGCCAGCATCAGCTCGATGCCGATGGTCAGGCAGTAACCCTGCGCGGCGACAATCACTGGCTTGCTCACCCGTGGCCCGACGAAAACACCCCACGGGTCGCAACCGCCGGTCGGAACCTGCCAGCCTTGGGCGAGGGCGGAGCTGGCATTGACCAGATCCAGACCGGCGGTAAAGTGCTCGCCATGGCCAAACACCACCGCCACCCGCGCTTCGCTGTCGGCTTCGAACTCGCCGTAGGCCAGGCTCAGCTCGTTGAGCAGGTCGAGGTCGAAAGCATTGCGCTTGGCCGCTCGATCCAAGCCAATCAGATGGACGTGACCACGACGTTCACGGCTGACGCGGCCGGGGCAGGGCTGATTCATGGCGAAATCCTCGGGCGGGAAGGGCGGGTGCAGCGACGGTATGCCGCACATCAGTGAATCGTTTAAGCGTCATCGCCCGCAGGGCCGGGCCTTTGAAAAATAGACCTTCGCGCGATTATCCGCAAAACCCCGTTACACAGCGGTGACACGCTCATTCAGGCAATAAAAAAAGCTCCCTTTTTGGGCAAAATCCGGTATAGTGCGCGCCGGCCTTTAACCGGGCCGCGTTTAGGTAGCGCATTTCCCGAAGTCAGCTTCGGCTGCACGTCCGCATTGCGGGCTCTTCCCGGACGATTCTTTTTTTCATTCATTCGTTTTCGCAAATCCCCGCCGACAAAGCTGCCAGGGCGACTCTTGAGTCTCAACACGGCATGCGCAGCTTTGGAGCATGGGTCTTTGCGGATGCACTTAGAGGCAGACCCATGACCCAGGAAACCGGCGGATTCGCCGCTTTTAATCTTAACCCGAATATTCTTGCAGCCGTCGCAGCGACTGGCTACGAAGAGCCTTCGGCGATTCAGCAGCAATCGATCCCGATCATCATGGCCGGCCAGGACATGATTGGTCAGGCGCAAACCGGTACCGGTAAAACCGCCGCGTTCGCACTGCCTATTCTGCACCGCATCGATCCTGCCAAGCGCGAACCGCAAGCCCTGATCCTGGCGCCAACTCGTGAGTTGGCGCTGCAAGTAGCAACCGCTTTTGAAACCTACGCCAAGCAAATGCCGGGCGTTACCGTTGTGGCCGTTTACGGCGGCGCGCCTATGGGCCCACAACTGAAAGCAATCCGTAATGGCGCACAGATCGTTGTCGCCACTCCGGGCCGTCTGTGCGACCACCTGCGTCGCGACGAAAAAGTTCTGTCGACCGTGAACCACCTGGTTCTCGACGAAGCTGACGAAATGTTGAAACTGGGCTTCATGGATGACCTGGAAGTCATCTTCAAGGCTCTGCCAGCGACCCGTCAGACCGTTTTGTTCTCGGCGACCCTGCCGCAGTCGATCCGCGCCATTGCCGAACGCCACCTGCGCGATCCGCAACACGTGAAGATCCAGACCAAGACCCAGACCGTTACCGCGATCGAACAGGCTCACCTGTTGGTTCACGCTGACCAGAAGACTTCGGCCGTTCTCAGCTTGCTGGAAGTGGAAGATTTCGACGCTCTGATCATGTTCGTACGCACCAAGCAAGCGACCCTGGATCTGGCCAGCGCCCTCGACGCCAAAGGCTACAAAGCCGCGGCGCTGAACGGTGACATCGCCCAGAACCAGCGTGAGCGCGTCATCGACTCGCTGAAAGATGGCCGTCTGGACATCGTTGTCGCGACCGACGTAGCTGCTCGTGGTCTGGACGTTCCGCGCATCACTCACGTGTTCAACGTTGACATGCCGTACGACCCAGAGTCCTACGTTCACCGTATCGGCCGTACTGGCCGTGCCGGTCGCGAAGGTCGTGCACTGCTGCTGGTGACTCCACGTGAGCGCCGCATGCTGCAAGTGATCGAGCGTGTAACCGGTCAGAAAGTCGCTGAAGTTCGCCTGCCGGACGCTCAAGCCGTTCTCGATGCACGCATCAAGAAACTGACCAACAGCCTGTCGCCACTGGTCGCTGATGCCGAATCGACCCACGGTGAGCTGCTCGATCGTCTGACTGCAGACATCGGCTGCACCCCGCGTGCTCTGGCTGCTGCGCTGCTGCGCAAAGCCACCAACGGTCAAGCGCTGAACCTGGCTGCCATCGAGAAGGAACGTCCACTGGTGCCGAACAACGCACCGCGTGGCGACCGTCCTGAGCGCACCGGTGATCGTCCTGATCGTGGTGACCGTGAGCGTCGCGCGCCAATGCCTTTGGGCGAAGGCCGTGCTCGTTGCCGTACCGCGCTGGGTGCGCGTGACGGTATCGCTGCGAAAAACCTGCTGGGCGCCATCCTCAACGAAGGCGGTCTGGCCCGTGAAGCGATCGGTCGCATCCAGGTGCGTGACAGCTTCAGCCTCGTCGAGCTGCCGGAAGATGGTCTGGACAAACTCCTGACCAAACTGAAGGACACTCGCGTTGCCGGTAAGCAGCTGAAACTGCGTCGCTATCGCGAAGATTGATCCGCCCTTGGGCTGATTGATCGCACATAAAAAATCCCCGACTGGTTCGGGGATTTTTTTTGCCTGTTTTTTGCCTTTGTGGGAGCGAGCCTGCTCGCGAAGGCGTCAACCGAAACGATAAATATCCATGCCCAGCGCGCCCATCGTGAAACCCTGATGAGCAACGCTGAACTCTCCCCCCGCGCCCCGGGCAAAATACAACGGCAACAAATGCTCATCGCTCGGATGGCTGCGCACCGCATTTGGTGCCTGCTGGCGATAATCATGCAGCGCTGCCTCATCGTCGGCCGCCAACTTCTCGATCACCCAGTCACGGAAATCCCGCGCCCACGGCTCGACACTTTCCGGGCCGGCGTGCCAGTCCAGTTCGCGCAGGTTGTGCGTGATGCTGCCGGAACCGATCAGCAAAATGCCCTGATCACGCAGACTCGCCAGCGCGCGGCCGACCCGGGTTTGCAGCGCCGGGCCCGCGCGGCTCGGTAGCGAAACCTGCACCACTGGAATATCCGCCAGCGGGTACATCAGCGACAGTGGCACCCAAACACCGTGATCGAACGGGCGTTGCGGATCGAGACGGGCAGGCAGGTTGTTGGCAGTCAGTAGATCAGCCACCTCAGCAGCCAGTTGCGGATTACCCGGCGCCGGATACTGCACTTCAAACAGCGCCCGGGGAAAGCCGCCGAAGTCATGCCAGGTTTCCGGTTGTGCATGGCTGCTGACCAGCAGTTCCTGGCTTTCCCAGTGCGCGGAGACGATGACGATGGCTTTGGGTTTCGGCAATTCGGCGGCCAGACGAGCCAGAGCCGGGCCACTGGCGCCGGGCTCCAGGGCCAGCATGGGTGAACCATGGGAAATGAACAGGCTGGGCAACATGGCGGGTTCCTGAGCGTTAAGATGGCTTCATCTTCAGTCAGATCATTGATCTAAATCTAATATAAGTTTTAACGCTTTTTGATCGAATTATTGGGAGTGATGCATGCAGCCTGAGTTTTGGCACAAGAAGTGGGCTTCGGGGCAGATTGGTTTCCATCTGCCCGAGGTAAACCCGTATTTGCAGCGGCACTGGGCGGTATCGGCTGCGGCGCGAGTGCTCGTGCCTCTGTGTGGGAAAAGTCTGGATCTGGCGTGGCTGGCCGGACGTGGTCATCAGGTGCTCGGGGTCGAACTGTCGGAAAAGGCTATCGAGGACTTTTTCAGTGAATATCAGGTGCAGCCGCAGATTAGCCAGAAGGGCGCGTTCAAGGTCTATCGCGGTGATGCCATCGAACTGTGGTGCGGTGACTTTTTTGCGCTGACGGCCGCCGATGTGGCCGATTGCGCCGCGTTGTACGACCGCGCCGCGCTGATTGCCTTGCCGGCGCCGATGCGTGAGCGTTATGCGGCGCATCTTCAGCAGATCCTCCCACAGGGCGTGCACGGGTTGCTGATTACCCTGGATTACGATCAGGCGCAGATGCCGGGGCCGCCGTTTGCGGTGGGGGATGATGAGGTGCAGCGGTTGCTGAGTGGTGCCTGGCAGGTGCCGGTGCTGGAAGAGCAGGATGTGCTGGGGGAGAGCGGGAAGTTCCTTCAGGCTGGCGTGACGCGGCTGGAGGAGCGGGTTTATCGGGTTTCTTCTCGATAGTTTTTGGCTGACAGTGCCTGCTCGCGAAGAGGTCATCAGCAACAATCCATTATTTGCACAGAAACAAAAAAAGGCCCGCATCACTGCGGGCCTTTTTCATTGTTACACCGGTCGGATCAACCGCGACGACGCAGGGCGTCGATACGCTCTTCCAGCGGCGGGTGGCTCATGAACATGCGGGCAAAGCCCTGTTTGATACCACCGTTGATGCCAAAGGCGTTAAGGGTGTCTGGCATGTGCACCGGCAGACCTTGTTCGGCGCGCAGGCGTTGCAGTGCGCCGATCATTGCGCTGGTGCCGGCCAGGCGGGCGCCGGCTTCGTCGGCACGGAATTCGCGCTTGCGCGAGAACCACATGACGATCGCACTGGCGAGAATGCCCAGTACCAGTTCGGCGAAAATGGTCGCCACGTAGTAGGCGATGCCCTGGCCTTCTTCGTTCTTGAAGATCACCTTGTCGACGAAGTTGCCGATGATCCGTGCAAAGAACATTACGAAGGTGTTCACCACGCCCTGGATCAGCGCCAGGGTGACCATGTCGCCGTTGGCGACGTGGCCGATTTCGTGGGCCAGCACGGCTTTCACTTCATCGGGTGAGAAGCGCTCGAGCAAGCCCTGGCTGACCGCGACCAGTGCGTCGTTCTTGTTCCAGCCGGTGGCGAAGGCGTTTGCTTCGTAGGCCGGGAAAATACCGACTTCGGGCATCTTGATCCCGGCTTCGCGGGACAGTTGCTCGACAGTTTGCAGCAGCCATTGCTCATGCCGGGTACGTGGCTGGCTGATGATCTGGGTGCCAGTGCTCATCTTCGCCATCCACTTGGAGATGAACAGCGAGAACAGCGAGCCGGCGAAACCAAAGACTGCACAGAAAACCAGCAGCTGACTAAGGTCGAGATCAACCCCGTTGGCCGCCATGAACCCGTTGAAGCCGAAAAGGCTCAGGGTGATGCTGGCTATCAGCACGACCGCCAGGTTAGTGGCCAAAAACAGCAGGATGCGCATCATGGTTGTAGAAATCTCCTCAAGCTAAAGATGTAGCGTACTGCGGGGTATATAAGGTGCTGCACCGGGCTATTCAACTGAGTGACTATTTCAAACTGTGTCCTACAGCGGATTCTTCGGTGCCTGGCACATTTCCCACGACAGATAACGATAGGGATGACGGCCAGCCGCGACCCGTCGCCATTAAGCTGGACGCAGGTAAACGGTACGAATCGCAAGTGTAGAAGGCGTGCGCGGACGCGGAACGCAGAAGTGTTGCTGAATCAGACAGTGCGCAACGTTTGGCCGTTGCGCACTGCTGGCCAGTTACTGGCGGTAGGACTTGAGGAAGTTGCCGATACGGCCGATGGCCATTTCCAGATCGTCGACGCGGGGCAGGGTGACCACGCGGAAGTGATCCGGCCACGGCCAGTTGAACGCCGTGCCCTGTACCACCAGCAGCTTCTCGGAGAGCAGCAGGTCGAGGACGAATTTCTCGTCGTTATGGATCGGGCAGACCTTCGGGTCGATCTTCGGGAACGCATACAGCGCGCCCATCGGCTTGACGCAGCTCACGCCTGGAATGTCGTTAAGCAATTCCCAGGTGCGGTTACGCTGTTCCAGCAGGCGACCCTGCGGCAGCACCAGGTCGTTGATGCTCTGATAGCCGCCCAATGCGGTCTGGATCGCATGCTGGCTTGGCACGTTGGCGCACAGGCGCATGTTGGCCAGCATGTCGATGCCTTCGATGTAGCTCTGCGCGTTGTGCTTCGGTCCGGAAATGGCGATCCAGCCGGAGCGGAAACCCGCCACACGGTAGGACTTCGACAGACCGTTGAAGGTCAGGCAGAGCAAGTCCGGGGCTAGCGACGCGGTGCAGATGTGCACGGCATCGTCGTACAGAATTTTGTCGTAGATCTCGTCGGAGAAGACCACCAGGTTGTGCGCGCGGGCGATTTCCAGCATGCCCAGCAACACTTCCTTCGAATACACCGCGCCGGTCGGGTTGTTCGGGTTGATGATCACCATCGCTTTGGTGTTCGGGGTGATCTTGGCTTTGATGTCGGCCAGATCCGGGAACCAGTCGGCGCCTTCGTCGCACAGGTAATGTACGGCGTTACCGCCGGCGAGGCTGACGGCGGCAGTCCACAGCGGATAGTCCGGGGCGGGCACCAGCACTTCGTCGCCGTTGTTGAGCAGCGCTTGCAGCGACATCACGATCAGTTCGGATACGCCGTTGCCCAGATAGATGTCTTCAATGCCGACACCTTCAACATTCTTCTGCTGGTAGTACTGCATCACCGCTTTACGCGCGCTGAACAGACCTTTGGAGTCGCTGTAGCCTTGCGCGGTCGGCAGGTTGCGGATCACATCCTGAAGAATTTCGTCCGGCGCTTCGAAACCAAACGGCGCCGGGTTGCCGATGTTCAGCTTGAGGATGCGCTGGCCTTCCTCTTCCAGTCGTTTGGCGTGCTTGAGCACTGGGCCGCGAATGTCGTAGCAGACGTTGGCGAGCTTGTTCGATTTGCTGAACTGCATGGCGATGTGATCCCGAAAATGAACGATCCAGGCGGCGGGTGGACAACCGTACTGGGATTCCTGCGTCTTCACACAGGCGGACGTCTTGAGCCGTGGCTCCCATAATCCGTTTGAATGCGCCCGGTCTGGCTGCCAGACTGGTGCGTGACGAGGCGCAATCATACGTGCCGCCCGATCCGTGGAAAAGGTACAGATCGGGCTTTTTCAGCCGCTGAGGTGTGATGATGGAAAAGTTGGAAAAAACCCTGGAAGAATGGCGTGCGATGCTCGACCCTGAGCAATACAACGTTTGTCGTCTGAGTGCGACCGAGCGCCCGTTCTCCGGCAAATACAACGACACCAAAACCGACGGTGTCTACCACTGCGTTTGCTGCAACGAAGCGCTGTTCGATTCCAAGACCAAATTCGATTCCGGCTGCGGCTGGCCGAGCTTCTACGCGCCGATTGGCGAAAGCGCGATGACCGAAATCCGTGACATCAGCCACGGCATGATCCGCACGGAAGTGAAGTGCGCGCGCTGCGATGCGCATTTGGGTCATGTATTCCCGGACGGCCCGCCGCCGACTGGTTTGCGTTATTGCATCAATTCGGTTTGCCTGGATCTGGTTCCACGCGCATAAACGAATGAAGGCGACCTTCGGGTCGCCTTATTATTCGATAATTAAATTGCACACAATTTAATTGCTCGCTATGTTTGATCTTTCTTGACTGTCTGCGGAGCCCGACGCCATGAGCGAC
The DNA here is from genome assembly GCF_900187475.1 of Pseudomonas sp. Irchel s3h9. Classification (NCBI taxonomy): domain Bacteria; kingdom Pseudomonadati; phylum Pseudomonadota; class Gammaproteobacteria; order Pseudomonadales; family Pseudomonadaceae; genus Pseudomonas; species Pseudomonas sp. Irchel s3h9. The sequence continues at coordinate 92,077 of NZ_FYDH01000005.1, read as the reverse complement.
AACCTGTTGAACATTCCGTGCACCACCATCAAGGGTGAGCAAAAGACCCTGGCCGATTTCGCCGGCAAAGCGGTTCTGGTAGTCAACACCGCGAGCAAATGCGGTTTCACCCCACAGTACAAAGGCCTCGAAGAACTGTGGCAGACCTACAAGGATCAGGGTCTGGTGGTCCTGGGCTTTCCGTGCAATCAGTTCGGCAAGCAGGAGCCGGGTAACGAAGGGGCGATCAGTGAGTTCTGCGAGCTGAACTTCGGCGTCAGCTTCCCGCTGTTCAAGAAGATCGACGTGAACGGTGGAGACGCGCATCCGCTGTTCGTGCAGCTGAAAAAACGCGCGCCGGGTCTACTTGGCTCCCAAGGCATCAAGTGGAACTTCACCAAGTTCCTGATTGGCAAGGACGGAAAACTGGTCAAGCGTTTTGCCCCGACCACCAAGCCGCAGGAGCTGAGCGGCGAGATCGAAGCCCTGCTCAAATGAACAGCTTGCCGGTCGATTCGCTGAAGCTCGACAACCAGTTGTGCTTCAAGCTGTACGCCGCTTCCCGGGCGGTGATTCGTGCCTACAAACCGATGCTCGATCAGCTCGGCCTGACGTACCCGCAATACCTGGCGATGCTGGTGTTGTGGGAATGGCAGGACGCTGCGCCGGAGCAACCGACGGTCAAGGCGTTGGGCGAGCGTCTGGCACTGGACTCGGGCACGCTGACGCCATTGCTCAAGCGTCTGGAACAGTTGCAATGGGTACAGCGCCAGCGTTCAACGCGTGACGAGCGCGAAGTGCACTTGAGTCTGACACCGGCAGGCCAAGCCTTGCGCGAGCAGGTCGGGCCGCTCAAGGCCCGATTGTTGTGCGACAGCGGGGTGGATCTGGACCGTCTCAATGACCTGCGCAGCGGACTTGATCACTTGTTGGGACAGATCAAAGCGCTGGCGTAGTCGGGATCCACTGATCGAGCAGTGCCGCCAGCTCTTCACGGCGGAACGGCTTGGCCAGATAGTCGCTCATGCCGGCTGCGCGGCAGCGTTCGCGTTCCTCGGACATGGCGTTGGCGGTCAGAGCGACGATGGGCAGGCTCGGCCAGCGCCCGCTCTGACGGATCTGCCGGCTGGCTTCGTAGCCATCCATCACGGGCATGTTGCAGTCCATCAGCACCAGATCGAATTCGTGATACTCCAACTGATCCAGCGCTTCGGCACCGTGGGCGGCGACGATGACCTCGCAGCCCAGTTTGCCGAGCATGCCTTTGGCCACCAGTTGATTGACCGGGTTGTCCTCAACCAGCAACACCCGCCCGCGCCGCACCGAGGGAGACGTTTCGAGTTGCGCATCGTTAACGGCGACCACGTCCGGTTGCAGGGTGCGTCGCAGGTTCTGGTACAGAGCGTTTCGCGCCAATGGTCGGGCCTGTTGCTGCAGAGGCGCGAGTGCGGCGGCTTCTTCGCTCGGCAGGAAACTGCCGTAGGCGGTTACCAGCAAAATCGGCGCCCCAAGCGTCGGGCGCAAGCCGAACAGACACTCCGGACAATCGGTGATCACCACGTCCGGCGTCAGGCCCAGCAGTGAGTCATCGATGGTGCGCTGCTCATATGTAAGTCCCCACACCGGCAGCAGGCTCTGCAACAGTTCCGCCAGTCCACTGCTGGCAGCGGTGATGGCGAGGATTTTCCCGTGCAGCGGCGCCGGAACCAGTGCGCGGGTATGACACGGCAGTGGCAGCTCGGCACAGAACTGACTGCCGAACCCGGTCTCGGAGCTGATGGTCAGGCGCCCCTGCATGGCTTCGCAGAGGTTGTAAGTCAGCGCCAGACCCAGCCCGGTGCCGCCGTATTGTCGAGTGATGCCGGCGCCCGCTTGAGTGAACGGCTGGAAGATTTTCAGCTGCGCGTCCTGGGCGATACCGATGCCGGTGTCGCAGACCTCGATGCGCACGCCATCCTTGTAGGTCGACAAGCGCACATCCACCCGGCCGAAGCGGGTGAATTTCAGCGCGTTGGACAGCAGATTGCTGACGATCTGCCGCACGCGGGTCGGATCGCCCAGTACCAGTGCCGGGAAGTGCGGGTCGATCAGGCAGGTCAGTTCGACGCTCGGCGCGGCATTCTGCGACAGCAGGTTGGCGGTGTCTTCGATCAATGAGCCAAGATCGAACGGGATGTGCTCAAGCTCCAGTTGCCCGGCATCGAACTTCGACAGGTCGAGAATATCGTTGAGCAATTCGACCAGCACTTTGCCCGAGTCGTGGGCGATCGACAGTTGTTGCTGCTGTTCGGCATTCAACGGACCGTCGAGTGACAGCGCGATCATTCCCAGCAGGCCGTTGAGCGGCGTGCGGATCTCATGGCTCATGTTGGCGAGGAACGCCGAGCGGGCCTCGGCCATTTCCAGGGCGGTGCTGCGGGCGACTTCGAGTTCCTGATTGGACTGGCTCAGCCGTGCGTTGATCGCCTTGAGTTCAGCGGTGCGCGCCGAGACGATGTTTTCCAGTTGTCCGAGGTAGTCGGTCAGACGGTTTTCGGCGTTGCGTCGCTGCTGGATCTCGGTGGCAATGTTCTCGAATTGCTGATTGGCGACTTTGACCAGCACGCCGATTTCATCGTTGCCGTGCCCGGACGGGCACTCCAGCGTGGTCGGCTCGGCGCTGCGCGGGTCGCGCCCGCTGAGTTCGCGGATGACCCGCACCAGTGGTTTGGTCAACATCACATAGAACAGCGCCAACAGGATGCCGGTGAGAATCAGGCTGCGGGCGAAGCCATTGAGCAGGGTCACCTCGGCGCGGCGCAGGAAGCGGCTGCCGAACGCATAGGTGTCGACCTCAAGGCTTAACACGCCCAGCGATTCATTGGGCAGATGATCCAGATACAGACGGTCTTCGAACTGGCGTTTGGCGCCAAACAGGAAGTCGCTGATGACCCGATAGCCGCTTTGCAGTTCCGGGCGTTTGACGCTGGCCAGCACCGTATTGTTGTTGTCGATCAGTTGCGCAGAAATGATTGCCGGCGAGCGCAACAGGCCCAGGGTCAGTTCCTGCGCCAGTTCGGCGTCGATGTTGTAGGCGATCCGTGAGGCCGGGTTATGGCTGATTTCCAGCAAAGACAGGATTTCACGGTTGATGGAGGCGTCTTCACTGGCATAATCGATGCCGATTTGCAGCAGGCTGAGCAGCGTGCCCAGAATGAACCCGACCAGCACGGTAAGCCTGGCTTGCTTGTAAGACAGCCGGTGGGTGAATTTGATATCCATGGGGTGTTGAACCACTTCCGTTTCCCTTCGCTGCTCAAGCATAGTCGATCATGTATGGATACCGAGGTTCCCGAATCGCCTTGTAACAAGGCTTGGTAGGGTGATTTTTATCTGTGTGTCGTCGCAGGATTCACCATCATCACTGTGAACGTGCCCGAGGAGAAGACGTGGATTCCCGATTAAATGCTTTTCTTGAACGCGCCGAGTCGGTTCTGGCGCGTATCGAACCGTTGTTGCCGGCACCACGGCCGGTGATCGACTGGGGCACTTGTCTGGCGGCGCGCTGGCAACGCGACGGGCGCAGCGGCTATCTGATGCCGCTGGAAGTCAGCCTCGACATGCGCCTGTCCGACCTGATCGGCGTTGACCGTCAGCTCGAACAACTGGGGCGCAACACCCAGCAGTTTCTCGATGGTATGCCGGCCAACCATGCGTTGCTCTGGGGTTCGCGCGGTACCGGCAAGTCGTCGCTGGTGCGGGCCTTGCTGGCGGAGCACGCTGCCGCCGGCCTGCGCCTGATCGAGATCGAGCGTGATCATCTGGCGGATCTGCCGCGGGTGGTCGAGCAGATCGGCAAGCTGCCACAACGCTTCGTGCTGTTTTGCGATGACTTGTCGTTCGAATCCGGTGAAGGCGATTATCGCGTGCTCAAAAGCGTCCTCGACGGTTCGCTTGAGCAGGCCCCGGACAATGTATTGCTGTACGCCACCTCCAACCGCCGCCACCTGGTGCCGGAAAAGGAGAGCGATAACGAAAACTGGAAACGCGTCGACGGCGAACTGCATCCCAGCGAAGCCGTTGAAGACAAGATCGCGCTGTCGGACCGTTTCGGTCTGTGGCTGTCGTTCTATCCGTTTACCCAAGAACACTTCCTTAACGTCGTCGAACACTGGATCGGCCAGTTGGCCGCCAAGGCCGGCCTGAGCTGGCAGCGCGACGAAGCACTGGACATCCTTGCGGTGCGTTGGGCCACCGGCCGCGGTAATCGCAACGGACGTTGCGCGTACCAATTCGCCCGTTACTGGGTGGGACTGAAATTGTTGGAGCACAAGGCATGATTGATTTGCAACAAAGCGGCCAGGGCCTCGAAGGCTATGGCATGTTGGCCGCACAACTGGAATCGCTGCTGGCGGACGAGCGTGATTTTATCGCCAACGCCGCGCAGTTTTCGGCGTTTCTGTTCAACCAGCTCGATGACCTGAACTGGGCGGGTTTTTACCTCAACCGCAACGAAGAACTGGTGCTTGGTCCGTTCCAGGGGCAGATCGCCTGCGTGCGCATTCCGTTTGGTCGTGGTGTGTGTGGCGCGGCGGCGGCCACTCGGCAAACCCAGCGCGTTGAAGACGTACACGCGTTCCCGGGGCATATCGCCTGCGACAGCGCCTCGAACAGCGAACTGGTCGTACCGTTGGTCAAGGACGGGCGCCTGATCGGTGTACTCGACCTCGACAGCCCGAAACTGTCGCGTTTTACCGCGCAGGATCAGGCCGGCATCGAGCAACTGGCGGCAATTTTCCTGCGTCTGACCGACTGCTGATCACGCGGTGAGGCCAGCCTTGTGCAACAGGCTGGCCGGATCGACGTTATCGATTTGACCGGGATCGAGAAAACGCACGGCGTACTGCATGTAAACGCCTTCGTTGATGAACAATCCAAAAAGCTGGGCATCGATGTGCGCCTCACGGCACATGGTGGCCATGATCGCCAAGGCCTCGCTCAGCGTTTTGGCCTTTTTGTACGGGCGATCGGCTGCGGTCAGCGCCTCAAAGATATCGGCAATCGCCATCATCCGCGCGGGCAGGCTCATGTCCTCACGCTTCAGGCGTTTCGGGTAACCGGAGCCGTCCATTTTTTCATGATGGCCGCCGGCGATTTCGGCAATGCTGTCGAGGTGGCCGGGGAAGGGCAGGTGGCTGAGCATCATGATCGTCTGCACCATGTGGTGATTGATCATGTAACGCTCTTCGCGGGTCAGGGTGCCACGGTTGATGCTCAGGTTGTACAGCTCGCCGCGATTGTATTTGTGTTGCGGTACATCCAGTTTGAAGCCCCATGGATTGTCTTCGGGGATCAACTCGTTCGGGTCGCGTTCAAGCAAGTGCTCCGGCTTGTCTGCCAAAAGCTTTTCACTGACCGGCAGATTCGGTGCCGGCGTGCGCGCCTGACGCCGGTTCTCTTCCCATGACACGCCCAAGCGGTCATCAAGGGTGCGCAGCCAGGTGCGTTGCGCCAGATGGTCAAGGCGCTGCAGATCCGCCTCTGCCATCGCTTCACTGCCCAGATTACAGCGCGCGACAAACGTAAAATCGTCGTCCAGCGCCGTCAGCGTGGCATCGCGCAATTCGGCCAGTGCAGTCTCATCGCCGCCCAGAGCACACGCCTGCCAATAGCTGATCCAGGCATCACGCTTGAGCACTTCGAAACGCGTGCGAATTTCATGAATACGGTCGTTGATGGTTTCCAGTTTGGTGGCCTTGTCGACCACATATTCCGGCGTCGTCACTTTGCCGCAGTCGTGCAGCCACGCGGCAATGTGCAAGGCTTCCCATTCATCCTCGCTCGGTTGGTAGGCACTGAACGCCGGCGCCTCGCTTGCCGCTGCCGCTTGGGCGAGCATCAGCGTCAACTCTGGCACGCGCTGACAATGGCCGCCGGTGTACGGACTCTTGGCGTCGATAGCGCCAGCGAGCAGTTGAATGAAGGCGTCGAGCAATTGCTTCTGGCGGGCTTGCAGGCGTTGGCTCTCGATACTGACCGCCGCCGCGCCCGAGACAGCCTGGAGGAACGCGATGCGATCAGGGCGCAGTTTTTCCAGATCGGCTGCCGTGCCGCTGTCGCTCACCAGCAGAATCAGCAGGCCGATGGTTTCGTCGTGGCGGTTGTGCAGGCGGATGCCGATCAGATGGATGCGGGGCGATTGCATTGCCAGCAGGACCTTCTGCAAGTCGCCGGCCTGATCGACGCCGAAGTTGCTCACCACGTTGTTGGCGCCGACCAATTGTTCAAACCACGCCGGCCCTTTGTTCTGTTGCAGGTCGTGTCCCTGAATGTCGAATGCTTGCAACGCCTGAGACGTACCATCGATCACCAGCCCGTATGGCTCCATGCGGCTGCTGTCGCTTTCACGCAGATAGATCAGCCCTGCCTGTGCCTGAGCAATCTGCACCGTTTCAAACAGCACCCGTTGCAGCAGCGGGGCGAAGCGGGTTTCGGCGCCGAGGGTGTCGGTAATCCGAAAGAAACTCGCCAGAGTGTCTTTCATCCGCGCCATCGACACACTCAACTGGTCGACTTCAAGCACCGGCGAGCGGCGGGCCAGAGGAAAGTTGAAATCGAAACTGCGAATCGCGTCGGCTTCCTTGACCAGCGCATGCAACGGCTTGACCAATATCCGCGAAATCACCCAGCCCAGCGGCAAGCACAGCAGCAGGGTCGCGAGGGTGATCAGCGCGCCTTGCCAGCGCAGGCGGTAGGCATCGATCAATAACTCGTCCTCGGGCACCAGCAGCGCCAACTGCAAACCTTTCGGGCCGCCCTCCTGAATGCTGCTGCGGGCGACGATCCACTGGCGACCATCGGCTTCCAGGCGATTGCCCGCGGCTGCGCCGGACAACAGCGCATGCAAGCCCGGACTCAGATCCGCCGCTTTGGCCAGATGCGCGCCGCTACTGTCGACGATCAGGCGTTCGCTGTCGGGATAGGCCACGGCGTTGCCGTCGGCATCGAACAGGGCAATTTCGGTGGAGGGTGTGACGACATGTTTGCTCAGCGCCGCCGACAGGGCGACCAGCGTCAGGTCAGCACCGATGACGGCGTTCTCGCCGCTGCGTCGGGCCAGCGTCGTGCCGACATTGCGCGTGGAGAAAAACACGTAGGGCTCGGTGGTGATTTGTTCGTTTTGCTGGCGAGCATGGTTGAACCACGCGCGGCTACGCGGATCGTAGCTGTCGTCGGGGTTGTCCTGACGGCTGATCAGCGACAATGTCTGGTCAAAAAACAGCGATTGCGAGTGCACCGCGCCCTGCGGGTCATGTTCGATACTCCAGACCTGATACGCCGCCGCTTCAGGGGCCTTGAGCAATGTCTTGATGGCGGTGCTGCGCAGCGGACGCACCATGAAGAAATCGCCATTGGCATAACCCAGATATAGCGATGCCAGATTGGGATTGTCGTTGAGCGACTGGCTAAACGGTCGGAGCAAGGGCAAGCGTTGTTCAAGGCGCGCGGCCTGAGTGGCGGGGTCATCCGCCAGCAAACTCAGCAGGTGACGAATCGGCTGATAGGTTGCGGACATGTCCAGACGTACGTCTTGTTCGATCCTTTCGAACAGCTTTTCGCTGCTCGACAGGATGATCTGCGTCGTCTGGTGGTAATTGAACAGGCCCAGTACGACCCCGGTGAGCAGCAACAGGAATGTGAACATGACGCTGATGTGTACATGCAGCGGAAACCGGCGTTGCTCCGGGCGCAGTGGGCTGGGCATTTCGGACTCTCCATGATGGTTAACTCACTGCTCAGCGCCAAGCATAGTTAAGGCAAGCTCATTGTGCTTCGATCCGACACCGCCAATTGTTGCTGTAATGCCTGCTCCAGTTCGAGCATGGCGCGGTTGCTCGCCTCGCAACGGCGAGCAACTTCATCTGTCGCCATGGCCTCGGCGCAGGCCTGCTCAAGGGCATCGCAACACTCGATTACGCGCGATGCCTGCGCGATACGTGCCGCGCCCTTGATTTTGTGAGCGACCACCGCCAGCGCCCCGCGATCCTGTTCCGGCGACAGCGCGAGCAGTTCCTCTCGGTCGAGACGGCTGCTTTTGAGCAATTCCGCCAGCAGACGGCGAGCCTGGGCCGGATTGCCACCGGTCAGCATGTTCAGGTTTTGCAGGTTGAAAGCCGGCGGCGCTGATGTCGGTGTGATGCCATCGACCCACTGGCTGAGCAGGCTCAGGCTCAGGGGTTTGAACAGGCAGTCGTTCATGCCGGCCTGCTTGCAGCGCTGGATTTCTTCGGGCTGCGCATTGGCCGTGAAACCCAGCACGGTGCATGGCGGACAGCGCGCTTGCAGTTCCTGCTGACGAATGGCGCGGGTCAGATCATAGCCATTCATCAACGGCATGTTGCAGTCGACAATCACCAGATCGAAGTGACCGGTCTTCCACAGTTCCAGGCCGCTGCAACCGTTCTCGGCAATGCTGAAGTGATGGCCGAGAAACTCCAGTTGTTGACACATCAGCAGGCGATTGGCGGGATGGTCGTCCACCACCAACACGCGTAAGGGGGTCTGCGATGCCTTGATTGGGGATTCACTTTTGACCGTGCTCAGCTGTATCGGCAGCGTTTCCAGTGCCAGCGAGACGCAGACCTGGGTGCCGATGCCAGGCTGGCTGCTCAATTGCAATTGCCCGCCCATCATTTCGCACAGGTTGCGGCTGATCACCAGCCCCAGGCCGGCACCACCTCTGCCTTGCTGGCTGCTGTTTTCCGCTTGGGCAAACGGTTCGAACAAGCGCTGTTGATCCTCGGCACTGATACCGACGCCGCTGTCCTGTACGGTCAGCTGCATCAGGGCGCGGGCAGGTACATCGGTGTTCATGAGGTCGAGGGTGATCCGCACATGCCCCTGTTCGGTGAATTTGATCGCATTGCTGACCAGATTCGACAGCACCTGCTTGAAACGCAGTGGGTCCAGATGCACATCGACGGCCAGATCTGGTGGGTTGAAGATGACTTGCAGGGAGAGGTTTTTCTGCCGGGCGAGACCGTCGAAGATCCTGGCGACTGACGTCACCGTATCGATCAGATTGACCCGTTCCGGGCAAAGACTCAGACGCCCGGATTCGATCCGTGCGATGTCGAGAATGTCGCCGATCAAACCCAGCAAGTCCTTGGCCGAGTGGTACGCGGTGTCGATGGATGAGCGATCCGGATGCTGCGGATCCATGCGTTTGAGCGTCAGTTCGAGCATGCCGATCACCGCGTTCATCGGCGTGCGGATCTCGTGGCTCATGGTCGCCAGAAAGGTGCTTTTCGCCCGGTTGGCCTCATCCGCCCGTTCTTTGGCCGTACGCAACTCGTCGAACAGCTGGCGGCGCTCGCTGATGTCGATCCAGCCGCCAATGATGCCTTTCACCTCACCGCTGGAGTCGCGGTACGGCAGTATCCAGTGATAGATCGTCAGACGCCGGTTGCCGATGTGCAGGGGCCGGTCGACGACCATCGGCGTGCCTTCGGCAATGACACGCTGGTAATCGGCCTGAAACGCTTGGGCCTCAAAGGCATTGCTCAGGGAGCCCTCGATGACGTTTTTTCCGATGACTTCCTCGCGGCGGGCATTGAATGCTTCGAGATAGCTCTCATTGCAACTTTGCAACCGGCCCTGGCGGTCGCGCACGTAAATTGGATGCGGTGTGCCGTCGACCAGCGAACGCATGAATTCGAACTGGTCGTTCAGCGCTCGTTCGGCAGCCTGGCGTTTTTTGATCTGGTGGCGCATGTAAGCGTTCCAGACCAACAGCAACAGCAGTAACAGGAAAGCGCCGATGATCACTTGATAGAACAGGCGTTGGTAGTTGTGCCAGATGTTCTGCGAGACAGTGGAGTAACCGCGCCAGCGCCCATTGATCACCCCCAGTTCGTCGGGCGCGATGCTCAACAACGCCTTGTTGATGATCGACGTCAGTTCCGTGTTGTCCCGCGCGGTCGCCAGTGAAAACGCCGCCTGGCCCGTGCCGATCGTGGTGGTGATCTGCAGCGCCTGATTGAAGATTCGCGAAGAAATGAAATAGTTGGCAATCACCAGCGAGTTCACCGCACCGTCGACATGGCCTTCAGCGAGCTGGGACACCGCGCTGAACGTATCTGCCGTTTCGATCAACTGGATGCGCGGATATTCCCGACGCAGGTACTCGACCATCGGATTGCCTTGGGCAATCGCCAGTCGCTTGCCCTTGAGCTTGCCCAGATTGGTCGGACCATCCGCGCTTTTGCGGGTCAGCAGAACGTAGGAGTTTTCCAGATAGGGACGACTGAAGTTGAGGGTTTTCTCGCGCTCCGCCGTCGGCAGTAATGCGGCGATCAGATCGGCTTGATGATGGTCGATCTGCTGGATCATTTCCGCGTCGTTGCGGCTGCGACGGATCTCGAAACGCAGGCCGGTGCGCAGGCGGATCAGCTCGAGCAGGTCGGCACTGATGCCGCGAAAATTACCGTCGTTGTCAAAGAATGTCAGCGGCGCGAACGCTTCATTGACCACCACACTGACCACCGGATGTTGTTTGAGCCACGCTTCTTCGCGCTGGGTCAGTTGCAGTTTCCGGTCGGTGAGCAGCAGATCACTGCCAGCGCTCCAGCGCTTGGCAATATTGTCACGCTCACTGGCCGGCACAGCTTTTAGTACTGTGTCGATGATGGCCAGCAGTTGTGGGTTGTTGCGGCGCACGGCGAAGCTGAATCCCTGGGCTTCCTGCTTGCCGAAATTGGCCATGCGCACGTTGTTCAGATAACCCTTGTTGATCATGTAGTGAGTTGAAAGCGTGTCGCCGAGAAACACATCGGCCTGATCGAACGCTACGGCGTTGATTGCATTCTGGTAGGAGGGGTAGCAGGTGATGAGCGCTTTGGGGTACAGCGCTTTGACTTCGGGCAACGGCAGATAATGATAGACCATGCTCAATCGCAGTCCGGCCAGGCCTTCGGTGAGTGAGCGGGTTTCGTCCTCGCGGGTAACCAGCACCGGCATGTCAACGGCGTAGGGTATCGACAGCGCCAGGTTGGCATTGCCCGCTTCGAAGCCGTTCGCGGTACCGAGCAGGTCGATCCGGCCATCGACCAGTGCGCTAATCGCCGCGTCCCGAGAGGGAAAGCGCTGCACCCGGATCGGTAGACCGGTGGCCTGGCCTAGGAGCCCGGCGTAATCGGCCGTCAGACCTTCGTAATCCTTGCCACTGGTCGTCATGTCAAAAGGCGGGTAGTCGGGCGCGGAGGTGCCCACGACCAGTTCGTTACGTGTCAGCAGCCACTGCCGTTGGGAGTGTTCGAGCGTGACCGGAACTGGCTCGTCCGCCGACCGGCTGAGCAAGGCATAGTCAGGTGAGGTGCCGGGCATGGCGAACACATTGGCGCTCAGGTAAAAACCTGCGCTCAACGCAATTAAATAGTCCTTTAAACGGCTGGGCATGCGGGCTCTCACACGAGTGCGTTTCGTTTGGCCATCTCGATAAGTTCTACAAGGGATTTGGCCTTGAGTTTTTGCATCAGACGTTTTTTGTAGGTGCTGACGGTCTTATTACTTAGAAACATGCCCTTGGCTATTTCCTTGTTAGTGCGACCCTGGGCGAAAAGTTGCAAGACCATCAACTCACGATCATTAACAGATTTGAATAATTCAAGTTCGGCAAAACGGATATCGTCGCTGCGCACCGGATTCAATGCCTGGCTGGGGAAATAGTTGTAACCGGACAGTACCGCTTTGATCGCACTGACCAGTTCACTCAAGTCTTCCTGTTTACAGACATAACCCGATGCGCCGGATTGCATGCAGCGAATGCCGAACAGCGTCGGACACTGTGCCGTCAGGATCAGGATCTTTAACGGGGAACCCATGGCATTGAAGCGAGCCAGTACTTCGAGGCCATCCAGCTTGGGGATGCTCACATCGAGAATGACCAGATCGGGCATGCACTCGCGCACCATTTGCATGGCATCGACTCCGTTATCGGTTTCACCGACGACCTTGTAACCTTCATGCTCCAGCAGCATTCGAACGGCGAGACGGATGACCGGGTGATCGTCGACAATAAAAACGGAGTTCATAATCAAATCCCATGCAAGCACGAATAAAGCGCGCACCTTAGCTCAGTTGAATGAGCACTCGCATGAAGTGACATGGCTTCAGTCACGATATCGGATTAATCCTACAATTAATGAGGAAGCGGACTACAACCAAACTAGGTTTGACGTAAGGAAGTGCTGGATTTGAACGGGCTTATAGTTTGACTTGAATGATTTGCAAGTACTGGCCGTAAATGGCTTTTTAAAGATGTTTAAAGTTGCTGAGTCATCGGCGCAATAATTGCCGCTATTCCAGCCATATCAGACGCCCGTCGACACTTGTGGGTCGATAATCACAGGCTGTGTGGATACGGGCGGCCATCGTTATGGCCGCCCGTAGGCGAGCGGGTCAGTGACTGGAGCGCCCGGTCATTTCCAGCGCCATGTCGCTGGCGTAGCTGTCGGTCATGCCGGCGATGAAATCGATCATGCGCAGAAACGACGTGTGTAACGAACCCTGCGGATCCGGTGCGTTACTGCCCAGCAGATCGAGAATGCGCCGGCTTTTGAACGACGGTGTACGACCGTTGTGTTGTTCCAGCGCCGCGCCGCAGAACGAGTTGAGCAGAATCTCGAGCGTGGTATAGGCGCCGATTTCATGCAGGGTTTTGCGTTTGTCCTGAAAGATTTTCTTGCGGGCGATGTCCTTGGCATTCAGCACGCAACGCTTGGCCGGGCCGTGCATGTGCTCGACCAGATCGCCGTGCAGCGTGCCGGCGAGGAGGGCGTCCTGTTGTTCGACAAAGGCCCGTGCGGCGGCGTTGGTCAAATGCTCGATGGCCTTGCCGCGCAGGATCGCCAGTTTGCGTCGGCGCGAATCCTGCGGGCCGAGTTGGCGATAGGTTTCCGGCAGATCATCACCCACCAGCCCGAGCAGCAGCGATTCGACTTCGGCGTAGTCCAGCAGCTCCATTTCGAGACCGTCTTCGAGATCAATCAGCGCGTAGCAGATGTCGTCGGCGGCTTCCATCAGGTACACCAGCGGGTGACGCGCCCAGCGCTGGTCTTCGATTTGCGGCAGGCCCAGTTTGTGGGCGATCTGCTCGAGCAGCGGCAACTCGCTCTGATAGCAGCCGAATTTGTGTTTCTTGTAGCCCAGGGAGTCGGCGTGGCGCGCGGTCCACGGGTACTTCAGGTAAGTGCCGAGGGTGGCGTAGGTCAGTCGGGTGCCGCCGTCGAACTGGTGATACTCCAGCTGAGTCAGGACCCGGAAACCCTGGGCATTGCCTTCGAAATTGAGGAAGTCAGCGCGTTCGGCTTCGCTCATGCCGTCGAGCCAGCCGCGTCCGGCGGCCTGCTGGAACCAGTGGCGGATGGCGTCTTCACCGGAATGACCAAACGGCGGATTGCCGATATCGTGGGCCAGACACGCCGATTGCACCACCATGCCGAGATCGGCCGGGTCGCACCATTCGGGCAAGGCATTGCGCAGGGTTTCACCCACCCGCATGCCCAGCGAACGGCCGACGCAACTGACTTCCAGCGAGTGGGTCAGGCGCGTGTGAATATGATCGTTGCTGGTGACCGGGTGGACCTGGGTCTTGCGCCCGAGACGGCGGAAGGCGCCGGAGAAGATAATGCGGTCATGGTCTTTGTGGAAAGGGCTGCGGCCAAGTTCTTGCGGGCTGTGCAGCGGCTTGCCGAGGCGTTCGCGGTTGAGCAGGGTGTGCCAATCCAAGGCTGATTCTCTCCGTCAGGTGACTGGGGGCGTTGGCCCCTAGCTTCCCGGTTCACGTCCGCCCCTGCAAGCGGAACTACAGTCCGGCGGCGTCAATGTCGATCAGCAGCAAACGTTCACCGTTGTCGAAAAACTGCCCGGCTGTCAGGCAGTACTGATTGCTGGTGGCATCGCGGTAGGTATTGGAGAGCGTCAAGCGCCGCTCCTCCCAACCTTCGGCGAGCAAATGATAGAAGTACGGGCGCCACGACCAGTTGTGCCCCAGATAGCGATTGTCGGCGACCCAGCCATGCTGCCGCCATTCCAGATTGGGCGTCAGTTGCGTGCCGTGGCGATCGCATTGATAAAACCGCAGCAGCCAGGGGAAGGCGTCCAGTTGTGGCAAAGCGCTCAAAGGGGCATGGGCCTGAGCCCAGGCTTGCAGGATCGACATCAGTTCAGCGAGTTGCTGGCGCATTTGCATCAGTCGTCCGCGCTCCACGAGTTTCTGCCGGACATAGCGCTGGCGCAGCTCGGCGAAGCGTTGGACGATCGCGTCACTGGGGAAAAACGCCTCCTGTGCCCGTGCGAACAGGAATCCCTGCACATAGCGCGATCCGCATTCCAGGGCGAAATTCAACTGCGCTTCGGTCTCGACGCCTTCGGCGATGATCCAGCAGCCGGTCTTCTCGGCCATCTGCGCGAGGGCCTTGACCACGTCGCTGCTCGGCCCGCCCAGTGCCGCGGCCTGGAACAGGCGCATATCGAGTTTGAGAATGTCCGGTTGCAGCGCCAGCACCCGATCCAGTTGCGAGTAGCCGGCGCCAAAGTCGTCGATGGCGATTCTTGCTCCCGCCTCGCGATAGCGCGCGACGACTTCGGCCAGACGTTGACCATTGCCACCCAGTTCGGTGATCTCGAAGACGATGCGTTGCGGATCGATACCGTAGCGCGCCAATTGTTTGAGGCTGGGCAGGGCCTGATCGGCGCGCAGGCGACTGATCCAGCGTGGCGACATGTTCAGGCTGAGAAACCAGTCTGCCGGCGCTTCATGCAAGCGGCTCAAGGCGTTATCGCGGATCTGCCGGTCGAGACGGCGCAGGGCAATGGCGGGCGTGCGCGGGTCGGCGAATAGAGGCCCAACCGAGTTCAGTTGACCGTCGGCTTGGCGCAGGCGCCCCAGCGCTTCGACGCCGGCAATGCGTCCGGTGGCGGTATCGATGAAAGGCTGAAAGCAGGCGAGCGGTTGCCCGTCGATCACGGGGCCTCCTTAGTGGTTCTTGTTCTGGTGAACCCCGCCGACCGGGTAGGCGCACGGGATCGAATCTCCGGATAAAGAGATTCATCCCGCCGACAGTGCAAGAATGTAGCCAGATGTATCTGTTTAGCGTTTCGCCGAGCTCTGCATCACCAGTTTGATCAGCGGCCCGAGGCTGGTGCCGAGCCGGATCAAGCGGGTCAGGCCACCGACACCGCCGCTTTTCGCGCCTTTGCCGGTGATGAAACCCAATAGCGTAACGGCGGCCACGCCCCACAAAGGCGCGTGTTTGATGCCGAAACCACCTTGCAGGTTTTGCGACATGCCGCGCATGCGCTGCAGAGGCTGCAACACTTGCCCGGCTTCATGGCGGATTTCCTGACGATGCATTTCCATGCGCAAGCGGATCAACGCCTTGCGCATTTCCCGACGCGAGCTGTTGTGTGGCAGTTCAGGCAGGCTCATGGCAGCAGGCGCTCCCGGTCGTTGGCCAGCTCTTCGAGCGTGCCGTGGAAAGGCGAGGACTCATCGAAGATCGCAGCCTTGAGGCGCAGCGCGCAGAAGATCGAGGCCAGGGTATAGAACACGCACAGGCCGATAATCGCAGCAAGGCGATAAGTGTCCCAGAACACAATCATCACCAGTGTCGATAAGCCCACCAGTAATAACAGGGCAAAGACTAACGCCAGGCCTGCGAAAAGCAACAGGCTGACGGTACGTGATTTCTGCTCCTGCAATTCAATGCCGAACAATTCGACATGACTGTGCAGCAGACCGAGAACGGCGGCGCCCAGGCGTCGCGTGGAAGAGGCGGTGCCCGCAGTCGGGCCGGATTCACCGATCGACATAATCAGCGCCGGGTAGCCAACAGGCCGATCAGGAAGCCGACACCGGCGGCAATACCGACGGACTGCCAAGGGTTGGCCGAGACGTAATCTTCGGTAGCAGTGACTGCCGCCTGACCGCGATCACGCAAGGTTTCTTCGGTCAATTTCAAGGTTTCGCGGGCGCGCAGCAGGCTGTCGTGAATCTGCTCGCGCAGCTCATCGGCCTGATCGCCGGCCAGGGTGGCGGTGTGCTCGAGCAAGCGTTCGGTGTCGGCGACCAAAGTCTGGAAGTCGTTCATCAGGATTTCTTGAGCGGTCTTTGCCTTGATGCTGGCCATGGGTGGATCTCCGTAAGTGACGTCTGAAGCGTTCGAGTATGAGCCTTGCGCGAAGGTTCAGTACAAATGACTGGTACAACTTTTGCTGTGTCGTGGTGCGTTCCCCGGCGGTTGTGCGCTGTTGTCGGGCGTGCGCCTCGAGAAACCTTATCCCAAACAAGCCCGGTTCGTGTCAGGACATCGACCTCGTGCGCCAAAGCGGTTCGCCGGACCTTCGGATCTGTGACTGCGCGGTCGCAACTTGGTGCATGAAATGTGCGTATGAACCGCTTTGGTGCCTTTTTCGCCTTTAGGTCTGCCTGCTTATGGAAAATCTGCAAAGCGCTGTGGACACCCTGGTTCACAGCTCCAATACCTTGTTCATTCTGATCGGTGCGGTGATGGTGCTGGCGATGCATGCCGGTTTCGCCTTTCTGGAAGTCGGTACGGTGCGCCAGAAAAACCAGGTCAATGCGCTGTCGAAAATTCTCAGTGATTTCGCCGTCTCGACCCTGGCCTATTTCTTTATAGGCTATTGGATTTCCTATGGCGTGACGTTTATGCAGCCGGCGGCGGTACTGAGTGCCGATCACGGTTATGGACTGGTGAAGTTTTTCTTCCTGCTGACCTTTGCCGCAGCGATCCCGGCGATCATTTCCGGCGGTATCGCCGAGCGCGCGCGTTTCGTGCCGCAGTTGTGCGCTACGGCCTTGATTGTCGCGTTCATCTACCCCTTTTTCGAGGGCATGATCTGGAACGGCAACTACGGTTTGCAAGCGTGGCTGACGGCGCAGTTTGGTGCCGCTTTTCATGACTTTGCCGGTTCCGTAGTGGTGCACGCCATGGGTGGTTGGCTGGCGCTGGCGGCGGTATTGCTGCTGGGGCCGCGTAATGGCCGTTATCGCGACGGTCGTCTGGTGGCGTTCGCACCGTCGAGCATTCCCTTTCTGGCGTTGGGTTCGTGGATTCTGATTGTCGGCTGGTTCGGCTTCAACGTGATGAGTGCGCAGACGCTGCAAGGCGTCAGCGGTCTGGTGGCGGTCAACTCGTTGATGGCGATGGTCGGCGGCACCATGGCGGCGCTGCTTGTCGGACGTAATGACCCGGGCTTCCTGCATAACGGCCCGTTGGCCGGGTTGGTGGCGATCTGTGCCGGGTCGGATTTGATGCATCCGGTTGGTGCCCTGGTGACGGGCGCGATCGCCGGTGCACTGTTTGTCTGGTGCTTTACCGCCGCCCAGGTGAAATGGCGCATCGACGATGTCTTGGGGGTGTGGCCATTGCACGGCTTGTGCGGCGTGTGGGGCGGGATTGCCTGCGGGATCTTCGGCCAGACTGCGCTCGGCGGTATTGGCGGCGTCAGCTTGATCAGTCAGTTGATCGGCACCGCGCTGGGTGTCGCGGTGGCGCTGATCGGTGGCTTCGCTGTGTACGGCGTGATCAAGGCGTTGCATGGGCTGCGCCTGAGTCAGGAACAAGAGTATTACGGCGCCGACCTGTCGCTGCACAAGATCGGCGCGGTAAGTCAGGATTAAGTCTCGGCATCGTCGCTACCGGGATAAAAACCGTGAAGCAGCCGATAGCGGTCGATGCGCACCTGATCGACTTTTTCCTGCACCTGATGTGCCGGCAAGCCAAGCATGATCAAGGCGTGGGAGGCGAGCATCAGGCTCGATTCCAATAGTTCCGGCACCACTTCGGTGGCGCCGGCGGCTTTCAGTTCGGCCCACTGGCTGTCGTCGCGGGTACGCACCAGTATCGGTACGTGGGCGTTGAGCCGACGTGCTTCCTTGAGGATACGCAGGGCAATGTCGCTCTGATCCACGGCAACCACCAGCAGTCTGGCGCGCAACAGGCCAACAGCAGTCAGCAGATCGCCGCGCGACGAGTCACCGTAATGCACGTCGCTTTCTCCACTGGCGGCTTCCTGTACCCGCACCGGGTCATTGTCCAGCGCAATAAAAGGCTGCTTGGCGTTGCGCATGAAACGACCGATGGATTGGCCGACGCGGCCGTAGCCGCAAATCACCACATGCTGGTTGAGGTCGGCGTTGAGTGCGCTGATCTCTTCGATCTGCGCCTCCTGATTGGGTTTGCGGTGCAGCACTGCTGCGATGCGTGGCGCTGCGCGCAGCAACAGGGGCGTCAACAACATCGAGCAGAACGTCGCTGCGAGCAGCAGGTCGCTCAGTGCTTCGGGCATCATGCTGTGTTGTTGCATCTGTGCCATCAGGGCGAAGCAGAACTCGCCCCCCTGGGCCAGCGCCAGACCGCTGCGCCATGCTGTTTCGCTGTCACTGCCGCGCCACTTCACCAGCAAGGCGACGACGATACCCTTGATCACCATCAAACCGACGGTGAGCCCGAGGATCAGCAGGCTGTGACTGACGAACAGTTGCAGGTCGATGAGCATGCCGATGCTGACGAAAAACACCCCGAGCAGAATGTCGCGGAACGGCCGGATATCCGCCTCGATCTGGTGTCGATAGTGGCTTTCACCGAGCAACATGCCGGCCAGAAATGCACCAAGGGCAGGGGACAGCCCCAGCAGGTGCGTCAGCCAGGCGGTCAAAAGCACAATCACTAGCGCCAGCAGCACAAACAGTTCTGCCGAGCGCGAGGCGGCCACCTCATGAAACAGCCGCGGCAGTAACCAGCGACTGGCCAGCAGCAGACCGACAAACAGCACCACGGTTTTTGCCAGGGTCAAAGGCAACGCCCAGTACCAGACTTGCTCGCTGCTGCCGGCGAACACCGGCACCAACGTCAGCAGCAATACCGCGATAACGTCCTGAAACAGCAAAACGCCGACAGCATTCTGGCCATGACTGCTGAACACCTCGCCGAGGCTGCCCAATTCTTTGGTCACAATCGCCGTTGATGACAGCGAAAGTCCGGCACCGAGCAACAGCGCCGGCGTCATCGGCATGCCCAACAGCATCAGCAGCAAACCGAGCAGCGCGGTGCTGATCAGCACCTGCTGGCTGCCGAGACGAAACACCACCTGGCGCAGGGCGATCATCTTCGACAGGGAGAACTCCAGGCCAAGTGAGAACAACAGAAACACCACGCCCAGCTCGGCTACGTCAGGCAAGTGTTCGCTTTCGTTGACCCAGTCGAATGCACTTGGCCCCACCAGCAATCCCACACACAGATAGCCCAGCACCGGCGGCAGCCGCAAGCGCCGGAACAGGGCAATCACCACGAGGGACGAGGCGAGGATAATCAACAGATTGGCAAACACTGGACACTCCGATGTCAGATTCAGGCTTTTCAAGCGTAGAGGCAAAAAGACCGGGAGGATCGCGCAAATGATTTTTCTGTGGACTGATTTGCGTCAGGGTTTTGCCTGTGAACCTTTGTTGGGGAGCTGGAGCCTTTGGGCGGCGCTGGCTCGACGGGTTTTCAGGTGCGGCCTAGAATAGGCCCACTCATTTTTTGGTTGAGCAATCATGCCTCCTGAATGTCAGCTGTTCGGCACCCTTGGATGCCACTTGTGTGAAGTCGCCGAAGCCGAGCTGATGCCTCTTGTCGAGCATGGTTTGTTGGTTGAACTGGTCGATATTGCTGAGGATGAGGCTTGGTATGCGGCTTACAGCCTGCGAATTCCGGTACTGCGCCGTGTCGATACAGGTGCTGAGCTGGGCTGGCCATTCAGCGCTGATGAGGTCGTGGCATTTCTGCGTTAATCCGCATTTTCTGGTTTATCCCGCCGGTCGCTACTGCCATGCATTCCTTGGCATTTTGCGGTTTCATCGGTTACTGTATGTTCATACAGTAAATGCGTCAGAGGGATGAACCGTGGTCAATGTCGAACAGTTGAAAAACAGCGTGAACCGGATGTCGGTTGACGTGGTGCGCGAGGCCGTTCTCGAATTGCGCCTGGACGGGCTGGTCACGGAAGGCAAGACGCCGTTCAACAAGCTGCATTTCAACACTTGCTTTGCCGAAATCGAGGCCTTGTTTCAGCGTGCCGGTTACCACAAGCAACTGGATGTGGTCGGTTATCAGGGGCTGCTCTACGCCTTGTACGATCCGGGCCGCTGGGAGGCAGTTGATGTATTGCGCTGGCTCAAGGAATTCACTGACGCCGCAGCGCTGAAAACAATTCCGGCCTGAACATTCTGCGCTAGGTTCGTTTCCCTCAGTGCTGGATAATGCCGCCCTGCATTGAGGGTCCGATTTTCGTATGTCCACATCTACATTTTCTGCTGCTCAGAATCAGGCGAGCACGCTTTATCTGCCGCCCGGTGCGTGGCTGACCGTACTCGATTGTCTGTGCGAGCATTTCCGCGCGATTGACCGCGAACAATGGCTGGACCGGATCGCCCGGGGACGGGTGCTGGATGGTCATGGCCAGCCGATCTCGGTGGATCTGGCTTACAAGGAAGGTTTGCGGATTCATTATTTTCGCGAAGTGCCGGACGAGAAGCCGATTCCGGTGGTCGAGTCGATTCTGTATGCGGACGAACATCTGGTGGTGGCTGACAAACCGCATTTTCTGCCGGTGACGCCCGCCGGCGAATACGTTGAGCAAACCCTGTTACGCAGGCTGATTCATCGCCTGGACAATCCTCACTTGGTGCCGCTGCACCGCATCGACCGGCATACGGCGGGGCTGGTGATTTTCTCGGCCAATCCGCAAACCCGATCGGCTTATCAGTCGCTGTTCCCCACGCGGCAGATCGACAAGCGTTATGAGGCCATCGCTCCGGCACTGCCCGATCTGAATTTCCCCCTGGTGCACAAGAGCCGTCTGGTCGACGGAGAACCGTTTTTCCGCATGCAGGAAGGCGCCGGAGCCAGCAATACCGAAACGGCGGTGGAGGTTCGGGAAAAGCATGGCGATCTGTGGCGTTATGGATTGTTTCCGGTGACCGGCAAGAAACATCAACTGCGCGTCCACATGACTGCGCTGGGGGCGAGCATCTGCAACGATCCGTTTTATCCCCAGGTGCTGAAAGACGTCGAGGATGACTATGCCAATCCGTTGAAGCTGCTGGCGCAAGGCTTGCGGTTTATCGACCCGGTGACCGGTGAGGAGCGCGAATTCGAGAGCCGGATCACCTTGCAGTGGTGATACTGACTTCACTTTTAGAGCGCCCATGAAAAAGCCCGCAATCAATGCGGGCTTTTCTGTATCCGGTATCGAACCAGAGCTTACAGCTCTTTAACGGTACGAACCTGATCCTTGTTGATGCGGGTTTCTTTGCCGTCCAGCTGTTTGAACTCGTAGAAGCCCGAATCGTCATCGTATTTCGGGGTGTCGACGGCCTGGATTTCGCGACCGTCATTCAAGGTGATCACTGTAGGCGACGAGCAACCGGCGAGGGTGGCAAGGCCCAGTGCGAGCATGAAAGTGGCGAGGGTCCGTTGAGTCATGGGTGTGTCTCCGAATGGGAATTCTTTTGGTTACTGAGCTTGAGACGTATACAAGGCTTGAGAGTTCCTTGAATGGTGTCAGTCTGACACAGTGTTATGGGAATTTAACAGTTCGGGGGTGTTCAGGTTGGCCAGCCGCGGGTCGTTTTCAGGGCACTCCAGGGCAGTGGCGCCTAGATTGCGCATGACCCGGCCGGGGCTGCGTTCACCGGCATTCCAGGCATCTTCGAAGGCCGTTAGAAGGGCCACCGGAATCACACACAGCAAGGGTTCCCAATGCTCGTCATGGCGCAACATTAAAGGTTTTTCAGGATGCTGATTGGCAGTCTCGCGCATGCTTTGCAGCAGCGCGGCGTCAATTCGCGGAACGTCGCACGGCAAAACCAGCAGGTGGCTATGGCGCGCCGCTTTCAGACCGGCACGAATACCCGCCAATGGCCCCGGAAAATCGCCCTCGTCATCGACCACCAATTGATCGGCAAACGGTGCGTAACGCTCGCGGTTGCGGTTGCAGGAGATGATCAGGTCGTCAGTCAGCCCGCGTACCTTACGCTGCAAATGTGCAATCAACGGTTCGCCCAGCCACTCGACCAGGCCTTTGTCCTGACCGCCCATGCGTTGGCCGCGCCCGCCTGCCAGGAGCAGAATGGAGCAGGGGGGCAATTGCGAATCGCGGGTCATGGCAGCTCTCCAGAGGGGCGGCGAAAAAATAGGGCGCTGTGATATAACACCGGGCTGTTTCTCCTACAACTGGACGAGCCTATGAAAGCCAAGGCTGATGTACCTTTCGTGCCGCTCAATATTGCGGTGCTGACAGTCAGTGACACCCGAACTCTGGAAACCGACACCTCAGGCCAGGTCTTCGTCGATCGCTTGACGGCGGCGGGCCACCGTTTGGCGGAGCGGGTTTTGCTCAAAGATGACCTCTACAAAATTCGCGCGCAAGTCGCCAGCTGGATTGCCGACGATGTCGTGCAGGTCGTGCTGATCACCGGCGGTACCGGATTTACCGGTCGTGACAGCACGCCGGAAGCGGTTGCCTGCCTGCTGGATAAACAGGTCGACGGGTTTGGGGAGTTGTTCCGGCAGATTTCGGTAGCCGATATCGGTACCTCGACAGTTCAGTCCCGGGCGCTGGCCGGTCTGGCCAACGGCACGCTGGTGTGCTGTTTGCCAGGTTCGACCAATGCCGTACGCACCGGTTGGGATGGCATCCTGGGCGAGCAGTTGGACGCGCGTCATCGTCCGTGCAACTTCGTGACTCATTTGAAGCAGGCAGCGCCTTGTGAATCCCGTGGGTAAGCCGGGCAAGACCGGAGCGCTGATGCCGGTCGAGCTGGCGCTGGAGCGCCTGCTCGACATGGCCGAGGCCTCGCCGATTGTCGAGCATGAGTATTTGCCGCTGGCTCAGGTTCAGGGGCGTGTGCTGAGCGAAGACCTGATTTCGACGCTGGATCTGCCACCCTGGCCAAACAGTGCCATGGACGGTTATGCGCTGAATCTGACCGACTGGACGGGCGAACCGATGCCGGTCAGTCAGAAGGTGTTTGCCGGGCAATCCCCCGAACCGCTGAAGCCGGGCACCTGTGCACGGATCTTCACCGGGGCGCCGGTGCCCGCGGGCGCTGATTGCGTGGAAATGCAGGAAAACGCTGAGGTTCAAACCGATGAAAGGGTGCGTTTCCTTGAACCGATGAAGGCCGGGCAGAACATTCGCCCGCAAGGTCAGGAAACCACAGTCGGTGAACTGATCCTGCCCGCCGGAACTCGGCTGGGTCCGATAGAGCAGGGATTAGCCGCATCGTTGGGCTGTGCCGGGTTGAAGGTCGTGCGCAAGGTTCGTGTCGCGGTGATTTCCACTGGCGATGAATTGGTCGAGCCGGGCCAGGCCCTGGGGCCGGGACAGATATACAACAGCAATCGAGTGTTGCTGTGCAGTTGGCTGCAACGCCTGGGCTGTGAGGTAGTTGATGCCGGTATTCTTCCGGACGATCTGGCCACAACCCGAGCGCGTCTGGGTGAGTTGCAGGATGTTGATCTGATTCTTTCCACCGGTGGCGTGTCGGTGGGTGAGGCGGATTTTTTGGGTGTCGCATTGCGTGAAGAGGGCGAGCTTGCCCTTTGGAAGCTGGCGATCAAACCCGGAAAACCGCTAACTTTTGGCCATTTCCGCAACGTGCCGGTCATTGGCTTGCCAGGCAACCCTGCGTCGACACTGGTGACCTTTGCGCTGCTCACTCGGCCTTATCTGTTACGCCGTCAGGGCGTTCGGGTCGTCGAGCCGCTGAAGTTCACCGTGCCAGCGGGGTTTGACTGGCCGGTGGCAGGCAATCGGCGTGAGTACCTGCGAGGCCGTCTTGAGCAAGGACGGGCGACTGTCTACCGCAACCAGAGCTCAGGTGTACTGCGTAGCGCCGCGTGGGCAGATGGATTGGTCGAAGTGCTGGAAGGTCGCACGCTGAGCGTCGGAGACGAAGTGGTCTTCATCCCGCTGAGTGACTTGCTCGACTGATCGCTATCTCGTAAATGCAGGCGTCGGCTGACTCAGGCGGCGCCTGCAATGACTGATTCAATTAATTGCTGATCAATGTCACAAGCTGATCGAATCGGCTATTGGCCACCCAGCCCAGCAAACCCAGCACTACCGCTGTTGCACCCGCCGAGTAGGCAAGCCGGTGTTTGATCGTTCGGACATCACCGCGAATTTCGTCCATGTCCCGTCGAAGGTATTTGAGATGGGTTTCCAGCTCGGTAACACGGGGTTCCATATCAACTTCTCCAGTGGTTCTGGCGCTGTTTTTGAAATCGGACTTGTGATTCGCGCGACTTTCGACAATGGGGCCAACCGGGCTCATGGGTATTCTCGCTTCATGACCAGGCATGGAAGCATCCACCGATTGTTTCAACTGTTTGCTTGCAACCTTTTCCAGCTCTCGAACCGGCAAGAGCCCATGGGGTGTATCCACTCATTACATGCACGTCCCTGTGTGTTGGATTGAAAATCGATACCGCCAACACACGGTGACTCAATGCTCGAACCGGGTCAATTAAGCCGATTCCGCATGTTTTGTAAGAAAAAGTACCGCTGTGTAGGACGTCCGGCGCTAGGAGGCTGAATTAATTACGGGTATGACGGCTTTTTTGCGTGCGCCAGTGGTCAAGATGTCTTAACCGATCAATTTGGGAGTGATGTTATGAGTGAACGCCGGGCGCTGTTGATTCTGCATGGCAAGCAGGCACTCAACGAGGCGGTACGCACCGCCGTCGAGGACAAGCGCAAGCAAGGCTGGGAGCTGGCCGTGCGTCTGACCTGGGAGGCAGGGGACGCACAGCGCTGGGTAGAACAAGCCTTGGCTGACGGCTACACGAAAATCATTGCCGGGGGCGGCGATGGCACCTTGCGCGATATCGCCGAAGCGCTCGCCGCGCATCCTGGCAAAGCCAGTCTCGTACTCCTGCCTTTGGGCACTGCCAACGATTTTTCCCGTGCCGCCGGCGTACCACTGGAGCCTGCCGAAGCCCTTGAGCTGCTCGATGTGCCACCGCGCGCCATCGATCTGGGTGAAGTGGGCGGGCAGATTTTTCTCAACATGGCCACCGGTGGTTTCGGCAGCCAGGTCACGGCCAATACCTCCGAGGACTTGAAAAAAGTACTTGGCGGTGCTGCCTATCTGTTCACTGGCTTGTCACGATTCAGCGAGCTGCATGCCGCTTACGGCGAACTTCAGGGGCCGGATTTTCACTGGCGTGGCGAGCTGTTGGCACTGGGTATCGGCAATGGCCGACAGGCCGGCGGTGGACACGTGTTGTGCCCGGAGGCGCTGGCCGATGATGGCTTGCTGGATATCAGTATTCTGCCGGCGCCACAGGAGTTGGTGGGCACCTTGAAGACGCTGCTCAGCGATGGCTTCGGGATCGACAACATGTTTGTTCGCACCCGTTTGCCATGGGTCGAAATCAAGGTGGCCGAGGGGCTGTGCATCAATCTTGATGGCGAACCGCTCGAAGGTGACAGCATGCGATTCGAGGCGCGTCCGGCGGCGTTGCGCGTGCATTTGCCGGAACATTCTCCCTTGTTGAGCAGCGCCGGGCTGGTCAGTCGTCCAGGCTGATGATCTGCTCACGCACGGCGAACAGCACCAGACCCGCCACGTCGTAGATTTGCAGTCGCTTCATGATCTGTGAACGGTGGGTCTCGACAGTCTTGATGCTCAGGCCCAGGCCATTGGCGATTTCCCGGGTGGATTTTCCGCGCACGATCAAGCGCAGGATTTCCAGTTGGCGCGCGGTCAGATTGTGCGAGTCGGCTGCCTCCGGCTGCTGCTTCTGATTACGGGTCAGGGCTTGATTGATCACGGTATGGGCGATGGCCGGGCTCAGGTAGCGCTCGTTGTTGCGCAAGGCTTCCAGTGCATGCTCAAGTTCTGTCGCTGTGGTGTCCTTGAGCAGGTAGCCGTGGGCGCCGGATTCCAGCGCCTGCATGATCAGCGCCGGATCGGTGTGCATCGACAGGATCAGCACCTTGCTCTGCGGGCGTACCCGCTTGAGCCGTTGCAGGGCTTCCAGGCCACCGGTTTCTTTCATGGAGATATCCAGCAACACGATATCCGGATTCAGTTGCTCGACCATTTCGAGCAGCTGCGAACCGTCATTGGCCTCGCCAATCACCGCGTAACCGGGAATATCCAGCACCAGAGCGCGCACGCCGGCCCTGATCAGCGAGTGGTCATCCACCAGAAGTAAGTTGCAAGTCAACGCATAACCTTATTCGTACTGGCCCGCTCGAGTGCGCGTGGCGCCCACGGGAAGAGTGCTTCGATTTGAGTGCCTTTGCCCGGTTCGCTGATGACGTTCAGGGTGCCACCCAGTTGCTCGATTCGTTCGGCCATCCCGGCCATGCCTCGTTGTCCTTCACGACCGGGGTTGGCCGCCGGGGCGAATCCCAGGCCGTCATCGCTGATCAGCAACGTCAGACCTTTGGGCAGACGTTGCACGCGTATCACCAGATTTTTTGCCTGGGCATGACGCAGGATATTGGTAACAGCCTCTTGGGTAATACGAAAGGCGGCGACTGCCATTTCTTCCGGAATGCCATTGAGCCGCTGCTGGCAATCGAGGCTCCAGTGCACGTTAGTGTTGGCCAATGTCTTGAGCAGGTGCGCACGCAGGCTGGCTTCAAGTCCCAGGCTGGTCAACTGGCGTGGGTTGAGAATGGCTGAAACGTCGCGCACCTTGTTGAGGGTTTCTTCCAGGGTGTCGCACAACGCGGTGCATTGTTCCTGCAAGTCGTCGGGCATGCGCCGCTTGAGCCATTCGCTTTGCAGTTTGGCGGCCGTTAGCAGTTGGCCGATATCGTCATGCAGTTCGCGGCTGAGGCGATGGCGCTCGTTTTCCTGGACTTCCAGCAAGCGGTCAGCGAGTTCCTGCGGCTGAAACTTGATTGATTTGCGTGACAGTCGATATTGCACCCAGACGCACGCAGTAGCAGCGATCTCGAGCAGCAGCAATCCCAGGCAAAGTGGTGTTGAAAGAGCGTAGGTCAGCAGACTGCCGAGCGTGGCCGCGACACACAGTATGAGTGTGAACCGGCGAGCATTTTCGCGGGAGGGTGGCCATGTAGTGATTGACTTGAGGCTGGCGTACATAACGGATGGAGCCAATGGATGTTCGCTGCGGGCAGACCGGCCGGAGGCTGACGGGTCTCTGTCTGAAAATGCTGTCAATTATATTATTGATTTCAACGCGGTTCAGTAAACGTATTGGCCGCCAACTATCAGTGGACAGCGATCTCTGAAGTCACTGTGCCACTAATTTGAAAGCAACTAATGGGCGGCATAATACCACTTAAGATACCGTTGGTCGCGTTTGCTATATATGTCCATTGAGTCAGGAAATACGTGATATTGGACGCAAGTTCCATAATGGAAAAGTCGATTTGTTGTGTTCGATAGATGTCAGTGTTGCCTGAAGTTGTGCTTGTTTGCACACAGGTAAACCCTGAGGCCGGCAAAAATATCGGCGTCGGCTTTCAGTGATTATTTAGTTCGACTTGTCGCTGGCAGGTATGAACTATTCAATTGCGACGTTCAACGCTTGTGTTCCAAGTGCTTGCGCGGGTACCGAGTGCGGGTCAGGCTTGTCCCGAGTAGGGCAGTTGGGGCAAACGTTTGCCCGTGCGGGGCGGCTGATGGCGGCTTTGGCTGACCTGGAAGGCGAATGCTTCGAGCAGCAAAGCCTGCTCACTTTCATCCAGACTCAGTTGCCCGGTCTGCTGATCGACCAGTTCAAGCTGCCAGGCCATCAATGTGAAGCAATCCTGCAAGGCCTGCAGGGCCTGTTCGTGAAGGTCGACGTGTTCCTGATTGAGGTTGAGCAGACTGTAAATGTGCAGGGAAAACTCGGAAATCGCCTCCAGCGCGAGGGCTTCAGCCCTGCGTGCGAGTTTCAGCAGAGTACTGAGCATGCACTCGATGGCGTCCTTGTCATTGCTGATCAATTGCAGGTGGCTGAGGCATTCTTCGGACTTGGCCAGGAGTTGCTCGGCCTCGACAAGGAATTCGGGGAAGCGTTGTACCCACTCTTTGCGGTCCATTGGCATGCTTATCTCCACAACGTCATGTCTGATGAGGGAATGCCGTGTGTGGCGACGATCGTGAATCGTCGGGAGATCGCGCCCAGACGTGCAAGTGCACAGACTGAGAGGTTCCAGAGGGCTTGTTTCCACTGAACTGCGATCGCACACAATAGCCTGACTCCGTTCATGCAATGAGAATGGCGTCACATTAATGGCTATTGGATATTGCGAATATCAGGTTGGGCCTGATTGTTACTAGGGGAATCCCTTAGGCGCGGGAACCTACCGTGCAAACCGAGGTCGCGCCGCAGAGAATGTAGCAGATGAAAATCACCGGGCCAGTAAACCATGATGTTAATGTGACATCAATGCCTGTTCATGGCATTTTTGATGGGGTCGGGTATGGCAATCAAGAACTGCGATTTGCCGCCGATAACCTCACATAGTGAATTCATCAGAACAAGCCCAGGAGTCATTGATGGCCGGCATTCTCGACACGGTAGACCAACGCACGCAACTGGTGGGTGAGAATCGCCTGGAAATTCTCATGTTTCGACTGGCCGGGCGTCAGTTGTTCGCGATCAACGTGTTCAAGGTTCAGGAAGTGCTGCAACTGCCGAAACTGACTTTGATGCCGCAGCGTCACCCGTTTGTATGCGGAGTGGTCAATCTGCGCGGTCAGACCTTGCCGGTGATCGATCTGTCGCAGGCGATCGGTATGCGTCCGTTGGTGCCGGGGCCCAACAGCACGATCATCGTCACCGAATACAACCGCTCGGTGCAGGCCTTCCTGGTGGGCGGTGTGGATCGCATCGTCAACATGAACTGGGAAGCCATTCTGCCGCCGCCGACCAGCGCCGGGCGTCAGCACTATCTGACCGCGATCAGCAAGGTCGACGATCAACTGGTGGAAATCATCGACGTCGAGAAAGTCCTCGCCGAAATCGTCCCGTACAACGCCAAGGTCTCGCGTGAAAAACTCGATGATCCGGTGCTCGAGCGCGCCCGTGGCCGTGAAGTGCTGTTGGTGGACGACTCCAACGTGGCACTTTCGCAATTGCGCGACACCCTCGGCCAGCTCGGGGTAAAAATGCACATTGCCAGCGATGGCCTGAAGGCGTTGAACATGCTCAAGGCCTGGGCGGATACCGGCGTGAACATGACCGACAAGCTGCTGATGATCTTCACCGATGCGGAAATGCCGGAAATGGACGGCTATCGCCTGACCACCGAAATTCGTAACGATCCGCGTCTGCGTGGCTTGTACGTGGTGCTGCATACCTCGCTGTCCGGTAGCTTCAACGACTCGATGGTGAAGAAGGTCGGCTGCGACAACTTCCTCTCCAAATTCCAGCCGGACAAACTGGTCGACGTCGTTCGCCAGCGTCTGATGCTCGACGAAGTTCCGGCCTGATCACACACCCATTGTAGGAGTGAGCCTGCTCGCGATCGCGGTGTGTCAGCCCCGAATCATTACCTGACACACCGCTATCGCGAGCAGGCTCACTCCTACAGTTATTGCTCTTTGATTCCTGATCAAGCTCGTATAGGGTGGCGTTTTTACCCTTCAGGGAGCTGGCCATGCTGCGTCTGAGCGCGCTTTATCGTTACCCGTTGAAATCCGGCAAAGTCGATGTGCTGCAAAGTGTTGATCTCGACAAGCTGGGGCTTGATGGCGATCGACGCTGGATGCTCGTGGACGAGGCCAGCGGCCGCTTTCTGACCCAGCGCGCTGAAGCGAAGATGAGTCAGTTGTCGGCGCTATGGAATGCGCAGGGCGGTCTGACCCTTAGTGCGCCGCAACAGCCTCCCATCGAAATCGCCTTGCCGGGCAACGATGCCGAACTGCGCGGCGTGACGATCTGGCGTGACACCTTGCGCGTGCCGGATGCCGGTGATGAGGCGGCGCGCTGGGTCAGCGATTTCATCGGCAAGCCGACCCGGCTGGTGCAGGTGCCGCTGGATCGCGCCCGGACCACCCAGGCAGGCTTCGGCAAGGATGACGATCAGGTTGCGTTCGCTGACGGATTTCCACTGTTGTTGATCGGCGCGGCATCCCTGCAGGATCTTGCGCAAAAGGTCGGACGACCGCTGGAAATGCTGCGTTTTCGGCCGAACCTGGTGATCGAAGGCAGTGAGGCATATGCCGAAGACAGTTGGAAGCGCATTCGCATCGGTGACGTCGAGTTTCGCGTGGTCAAGCCGTGTTCGCGTTGCATCCTCACCACCATCGACCCGCAAACCGGTGAGCGCAGTGCCGATCGCGAGCCTCTGGCCACCTTGCAGAAGTACCGCGCCGAAGCCGATGGTGCGATGTTCGGCCAGAATCTGGTCAACGACAACAATGGCCGACTCGAAGTCGGCATGCCGGTGGAGATTCTCGAGTAACCCGTCTCTGAAACGAAAATGCCCGTGTCCTTGGACACGGGCATTTTTTATCGCAGTGAAAGCCGTGGGTTTAGCCGCGGTACTCGCACAGGTAAGCGGTGTCGACCGCAACTTTCAGCTGGAACTTGCTGTTGGCCGGGACGTTGAACTGGCTGCCGGCGGCGAAGGTTTCCCAGTCGCTGCTGTCGGGCAGTTTGACGGTCAGTGCGCCGGAAACCACATGCATGATTTCACGCTGAGCGGTGCCGAATTCGTATTCGCCCGGGGCCATGACGCCGATGGTCGCCGGACCTTCAGCGGTGCCAAAGGCGATCGACTTGACGGTGCCGTCGAAGTACTCGTTGACTTTAAACATGGGCGATTCCTCGAAAAGGGTTAGAAATTGGAGGCGGCCAGTATGCACAAGGCTTTTCGCGCCGTCACCTGCCCGGCGTCTGTCCGGTGAGTTCTCGAATTGACCCTAGAGTGGCAAGACCAGTGGCAACAACCGCGCGGTGTTGCGCGCATCTTCCAGCGCCCGGTGCTGCTGGCCGCTGAACTGCATGCCAGCCAATTGCAGCGCACCGTTGAGGCCTAATGGACGCTCCAGGCGGCGGGCCTTGGCGAAGCGTTGTTTGAGATTCATGTGCGGCACCTTGCTCAAGCCACTGTCGATTTGCAGACGCTGCCATTCCTGCAACAACTGCTTGCGGTCGTAATCGCCCCAACTGGCCCAGCCTTCAAGGCGTGTCTGATGTTGCGCGAGCCAGCGTTCGAACGCCGGCCAGACCTCAGTCAACGGCTGTGCCGAGTCGATATTGGCTTGGGTGATGTGTGTCAGTTCACGACAGAAAGGCGTAAGCAACGGCCGTCGCGTCGGTTTGACGAAACGCTGGAAGTGATCCTGCTCGCGCCCGGCGCGATCGACCAGGGTGGCGCCGATCTCGATAATTTCCATTTCGGTGACTGGCCAGCCACCCTCATCGGTGGTGGCTTCCAGATCTATGACCAGCCAGTGAGGCATCGCAGGGTTCCTGATTTCCGCGTTCTGATAACTCAGAGCGTAGTCAAAACCCGCACGGGCGTGTGGGCGACTACTCGACCTGTAACAGAACCTGACGATTTTTTACCTGATCGCCGACCTTGACCTGCACCCGCTTGAGCACGCCGTCGATGCCGGCCTTGAGCGGGTGCTCCATTTTCATTGCCTCCAGCACCACCAGCAACTGACCTTTGCTGACCGGACTGCCTTCGCTGACCAGTACGTCGACGATGGCACCGTCCATGGGGGCTTTCAGGGTGCCGGAGCTGACGCTGGTCTGACTGTCGATCACGGCGTGAGTTCGATCCTCAAGGCGCAGACTGCCGGGATGGCAGAACAACCAGAGTTGCTCGTCATTCTGGCGGTAGGTGTGGCGCTGACGAAGGCCGTCAACTTCCAGCGTGACCGACTGGGCATCGTGATCGATAAGTTTCAATTCAAGTGTGCGTTCGGCTATCTGCACTTTGAACACGCCTTGTGCCTCAGCGAGCAGTTGCACGGTCCAGGTCTGATCGTCGAGGCCGAGGCGATAATGCAGCGGCACATTCGCGTTATTGCGCCAGCCGTTAAGTGGTGCGCGGTGGCTGCGGGCGCTGGTTTGATAGAAAAGTACCGTTGCGATCGCCAACTGCTCGGCATCCGGAATGGAGCGGTGCAGGCAAGGGTGATCACTGAAGTGCCGGGCGATGAAGGCAGTACTGAAGTAGCCGCTGATGAACTGCGGGTGTTGCAACAGACTGGCGAGCAGGCGCTGATTACTCTGTACACCCAATAGCACCGTGTCCTGTACCGCGCGCAACAGTTTGCGTCGGGCTTCCTCGCGAGTGGCACCCCAGGCGATCAGCTTACCGAGCATCGGGTCGTAGAACGGGCTAACCGATTGCCCTTCAAGCAAACCATGGTCGATTCGCGTACCGTGCTGCAGCGCCGGTTCCCAGGCTTGCACTCGGCCGGTTTGTGGCAGGAAGTCTTGCGCGGGATCTTCGGCGTAAAGCCGCACCTCCATGGCATGTCCGTTGAGCTGAACCTGATCCTGGGTCAGCGGCAACGGCTGCCCTTCGGCAACGAGCAATTGCCATGCGACCAGATCCAGCCCGGTAATCAGTTCAGTTACCGGGTGCTCGACTTGCAGACGCGTATTCATTTCCAGAAAGTAGAACTGGCCGCGTGTGTCGAGCAGAAACTCAACGGTGCCAGCGCCAACATAGTTCACTGCGCGCCCGGCTTTCAATGCCGCTTCACCCATGGCCTGACGCAACTCGGCGGTCATCACCGGGCAGGGCGCTTCTTCGATGACTTTCTGGTGGCGGCGCTGGATTGAGCAGTCACGTTCGCCCAGGTAGATCAGGTTGCCGTGCTGATCGCCGAACAACTGCACTTCGACATGCCGCGGTTCGATCAGCGCCTGTTCAAGGATCAATTCGTCGCTGCCGAACGCGTTCAATGCTTCGGAGCGCGCGGTGCGCAGTTGCGCCGGCAGATCAGCCGCATTTTGCAGCAGACGCATGCCGCGCCCACCACCGCCGGCACTGGCCTTGATCATCAGTGGGTAGCCGATTCGCTCGGCTTCGCGCAGCAGAGTGGCGTCGTCCTGTTCGGAACCTTGATAACCGGCGATGCACGGCACACCCGCTTCGAGCATGGCGATTTTTGACTGGCGTTTGCTACCCATCAATTCGATGGCTTCGACGCTGGGGCCGATGAAGATCAGCCCGGCCTGTTCACAGGCACGGGCGAATTCGGCGTTTTCCGAAAGAAAGCCGTAGCCGGGATGGATCGCGTCAGCGCCGCTGCGGCGAGCGGCGTCGAGGATCGCAGGGATGTTGAGGTATGACTGTTGAACGGGGGACGGACCAATGCGAACGGCTTGGTCAGCCATCTGAACGTGCAGGGCCTTGGCGTCGGCATCGCTGAAGACGGCGACGGTGCGATAGCCCAAGGCTTGGGCGGTGCGCTGGATGCGGCAGGCGATTTCACCGCGGTTGGCGATCAGGATTTTGTGGATGGCGGGCATGGTGATCTTCCTGAGTATTTGGCGGTGAATGTGATGGCCTCATCGCGAGCAGGCTCACTCCTACATTTGGAATGGATTTCCCCTGTAGGAGTGAGCCTGCTCGCGATGCTTTTAAGTGGCCCACCGAGGTTTACGCTTCTGCACAAATGCCATGGTGCCCTCGATCCCTTCGTCGCCTGTCACCGCTTCGCTAAACCACTGCGCCGCCTCATCGAGCAATTCACTTGAAGGCTGCCCGGCACTCGCCAACAACAATTTCTTGGTCATGGCATTCGCCTCCGGCGCGCAACACAGCACATGTTGCAACACCTCATCCAGCCGCTCAGCCAGCGCTTGTGCATCCTGCTCGACGAAATGCACCAGCCCCAGACGGCGTGCCTGGTGCCCATCGAAACGTGCGGCGGTCAGTGCCAGTCGACGGGTTTCGGTGAGGCCGATGCGCTGCACCACAAACGGCGCAATCTGCGCCGGCAGTAAACCGAGACTGGTTTCCGGCAAACCGAATTGCGCTTGATGATCGGCAATCGCGATGTCGCTGATACAGGCCAGACCGAAACCACCACCGAGCACCGCGCCTTGCAGCACGGTGATCAGCACTTGCGGCGTGTGCTGTGCTTCTTCCAGCAGGGCGCCGAACGCGCGATTCAGATCGCGGTAAGCCTCGGTGCCCTGAGCGCGGGCGTTGGCCATGTCCTTGATATCGCCGCCGGCACAAAAATGCCCGCCGGCACCGCTGAGCACCAACGCCCGAACAGCGCGGTCATCACGCACAGCCGCCAGCACCTCGCGCAGTTCGCTGACCATCTGCAGGCTCATCGCATTACGACTGTCCGGCCGATTAAGGGTGACGTGCAGCACGCCGCCATGCAGCTCCAGCAACAGCGTCTGGCATTGCGGCAGGCTGCTCATTTCTTTTTCCCCGGGAGGATGCCCATCAGTTTGCAGATAATCCCCAGCATGATCTCGTCGGCGCCGCCGCCAATCGATACCAGCCGGACATCGCGGTAGGCGCGGGCCACCGGGTTGTCCCACATGAAACCCATGCCGCCCCAATATTGCAGGCAGCTGTCGCTGACTTCGCGGCCGAGGCGCCCGGCCTTGAGCTTGGCCATCGACGCCAGCCGCGTGACGTCCTGGCCTTTCACGTATTGCTCGGTGGCCTGATAGACCAGCGCGCGCAGGCATTCGATTTCGGTCTGCAATTCGGCGAGGCGGAAGTGGATGACCTGATTGTCGATCAGCGGATTGCCGAAGGTCTTGCGCTCCTTGCAGTACTCGATGGTGCTGTCGACGCAATATTCCAGGCCCTTGATCATGTTCGCCGCGCCGAACAGACGTTCCTCCTGAAACTGCAGCATCTGCATCATGAATCCGGCGCCTTCATGGCCGATGCGATTGCGCTGCGGCACGCGCACGTTGTCGAAAAACACCTGGGCGGTTTCCGAGCTGCGCATGCCGAGCTTGTCCAGGTGCGAGCTGAGGCTGATCCCAGGCGTGTTCATCGGCACCATGATCAGCGATTTGTTGATGTGTGGTTTGTCGTCCGAGGTGTTGGCCAGCAGGCAGATGAAATCGGCGCTCGGCGAGTTGGTGATCCACATCTTGCTGCCGTTGATCACATAGTCGTCGCCGTCCTTGCGCGCGGTGGTTTTCAGCCCGGCGACGTCGGAGCCTGCACCGACTTCAGAGACGCCGATGCAACCAACCTGCTCGCCAGTGATCGCCGGGCGCAGGAATTCTTCGCGCAGTTCATCGGAGCCGAAGCGGGCGAGGGCAGGCGTACACATGTCGGTCTGCACGCCGATCGACATCGGAATGCCGCCGCAATGGATGGTGCCGAACTCTTCGGCGGCGACAATCGAATAGCTGTAGTCGAGGCCCATGCCGCCGAATTTTTCCGGTTTGGAAATACCCAGCAAACCGAGGTCGCCAGCCTTGCGGAAAATTTCGTGAATGGGAAAGCGTCCGGCCTTTTCCCATTCATCGACGTGCGGATTGATCTCGTGCTCGACGAACTGGCGGACGGTGCGGCGCAGGGCTTCGTGTTCCGGGGTGAAGATCATTTTTATTGTTCTCCGTAAGATCCGTGGCGGTCAGAACCGGCTGACGCCGAAGCTATTGGGTTGCAGCTTGCGAATGTCGGCCTCGTGGCAGATGTCCAGCAAGTAGCCAAGCAGGGTGCGCGTGTCGCGGGGGTCGATCAGCCCGTCATCCCACAGATTGGCGCTGCCGTAGAGCGCGGTGGATTGACTGTCGAGTTTCTGCGCGGTGACTTGTTCGAGCATGTCGAGCATTTTCGGGTCTGGCGTCAGGCCGTCCTTCAACTGCTTGGCTTCGGTAACGATGCGCAAGACTTTGCCGGCCTGCGCACCGCCCATCACCGCCGTGCGGCTGTTCGGCCAGGCGAAGATGAAGCGCGGATCGAGACCACGCCCACACATCGCGTAGTTGCCGGCACCGTAGGAACCGCCGACGACCATCGTCAGTTTAGGCACCCGTGCATTGGCTACCGCTTGAATCAGTTTCGAGCCGTGTTTGATCACGCCTTGCTGCTCGGATTCGGTGCCGACCATGAAACCGGTGGTGTTGTGAAAGAACAGCAGCGGCGTCTGGCTCTGATCGCACAACTGAATGAACTGCGCCGCTTTGCTCGCGCCGTTGGGTGTGATCGGGCCGTTGTTGCCGATGAACCCGCAGGCGCGGCCCTGAATCTTTAGCTGGCCGCAAACTGTTTGCTGATCGAACTCGCCCTTGAATTCGACGAAGCAGGATTCGTCGGCAATGCGCGCGATGATTTCGCGTACGTCGTAAGGTTTTTTCGGATCGTCGGGGATCAGCCCGAGCAATTCATCGATGGGGTAGAGCGGCTCTTTGTATTGTGGCTCCGGCAGCCACGGCAGTTGCTCGTTCCACGGCAGCATACGGAGAATTTCGCGCACCTGACGCACGCCATCGGCATCGTTTTCCGCCAGGTACTCGGCCGTTCCAGCGACCTGCGCGTGCATCTCGGCACCACCGAGTTCTTCATCGGTGGCGACTTCGCCGGTGGCCGCTTTCAGCAGTGGCGGACCGGCGAGAAACAGCTTGGCCTTGCCGCGCACCACTACCACGTAATCCGACAACCCCGGCTGATAAGCGCCACCGGCCGTGGCCGAACCATGCACCACGGTAATCTGCGGCAAACCCATTGCCGACATCCGCGCCTGATTGGCAAAACTGCGCGCGCCTTCGACAAAAATCTCCGCCGCGTAATTGAGGTTGGCGCCGCCACTTTCGGCGAGGGTGATCACCGGGAGTTTGTTTTCCTGGGCGATCTGTTGCAGGCGCAGGGATTTTTTCAGGCCAGTGGGCGAGATCGTCCCGCCCTTGATTGCGCTGTTGTTCGCCACCACCATCGCGCGAATGCCGCAGACGTAACCGATACCGGCGATCAGTCCGCCACCGGCGGAACTGCCGTCCTTGTCGTCGTGCAACTTGTAGCCGGCGAGGCTGGCCAGTTCGAGAAACGGCGCGCCGGGATCGAGCAACAGATTCAAGCGCTCACGGGGCAGCAGTTGCCCGCGCTTGTCGAACCTGGCTTTGGCTTCGGTGGCCTTGTTCAGCAGACTCTGTTCGAGTTGCTGCACATGTTCGATCGCCGCGAGCATGGCCGAGCGGTTGCGGGCAAACGCTTCGCTGTGCGGGTCGAGTCGGGACTGGATCTGCGGCATGGCTTACTCCTTGTCCTTCAGCACATCGGGTAAATACGCGCGGTGGAAACCGTTGAACGACTCGCTGTGGGTCGCCTTGTGCAACGGCCATGCACGGCTGCCGAGGCTGGCCGCGCCGTCGATTTTCAAGGTGCTGCCACTGATAAATGCGGCGGCCGGGCTAAGCAAAAAAACAATCGCCGCACTGACTTCCGACTCGGTACCAATACGCTTGAGCGGCACGTGTTCGCGCAGGGTCGGAATCACCGCTTTGAACGCGCCTTCGTAAGTGTCCATGCCGCTGGAGGCAATCCAGCCCGGCGCCACCGCGTTGACCCGCACGCCGGCATAACCCCATTCGAACGCGGCAGTTTTGGTGAAGTTGTCCATGCCCGACCGCGCCGCGCCAGAGTGACCCATGCCGGGCATGCCGCCCCACATGTCGGCGAGCATGTTGACGATGTTGCCGCCGTGTTTGCTCATCGACTGGTTGAACACTTCCCGCGCCATCAGAAAACCGCCGACCAGATTGGTGCGCAGCACGGTTTCGAAACCTTTCTGATTGATCGAGGCCAAGGGCGACGGGTACTGGCCGCCGGCATTGTTGACCAGACCGTGGATCGGTCCGTGTTCAGCAATCAATTCGCTGACCAGTTGTTTTACCGCTTCTTCATCGCGGATATCGCAAGCCTTCCAGTGCGCGCGGCCACCGTCCTCGGCGATTTCGTCGGTGACCTTTTGCAGTTTCTCCGGCTTGCGCCCGACCAGCAGTACATTGGCGCCGAGGGCCGCCAGTTCATGGGCGGTGCAGCGACCGATGCCACTGCCGCCACCGGTGACGATGATGGTCTGGCCGCTGAACAGACCGGCGTTGAAAATCGACGCGTAAGCCATGCAAACAATCCTCTAGTCGAGCTGTTCGGCGATGCTCTGTGGCACCGGGATCTGGATTTCCAACAGTTGCTGGGCGAAGGCTTTGCCTTGCGGATCGATGCGCAGACTGGCCACGCCGCCACCGCCGAGGGCGTTTTCCAATAGAAAATTCAGGCTGTGGGTGCCGGGCAGATACCAGCGTTCGACCCGGCCGTGGATCGGGTCGAGTACGTGGCTCATCCAGTCGACAACCACGGCCGGGGTCAGCGCTTCGGCGATCCACGGCAGGTATTCGGGTTTGCGCGGCATCACGCCAATGTTGCTGTGATTGCCCTTGTCACCGGAGCGCGCGACGGCCAGTTTCACCAGCGCCACACTGGCATCGGCGCGGCCCTGTGGTTTGGGCGGCTGATGGGGCAGGGGCAAATCCGCGCTGTCGAGTGCGCTGAGCGAAGGCAGGGCGCATGGATAACGTTGACCGGCCATGTCGATCTGTACTGTGCAGGCGCTTTTATCGATCAGGAATGAAAACAGACGAATCAGCGGATACACCGTTGGCCGCCCGCCGACGATGCCGGTCAGCCCCGGCGCCATGCCGGTGGCGGCCTGGGCAATCTCCCGGGAAAACAGTACCAGCGCCTGTTTGTCTGGATGACGTACGGCGAGCTTGATAACCACTTCGCGGCTGTCGCGGCGTTGGCCATGAGGGCCGTAGGTGGCTTCGCTGCCGAGCAGTTCGATGTTGATTTCGCTGTAGGGCGCCCAGCCGCGCTGGCTGAACATTTGAGAAGTCTTGTCGATAATCGCCTGACTGACCCGCTGCGCTTTTTCCACTGCATCGATACCGGCGATCAGGCAACTGGCGGTGCAACGAAACCCTTCCGGGTAGGTGGCGCTGACCTTGTATTTATCGCTTGGTGGCAGGCCTTTGGCGCCGTGGACGTGCACGGCATTCTTGCCTTGTTGCTGAAGTCTGACCCCAGTGAAATCGCAGACTACATCGGGCAACAGATACGCCTGCGGATCGCCGATTTCATACAGCATCTGTTCACCGACAGTCAGCGGGGTGACCAGTCCGCCTGAGCCTTGCGGTTTGCTGACGATGAACTGGCCGTCGGCGCTGACTTCCACGATCGGAAAGCCGATGTGCTCGTAATCCGGCACTTCGCGCCAATCGGTGAAATTGCCGCCGGTGCATTGCGCGCCGCATTCGATGATGTGCCCGGCGAGCGCAGCCTGGGCGAGTTTGTCGTAGTCGTGCCATGACCAGCCGAATTCATGCACCAGCGCCGCACTGACCACCGCGCTGTCGACCACGCGCCCAGTGATGACAATGTCGGCGCCCAGGCGCAGCGCTTCGACAATGCCCGGCGCGCCAAGGTAGGCGTTGGTCGACACGCACATTGGCGGCAGCGGGGCGCCGCTGAACATTTCGGTGATGCCGCTGAGCTGTTTGAGCTGTGGTTGCAGATCATCGCCCAGTAATACGGCGATTTTCAGTGCGACGCCGGCCTTGTCGCAGGCCGCTTGCAGGGCGGCGGCGCAGGCTTGCGGATTGATCCCGCCGGCATTGCTGATCACGCGGATGTTCTGCTCGGCCAGTTGTGGCAGCAGGGGTGTCAGCGCGTCGATGAAGTCGCCGGCAAACCCCGCCTGTGGGTCCTTCATGCGTGCCCCGGCCATGATCGACATCGTGATCTCGGCCAGGTAATCGAACACCAGATAATCCAGCTTGCCGCCGTCCACTAACTGCGCGGCGGCGGTCGAGGTGTCTCCCCAGAATGCACTGGCGCATCCGATGCGAACGGTGGTGGGCATTTTTATCTCCGACTCAGCAACCTGCGACAGAAGTGTCTGGAGGCTACCAAGCAAGCGCTTGGTTTGTAAACAGTTGAGACTATCTTCTGCCCAAGCGCTTGCTTGGTTGCCGCTGGCGGCTTAAATTGCGCGCAACCCTGCGGTTTCAGGGGGCAACAGACTGATCGACTGTAGGAGAGAACGGGTGGACGAGCAAAAAGCCCTGAGGGTCATGCGCGATTTGGTCGACGAAGGCCAGTTGACTGACCCTGACAGCGCCCGCGGCAAATTGCTGCAAGTGGCCGCTCACCTGTTCCGCAACAAAGGCTACGAACGTACCACGGTGCGCGATCTGGCCGGCGCCGTCGGCATCCAGTCGGGAAGCATTTTTCATCACTTCAAAAGCAAGGATGAAATCCTCCGGGCGGTGATGGAGGAAACCATCCGCTACAACACCGCGTTAATGCGGGCAGCTCTGGCCGATGCGGCCAATGTGCGCGAACGCGTGCTGGCGCTGATTCGCTGCGAACTGCAGTCAATCATGGGCGGCAGCGGTGAAGCCATGGCGGTGCTGGTTTATGAGTGGCGTTCGCTGTCCGAAGAAGGTCAGACCCAAGTGCTGGCACTGCGCGATGTCTACGAGGACATCTGGCTGCAAGTGCTGGGTGAGGCCAAGGACGCAGGATTTATCCGTGGCGATGTATTTATTACCCGACGTTTCCTCACTGGCGCACTGTCCTGGACGACCACCTGGTTCCGTGCCGGCGGCAGTTTGAGCCTCGATCAGTTGGCCGACGAGGCGTTGATTCTGGTCCTCGAAGAGCGTTGAAGCACTTTCTATCGGGCCGGGAAACTGGCTAACTGGGCGAAACCGCCTAGCTTGAATGCATTGATCGGTATTTTTTCGGGGAGTGGGGTGTTTTGAAGTCTTTGCCAATTCGGACGGCCGCGGGCTTGATGCTCGCAGCGCTGGCTGCATTTTGGGTATTGCCCGCTCAGGCAGCGCAATTGGTCCGGGTCGGCGCGGCGCATTTTCCGCCTTACACCGTTCGCCCGGAAAACGGTGCCGACACAGGCCTTCTGCCGCAATTGGTCGAGGCCCTCAATCGCCTGCAAAGCGACTATCAGTTCGTCCTCGTGCCCACCTCGATTCCCCGGCGTTTCGGTGACTTCAAGCAGGGCCGGATCGACATGGCAATTTTCGAGAATCCCGATTGGGGCTGGAAGGAAATTCCCCACACAGATGTCGACATGGGTCTTGAGGATGCGGAAATTTTCGTCGCACAACGCGAAGATGGCCGGCAGCAGAATTATTTCGCCGACCTCACTGGCAAGCGCCTGGCTATGTTCAGCGGTTATCACTACGAGTTCGCCAACTTCAACGCTGACCCGAAATACCTCGCACAGAATTACAACGCCACGCTGACCTATTCCCACGACAGCAACCTGCTGATGGTGCTGCGCGGGCGCGCCGATGTTGCCTTGGTGACCCGTTCCTATCTGTTCGATTACCTGCTGCGTAACGAGAAGGTGCGCGACGAGTTGCTGGTGTCGCAGCGCATCGATCAGGTCTATCACCATTACGCGATTCTTCGTCCGACCGCGCCGATCACCGGCGCGGCGTTTGGCAAGTTGTTGCAGGGTTTGCGCGACAACGGTGAAATGCTGAAGATTTTCGATCCGTACAAGATTGCCGTAGTGCCGGTGCCTCACCACTGAGGCAGCGATTTCTGGGCAAAGCCTAAATTTTCCCTCCCGGATCACGTCCCATCGTTGAACTGTCGACGATTATCGTGAGCCCGACCCATGTCCAATCTGAATGACCTGACTTCCCTGGCCTTGCCTGCGGGCAGTCAACTGATCGCTGATGTCAGCGAAAACCGTCTGAGCCTGAGCCTGGACGGACAACCGCTGATCCGCTTGCGCCTCGATCGAGACGCAAAGGGGCCGATCCAGATCGATGAGCGTTTTGCGTTGCCGCCCGGGCAGGCGTTGTGGGCAGCCTGTTACTGGCTGTTCGCACGGGATCCGGCGTGCCGTCAATTGACCTGGCAACTCGATCAGCCACCGACCGAAGCCTT
Organism: Pseudomonas sp. Irchel s3h9; assembly: GCF_900187475.1. Lineage (NCBI taxonomy): Bacteria > Pseudomonadati > Pseudomonadota > Gammaproteobacteria > Pseudomonadales > Pseudomonadaceae > Pseudomonas > Pseudomonas sp. Irchel s3h9. The sequence continues at coordinate 50,131 of NZ_FYDH01000005.1, read as the reverse complement.
GCTCAGTGGCTTGCTGGTGAGCACCGAAGTGGCCGGCGAATATCGCTGCGAGCGCACGCTGTTCTGGCAGTTGCCGCAACCGTGGCTCGGCACTTCGCTGAGTGGTAGTTATCCGCAGCAGATGGTCATCAGCCAGGGCAAGCGTCATCCGCTGCGGCCAGTCAAACCGCGCGGTGAAGTGTATCGGCGTTTCGATGCCCGCCTTGGTGCGTGGATTTCCCTGCGCACTGTAGAGATCGAAGCAGACCTGGCGCGCTTCAACCGCTGGCAGAACAGCCCGCGCGTTGCCAGTTTCTGGCAGGAAGAGGGCAGCCTCGAGAAGCATCGCGAATACCTGAGCAAGCTCGATGCTGACCCGCATACGCTGACGCTGATTGGCTGTTTCGATGATCAGCCGTTTGCCTATTTCGAAGCCTACTGGGCCAAGGAAGATCGCATCGCGCCGTTCTACGATGCCGACAACTACGATCGCGGTATTCACATGCTGGTCGGCGAGGAAGAGCACCGTGGTCCGCATAAAGTGGCGAGCTGGTTATCGGCGCTGGTGCATTACCTGTTTCTTGATGATCCGCGCACTCAGCGGGTGGTCGCCGAGCCGCGGGCCGACAACGCGAAGATGATCGGCCATATGCAGAATCAGTGCTTTCACTGCGAGAAGGAATTCGACTTTCCGCACAAGCGCGCGGCGCTGATGATGCTGGGGCGTGAGCGGTTTTTTGATCGCTGCAAGTTGGCTTGAGGTCATTTAAAAGCAAAAGATCGCAGCCTTCGGCAGCTCTTACAGAGGAATGCATTTCCATGTAGGAGCTGCCGAAGGCTGCGATCTTTTTTATCTGTCGGCGCGGTCTCAGCGACGACCCACGGCTACCGCATCCTGACGGCTGCCCGAGACCTTGCGGCAGTGCACCAGTGCATCACGAATCATGAAGTTGACCAGGGTTGGCGAAACGCCCAGTTCCTTGGCGATGTCCTTTTGCGGCACGCCGTGCAGCCGGTACATCTCGAACGCATAGCGCGTGCGGCTGGGCAGTTCGGTCAGCGCGTCGGCGATGTTTTCCAGGGTCGAGAAATTGATATGCGAGGTTTCCGGCGAAGCACCCTGGATGACCACATTCAGCCCTTCCTCTTCAGGGCCGGAGTACTTCTGCTCAAGCGCCTGTTTGCGGTAATGATCGATGGCGAGGTTGCGCACGATCTGGAACAGATAGCTCAGTTGAGCCTTGATCGACGACGTGATCGGTGGCGCCGATTGCAGTCGGAAAAACGCATCCTGCACCACATCTTCGGCGCGCGACCGGCAGCCGGTAATGCGGGCTGCAATCTTGACCAGAATCAGTCGATTGTCGACGAATGCCTGAAGTAGCGGTGAATCGCACTTGCTTGTGGATACTTGTTCCGTCATGGAAATCACCTTGCTGCCAAATAGGTTCGTGGGACGCCTTGGGGGATGGGGGCGTCCTACACATCGAGCGACAAATTATGTTGAATGATAATGATTGTCAATTGAGAAAGAGAAGTAATGCGCCACAAAGGTGCGTTCTGAGAACTGCGACACGCCGCCACACCCCGGCCCCATTGGCGATCCAGCCTGCCGACTAATTATTTCAAGACGTCATCCGTTCTCATTGGTGAATGGTTCCCGGTGCACAACCCCGGCCACACCGCATTCCGCAGCCTTGCGCGGTCGGCACAGACCGCGCCCTGCATGCCCTTCGAGGGGCGTGACGCAGCAAACCCGATTCCATTAGCAAGCCGAATTCAGGCAGGAAACCTCATGACCGACGCGTTCGAACTCCCCAGCACCCTGGTCCAAGCCCTCCAGCGCCGCGCGGCCCTGACGCCGGATCGACTGGCCTTGCGTTTTCTCGCCGAAAACGAAGAGCAGGCTGTGGTACTCAGTTATCGTCAGCTGGATGAGCGCGCACGCATGATCGCCGCCGCGTTGCAGGCTGACGCTGAATTCGGCGACCGTGCGGTGCTGCTGTTTCCCAGCGGTCCGGATTACGTCGCGGCATTTTTTGGCTGCCTATACGCCGGCGTGATCGCAGTGCCGGCCTATCCGCCGGAATCCGCGCGCCGTCACCATCAGGAGCGTTTGCTGTCGATCATTGCCGACGCCGAACCGCGTCTGCTGCTGACCAGCGCCGACCTGCGCGACGCCTTGCAGCAGATCGAGGGTGCGCCGCCGTTGTTGTGTGTCGACACTCTCGACAAGACACTGGCGCAAAACTGGGTTGAACCGAGCCTGCCGCAAGACCACATCGCCTTCCTGCAATACACCTCCGGTTCGACTGCACTGCCCAAAGGCGTGCAAGTCAGCCACGGCAATCTGGTCGCCAACGAACTCCTGATCCGTCACGGTTTCGGCATCGACGTGAACCCTGATGATGTCATCGTCAGCTGGCTGCCGCTGTACCACGACATGGGTTTGATCGGTGGTCTGCTGCAGCCAATTTTCAGCGGCGTGCCATGCATTCTGATGTCGCCGGCGTACTTCCTCGGTCGGCCATTGCGCTGGCTGGAAGCGATCAGCGAATACGGCGGCACCATCAGCGGCGGACCGGACTTCGCCTATCGCTTGTGCAGCGAACGGATCAGCGAGTCGGCGCTGGAACGTCTCGATCTGAGTCGCTGGCGCGTGGCCTATTCTGGTTCCGAGCCAATCCGTCTCGACACCCTGGAGCGCTTCGCCGAGAAGTTCGCCGCATGCGGTTTCAGTGAGCACAGCTTCATGGCCTCGTACGGTTTGGCCGAAGCCACGCTGTTCGTCGCCGGCACCCCGCGCGGCACCGGTATCTCGGCACTGCGCGTGGACGATCAGGCGCTGGCACAAAACCGCGCCGAGCCGGGCGATGGCAGCCCAATCATGAGTTGTGGTATCAGCCAACCGGAACACGCGGTGCTGATCGTCGAGCCAAACACACTCGTCGAACTCGCCGACAACGCGGTCGGCGAAGTCTGGGCCGCAGGCCCGAGCATCGCCCACGGCTACTGGCGCAATCCTGAAGCGAGCGCCAAGACCTTCGTCCAGCACGCCGGCCGCACCTGGCTGCGCACCGGCGACCTGGGCTTCATGCGCGACGGTGAGCTGTTCATCACCGGACGCCTGAAAGACATGCTGATCGTGCGCGGCCACAACCTGTATCCACAGGACATCGAAAAAACGGTCGAGAACGAAGTGGAAGTGGTGCGCAAGGGTCGCGTCGCTGCATTTGCGGTCAATCAGGATGGCGAGGAGGGCATCGGCATTGCGGCGGAAATCAGCCGCAGCGTGCAGAAAATCCTCCCGCCGGAGGCGTTGATCAAAGCCATTCGCCAAGCCGTGGCTGAGGCTTTTCAGGAAGCCCCGAGCGTGGTGGTGCTGCTTAATCCCGGCGCCTTGCCGAAAACTTCCAGTGGCAAATTGCAGCGCTCGGCGTGCCGCAATCGTCTGGCCGATGGCAGCCTCGACAGCTACGCGGTGTTCCCGTCGAGCACCGCTGAAAGCCAGGGCGCAGTCACCAGCGCCTCAGAACTTGAGGGCTTGATCGGCAAGATCTGGGCTGAGCAACTCAACGTCAAACAGGTCAACGCCGACGATCACTTCTTCCTGCTCGGCGGCAACTCGATCGCCGCTACGCAAGTGGTCGCCCGCGTGCGTGAAGAGCTCGCGCTTGAGCTGAACCTGCGCCTGTTGTTCGAAGCACCGACCCTGTCAGCGTTCGCCGCAGCCGTTGCGCAACAGCAGCAGGACGGCGGCAGCGCCCAAGGTGCAATCACCACACTGTCGCGCAGCGAGCCGATGCCGCAATCGCTGGCACAAAACCGTTTGTGGATCACCTGGCAACTCGACCCACAGAGCAGCGCCTATAACATTCCCGGTGCCCTGCGTTTGCGCGGCGAACTGGACGAAGACGCCTTGCATGCCAGCTTCCAGCAACTGATCGAGCGCCACGAATCCCTGCGCACGCGTTTCTTCGAGCGCGACGGCGTGGCTCTGCAACAAGTGATTGCCGGCACCGAATTCAACCTGCAACTGATCGACATCAGCGACTTGCCGGCGCCCGAGCGCGAGGCCCGTGCGCAACAAATCCGCGAAGACGAAGCACGCACCCGGTTCGACCTGGAAAAAGGTCCGCTGCTGCGGGTGACGCTGGTGCGTCTCGACGACGAAGATCACCAATTGCTGGTGACGCTGCACCACATCATTGCCGACGGCTGGTCCCTGAACGTATTGATCGACGAATTCTCGCGCCTTTACGCCGCTGCTTCGCAAGGAGCGACAGCCAACCTCGCGCCATTGCCAACCCAGTACGCCGACTACGGCAGCTGGCAGCGTCAATGGCTAGCGCAAGGCGAGAGCGCGCGGCAACTGGCCTGGTGGAAAGCGCAGTTGGGCGACGAGCATCCAGCGCTGGAGCTGGCTACCGATTACCCACGATCCGCCAAACAAACTCACAGCGCCGCACGTCACTCCGTGCGTCTGGGCGCGAGCCTCAGCGATGCGATCCGTAACACGGCACAGGCTCAGCAATCGACCCCGTTCATGCTGTTGCTCGCGGCATTCCAGAGCCTGCTGCATCGCTACAGCGGTCAGCGCGACATCCGCATCGGCGTACCGAACGCCAACCGTCCACGCCTGGAAACCCAGGGCCTGATCGGCTTCTTCATCAACACCCAAGTGCTGCGAGCAGAGATCGATTCGCGCCTGTCATTCGTTGCGCTGTTGGCCCAGACCCGCAACGCCACACTCGGTGCCCAGGCGAATCAGGATCTGCCCTTCGAACAACTCCTCGAAGCCTTCCCGCAGGCCCGCGAACAAGGTCTGTTCCAGGTCATGTTCAACCACCAGCAACGTGATCTGAGTGCGCTCAAACGTCTGCCGGGTCTGCTCGCCGAAGAACTGCCGTGGCACAGCCGCGAAGCCAAGTTCGACCTGCAATTGCACAGCGAAGAAGACCGTAACGGTCGCCTGACCCTGTCGTTCGACTACGCCAGCGAACTGTTCGATGTGGCGACCATCGAGCGTCTGGCCGAGCATTTCAGCAACCTGTTGCGCGACGTCTGCGAACGTCCGGAGCAAGCCATCGGTGATCTGCAACTGCTGACCGCCACTGAGCACGATCAGCAACAACACTGGGGCGTTGCGCCATGCACCCCGGCGCAACAATGGCTGCCAGAACTGCTCAATGAACAGGCGCGCCTGACCCCGGAACGCACCGCGCTGGTGTGGGACGGTGGCAGCCTCGATTTCGCCGAACTGCACACGCAAGCCAACCGCCTTGCGCATTATCTGCGCGACAAAGGCGTCGGCCCGGATGTCTGCGTGGCCATCGCCGCCGAGCGTTCGCCGCAACTGCTGATCGGCCTGCTGGCGATCATCAAGGCCGGCGGCGCCTATGTGCCATTGGACCCGGATTACCCGGCGGATCGCCTGGCTTACATGCTCAGCGACAGCGGCGTCGAACTGCTGCTGACCCAAACCGAATTGCTCGGCCGCTTGCCGGCCAGCGATGGCGTCAGTGTCATCGCCATGGACGCGTTGCACTTGGAAAACTGGCCGAGCCAGGCACCGGGCTTGCACCTGCACGGCGACAACCTCGCTTACGTGATTTACACCTCGGGTTCCACCGGCCAACCGAAAGGCGTCGGCAACACCCACGCGGCACTGGCCGAGCGTCTGCAATGGATGCAGAACACCTACCGCCTCGATGAAACCGATGTGCTGATGCAAAAGGCACCGATCAGTTTCGACGTGTCGGTGTGGGAATGCTTCTGGCCACTGATCACCGGCGCGCGTCTGTTGATTGCCGGCCCCGGCGAACATCGCGATCCGCATCGCATCGCCCAGTTGGTTCAGGCCTATGGCGTGACCACGCTGCACTTTGTGCCGCCATTGCTCTCGCTGTTCATCGACGAACCACTGAGCACTGAATGCACCAGCCTGCGCCGGGTGTTCTCCGGCGGCGAAGCGCTGCCAGCCGAACTGCGCAACCGCGTCCTCGCGCAACTGCCAGCGGTGCAACTGCACAACCGTTACGGCCCGACCGAAACCGCGATCAACGTCACCCACTGGCATTGCACCACTGCCGATGGTGAGCGCTCGCCGATTGGTCGTCCGCTGGGCAACGTGATCTGCCGCGTGCTCGACGCCGATCTCAATCCAGTGCCGGCAGGCGTGCCGGGTGAGTTGTGCATCAGCGGTATCGGCCTGGCTCGTGGTTACCTTGGTCGTCCATCGATGACCGCTGAACGTTTTGTGGTCGATCCATTGGGCGAGCAGGGCGCGCGGTTGTACCGCACCGGCGACCGCGCGCGCTGGACCTCCGATGGCGTGATCGAATACCTCGGCCGTCTCGATCAGCAAGTCAAACTGCGTGGCTTTCGCGTCGAACCGGAAGAAATCGAAGCACGCTTGCTCGCCCAGGACGGCGTCGCCCAAGCCGTGGTCCTGGTGCGTGAAACCGCTGCCGGCGCGCAATTGATCGGCTACTTCACCGCCACCGATGCCAGCGAAGATCACGACGAACAAAACACTCGCCTGAAAACCGCGCTGGCCGCCGAGCTGCCGGAATACATGGTCCCGGCGCAACTGATGCGTCTCGACGCCATGCCACTCAGCCCCAGCGGCAAACTCGACCGCCGCGCCTTGCCCGAGCCGCAATGGCAAGTGCGTGAACACGTCGAACCGGTCACTGCACTTGAACAGCAGATCGCCGCTATCTGGCGCGAAGTGCTCGGTCTGCCTCAAGTCGGTCTGCGCGACGACTTCTTCGCCCTTGGTGGCCACTCGCTGCTGGCCACGCAAATCATCTCGCGTACTCGTCAGGCCTGCGACGTCGAGCTGCCGTTGCGCGCCTTGTTCGAACACAGCGAACTCGGTGATTTTGCCGAACAGATCCACCTGATCCAGGCCAGCGGTCGCACGAACAAACAGCCACCGATCGACAAGGTCGATCGCAGCCAACCGGTGCCGTTGTCGTACTCGCAACAGCGCATGTGGTTCCTCTGGCAGATGGAGCCGGACAGCCCGGCGTACAACGTTGGCGGCATGGCGCGCCTGCGCGGCGTGTTGCATGTCGAGTGTTTCGAGGCGGCGTTGCAAGCGCTGATCCTGCGCCACGAAACCCTGCGCACCACGTTCCCGAGCGTCGACGGCGTCGCCCGTCAGCAGGTGCATGGCGAAACCGGTGTGCGCATGGGTTGGAAGGATTTTTCAAAACTTGCCGCCGATGTGCGTGAGCAAAAGGTTCAGCAACTGGCCGATGACGAAGCTCATCTGCCGTTCGATCTGGAAACCGGCCCGCTGCTGCGCGCCTGTCTGGTGAAGACTGCCGAGCACGAACATTACTTTGTCCTGACTCTGCACCACATCGTCACCGAAGGCTGGGCGATGGATATTTTCGCCCGAGAACTCAGTGCGCTGTACGAAGCCTTTGTCGATGACCGTGATTCGCCGCTTGAGCCGCTGCCGGTGCAGTACCTCGACTACAGCGTCTGGCAACGCAACTGGCTGGAATCCGGCGAGCGTCAGCGCCAACTCGACTACTGGACCGCGCAACTCGGTCGTGAACATCCGCTGCTGGAATTGCCGGGTGACCGTCCGCGTCCCCCAGTGCAAAGCCATCAGGGTGAGCTGTTCCGTTTCGACCTTAGCGACGAACTCGCCGCGCGGGTTCGTGCGTTCAACGCGCAAAACGGTCTGACCCTGTTCATGACCATGACCGCCGCACTCGCGACGCTGCTTTACCGCTATAGCGGCCAGACTGATCTGCGCATTGGCGCGCCGGTGGCCAACCGCATTCGCCCGGAAAGTGAAGGGCTGATCGGTGCATTCCTCAACACCCAAGTGCTACGTTGCCAGCTCGACGGCATGATGTCGGTCGGCGAACTCTTCGAGCAGGTGCGTCACACCGTGATCGAAGGCCAGTCGCATCAGGATCTGCCATTCGATCATCTGGTTGAAGCCTTGCAACCGCCGCGCAGCGCTGCGTACAACCCGCTGTTTCAGGTGATGTGCAACGTGCAGCGCTGGGAATTCCAGCAGAGCCGCATGCTCGCTGGCATGACCGTCGAGTACCTGGCCAACGATGCACGAGCGACCAAGTTCGACCTCAACCTGGAAGTCACCGACCTCGACCATCGCCTCGGTTGCTGCCTGACTTACAGCACCGATCTGTTCGACGAGCCGACCATCGCGCGCATGGCCAAGCATTGGCGCAATCTGCTCGAAGCGCTGATCGCCGATCCGCAACAGCGCCTCAGTGAATTGCCGCTGCTCGATGCGCCTGAGCAACAGCACCTGCTCGATAGCCTCGGCATCGAGTCGGGTGAGCATCGTCTCGATCAGTGCATCCATCACCTGTTCGCCGAACAGGCGCTGGCGCGCAAAGACGCGCCGGCCCTGACCTTCGCCGGGCAGACCCTGAACTACGCCGAACTCGACGCCCGCGCCAATCGTCTGGCCTGGGCCTTGCGTGAGCGCGGTGTCGGCCCGCAAGTGCGCGTTGGCCTGGCGCTGGAGCGTTCGCTGGAAATGGTCATCGGCCTGCTGGCGATTCTCAAGGCCGGCGGTGCGTACGTGCCGCTAGACCCGGAATACCCGCTCGACCGTCTGCATTACATGATCGAAGACAGCCGCATCGGCCTGCTGCTCAGTGATCGCGCCATGTTCAAAGCTCTCGGCGATCTGCCGCCAAGTGTGGCGCGCTGGTGTCTGGAAGACGACAGCGCGGCACTCGCCGCTTACCCGGCCAGCGAGCTGCCGTTTATCAGTCTGCCGCAGCATCAGGCGTACCTGATTTACACCTCGGGTTCGACCGGTAAACCGAAAGGCGTGGTGGTCTCCCACGGTGAAATTGCTATGCACTGCCAAGCCGTGATCGAACGTTTCGGCATGCGCCCGGACGACTGCGAACTGCATTTCTATTCGATCAACTTCGACGCGGCGACCGAGCGTCTGTTGGTGCCGTTGCTCAGTGGCGCGCAGGTGGTGTTGCGTGCGCAGGGTCAGTGGGACGCGGAAGAAATCTGCGGTTTGATCCGCACGTATAAAATCAACGTGCTTGGTTTCACCCCGAGCTACGGCAGCCAGTTGGCGCAGTTCCTCTCAACGCAAAACGAAATCTTGCCGGTGCGGATGATCATTACCGGCGGCGAAGCGCTGACCGGTGAACACCTGCAACGGATTCGCGCGGCGTTCAAACCGGCGATGTTCTTCAACGCTTACGGCCCGACCGAAACCGTGGTCATGCCGCTGGCCAGTCTGGCGCCGGAGGTGCTGGACGAGGGCGCCGGCAGCGTGCCGATTGGCAGCGTGATTGGCGCGCGTGTCGCGTACATTCTCGACGCCGATTTGGCATTGGTACCGCAAGGTGCGACCGGTGAGTTGTTCGTCGGTGGGGCCGGTCTGGCGCAGGCGTATCACGACCGTCCGGGCATTACCGCCGAGCGTTTTGTCGCTGACCCGTTCGCCACCGATGGCGGGCGCATGTATCGCACCGGTGACCTGGTGCGCCAGCGTGCCGATGGTTTGGTGGAATATTTGGGACGAATCGACCATCAGGTGAAAATCCGTGGATTCCGTATCGAACTGGGCGAAATCGAAACGCGTCTGCTTGATCACGATTCGATCCGTGAAGCCGTGGTGCTCGCACTGGATGCCCCGAGCGGCAAACAACTGGTTGGCTATCTGGTCACCGAAGTTGCTGAGCAAAGTGAAGCCCGTCAGGCTGAACTGCGCGACGCCCTCAAGGCGCACCTCAAGGCACAACTGCCGGATTACATGGTGCCGACCCACCTGATTCTGCTGGCGAGCATGCCGCTGACCGCCAACGGCAAACTCGACCGCCGCGCCTTGCCGGCGCCGGATCCTGAGTTGAATCGTCAGGACTACGTCGCGCCGAGTAACGAACTGGAGCAGACCCTGGCGCAGATCTGGTGCGAGGTGCTCAACGTCGAACAGGTCGGCCTCAACGACAACTTCTTCGAACTCGGCGGCGATTCGATTCTGTCGATTCAAGTGGTCAGCCGTGCGCGTCAGCAAAGTATTCATTTCAGCCCGCGTGATCTGTTCCAGCATCAGACCGTACAGACTTTGGCCGCTGTAGCCAGTCGTACCGAGCAGGTGACGGCCGAGCAGGGCCTGGTGGCTGGCGAATCGGCCCTGACGCCGATTCAACATTGGTTCTTCGACACAGAAATCCCTGAACGTCAGCACTGGAACCAGGCGTTGTTGCTGGAGCCAACTGTGGCGCTGGAACCGCATCGTCTGGAGCAGGCGCTGCTGGCGGTGATTGAGCAGCATGACGCCTTGCGTCTGCGCTTCACCGAGGCCAATGCTGAGTGGCAAGCCACGCATCAACCGGTGTCCGACGTTGCTGTTCTCTGGCAAGTACGCGTCGCATCGATGGACAAGTGCGAAGCGCTGTTCGCTGATGCCCAACGCAGCTTGAATCTTGCGCAAGGTCCGTTGTTGCGTGCCCTGCTGGTTGACGGCCCTGAAGTTCAGCAACGCCTGTTCATCGCGATTCATCACTTGGTGGTCGACGGCGTGTCGTGGCGCGTTTTGCTCGACGATCTGCAAACCGTGTATCGCCAACTCGACGCCGAACAAGCGGTAAAACTGCCGGCGAAAACCAGCTCTTTCAAGGACTGGGCTGCGCGTTTGCAGGCCTACGCCGGCAGCGAATCACTGCGCGAAGAACTCGACTGGTGGCAGACCCAACTGGCCGGGCCGAACGCTGATCTGCCCTGCGAAAATCCACAGGGCGGCCAGCAGAATCGTCACGCACAAACCGTCAGCGTGCGCCTCGATGCCGAGCACACCAAACAGTTATTGCAACAGGCTCCGGCGGCCTATCGCACGCAGGTCAATGACCTGCTGCTGACGGCGTTGGCCCGAGTGTTGTGCCGCTGGAGCGGTCAACCGTCGGCGCTGATTCAACTGGAAGGTCACGGCCGCGAAACCCTGTTCGACGAGATCGACCTGACCCGCACCGTCGGCTGGTTCACCAGCGCTTACCCGCTGCGTCTGACCCCGCACAACATCGAAGAAGCTGCGGGGCAGGGCGCTTCGATCAAGGCAATCAAGGAGCAACTGCGCGCGGTGCCGCACAAAGGCCTCGGTTATGGCGTGCTGCGTTATCTCGCCGATGACCTCAGCCAGCGCAGCATGGCCGCGCTGCCGCATGCGCCGGTCACCTTCAACTACCTCGGCCAGTTCGACCAGAGCTTCGGCAGTGATGCGCTGTTCCGTCCGCTGGACGAGCCGGTCGGTGGCGCCCACGATCCGCAGGCGCCATTGCCCAACGAGTTGAGCATCGACAGCCAGGTTTACGGCGGTGAATTGCTCCTGCGCTGGACCTTCAGCGCCGAGCGTTATGACGCGCAAACCATCAACGATCTGGCCGACGCCTACCTTGGTGAACTGCAAAGCCTGATCACCCATTGCCTGCAAGACGAGGCCGGCGGCCTGACGCCATCGGACTTCCCGCTGGCCAGACTGACTCAGGCGCAACTCGATGCCTTGCCGGTGCCGGCCGCGCACATCGAAGACGTTTATCCGCTGACGCCGATGCAGGAAGGCATGTTGCTGCACACCTTGCTCGAACCGGGCACTGGCCTGTACTACATGCAGGATCGCTACCGCATCAACAGCGAACTCGACCCGCAGCGTTTCGCTGAGGCCTGGCAAGCGGTGGTCGCCCGTCACGAAGCGCTGCGAGCCTCGTTCTGCTGGAACGTCGGCGAAGACATGCTGCAAGTGATTCATACGCCGGGTCGTACGCCAATCGAATATCTGGACTGGAGCGCCATTGCTGAAAACGAGCAGGAACCGAAGCTGCAAGCCCTGCTGAAAAGCGAGCGCGAGGCCGGTTTCGATCTGCTCAATCAGGCGCCGTTCCACTTGCGCCTGATCAAGGTCGGCGCGGCGCGTTACTGGTTCATGATGAGCAACCACCACATCCTCATCGATGCCTGGTGCCGCTCGTTGCTGATGAACGACTTCTTCGAGATTTACACCGCACTGGGTGAGGACCGTGAAACGCAACTCGCCGTGCCGCCGCGTTATCGTGATTACATTGGCTGGCTGCAACGTCAGAGCCTGGCCGAGGCGCGGCAGTGGTGGCAGCACAATCTGCAAGGGTTTGAGCGCACCACGCCGATCCCGAGCGACCGTCCATTCCTGCGTGAACATGCCGGTGAAAGCGGCGGCATGGTCGTCGGCGACCGCTACACCCGCCTCAAAGTCGAGGACGGGGCGCGTCTGCGGGAACTGGCGCAGGCCCATCAACTGACCATCAACACCTTCGCCCAAGCGGCGTGGGCCTTGGTCCTGCGGCGCCTGAGCGGCGATCGTGACGTGCTCTTCGGTGTGACCGTGGCCGGGCGCCCGGTGGACATGCCGGAAATGCAGCGAACTGTCGGCCTGTTCATCAACAGCATCGCGCTGCGGGTGAAAATGCCTGAGGACGATCAGCGCAGCAGCGTGCGTCAGTGGCTCAGTGGTTTGCTCGACAGCAACATGCAACTGCGCGAGTACGAATACCTGCCGCTGGTGAACATCCAGGAACAGAGCGAATTGCCGAAAGGCCAGCCGCTGTTCGACAGCCTGTTTGTCTTCGAAAACGCCCCGGTGGAAGTTTCGGTACTCGATCATGCGCAGAGCTTGAATGCGACTTCGGACTCGGGCCGTACGCACACCAACTTCCCGCTGACGGCGGTGTGTTACCCAGGCGATGACCTCGGTCTGCACCTGTCGTATGACCAGCGTTATTTCGACGAATCGACCATCGAACGCATGCTCGGCGAGTTCAAACGTCTGCTGCTGGCGCTGGTCGATGGCTTCCATGGCGACATGGCCGATCTGCCGCTGCTAGGCACAGAGGAACAGGACTTCCTGCTGCACGGTTGCAACCAGAGTGCCCACGATTATCCGCTGGAGCAAAGCTACGTTGCGCTGTTCGAAGCGCAGGTCGCTGCGCATCCGCAACGGATTGCCGCTACGTGCCTTGATCAACAACAGAGCTACGTCGAGCTGAACCACAACGCCAACCGTCTCGGTCATGCACTGATCGCCGCCGGTGTGCAGATGGATCAACCGGTGGCCTTGCTCGGCGAACGTAACCTTGATCTTCTCGGCATGATCATCGGTAGCTTCAAGGCCGGCGCGGGTTATCTGCCGCTGGATCCGGGCCTGCCGAGCCAGCGTCTGCAACGCATCATCGAGCTGAGTCGCACGCCGGTGCTGGTCTGCTCCAAAGCATGCTTTGAACAAGCGCAGACTTTGCTGGATGAATTCAGCTGCGCCAATCGCCCGCGCTTGCTGGTGTGGGAGGAGATTCAGGCGGCAGCGACTTCGGCGCAGAACCTGGGCATTTACAGCGGCCCGGACAACCTCGCCTACGTGATCTACACCTCGGGCTCCACCGGCCTGCCGAAAGGCGTGATGGTCGAGCAGCGCGGGATGCTCAATAACCAGTTGAGCAAGGTGCCGTACTTGGATCTGAGTGATGCCGATGTGATTGCACAGACCGCTTCGCAAAGCTTCGATATTTCGGTCTGGCAGTTCCTTGCCGCGCCGTTGTTCGGAGCGCGAGTGGACATCGTGCCGAACACCATCGCCCACGATCCGCAAGGTTTGCTGGTGCATGTGCAAGCGCAGGGCATCACCGTGCTGGAGAGTGTGCCCTCGTTGATTCAGGGCATGCTCGCCTCGGAGCGCCTGAGTCTTGATGGCTTGCGCTGGATGCTGCCGACCGGTGAAGCAATGCCGCCGGAGCTGGCGCACCAATGGCTGCTGCGTTATCCGGACATTGGTTTGGTCAATGCGTACGGCCCGGCGGAGTGCTCGGACGACGTGGCGTTCTTCCGCGTCGACATGGCCTCGACGCGCGGCAGTTACCTGCCGATCGGCACGCCGACCGACAACAACTTGCTGTACCTGGTCGATGGCGCGCTGGAACTGGTGCCGTTGGGCGCAGTGGGTGAGTTGTGTGTTGCCGGGACCGGCGTCGGGCGCGGTTATGTCAGCGATCCGTTGCGTACGGCGCCGGTGTTTGTACCAAACCCGTTCGGTGCGCCGGGCGAGCGTCTGTATCGCACCGGTGACTTGGCGCGGCGTCGCAGTGACGGTGTGCTGGAGTACGTCGGCCGGGTCGATCACCAAGTGAAGATTCGCGGTTATCGCATCGAGCTGGGTGAGATCGAAGCGCGCCTGCATGAACAGCCGGAAGTGCGCGATGGCGCGGTCGCTGTGCAGGAGGGCGTCAACGGTAAACACTTGGTCGGTTATCTGGTTGCGGCCGATTCAGCACTCAATCCGAGCGAACGCCTGGAGCGGATCAAGCAGCGCCTGCGCGCCGAACTGCCAGAGTACATGGTGCCGCTGCACTGGTTGTGGCTCGAGCAAATGCCGCTGAATGCCAACGGCAAGCTCGACCGCAAGGCCCTCCCGGCGCTGGAGATCGGCCTGTTGCAGAGCCAGGATTATCTGGCCCCGCGCAATGATCTTGAACAGACGTTGGCTGATATTTGGGCCGAGGTGCTGAAGGTCGAAAAGGTCGGTGTACGCGACAACTTCTTCGAGCTGGGCGGGCATTCGTTGCTGGCCACGCAGATCGCCTCGCGGGTGCAGAAAACCCTGCAACGCGATGTGCCGCTGCGGGCGATGTTCGAGTGCAGCACGGTGGAGGAGTTGGCTGAGTACGTCGATGGATTGGCGGCGAGTGATATCACCGAGGAGAAGGTTGATCGGTTGAATGATCTGATGGCGGAGCTGGAGGGCTTCTAGTTCCTTAGCGCCTGCAATGGCCTCATCGCGAGCAGGCTCACTCCTACAGGGGAACGCATTCCAAAATGTAGGAGTGAGCCTGCTCGCGATGAGGCCGGTACATTCATGTACATTTCCAAGGTTGACGATAAAGAACCGGCAGCTCAGTCTGCCGGTTCTCTTTTTTGTCGCGGGGGTGGTCGATGCCTTTTTTCACGGTTGACGGACAAGCGCTGCATTACATTGATCAAGGCACTGGTCCGGCAGTTTTGCTGGCCGGCAGTTATCTGTGGGATCAGGCCATGTGGGCGCCGCAGATCGCCGCGTTATCGCCGCACTATCGGGTGATTGCGCTGGATCTGTGGGGCCACGGTGAGTCGGGACGGTTGCCTGAAGGCACGACATCACTGGATGACATTGCCAGTCAGGCGCAGGCTCTGCTCGATCATCTGGATATCGAACGTGTCACCCTGATTGGCCTGTCGGTCGGCGGCATGTGGGGCGTGCGTCTGGCGTTGTCGGCACCGCAACGGATCAACGGTCTGGTATTGATGGACACCTACGTTGGCGTCGAACCTGAACCCACCCGTCAGTATTACTTCTCGCTGTTCAAGCAAATTGAGGAAACCGGCGAAATCTCCGAGCAACTACTGGATATCGTTGTGCCGATTTTCTTCCGTCCGGGGATCGATCCGCAGTCGGCGCTGTATCAGGATTTCCGCGCGAAACTGGCGGCGTACTCTTCGGATCGGCTGCGCGAAAGCATCGTGCCGATGGGGCGAATCACCTTTGGCCGTGATGACTTGTTGCCACGGTTGGGCAAGTTGAATGCGGCGACCACGCTGGTAATGTGCGGCGATCAGGACAAGCCGCGACCACCGTCGGAAGCGCAGGAAATGGCTGAGTTGATCGGTTGCCCGTGGGTGTTGGTGCCGGAAGCGGGGCATATCTCCAATCTGGAGAATCCGCAGTTTGTCACCGAGGCGTTGCTTACCTTCCTCAGCGAGCGCAACCGAATTACCGGGTAATTGCACTTCGCGGGCAAGCTCGCTCCGATACTCGACCGCACCCTGACTGAGGACGCGCGGCTAAAAGCAGGAGCGAGCCGGCTTCGCGCGCAGATCCGCCGATGGGGCCAGCCCAGGCACCGCAAAGCTGAAATCTGAGATACTGCCGCCCGCAAAGACAATCATTAAGGGACTGATGTGGAGCAATTTTACTGGCGCGATCTCAAGGATCTTGAGGACAAGTGGGCCGGCTTGAGCGTTGAAGTCAAACGAGCGAAATCAGCCAAACCTCCGCTGCATCTGCAGAGCGGTAACAACGGTCGGATGAAGCTGATGCTCAACGACATCCCGTTGTTTTGGGGCACCATCGCCACCTCGTATTACGGTGCGTGGCTGGTTCGCAATCCGCAGTCCACTCAACTGGACTCGTCACCGGTTCCTGCCATTGGTGCGGCTGACGTTCAGGAACATTTTGATTTACCCCCTGATGAGCGCATCCGCCACTGGTGCCGTTATTTCATCAACAGGTTGATGGATAATCAGGCGGACTTTCTCTATCCCGGCCATTGGGTGGCGCGTCCTCTGCTGCCCGCTGCTGCCCGCTATACCTACGGCGAAGGCGCAAAGGGCTGGTATTTCTCAACGCCTGCAGAAGCTTCCAGCCATTTGCCGAAATGGTACGCGCGCGGTGACGGCATTCTCGACAATGTGCAGCCGCAAACCGTGCATTGGCTCGATTGGGATCTGGGTCATCTGATCGGCTTGCACACGGTGGATCCATTGGCAGGCCGGATGAAATGGTGGCGTAAAAAAGCCAGTGAAGGCAGCTTGCCGCCCATCTTGCTCTGGTATGTGGGCGCGTTGTGCTCGTACGTGATCATCGATGGCCACTACCGGTTGCAGGCAGCGCTCGACGAGGGCATCAAGCCCGACTTTATCGTTTTGAGCTCCACAGAGGCCCGGCAGGTCAAATTGTGCGAAGACACACAACAGCGAGTGTTCAGCTCACTGATGATGCAAAGCGCAAAAAATCCGGATTTTGATGTGCGAACATTGAATCAGGCGCTGATCAGCACCTTTGATGATCGTCCCTATCACTGGGCGGGTACGCACGCCTGGGCGGGCATCGCGTCGGATCAACAGTGGATAGCTGAGGTTACGACGTTCCTGAAAGAGCAGGGGACAACGGAGTATCTGGAGGACATTATCGGCCGAAGCGAATATTGATGGCTCCCGCACTGAGGCGGGAGCCAGTAATCGTTACTTGGGGCCGAGAATCTTCACCAACTTGTCCGGCGAAGGCGCGCCTTGTTGCTGTTGCAACTCACCCTTGTCATCCATGTAGAAAATCGCCGGCGTCGCCTGCAAATCCAGGTCTTCCATCAACTGCATGTTCGCTGCCAGTTTGGTCTGCACGGCCGCCGGAATGTCTTTCAGCGCTTTGAGCGAGCTGCCCTTGCCTGCTTTTTCGTGATCCTCCAGGGCCTTGGCCGGATCTTTCGCGGCCAGCAACGCGGCGGATTTGCCCGGGCTGTCCTCGCGGATGATGCCAACCATGATGTGCCGCAGTTGCACCTTGCCGGCCTTGACCCATGGCCGTGCCTGTTCCCAGAACATGTTGCAGTACGGGCAGTTCGGATCGCTGAACAGGTACACCGTGCGCGGTGCATCCTTGTTGCCGTCCTGAATCCAGTTGCTCGCCTCGAATTTGGCCCAGACTTCCTTGGCCATCGGCGCATAGACCAGTTTTTGCAGTGGCTCGCTGCTCAGGTCTTTACCGTCGGCGTCGTACAGATTGCCCAGCAACACGTGTTTGCCATCCGGGGTCAGGTACAGCGCCATGCCGCGATTCTGATACTGCGCCGCATACCCGCGCAGGCCATCGGGGGCGTCGAACTGGCCGACGATTTTCGCGCCTTTGGCTTCGATCTGCTTGATCGCCGCGGGCAGTTCTTCAGCAGCCTGCACCGACGGCAAGTGCAGCAGGGCGGTGCCCAGAGTCAGCGTCAGCAGGTGGCGGAGGCGGGGCATGGCAGTTTCCTTGCAGAGGTGGCCGGTGCAGTGGCCGGGTTCGAATTCGGGGTTGGGGTGGCGAAGTTTTCCAGCGCGCGCGCCAGGCTGGCGTTGGACAGCTCACCCAGGTGGCTGGTCAGCAGCCGACCGTCAGGGCTATAGAACAGCGTAGTCGGCAATGCCATGGAACCGACGGCCTGACCCAGCCGACCACTGCGGTCGAACAGCACGTTATTGAGGCTCAGGCCCTGGGTTTCGAGAAACGTCGCCACGCTCTGCATGCTTTCGGCCTGATTGACGAACAGGAAGGTCAGATCCGGGCGTTGTTGCTGAGCGCTTTCCAGCACCGGCATCTCGCGCCGGCACGGCGGGCACCAGGTCGCCCACAGGTTGATTACCAGCGGGCCGCCCTGATAATCGCTGAGCTGGATGGTTTCCCCGGCCGCGTTGCGCAGAGAGATGTCCGGCAGTCGGGTGCCTTGTTCGTAGAGGTTTAACGACAACGTCGCCAACAGCCAGAACGCCACGCCGCTGGCCACGCCAAAACCCAACGGGCGACGCAGCCCTGGACGCCGCCAGCCGCGATACAGGGCGACCAGCAACAGCACGATCACCCCCGGCCAGGCGAGGAAACCACCGTCGCGCAAATCGATGATCTGCCACGGGTCATTGCGATAGTGCGACCAGTACAGCAGCACAAAGGCAATTCGCGCCGCGAGCATGCCCAGCAGAAACAGGCTGAACAATGCTGACTCGGGGTTATCACCGCCACGCTTGGCCACCCGCCAGCCGACAAAGGTCGCCAGCGCCAGGGCACTGATCAGCAGCAGGTGGTTAAGCGCGATGGCAAAGGTGCCGAGGGTGAAAGTCAGCATTAATGGGCATCTCGGGTGGCAGTCCAGTGTTGCAGGAACGTCTCGGCGTCGACTTCGCCGGTGATGCGCTGGCTGCGGCGCTCCAGACCATCAGCACCGATCCAGATGAACGTCGGCGGTCCCGGCACTTTGTAGCGGCTGAGCAGTTCAGCGCTGGCGGCATTGTCGTCGGTGACATCAAGCCTGAGCAGGCGCACGTTGCTCAACGCCTGCATCACGTTGTCCTTACCGAACACCTGCTTCTCCATGATCAGGCAAGACTTGCACCAGTCGGCGTAGTAATCGAGCAGCACCCACTGACCCTGAGCCTTGGCGGCATCGAGTTCGCGTTGCAGCGCCGCCGGCTCCTTGATCGTGGTGAACGCTTCATGACCCGAAGGCGCGGCGGCGCCAGCGCGGCCGGCACTGTAGACCTGCAACGGTTGATACGGATCATCGCTGCCGCCCGCCGCACCAATCACCAGAAAACTGCCCCACAGCCCGAGCAGCAGCGAACTGGCGCCGAACAACTGCGCAACGCGGCCAAAACCTTCGGACTGTTTCCAGGCGCAGAACGCGGCGATCAACAGCAGCGCGCCGCACAGGCCCAGCCATAACGACGCATCCAGCACCGGGCGCAACATCACCAGCGCAGTGGCGAGGAAGAAGAATCCGAACACGCCTTTGAGCAGGTTCATCCACGCACCGGGTTTGGGCAGGAAGCCATTGCCAACGGTCACCAGCAACAGCAGCGGCACACCGATGCCGATGCCCAGCGAAAACAGAATCAAACCACCGTGCAGCGCGTTGCCGGTCTGCGCGATATACAGTAAGACACCCGCCAGTGGCGCGGTCATGCACGGGCCGACCAGCAGACCGGACAATGCACCGAGCGCTCCGGCACCGATCACGCTGCCACCGCTGCGACTGCGCGAGGCGTGTTCCAGGCGATCGCGCAGGGCCACCGGCAATTGCAGTTCAAAGAAGCCAAACATCGGCAACGCCAACACCACGAAGATCGCGGCAAAGGTCCCCAGCAGCCATGGATTTTGCAACCATGCCTGCAGGTTCGCGCCGAGCAGCGCGGCAATCACGCCCATCGCTGCATACACCAGCGCCATGCAAATCACATAACTGCCGGCCAGTACAAATCCGCGACGCGGGGTGGCACCACTGCCGACGACCATTCCGGCCAGAATCGGCAGCATCGGCAATGAGCACGGCGCAAATGCCAGCAGCAAGCCGAAACCGAAAAACGCCAGCAAGCTCCAGCCCAACGCGTGTTCTTGCAGGCTGCTGGCCAGGGCTTGATCCGGTGCCTGGTCGTTCGTTGTCGCTGTTGTCGCCGGTGTTGTCGTGGCTGGCGCTTTACCGCCCAGGTCGATGACCCGGGTTTGCGGTGGATAGCACAGGCCGGCATCGGCACAGCCCTGATAGCCGACCTTGATCTGCCCCGTGGCCGAGGCTGGAATTTTAATTTCCAGCCCTTGGCGATAGACCGGTTGCTCACCGAAAAACTCGTCGCTGTGGGATTCGCCTTCAGGCAGCGCGGGCTGTTGCTCTGCGCTCAGCCCTTCGAATTTCAGGCGTTTCTGATACAGGTAATAACCGTCGGCGATTTGCCAGAACAACTGGGTCTCACCGGATTCCAGGCGCTCGGATGTCAGCACGAATGCCTGGTCGACCAGGAGAAACTCCGGTTTTGTCTCAAATGGATTGTTCCCGGCCTGGGCCAGGCTGGAGATCAGCAGAGCAAACAAAAGAAAAAAATGACGCATGGAGGAGCCTTGTCCCTGTGCAAGTGAGGTGCACAATGGGCGGCGGCGATTAACCGATGATTAACCGCCACGCCCTTGTCGCTGTGACGTTCGGGGCATAATGTCAGCTTAATCGGCCAACTGCCTAATCGGCTTTTTTCTACGGGACTCACCATGCACGTACTGGTTTGCGAAGACGATGAGCTGATTGCCAGCGGCATCGTTGCCGGTCTCACGGCTCAGGGTTTGACCGTTGAGCACGTCAACACCGCATCGAAAGCGCGGGCGATGCTCAAGGTCGCTGAATTCGACGTGATGGTGCTCGATCTCGGCCTGCCCGACGAAGATGGCCTCAAGTTGCTGCAACAACTGCGTCAGAGTGGTCTGGAAATTCCGGTGCTGATTCTGACCGCGCGCGACTCGGTCACCGACCGCGTTGACGGCTTGCAGGCCGGGGCTGACGATTACCTGCTCAAGCCGTTTGATCTGCGCGAACTGTTCGCCCGCCTGCAAACCCTGTTGCGCCGGGTCGCCGGGCGCAGCGTCAACCTGATCGAGCATGGCGCACTGACGTACGACCCGAGCAGCCGCGAAACCACGCTGGCCGGGCAACCGGTGGACCTGTCGCGTCGCGAGCAGTCGCTGTTGCAGGCGCTGCTGCACAATCGTGGCCGGGTGCTGTCCACCGAGCAATTGAAGGACAGTGTCTACGGCTTCAACGATGAACTGGAAAGCAACGCGCTGAACGTGCACATCCATCACCTGCGCAGCAAGCTGGGCAAAGGCATCGTCGAAACCGTGCGCGGTCTGGGCTATCGCCTTGGCCCGGCCGACGGTGGAGATCAAGGCAAGTGATGAGTCTGCGACTGCGCCTGAGCCTGACCCTCGGCGCTGCGTTTGCGCTGATCTGGGCGCTGGCGGCGGCCTGGATGCTCAGTGACCTGCGCAATCAGATGATGTTCTCTCTCGACCAGCGTCTGGTGGCCTCGGCGCGCATGGTCGCCGGGCTGCTGGAACAGTTGCCGACGCTGCCGAGCAAAGGCGAGGGCACGCATTTCAGTGCCGAACAACTGAATATCCCCGGTGGCATGGCCTGTCAGGTCAGCTCCTTGCGTGGGGAAATTCTTGCGCGCAGCCACAACAATCCCGAACAAGCACTGGAAGCCGAGAAAATGGGCTTCCATGACCAGATGATCGACGGTGCACCGTGGCGCAGCTTCACCCTCGCCCGGGGCGATGTGCGCATTACCACAGCCGACCGGCAGATCGAGCGCGAGGCGCTGAACATGTCGATCCTGCTGGCAGCGTCGGTGCCGGTGGGCGTGGCGCTGCTCGGTTGTCTGTGCCTGTTGTGGCTGGGTATCGGCCAAGGGCTGGCGCCGCTCAACCGTCTACGTGAAGCGTTGATGCGGCGCAATGCCGACTCGCTTGAACCGTTGCAGATCCAGACCTTCCCCAGCGAATTGAAGCCGCTGCTTGAAACGCAAAATCAGTTGTTTCAACGCATCGGCAAAACCATCGAGCGCGAGCGGCGCCTGACCGGTGACGCGGCGCATGAACTGCGCAGCCCGCTGACGGCGATCAAGACCCACCTGCAAGTTGCGCGCATGACCGATGGCAGCGCCCGCGATCAGTCGCTGGCGCGGGCCGAGGAGGGGGCCGATCGCTTGCATCGCACCCTCGAACAGTTGCTGTTGCTGGCGCGGGTCGAGGGTAGTCTGTCGTTCGATGACGGTTCGCAGTGCAGCGCCGAGCAAGTGGCACGCCTGGCGATCCAGGACGCCACCGGTGGCGAGCACCAGCGCATCAAACTGCAACTGCCGACCGGACTTTCCGTTGCACCGCTGCAAATGCCGGCGGTGCTGTCGATTGCGGCGCTGCGCAATCTGCTCGACAACGCCCTGCGCCATACGCCAGAAGACTGCGCGGTTGAGCTGAGCCTGGAAACCATTGGCAACCGTGTGCGGTTTGTCGTGCGCGACCATGGCCCGGGGATTGCGGCGGATGATCTGCAACACCTGACCCAACGCTTCTGGCGCAACGGCCAGAGCACCGGTTGCGGCCTTGGCCTGGCGATTGTTCAGGCGATCGTCCAGCGCTGCGACTGCGCCCTGCATTTCGACAGCCGCCCGGATGGCCTGAGTGTCGAGCTGAC
Source organism: Pseudomonas sp. Irchel s3h9 (assembly GCF_900187475.1). NCBI lineage: Bacteria > Pseudomonadati > Pseudomonadota > Gammaproteobacteria > Pseudomonadales > Pseudomonadaceae > Pseudomonas > Pseudomonas sp. Irchel s3h9. Next base: position 27,593 of record NZ_FYDH01000005.1, on the reverse strand, counting down.
CATGCCATTGCAACCTGTCTGATTCCAGTAGAGCTTGTGTAGGAGCTGCCGAAGGCAGCGATCTTTTGATTTTGTTTTTCAAGATCAAGATCAAAAGATCGCAGCCTTCGGCAGCTCCTACAGGAAATCGCGCCAGACACATCAAATGTAACTTTTCGACATTCGCTATCCGGCAGAGGTGGGGGTAAGGTCAACGCAGCTTTGACTCAATGGATTGAGGGAATTGCGCCATGGAAGCACCCATCTGCATTCGTCCCGCCACACTGGCCGACGCCGGCATCATCAGCCGCATCATCGAACGTTCGATCCGTATCGGTTGTGCGCTCGACCACCGTAACGATCCGACACGGGTCAGCACCTGGATCACTCAGCAATCCGCCGACTTCATCAGCGCCCGCCTCGCCGACCCGCACTTCTATTTATGCATGGCTTTACTGGCGGACAAACCGGTCGGTGTCGGCATGGCACAGGCCAGTGGTGACATTTCCCTGTGTTACGTGCAGCCGGAATCCTTTCGCCGGGGCGTCGGGCGCGCGTTGATGCACGATCTGGAAGGCTGGTTGCGGGTTCGCGACGTTGCTCAAGCGAATCTCAACAGCACGCGCACCGGCCGTGCTTTTTATCGCCGTCTGGGCTATCGCGAGTCAGCGCCGCCCGTCGAATACCAAGGCGTGCAGACCCTGCCCATGCACAAGTCGTTGGCAGCGCCGGCCTGACAACACGATCACGGGCTAAATCCTCAGGCCCCTTAAGCGTTTCCAGAACAGGAAAACCTGCAAGTGCGCCCCGCGATCGGAATGCGCACCTGTCCGGTGTGCTGTTTTGGTCACTATCCATAGCCAATTGAGGGGTCGAGAGATGTCAGTCGCCACCAGCCTTATCGAAGAGTCGTCGGCCCGGGTTACCTCGGCGCCGGCCGAAACGCTGTACCAGTTCAATGAATCGCCATTGCTGGCTCGTCAGGCCCGGCAGGAGTCCAACGCGCGCAGCTATCCACGACGCATTCCATTGGCACTGAAGCGCGCCAAAGGCCTGTATGTCGAAGACGTTGAAGGGCGCACGTTCATCGACTGCCTCGCCGGGGCCGGCACGCTGGCGCTGGGGCATAACCACCCGGTGGTGATCGAAGCGATCCAGCAGGTACTGGCCGATGAATTGCCATTGCATACCCTCGACCTGACCACACCGGTCAAGGATCAGTTCGTCCAGGACCTGTTCGGCCTGCTGCCATCTGCCCTCGCGGCTGAAGCGAAAATCCAGTTCTGCGGCCCGACCGGTACCGATGCCGTGGAAGCGGCATTGAAGCTGGTACGCACGGCGACCGGGCGCAGCACCGTGCTGTCGTTCTCCGGTGGTTATCACGGTATGAGCCAGGGCGCGCTGAGCCTGATGGGCAGCCTGGGGCCGAAAAAACCGCTAGGTGCGTTGCTCAGCAATGGCGTGCAGTTCATGCCGTTCCCGTATGACTACCGTTGCCCGTTCGGCCTTGGTGGCGCGGCGGGCGTGAAGGCTAACCTGAGCTATCTGGAAAACTTGCTCAACGACCCGGAAGCCGGCGTGCAACTGCCCGCAGCGGTGATCGTCGAAGCGGTGCAGGGCGAGGGCGGTGTGATTCCGGCGGACATCGAGTGGTTGCGCGGCTTGCGCCGGATCACCGAAAAGGCGGGTGTGGCGTTGATCGTCGACGAGATCCAGAGCGGTTTCGCCCGCACCGGCAAGATGTTTGCCTTCGAACACGCCGGTATCACCCCGGATGTGGTGGTGTTGTCCAAAGCCATCGGCGGCAGCCTGCCGTTGGCCGTGGTGGTCTATCGCGACTGGCTCGACACCTGGCAGCCGGGCGCGCACGCCGGCACGTTCCGTGGCAATCAAATGGCCATGGCGGCAGGTTCTGCGGTGATGCGTTATCTGGTTGAGCACAAGGTCTGCGAACACGCTGCTGCCATGGGCGAGCGCCTCAGCGAGCACCTGCGCATCCTGCAACGGGACTTCCCGCAATTGGGCGACATTCGTGGTCGCGGCCTGATGCTCGGCGTCGAGCTGGTCGAGCCGAACGGCACACCGGATGCGCTCGGTCATCCGCCGGCGTTCGCACGACTGGCGCCGCTGGTCCAGCGCGAATGCCTCAAGCGTGGGCTGATTCTGGAGCTGGGCGGTCGGCATGGCGCAGTAGTACGTTTCCTGCCGCCGCTGGTGATCACTGCCGCCGAAATCGACCGTGTCGCAGAAATCTTTGGCCGTGCTTTGGCCGCTGCCACCGCTGCGCTGTAAATTTTTCGCCGCGCCGAACGTTCTTTCTACATACCCGGCTGCACTCAGCGTGCAGCCCACCCTTATAACGATGGAGAACCAGCATGACGTCAGTATTCGACCGCGAGGACATCCTCTTTCAGGTCGTGGTCAACCACGAAGAGCAATACTCGATCTGGCCGGACTACAAAGCCGTGCCGCAAGGCTGGCGCACCGTGGGCAAGAGCGGCCTGAAAAAGGAATGCCTGGCCTATATCGAAGAAGTCTGGACCGACATGCGTCCGCTGAGTCTGCGTCAGAAGATGGAAGCCCAGGCCGCCGCGCAATAAGCGGCCGGGCAAAAAGAAACCCGCTGGACTGGAAACAGTCAGCGGGTTTTTTCATTCCTTAGGTTTGTGTTGGCCGGGCTGGCCTCATCGCGAGCAGGCTCACTCCTACATTTGAAATGCGCTCGCCCTGTAGGAGCGAGCCTGCTCGCGAAGAACGATAACGCGGTCCGGCTGGAACTAAGCCCCGCTCAAACCCTTAAGCAACAAATCCACATTGCCTTCCAGCTCCGCCACCGGATCTACCGCATCGGTACTCAACACCACCAAACGACTGCCTGACTCAGCAATTGCCGCTTTCACCGGCTCCGATGGCTGCCGATGATGCAGTACCACCGCCACATCATTGTCCTTGAGCGTCGCCGTCAGTTTTTTCAGATCCTGCGGCGTCCATTCCGCATCAGGGCGTGGATCCTCGCCGATCAGTTCCAGATTCAGACTACCGATCAGATAACCAAAGTGATCACTCAAACTCATCACACTCAGATTGTCGGCACTCGCCAACCGCGCCTCGCTGTCGGCGCTGAGCTTCAGCAAACGCTGCTTCAACGTCGCCAGATTCGCCTCGATCGCAGGCTTGGCGCTAGGTGCCAGGCGCACCAGATCCGCCGCCATCACGTCCGCCATGCGCCCCATGTTGTTGCTCGCCAGCCACGGTTGACTGTTCAAACCATCAACCTTCAGATCCGGTTGCACGGCAATGCCCGGGAGGGCGCCGTCGACCGGGCGCGCCGCATCAACTTCAACGATGCGAATATTGCTGCGACGGGCGATCGGGTACAGCGGATCATCGGCCCACAGTGAACGCACGCCAATGACCGCGTCCGCGCCGGTTGCCAGTTTGCTCAGCGCCGGCGCACCGCGACCGGTGAAATACGCGGTCTGGCGACTGCCTGGCAAATTGGCGGGGGCTGCACGTTCCAGACTGACGTCAGTGCCTTTTAGCAGCACTTCGCCCAAGCCATACGTGATCGGCAACGAGGCCAGCACTCGCAGCGGTTTAGTGTTTTCGGCGGCCATCAACGGCGTGCAGATCACACCGCACAGGGTCATGGCCAGGGTCAGTTTGCGCAGTGAAAAACTCATTTATCCAAGATTCCCTTTCAGACTCGGGACAACCCCGCGCGCAATGGCGGCGAGGGCGAAGGCAATGCCGGCGACCAGAATGATCGCGGCGCCGGACGGAATCGGCAGATCAAACACGATCGGCGCGAGGATCCCGCACAGTGTGCTGACCGTGGCGATCAACACCGAGCACCAGAAGAAACCCTTGAGCGACTGGCTGAGCAAACGTGCCGCCGCCGCTGGAATCACCAGCAGCGCGCCGACCAGAATCGCGCCGATGACTTTCACCGCTGCGACGGTGATCAGCGTCACCAGAATCACGAACAGATAGTCCAGGGTCTTCACCGCCACCCCGCGCACCGCCGCCAGTTGCGGGTTGAAACTGGCGAGCATGATGCGGTTGTACAGTGGCAAGGCCAGGGCCATGACCAGCGAACCGACGATGGCCAATACCGCCAGATCGTTGCCGTTGACCGTCAGTACCGAACCGAACAGTACGTTCTCGAGAATGTGCACATTGATCTTGCCCGCCAGAATCAGCAGCAGGCTTGCGCCCAGTGCCAGTGACACCGAGAGGAATACGCCGATCAAAGTGTCCGGTGCCAGACCGGTACGGTTGCGCAGGTAATTGAGCAGGATGCCGAACAGCAGGCAGTAGCCGAACAGGCTGCCGTAGGGCCCGGTGTAAGGTTCGCCGAGCAGAATGCCGATGGCTACACCGGTGAGCGCCGCATGGCCCACCGCTTCGGAAAAAAACGCGAAGCGCTTGACCACTACCAGAGTGCCAAGGCCGCCGAGTACCGGGCCGATCAACAGGCCGGCAAGCAACGCATTGACCACAAAACCGTAGGCCAGCGCTTCCGGCAGATAACCGGACGAGGCCCAGCCTTGCACCATCAAACGAAAGGCTTCGTAACTCATCAGGCAGCGCTCCGTGGATGGGTCGAGAACAAGGTCAGCAGACGTTCCGGGGTCAGCGCCTCTTGCGGTGAGGCATCGAACAGCACGCGGCGGTTTAGACCAGTGACACGGCTGGCCAGACGCCCAACCGCTTCCAGATCGTGCTCGATCCACAGCACGGTGATGCCCGCTGCACGCCAATCGCCGAGCAGACGCTCGAACACTTGAATCCCAGCTTCATCAAGGGCCGACATCGGTTCATCCAGCACCAGCAATTGCGGCGCCGGAATCAAACCTTGGGCGAGCAGCACCCGCTGCCGCTCACCGCCAGACAGCGCGCCCATGCGGCGCTTGCGTTTGTCCTGCATGCCGACGCGTTCCAGCGCTTCACCAATGGCGCCGGCGTAACGCTTGCTCAAACCGAGAAACGCCGGACGTCGCTGGCACATGGCAGCCATGAAATCGTCGACGGTCATCGGCAGACCGCGATCGAATTCCAGCGCCTGCGGTACATAACCGATGGTGCCGGGTTCGCCGGGCCATTGCAGGCTGAGCTGGCCCTGATGGGGCATTTGCCCGAGCAGGGTCTTGATCAGCGAACTCTTGCCGCCACCGTTTGGGCCGACCAGGGCATGTACGCTGCCGGGCTGCACCTGGAAGGTGACGTTATCCAAAATCGTCGTGCGCCCCAGCGTCAGACAAACCTCCGCAAAATCCAGCGTCGGCCCGCAGGTCTGTGGGAGCGACGGTGCGACGATTCGACCTGCTCGCGAATGCGGCGTGTCATTCAATACAGATGTTGGCTGATCCGGCGCCTTCGCGAGCAGGCTCGCTCCCCCAGGGGACTGGAGTTCGGTCGAGATCGTTTCTCTGGAAGTCATGCGCCAGACTCCTGAATCGCCCGCACCACGGTGTTGAGGTTGCCGGTCATTTCCTTTTCGTACTTGTCGGCGGTGTATTCGCCGTAGGAAATGTGCGACAGCGGATACAGCTTGACGCCAGACTCACGCTGAATGGTGTCGACGTAAGTGGACGGGAAATCCATCTCCGAGAAGATCACTTTCACGTCCAGTTCACGCAACTGGTCGATGGTCTTCTTCAACTGGCTTGGGCTCGGCTCGATACCGTGGGCCGGCTCGACCACGGCGGTCACTTCCAGGCCGAACTCACGCAGCAGATAGTCGTAAGCCGCGTGCACCGTGGCCACGCGCAGTTCCGCGTTCGGCGCTTGCGTCAGTTTTGCCAGCGCGTCGGCGCGCATCTGCCGCAGGCGTTTGCCGTAGGCACGGGCGTTCTGGGTGTAGGTCTTGGCGTTGTCCGGATCGAGTTTGCCCAGTTCGCGAGCAATGTTGTTGACCTGGGCAATAGAAGCGCTGATCGACAGGAACGTGTGCGGGTTCACCACTTTGCCGGCCCCGCGTGCGGCGACCCCGGTGGCCGCCAGCAACGGCACGTTTTCGTTGGCTTCGATGGTTTTGATGTTTGGCGTTTCACTGGCGGCGATCATGCGGTCGGCGAAGTCGTCATGGCCAACGCCGTTGAGCACGATCACATCCAGCCCGCTGATGCGTTTGATGTCTTCGGCCCGTGGCTCGTAGGCATGCGGGTTGAAACCGGCCGGGATCAGCGGCACCACCTCGGCCTTGTCGCCGACGATGTTGGCCACATAGCTGTAGTAAGGGTGCAGGGTGATGCCAATGCGCAGGCGTTTGGCCTGATCGGCGCTGGCCAAAGGGCTCAGCAGACAGGCACACAGGCCCAATAAAAAGAGGCGTAACAATGGACGGCGTGGCGATGAAATAGACATGGGCAAGCGGTCTTCTCTCGGAGGAGGGCGAGGAATCAATGGCGATGTTCGCGGGTAACCCCGGCATCGTATTGCGCGACGATCTGTTTCCAGCCGGCAGCGGACAGCGCCGCCGCAGTGAGTTGCGCCGGGGCTTGAGCGGCAGCATCGCGGCTGAGCCAGATGTCCGGCGCAGCCTTGTCATCGGCGCTGAGCAGCATCACAAACGAACCGGCGACGGCCGGATTCTGGCTTTGGCCGAAATACGCGGCGTCCGCCAGCAATTGCCAGGCATGACCGCCGCGGCTGACCGAACTCGCATCCTGGGCAAATGGCGCAAACCCTTCGTCGGCCAGATTCTGCGGCGTCGGCAGCGCTTGTTGTTCCTCGCGCAGCAAGCGGATTTCATCGAGGGTCACCCGCAGGTCGGCATAGATGCCTTGCTCGGCAGCACTGAGGTCGCGGCGTGCGTCGAGCTGGTTAGTCGCCACTGGCTCGGGCTCATGGGAAACCCCGCGCCACGCGACCACAGAACCTGCGACCGCGAGGATCAACAGGCACAACAGCAGCACATTGAGGGTTTCATGACCGGCACCGGCCGGACGCACGATTTGTCGAGTGGGCGTACTCATGGGGCTTCGATATCCGCTTGGTCGATTTCCACCACGTGGCCCGGGCCCGCGTCGAACAGCACGTAAAATTCGCTGCCGGGTTTCTTGAACGTCAGTGTGGAATCGGCGCCGAGTTTGCCCGGCACCAGAATGGTTTCGTCGTAACCGATCACATCGAGGGTCACCCCCGGCGCGCCGCTGCCGTCGGAGAACCCGCCGGTGCATTTGATCTGCTCGGCGTCGATGGCTTTACATTCGCACATCGGGTTGTGAGCCAGCGCACTGGCGCTGAAACCGGCGCACAGCACCAGCAGCACGGCCTTCAGGCGCAGGCGGGAATGGCGTTGGGAACAAGTCATGGTTTGACTCCTTGTTTGTTCAGCCAGGCGAAGGTGGCGGGGGAGGCCTGACTCAGGGGAATCGAAGCCTGATGCATGCTGCCGTCCCAGCCTTCCATGGTGATCCACAGTTCGGCGTCGGGTCTGGTCTTCTCCGGGATCGGCATCTGCGTGCCCATGCGGTATGGCGTGCCAAAGAAAATCGTACCGGCGGCGCGCAGGCTGCGTGGCTTGCCGATGCGCAGGTAGGTGGCCTTGACCTGCTCGACACAGGCATCGCAAAGGGCGGCGCTGAAGTCTTTCATGTAGCCGGCCGGGCCAGTGAGCACCGGCGCTTCGTTGCGCAGTTCGGCCAGGCGCAGGCTCCACGGGCCAACCTGGATATTGCCGATTTCATGTTGGCCCAGCCCGCTGTCACCGCGAAACAGAGAGGCGTCGGCGAAGTATTTGGGCATGAACCCCAGCGGGATCAACAGCAGCAGGACATTGATGTGGAAGCGCCATTTGTGCCAGAAACGCGCGAGTCGAGAAGGCTGTGCCTTGGTGATTGATTTGCTCACAGGCTGGCCTCCGAGGTTTCACGGCTCATCGCCGGTTGTGCCTTGAGGCGGTGTTTCTTGTCTTCGCGCTTCAACGCGTTGGCGGTGGCCAGCGCGGTGCGTTTAGTCCAGATCAACAAGCCGCTGAGGATCATCATGCTCAGGATCAAACCGAAGAAGAACCAGATCAGCTTGATCCAGATGCCGCCGAAGTCGCCGGTGTGCAGTGGCCGCATGGACTCGGTGACGAACTCCAGCGACGAACGATCGGACAGAAGCCGTGAAGCGGCGATGTCGCCGTTGTACGGATTGAGCGTGGCGGTCTGGAACATCAACGGATACCAGCCGCGCCCACCGACGCTCATGTGGCTGTAGGCATTGCCCGGCAGGCTGACGAAGCTGGCTTCCAGCCCCGGAATCTTCTCTTGCGCGAGCTCGACGGCACGGTCCAGGCTGATCCGTGGCGGCGGTGTGCCGGCGGCAGAGATCGGCACGCTCTCGCGGGACATGGCCGGAATGATCGGCTCGCTGGAAATGGCGATCTGGTTGTCGAACAGAATCGCCCGAATCAGAAACCAGATCCCGGTGATGGAAATCACCGCAATGAACCAGATCGACCAGATACCGCACAAGCGATGGAAGTCACCCCAGAAGATCCGCGCGCCGTGACGCACGCGCAGGGTCGGACGCAGAAAACCTTTCCAGAAGCGCTTGTAGACCACTAGACCTGTGATCAGCGACACCAGCATCGGCACGCCGAGGAACGACACCAGATACCAGCCCCAACTGAAACCGTTGGTGAACGGCACCAGCCACCAGCCATGCAGGGCGCGGGTGAAGGCCTTGAAATCGAACGTCGGGGCAGGGCCCTGAATCACCCCGGTGTAAGGATTGACGTAGACCGTCTGCGAACGACCGTCCGGATAGCTGACCGCAACGTCGAGGGCGAAGTGGGATTCGTCGGGACGACTGATACTTTCAACGATGGTCTGTGGTTCGGCTGTTTTGATCGCTGCCATGATCTGGTCATAGCTGAGCAGCGGCGCATCGTCCGCAGGCTGGCTGGCGCGCATCTGCGGGTTGGCCAGCCAGACGATTTCCTGGCTGACCACCGCCAGCGTGCCGGTGACACAGACGATCAGGACAAAGAACCAGATCGGTAACGCCAGCCAGCTATGAACGAGGAACCACAGTTTGGAGCGGGATTTCTTCGACATGATTGCGCGTCTTTATAGCGGTGAAAGGGCGCGTGGCTACGGGCTTCGCAGCACGGCAGACCCCGAAAGACCGAACGTGGCTTTTGCCTACGCGAACGGCCTGCATCTCTATAAGACGAATGAGCGGGACAAATCCCGAAAGGTGATATGAAAGCAAATGTTTCCCAATTCCCCGCTCACCACAAATCCCTTTGTGGGAGCGAGCCTGCTCGCGAAAGCGCCGGGTCAGTCACTTCATCCTTTGCCTGATCCACCGCTTTCGCGAGCAGGCTCGCTCCCACAGGGCTTTGCTGCGTGCAGGGGATCAAACACGATTCATGATCCACGCCATCACTGTCTGCCAATTGATGGCCGACCCGCGCTCCCTATGATGGGAATCACCTGATTTCCCTGAGTGAGCGCCTTGATGACCGCCAGAACCCTCTATGACAAACACATCGATTCGCACACGGTGTGCCGCCTCGACGATCAGGGTCATGTCCTGTTGTATATCGATCGTCAGGTGATCAACGAATACACCAGCCCGCAGGCTTTCAGCGGTTTGCGCGCGGCCGGGCGCGACGTCTGGCGGCCGGGCACGGCGCTGGCGGTGGTCGATCACGTCAACCCGACCACGCCTGTGCGTATCGCAGCAATGCCCGACGCCGGCGGCGCGCGGCAAGTGTCGTATCTGGCGGAGAACTGCCGGGACTTCGGCATCGAGTTGCTGGACATCCTCGACAAGCGTCAGGGCATCGAACACGTTATCGCCCCCGAGCAGGGCTTTATTCTGCCTGGCATGGTCATTGCCGCTGGCGACAGCCACACCACCACCTATGGCGCACTCGGTGCTTTCGGTTTCGGCATCGGCACCTCCGAGATCGAACACCTGCTGGCTTCGCAGACGCTGGTCTACAAAAGACTGAAAAGCCTGCGCGTGACCGTCGACGGCGAGTTGGCGCCGGGTTTGACCTCGAAAGACGTGATCATGGCCCTGATCGGCCGCATCGGTGCTTCCGGGGCCAGCGGTTACGCGATCGAATTCTGCGGCTCGACCATTGATGCCCTCAGCGTTGAAGCGCGCATGACCATTTGCAACATGGCTGTCGAGGCTGGAGCGCGCGGCGCATTCATGGCCCCGGATGACAAAGTCTTCGCCTATCTCAAGGGCAAGCCGCGAACGCCGCAAGGAGAGCTATGGGAACAAGGCGTGAAGAAGTGGCGCGAACTGCGCAGTGATCCCGGTGCGCTGTTTGACCGCGAGATTCACCTTGACGCCAGCGTCCTGGAACCGATGGTCACCTGGGGCACCAGCCCCGATCAGGCAGCTGCAATTGGTGCGCGGGTACCAGATCCGCAAGCGATCAGCGATCCGATCCTGCGTCAGGACATGCGCCGCGCCCTCAACTATATGGGCCTCGAAGCGGGCATGGCGCTCAGCGACATTGTTATCAGCCACGCCTTTATCGGCTCGTGCACCAACGCGCGGATAGAAGACCTGCGCGATGCCGCCAGCGTCGTGCGCGGTCAGCAAGTGGCCGGACATGTGCGGGCGATGATCGTCCCCGGCTCCAGCGAAGTTCGCGCTCAGGCCGAGGCCGAAGGGTTGGCGCAGATCTTTATCGATGCCGGTTTTGAATGGCGTCAGTCCGGCTGCTCGATGTGCCTGGCGATGAACGACGACGTACTTGCGCCCGGCGACCGCTGCGCGTCGAGTACCAACCGCAATTTCGAAGGCCGTCAGGGCGCCGGTGCGCGCACTCATTTGATGAGCCCGGCCATGGTCGCCGCCGCTGCGATCTGCGGTCGACTCACCGATATTCGCCAATTTGGAGAACGCCCATGAGCCTGCAACCCTTCACCCACATCAGCGGTCGGGCCGCACCGTTACTGGTGGCCAACGTCGACACGGACGTGATCATGCCAAAACAATTCCTCAAAGGCATTGATCGCCGAGGACTCGATCGCGGGCTGTTTTTCGATCTGCGGTTTCTGCGCGATGGTAGCCCCGATCCCGATTTTGTGTTGAACAAACCGACATGGCAGGGCGCGAGTTTTCTAGTAGTCGGAGCGAATTTTGGCTGCGGTTCCAGCCGCGAACATGCGGTTTGGGGCTTGCAGCAGATGGGCATCCGCGCGTTGATCGGCAGCAGTTTTGCCGGGATCTTCTACGACAATTGCCAGCGTAACGGGGTGTTGTTGATCACGCTGGATGAAGCGCAGGTGCAACGCATCGGACAGCTTGTCGGTCAGGCTGAAACGGCGCGGATCAGTATTGATTTAGAGACGCAGCAGATTGGCCTGGCGGATGGCAGCGTAATCGACTTTCAGATCGACACCCTGCGCAAGACTGCGTTGATCCTCGGTCTGGATGCTATCGGCAGTACCTTGCAACGGCGCGAGCAGATCAAAACCTTCGAACGCCAACATCTGGCCAACAACCCTTGGTTAGGCTGAACGCATAACCTGTGGGAGCTGGCTTGTCGGAACGCCGCATCGCAGCGATGAGGCCGGCACTTCCAGCATTTGTGTTGGCTGAGCTGACGCCATCGCTGCGATGCGGCGTTCCGACAAGCCAGCTCCCACAGGTTTTTGTGGTGTTTTGAGCTATAGCGACAGGCTTTTGAAATGCGCCTGCAAAAACTCCACACACGCGCGCAACTTCCCCGAATGTGCCAGCCGCGTCGGGTACACCGCCCAGACATTGGCACTCTGGCTGTAATCCTCCAGCACCTGCACCAGGCGTCCTTGCTCCAGCAACGGCTTCACATCCCACAACGACCGCAACAAAACCCCACGTCCATCCAGCGCCCATTGCAAAACGATTTCGCCATTGTTTGACGACAACGGCCCACTGACGCGCACGCTCTCTTGTCCGCCATCGCGATCCAGATTCCAGATCCCAAAGGCGTTGTCGCGCTCCTTGATCACTAGGCAATCGTGCTGTTGCAGTTCGTCCAGCGTCTGCGGTGTGCCGCGACGTTGCAGATAACCGGGAGCGGCGCACAGCACCCGCCGGTTACTGACCAGGCGTCGACCGATGTGCTGGCCGGGCAGGTCATCGCCGACGCGGATCTCCAGATCGAAGCCTTCGTTGATGATGTCCACCACCCGGTCAAACAGGTCGAGGCGAATCTCCAGTTCTGGATAACGTTCGGCCAGCAACGACACCGCCGGGGCTACGTGATTGCGACCGAAACCGAAACTGCTGCAAATGTGCAAACGCCCACGCGGGCTGCCGTGGGCGTCGGAGAGTTCATCGTGCAACTGCTGGAAATCATCGAGAATGCGCAACGCCCAGCGCTGCACGCGCTCACCGTCCTCGGTCAGCGAGACGCGACGGCTGGTGCGGTGCAACAGACGCGTGCCGAGGGTGGTTTCGAGAATCTGGATGCGTTTGCTGACGTAGGCCGGTGACAGGCCCAACTCATCCGCTGCAGCGGCAAAGCCGTTCTTGCGGATTACGGTGAGCAGTACGCGCAGGTCTTCGGGCAGGGGCACGGTGTCTTTCTTCTGGGACATGTCAAAAACGAACACTGGCGGCAGAAGCCGCCAGCATAGCACCGAGATCCAGTGTTTCCGGTCAGCGCAGAAAGGCCAGTGCTTCGGCGAGCAACCGTTCGGGGACTTCTTCGGCAATGTAATGGCCAGCGGGCAATGCCTGACCGCTGACGTTCGACGCCACTTGCTGCCATTCCTTGAGCGGATCGAAGCAGCGCCCGACCGTACCTTCGGCGCCCCACAACACGCGCAGCGTTAGATTCAGCTGATGCCCGGCGGCGATGTCGGCGCGGTCGTGCGCAAGATCGATGCCGGCGCTGGCGCGATAGTCTTCGCAGATGCCGCGAGCGCTGCCCGGTCGTTGCAGGCAGCGCAGGTATTCGCCAAAGGCTTCATCGGTAAACGGCTTGAGTCCGGCGCTGCGGCTGCCCATCACGCTGCGCAGATAGCCTTCCGGATCCGCTTCGATCAGGGTTTCCGGCAGTGGTGCCGGGCGGATCAGGAAGAACCAGTGCCAATACGCGCGGGCAAAGGCTTCGTTGGTTTGCGTATACATCGACAGGGTCGGGGCGATGTCGAGCAGCATCATGCGCTGCACGGCGTTCGGGTGATCAAGCGCGAGACGATGGGCGACCCGCGCGCCACGGTCGTGAGCGAGAATCGAAAACTGCTCGAAGCCCAGCGCCTGCATCAACTCGACATTGTCGCGGGCCATTTCGCGTTTCGAGTAATGGGCGTGCAGCTCATCAGCGGCCGGGCGACTGCTGTCGCCGTAACCGCGCAGGTCGGCGGCGACCACGGTGAAGTGTTCGGCCAGTTGTTCGGCAATCTTGTGCCAGATCACATGGGTCTGCGGGTGGCCGTGCAACAGCAACAGGCCGGGGCCGCTGCCGCCGAGGCGGTAGGCGATGTCGACGCCGTTGACGTGGCGCTGGTCTTTGCGGAATCCGGCAAACATCGGGCTGATCCTTGTTCAGGGTTCTGGTTGGCTGCATCCTGAAATTGTCCGGCGTTTGCGGCAAGGGGCAAAGCGTGGTCGGCAGGTTCATGAAGTGTGATGGTTGTTGGCCGTTCCGGCCCCATCGCGGGCAAGCCCGCTCCCACAGGGATCTTTGGTGTGGTCACGATCTATGTCCAACCACAAAACCCTGTGGGAGCGGGCTTGCCCGCGATGAGGCCATTGAACACACAGAAAAAATCAGCCTTGGCTAAACATCTCCATCGCCCGCTGTTTGATCTGCTCCTCGGTCAGATCCTCCTTGCGCGAGGCGAGAAACCACAGATGCCCATACGGATCCTTCAACGTCCCGCTGCGATCCCCGTAAAACTGATCCTTGACCTCGGATACTGTCGTCGCCCCGGCCTCCAGCGCCCGTTGAAACGATTTGTCGACATCAGTCACATACAGATGCAAACCAACCGACACTGCTTGATCCGGATTGCTCAGTGGCCCCTGATCGCACGGCGAACCGAGCATGATCGCGCTGTCGCCAATGCGCAGTTCGGCGTGGCCGATGCCGCCGTCAGGCATGGCCAGACGCATGACCTCGGTGGCGCCGAAGGCTGTTTTATAGAAGTCGATGGCCTCGGCGGCTTTGTGGATGCCGAGATACGGGGTAATGCTGTGATACCCCTCGGGAATGGGTTTGACGCTCATGACGTTCTCCCTGAATTGTTGTTCTATGGGACAGGACTCCACCGAATTTGTGGAAGATTCACTATAGAACCGTCCTCGCCGTGCAGACTTTTGCCCGACGAGCAGTCAATCCTTTGGAAAGTGCGGGCCAGGCCCTTGTTCGCCGAGTACATCGCCCTGATTGCGCAGCGGACAGGCCTCCATCGACAAACAGCCACATCCGATGCAGCCATTGAGCCGATCGCGCAGCAGCGTCAGTTGCTCGATCCGCGCGTCCAGTTCCTGTCGCCATTGCTGTGAGAGGATTTTCCAGTCTGCCGCGCTGGGCGCACGATCCTCCGGGAGGATTTTCAATGCCTCGCCAATTTCCGCCAGCGGAATCCCCAGCCGCTGCGCGACTTTGATCAACGCTACGCGGCGCAGTACTTCGCGCGGATAGCGCCGCTGATTGCCGGCATTGCGCTGGCTCTTGATCAGGCCTTTGGATTCATAAAAGTGCAGGGCGGTGACGGCCACGCCACTGCGCGCTGCGACTTCACCAACCGTTAACTGTTTGTGCACATTTTCTTTGCTGATCATTTGAAGACAGCTCTTGACCTTGACTTAACTAGAGGTTTTACCCTGCAGGTCTTCGAGTCGCAAGGCTCGTCTTACGCTGAGTGGGGGCATTCCATGAACAACCGCAGTTTTACCCAATTGATCGAATTCGAAATCGAACCACGCCAACAACCCGCCTTGGTCACTGCACTATCAATGCAAACCGAGCGCCTGGCGCAACGTTATGCCGGTTTTGTCAGCGCCAGTGTGCAGGCCAGCGATGACGGCCGGCGCGTGCTGAGTTTCCTCCAATGGCAGTCCCGCGAGGCGGGTGAAGCGGCATTTCGCAGCTTCGAAAGCGGCGAGCAGGACTTCTGGCAACTGATTCACGCCCACCAGGCGAAAACCATCAACTTCAATTCGTTCCAGGTGCTAAGCAGCATCGCCCGCAGTCACGACGATGCGCTGCACTGTCACCTGGTCGGCTAGATCGACAACTGGATCAGGCGTTCGCCCTGCAGATTTTCCGTGAGCCGCCGCTTGTTTACCGCCAGTTCGCCGATCTTGATCAGTCGCGTGCGGGTGACGTTGCGGCTCAGACCGAGCAACGCGGCGGTGTGCACCTGGTTGTAATGGCAGAAGCGATACGCCGCGCGCAGCAAAGCGTCTTCGACTTTTTCGTGCAGCGCGCCGGCCTGTTGCGCGAAGAGTTTTTGAAAGGCCTGTTCCAGTAAGGCCTCCGGTGAATCATCGGCACTGCTGTGATGATCGTCCGGGCGTTCGATGCGCAGGTTCGACAGACGCAAATCATCGCGTTCGATCACGCCGTTGCGGCAGATCAGCAAGGTGTGATGGATGACGTTCTCCAGCTCGCGAATATTGCCCGGCCAACTGTAAGCGCGCAGTTTGTGTTCGGCGCCGGGGCTGATGCTGACCCGCCCGTAACCGAGGCGTTGGCTATAGGCCTCGATGAAATGGCGGGTCAGCGGCAGTATGTCGCCAGGACGCTCGCGCAACGGGCTCAGTTCCAGATTGACCACGTTGAGGCGGTAATACAGATCCTCGCGGAAATGGCCGGCGTTGATGGCTTTTTCCAGCTGCACGTTGGTCGCTGCCAGCACCCGCACATCGATGGGAATGCTTTTGCGCGAGCCCAGTCGCACCACTTCGCGTTCCTGCAAAACCCGCAGCAACTTCACCTGAATCGCCATCGGCAGATCGCCGATCTCATCGAGAAACAAGGTGCCACCATCCGCTTCCTCGAACCATCCGGCCTTGGCGCTCAGCGCGCCGGTGAACGCGCCTTTTTCATGACCGAACAACTCCGCTTCCACCAGTGATTCGGAAAACGCCCCGCAATTGACCGCGATAAACGGCCGATGACGGCGATTGCTGAGGTTATGAATATGTCGCGCCACCAGTTCTTTACCAGTGCCGGTCTCGCCGATGATCAGCACGCTCGCTTCACTCGGTGCGACCTGTTGCAAATGCGCGAGCAGGGCCTGGGACTTCGGGTCCTCGAACACCTGCGCAGTGGCGCGGATCGACGTGGCGAGCGCGGGGGAGGGCGGTAGGGTCAGCAGTTGCATGGGCTCGTCCTTCTTTTTAGTTCAAATGCAGGCAGGTCAGGAATAGAAGGTCGGTACCGGCTGCGACTGATTCAGCGCCCAGTCGCCCAACTCATGGAGTTTGTAGTCCAGCGGGTCGTGCAGGGTTTGCGTGCGCAGGTTGCGCCAGTGGCGATCGAGGCGCAGGGACGCGTGAGTGGAGCGCGCGCCGGTCACTTCGAACAAACGGCTGCAAATCTCCAGGCCCTGACGGCTGGCGGCAACTTTCGCGGTGGCAATCGCTGTCGCGACTTGGCCGCGTTCTTCGGCGCTGAGGTTCGCGCCTTTGGCCCAGGCCTCATCGAGCAACGCCGCCGCGCGTTCGACCAACAGGCGGATGCCTTCCAGCGCCACCCAGAACTCGCCGTAATGGGCGAGCACGTACGGATCTTCACGCACATCGCGCGCCGAGGATTTATGCCAGAGTCGGGTTTCGCTGAGGGTGTATTGCCGCGCCTCCTCGAAAGCGCCTTCGGCAATTCCGAGAAACATATGCGTGAAGGTCAGCTGCGCGATTAGCGGGCGCAAGCACGCAAACGGCGTGCTCAGCGGGCCGGGATCGAGCAGCAGTTCCGACTCTTCGACGCGGACCCGTTCAAACGTGGCGCTGCCGCTGTCAGTCTGACGCTGGCCGATGTTGTTCCAGTCGTTGTGCAGGGTGATGCCACTGCGGCCGCTGGGAATCGCCGCGATCAGCAATTTGCCGCCGGCACTTTCATCGACCGCCGAAGCGATCAGCATTTGTGAATCACTGGCGCCGGAGCAGAAGCTTTTCTTCCCGGAAAACTCGCGCCAGCCACCGAGGTCCTTGACCACGGTACGGGTGTCGAGCGGGTTCAGTGCGTTGCCCCAGAACCAGTTCTGCCGCGCGGTCTGTTCGAACCACGGCTGCCATTGTTCCGGCCGGGAAAACAGGCGCACGGTGGCGAGCATCAAATGATGGAAACCGAAGACGTGAGCAATCGAGCTGTCGACCTTGGCGAACTCGCGAACGACCTGCAGGGTTTCGCTCCAGCTTGCGCCGAGGCCGCCGTAGCGGGTGGGAATGCTCAGGGCCAGCAGGCCGCTGTCGCGCAGGGCATCGCGCTCGGCCTTCGGTGTGCCGCCACGTTCGTCGCGTTCGACGGCGGTCAGGGCAAATTCGGCGGCCAGTTGGCGGGCGGTTTGCAACGGGGATAACAAAGTACTTTGCGGTTTGGCGGTCACACCAATACTCCTGAATTTGTACTGCCCTTGTAGGAGCTGCCGCAGGCTGCGATCTTTTGATCTGGTTTTTAGAAAATCAAAGTCAAAAGATCGTCCGATCGCGGCCCGAGCCTGCGGCAGCTCCTACACAAGAGATCCGGTTTAGGCGGAGGCTTTTGTGGGCAACACATCATTGGCAATCATTTCGCCAAACGGCCCGGTCAGATTGGTCACGCCACGCCCGGCCAGACTGGCGTAAGGCTCGGGCAACAGCGGGAACACCAGCTCGGCAAAGCGGTAAGCCTCTTCCAGATGCGGATAACCGGAGAAGATGAAACTCTCGATGCCCAGATCCGCGTATTCCTTGATCCGCGCCGCCACTTGCTGCGGATCGCCGACCAGCGCCGTACCGGCACCGCCACGCACCAGACCGACACCGGCCCACAGGTTGGGGGCAATTTCGAGGTTGTCGCGACGACCATCGTGCAAAGCCGCCATGCGTCGCTGGCCTTCGGAGTCGAACCGGGAAAAGGATTTCTGTGCCGCCTCAATAGTCTCGTCGCTGATGTGTTCGATCAGTTTGTCCGCCGCTTTCCACGCCTCTTCGGCGGTCTCGCGCACGATCACGTGCAAGCGGATGCCGAACTTCACTTTGCGCCCATGCCGCGCCGCTCGTTCGCGCACGTCGGCGAGTTTTTCCGCAACCGCGGCCGGCGGTTCGCCCCAGGTCAGATAGACATCGACCTGTTCGGCGGCCAGATCATGCGCGGCATCGGATGAGCCGCCGAAGTACAGCGGCGGATAGGGTTTCTGCACGGGCGGATAGAGGGCTTTGGCGTTCTGCACCTTCAGGTGTTTGCCGTCGAAATCCACCGCCTCGCCCTGCAACACGCGGCGCCAGATTTTCAGGAATTCATCGGTAACTTCATAGCGCTCGGCGTGACTGAGAAAACTGCCGTCGCCACGGTTTTCGTCCGGATCGCCGCCGGTCACGACGTTGATCAGCAAGCGGCCGTTGGATAACCGGTCAAGCGTCGCAGCCATGCGCGCCGAGACCGTCGGCGAGATGATTCCCGGACGGATCGCCACCAGATAACGCAGACGTTCGGTCAGCGGCACCAGCGCCGAGGCGATCACCCAGGAGTCTTCGCAGGAGCGTCCGGTGGGGATCAGCACGCCGTGGTAGCCGAGGCTGTCAGCGGCCTGCGCCACCTGTTTCAGATAATTGAGGGTGACCGGTCGCGCACCTTGGGTGGTGCCCAGATAGTGGCCGTCACCGTGGGTCGGCAGGAACCAGAAAACATCCATGAACGGCTCCTCAGGCGATTTTCAGCAAGGGTTTGATTTGGGTGGCGAACAGCGGCGCGGCGCGTTCGGCCGCCAGGCGGATGCGCGCCTTCAGCAGCTCGCTGGTGATCTGGTAATCGGCGAAGTCGGCTTCGGTGGCGTACACGCCGATCGGCAAGGTCATGGCTTGGAAGAAGCTCAACAGCGGCCGCAACTGGTGATCGAGCACCAGCGCATGGCGTTCGCTGCCGCCGGTAGCGGCGAGCAGCACCGGGGTGTCGATCAAGGCGTTGAGGTCGATCAGGTCGAACAGATGCTTGAGCAAGCCCGGATAAGAACCGCGATAAACCGGCGCGGCAACGATCAGCAGATCGGCCTGTTCAATGGCCTGCAACTCGGCTTCAACCTCGGCACTGAGCTCCTGACGCGACAGCGCGCCACCGAGCGGGCGAGCGATATCACCGAGTTCGATCAAATGGCTTTCAATGGACAAGTGCTCGGCCAGTTCGGCGATCAAAGCTTGG
This sequence comes from Pseudomonas sp. Irchel s3h9, assembly GCF_900187475.1. Taxonomy (NCBI): domain Bacteria; kingdom Pseudomonadati; phylum Pseudomonadota; class Gammaproteobacteria; order Pseudomonadales; family Pseudomonadaceae; genus Pseudomonas; species Pseudomonas sp. Irchel s3h9. The sequence goes on along the minus strand of NZ_FYDH01000005.1, from coordinate 8,305 downwards.
GTCAGTACCAGGGTGCGGGACGGACGCCAGGTGCCGCCGGAGAGGGCGACGACTTTCAGGGGACGCGACATGATCAGTTCCTTTTTTCAACAGTTGCTCAGCGAGCAGTGAGTGAGTCACCGGGTCAGAGCAAGCGCTGTACCAATTCCTGGAAGCCCCGGTTTACAGGGCGTTGAGCGTTAGCGCGGCGGTCACCCCTGTGAGTAGCAGGGTGCTTTGTTGAATCAGTGTTGGCTGAGCAACAGTTGCTGGAGCAACAGTGCTCAGCGCATGCAGGGAGTTATAGAGGCAGTTTGTTATTCCGTAAAAGAACGTTAATTGATATTTATAGATCGTTAAGAGATATGTGCCAGCACGTGTCGATTTCCTGATAGCCACTATTGAGAGCGTTGATTTCTGCGCAAGCGTGACCGGGCGTAGCCTTTGTCCATCGCCCCCCCATTGCTCGCCAGGACGCTCCCATGAATCGTTTACTCACCGTTTCCCTGTTGCTCGCTGTCTCCGTACTCGCCGGTTGTGCTGGGCATGTATCACCGGAACTGCGTCCTTACACCGATGAAGAATCCCGTGAATTGGCGATGGAAGCACTGAATCGCAGCGGCTTGTCCTTCGACGAATACCACGCAAAAAAAGCGCAATTGCTCGGTCAGACTCAGTTCGACAAGAAAGCTGAAATGAGCGCCGAACGTGCCGTACAGCTGCACGGTCGTCCTAGCTGAAAACAAACTGTACTGGTGGAAGTTTTCCCCAACTGTCCGTGGGCTTGCCGGGCGGCGTGGGATAGGGTCTACACCTGAATGACCCTGATGGATTGCCTGCCATGAACCTCTCGCTTGACCTGCTGTTGGGCTTTGCCCTGTTTGCCCTAGTCACCTCTATTACGCCGGGGCCGAACAACACCATGTTGCTGGCATCGGGAGTGAATTTCGGCTTCAACCGCACCATCCCGCACATGCTCGGGATCACTTGCGGCTTCTTCGTTCTGGTCGTGGCCGTGGGCTTTGGCCTCGGTGCGGTGTTTCAGACCTACCCGATTCTCTACACGGTTCTGCGCTATGTCGGCGCGGCCTATCTGCTGTATCTGGCTTGGAAAATTGCTCACTCGGGACCGGTCGGCGACAGCGCCGAAGGCGAGGCGAAGCCGATCAGCTACCTCGGCGCGGCCGCGTTTCAGTGGGTCAATCCCAAGGCGTGGATCATGGCCATCGGGGCCATCAGCACCTACACGCCGATGCAGGGCTATTTCACCAATGTCGTGGTGATTGCTGCAGTGTTCGCCATCATCAACCTGCCGAGCGTCGGCGTCTGGGCCGCCTGCGGTACTTTGTTGCGCAATGTGCTGAAGGATCCGCGCTGGTTGCGCGTGTTCAACTGGGGCATGGCCGCATTGCTGGTGATTTCGCTGTACCCGTTACTTCTCGAAAGCTTTAGCTGACGCATTGCTTCAACCGCAGGCCGGATGCCTGTTAAGCTCGGCTTCAGGAGCGTTCCTACGCACTTTTAAATGAAGTTGTTCTTCTTTAACGGCATCCGATCAGGTATTGATGACGCTCTCGAACCGACGCGCAGCTCACAAGGCTGCGCCGTGCCGTTTGCAGACACGAGCCTCCTGATCCCGGAACACGCTCTGCGAGTCTTTTATGAACACACGTCCGTTGTATTTCGATTACGCCGCCACCACCCCGGTTGACGAGCGGGTCATCCAGGTGATGATCGAGTGTCTGGGGTTTCACGGTAACTTTGGCAACCCGGCTTCCAGCTCCCACGCGTTCGGCCAGCAAGCCCGACACACGGTCGAGCAGGCCCGCCGACAGGTCGCCGAACTGGTCGGCGCCAAGGCTGAGCAGATCGTCTGGACCTCCGGTGCCACCGAGTCCAATAACCTTGCCCTCAAAGGCGTGGCGCAGGCCCGCGGTGTCCCCGGCGGCCACATCATTACCAGTCAGATCGAACACAAAGCCATTCTCGATACCGCCCGCCAATTGCAGGACGCCGGCGTCGCCGTAACCTATCTGGTGCCGGATGCCGATGGCCTGATCACCCCGCAAGCGGTCAGTGAAGCTATGCGCGACGACACCTTTCTGGTGTCGCTGATGCTGGTCAACAACGAGTTGGGTACCGTCAATGATGTTCAAGCGATTGGCGAAGTGGTGCGTAGTCGCGAGGCATTGTTCCACGTCGATGCGGCGCAGGGCGCCGGCAAAGTGGCAATCGATCTGGGGCAATGGCCGGTGGATCTGATGTCCTTCTCCGCACACAAACTCTACGGCCCCAAAGGCATCGGCGCATTGTATGTCGGCCCACGGGCGCAGCAGCGGTTACAGGCGCAGATTCACGGCGGCGGACATGAAGGTGGCTTGCGCTCCGGGACGTTGGCGACGCACCAGATTGCCGGCATGGGCGCAGCGTTCGCGCTGGCCGCCGAGACGTTCGATGACGAGAAAAAAACTATCGTCGTGTTGCGTGAACGCTTGCTCGAACAACTGCTCAGCCTGCCGGGCGTACGTCTCAATGGTTGCGCCACTCAACGCATTCCGCACACCTTGAGCCTGACCTTCAGCGAAGGTGAATTCAACAGTGCGGCGTTGAGCCATTCGATTGCCTTTTCCGCGACCTCGGCCTGCAACTCGGCCAGTAACACGCCATCCCACGTGTTGTTGGCGCTGGGGCATGACGCGCACCTGGCCGGTCGCACCATTCGGCTGAGCCTCGGTCGTTTCACCACCGCCGAGGATATCGACAAGGCTTGTGCATTGATCAAGACCGCCTGCGCCAGTGCTCCGGCATTCTGGGCGACCGGGCTTTAAACGAGCCGATCTCTCGGCTACGAACAATAACGATGAAGTGATTAGCAGGAGACATGATGAGTACCCAGACCTCGACCGAAGGATCGGTGCCCCAGCGCCTGGCGCAGACCCGTGAACTGATGCGCCGTGAAGGCATTCATGCGTTGTTGGTGCCGTCCGCCGACCCGCACTTGTCGGAATACCTGCCGGGTTACTGGCAGGGCCGGCAGTGGTTGTCGGGCTTCCATGGTTCGGTCGGGACGTTGATTGTCACCGTTGATTTCGCCGGTGTCTGGGCCGACAGCCGTTATTGGGAGCAAGCGACCAAGGAACTCAAGGGCAGCGGCATCGAACTGGTCAAACTGCAACCGGGTCAGCCGAGTCCGCTGGACTGGCTGGCCGAGCAAACACCGGAAGGTGGTGTGGTCGCGGTTGACGGTGCGGTGATGGCCGTGGCGTCGGCGCGTACCCTGAGCAGCAAGCTTGAAGCACGCGGTGCGCGCCTGCGTACCGATATCGATCTGCTGCAGGAAGTCTGGAGTGATCGCCCGAGCCTGCCGAATGCACCGATCTATCAGCATCTGCCACCGCAGGCGACGGTCAGCCGTGGCGAGAAACTCGCCAAACTGCGCGAAACTTTGCGGGAGCGCGGGGCCGACTGGCATTTCATCGCCACCCTCGACGACATTGCCTGGCTGTTCAACCTGCGCGGCGGCGATGTGTCGTTCAACCCGGTGTTTGTTTCGTTTGCTTTGATCGATCAGCAGCAGGCGACGTTGTTCGTGGCGCTGAGCAAAGTTGATGGCGAATTGCGCGCTGTGCTGGAACAGGATGGCGTAACGCTGCGTGATTACAGCGAAGTCGCTGATGCCCTGCGTGCCGTACCGAGTGGCGCGAGCCTGCTGGTTGATCCGGCACGAGTGACCAGCGGTTTACTGGATAATCTCGACAGCGCAGTGAAACTGGTCGAAGGCTTGAATCCGACCACGCTGGCCAAGTCGCAGAAAAGTGAAGCCGATGCTCAACACATCCGCCAAGCCATGGAGCAGGACGGTGCGGCGCTGTGCGAATTCTTTACCTGGCTGGAATCTGCTTGGGGCCGCGAACGCATTACCGAACTGACCATCGATGAGAAGCTCACCGCTGCTCGCGAGCGTCGTCCGGATTATGTCTCGCTGAGTTTCAACACCATTGCTGCGTTTAACGCCAATGGCGCGATGCCGCATTACCACGCGACCGAAGAAGAACACGCGGTGATCGAGGGTGACGGCTTGCTGCTGATCGACTCGGGTGGACAGTACCTGGGCGGCACCACGGACATCACGCGGATGGTGCCGGTCGGTACGCCGAGCGAAGAGCAGAAGCGCGATTGCACGCGCGTGCTCAAGGGCGTGATCGCGCTGTCGCGCGCGCAGTTCCCGAAAGGCATTCTCTCGCCGCTGCTGGACGCCATCGCCCGTGCGCCGATCTGGGCCGACAGCGTGGATTACGGCCACGGCACTGGTCACGGCGTTGGCTACTTCCTTAACGTCCATGAAGGACCACAGGTGATTGCCTATCAGGCCGCGCCTGCGCCGCAGACGGCCATGCAGCCGGGGATGATCACGTCGATCGAGCCGGGTACGTATCGTCCGGGCCGTTGGGGCGTGCGTATCGAGAATCTGGCGATGAACCGTGAGGCGGGTAGCAGCGAATTCGGTGAATTCCTCAAGTTTGAAACCTTGACGCTGTGCCCGATCGATACGCGATGCCTGCTGCCGGCGCTGCTGACTGAGGAAGAGAAGCAATGGTTCAACAGCTACCACACAGAAGTGCGTGAGCGCCTGAGTCCGTTGCTTGAGGGGGCTGCGCTGGAGTGGTTGAACACCCGTACTGCGGCGATCTGATCGGCTGAATTCAGGCGCTGTGTCCAGCGCCTGAATGATCGCTTAGCCTTGGCGCAAGGCTTCCTCAACGAAGTCGAGCCGATCCTGGCCGAAGAACAGCTGATTACCGATGAACATGCTCGGTGCGCCGAACACGCCGCGTTTAACCGCCGTTTCGGTGTTCTCCTTAAGCGCTGCTTTGACAGATTCATCGTTGCTCAGCGCCAGAACTTCCTGCGGGTCGAAACCGTGTTCGCTCAGTACAGCGGCGACAGTCGCGGGCTCGTCAAGGCTGCGTCCTTCAACCCATAGCGCCGTGAACAGACAATCGATAAACGCCTCAAAGCGTTCTGGCTGACGTAATTGGATACCCGTGACCGCACGCATCAGCATCAGTGTGTTGATCGGGAAATGCGGATTAAATCTCAGCGGTACCCCGTAGCGTTTCGCGTAGCGATCCAGATCCTGAAACATATACCGACCCTTCGCCGGAATCATTGCCGGTGACGCGTTGCCGGTTGCCTTGAATACGCCACCGAGCAGCATCGGGATGTAAATCAGCTCACTGTTCGTCTCGGCACAAATCTTCGGCAATTGGGTGTAGGCCAGATAGGTGGCAGGGCTGCCAAGGTCGAAATAGAACTCCACGGTTTTAGTCATTTTCGCGTCTCTGTCGTTATTGTTATGGCGGGGCCTTACCAGCGTTCGTTCCAGGGGCGCAGATCCAGCTCGAACGTCCAGGCATCCCGTGGCTGACTGTGCAGATACCAGTAGTTCTCGGCGATGTGCTCGGGATTGAGGATGCCATCCTGATCTTTGGTGGCGTACTTCTCGGGGAAACTGTTGCGAATGAAATCGGTGTCGATCGCACCATCGACCACCACATGGGCGACGTGGATGTTCATCGGCCCGAGTTCCCGCGCCATGCTTTGCGCCAGTGCGCGGATGCCGTGCTTAGCGCCGGCGAATGCGGCGAATCCGGAAGCGCCACGCAGCCCAGCGGTGGCACCGGTGAAGAGAATCGTGCCGCGATTGCGCGTGACCATGCGTTTGGCCACTTCACGGGCATTGAGGAAGCCTGAGAAACAGGCCATTTCCCAAATCTTGAAATACTTGCGTGCGGTTTCTTCAAGAATGCTGCACGGCACATTGGCGCCGATATTGAATACAAAAGCTTCGATCGGACCGAGGCGAGTCTCGATGTCTTCAATCAGAGCGATTACGTCTTCTTCTTTGCGCGCATCGCAGGCAAAACCGTGGGCTTCACCGCCTTCAGCCTTGATCGCGTCCACCAGCGGCTGCAATTTGTCGGCGCTGCGTCGGGTGACGCAGGCGATGAATCCTTCTTTGGCAAAACGCTTGGCAATCGCCCCTCCCGTGGCATCGCCGGCGCCAACCACTAATACGACCTTCTTGTTATTCATGGGTAGATGCCTTTATTAAACGATCGTTAAGTGAACGAACGTTATGCTAGGATCCAGACCACGTCAAGGCAGTCGATTCGAGGGCAAACACATGCGTTACTCCGCCAGTCACAAGTTGGAAACCCGGGAAAAGCTATTGCAGAGCAGCTCGCTGTCAGCAAAGCGTTCGGGGTTTTCCACGGTAGGCGTCGACGGCTTGATGAAGGCTATCGGATTGAGTGGCGCGGCGTTCTATAGTCACTTTTCGTCGAAAGATGCGTTGTTCACCGCCATCGTCGAGCGAGAGTTGGGGCAAAGCCTTGAGCGACTGGGGGGCGAGGGCGCGCAGGATCGTGAGCGACTGGAGCGCTGTCTCAAGCACTATCTGAGCATGGCTCACGTAGAACAACCTGAAGCCGGTTGCGCGTTGCCGGCGCTGGGCGCGGAAATTGCCCGATCGGATATCCAAGTACGGGAGCAAGCCGAGTTATGGATTCGTCGGCTGCAAGAGCGCTGGGCACAGATACTTGAGAGTGAGACCCTGGCGTGGTCGGTGCTGTCGCAATGCGTCGGGGCCTTGGTGGTGGCGCGCATGTTGGCCACGCCGGACGTTCAGCAAGCGGTGCTGAAGTCCAGCCATAAAGAAATTGGCCGGCAGATTGCCGCGCAGCGCTGATCTATTTACAGATGACAATCATGCTGCGACTGGTGTAACCCGCAGGATTGAGACCGAACGGGTAATCGCCGGGTTCTTCCACGGTGTCACCGGATTTGGCGATGACCTTATAGCCTTTCGGCAAGCAAGCATTGGCGGCGCTGGCGTAGCATTTGTCCCAGGAGGACGATAGCCCTGAGCAGTTGATGTGCAGCCCTTTTTTTCCGCGTTTTACCTTGGTTTCCGAAGTCGCCGCACAACCCGCAATAGCCAGTATGGCGATCAGTATCAAAATTCGTTTCATTACCGTCCTTATAGCGGCCACGAGTCTAATGCCCGGGTTTGCCTGTGTTCGCCTGCGCTCTAAGCGTTTTGAAATCCCTGTCCGAAAAAATCCATGTCTGGCATTGGGTTACGGGTCTAAACATGGCCTAAATACGCACCAATTGCCAGACCTTCGTCAAAACCTCTTTCAGTCAGCCGCTATTGCAGGCTTCGCGGCGCTACCCATGGTCATGGTTGCGCCGACAGACGCCAGAATAATGCATAGGATCGCCATCCATTGTGACAGTGTGAGGAATTCGTGCAGAAACAGCAGGCCCGATAAGGCTCCGAAAGCCGGTTCGATACTCATCAGTGTGCCGAATGTACGTGCCGGCATGCGGGTAAGTGCGACCATCTCCAGTGTGTAGGGCAGGGCGGTGGATAGAATGGCTACGCCAATGGCAATGGGAATCAGGGAGGGGGTCAAAAGCGCTGAGCCAGCATGCACGATGCCAATAGGGGCCACGAACAATGCCGCGATCATTACGCCTAATGCAGCGGTCGTCACACCGTTATCGGCACCTGCCTTCTGGCCGAACAGGATATAGAGCGCCCAACAGATACCTGCTCCCAATGCATACCCAGCGCCGACCAGATCGATTCCGGCGCTGGTGGCACCTGTTGGAATCAGCAACATCAATCCCGCGGCGGCGAGAGCGATCCAGAGAAAGTCGATAGCACGACGGGAGGCATAGATGGCTACGGCCAGCGGCCCGGTGAACTCGAGGGCAACGGCAATCCCCAGCGGTACAGTGCGCAATGACATATAGAAGAGGAAATTCATTCCGCCTAGAGCCATGCCGTAAACGATGACCGTGCGTAGCGACTTGGCGGTCAGCCTGGCTCGCCAGGGACGCAGTATCAACAGCATGATTACACTGGCAAAGATCAGCCGCAGCGTAGTGGTTCCCTGAGCGCCCACGATGGGGAACATGCTTTTGGCAAGTGAGGCGCCGGACTGGATTGATGCCATGGCTATTAATAGCAGGCCAACCGGGAACAGCATTGAGGCAAGAGAGCGTGGCTGGTCATTCATTGCGCGGCATCGTCCAAGGTAAAAAAGCAGGGTTTTATTTTGATAGTGGGCAATATACTGCGCATTCGTTGCGATCACGTCTATATAGAGGCCGTCTTTTCCGCCAATCGATAGAAAAGTGAAATTAACGGTTGACGGCAGATTCAGGATGTCTATAATTCGCCCCACTTCCGGCGCAGTCGAAACGGAAAACTCCTTGAGATTCAATGAGTTATGTAGGTTTCGGCGGCAGGTTG
>NZ_FYDH01000013.1:0-200795 GCF_900187475.1 Pseudomonas sp. Irchel s3h9 | reverse complement strand
CACCACGCAGGCGTTGGTGATGCTGGCTCGCAAACTTGCTCGGGTGGTATTCGCCTTGCTGAAAGGGCAAAGCGAATACCAGACAAAAGTCAGTTGAGGGCTTCCCCTCAACCATAGAATCTCCCACAGTTTATAATTTGCGTACAACCCAAGCGGCAAAGCCGCCCCACTCAACAGGATGAGCGTTAGCTCGGCTGCAGCTTTTGATCTTGATCTTGATCCACGGGCGACGTCGGAAGGCTGAGTGGAGGGATTGATCCGGGGGTGGGAGCGCAGCGACCGTTTGGCGCAGCCAAATGCATCGAGAGGAGGTGCAGCGAAGCAAACCGTAGGCGATGCGCCCGGATGGATCCCGGAGCGAAGGAACCCCGAGCTTTAGCGAGCGGGCCGCACGTAGGAGCAAGCGTTTTTTTGCTTACTTTTTTTAGGCGTTTGTAAAAAAAGTGAGTCGCCGTAAGGGCGAAACCCTAAGCGGCCTTTACCGCAGCAACGGATATGTACCCAGTCAAACCCACTAACTCAAAACGACAACGCCACCCGGCAACTCAGTGCATTTAACGCCATAAGCATCGCGAATCAGCAGCGCAACGCCGGCGAGCTGATCAAGGCTAAAGCGCGCCTGGACGCGGCGTTGGCCGAGTTCGCGGTTGAGCAGCAGCAACATCCCGGGGCGGTAGCGGTTGATTTCGTCGATCATTTGGCTGAGGGTTGCGCCGTTGAACACCAGCACCTGCTGACGCCAATTCATCACCGCCGCCGTGTCGACACTCTGCACACTGCCAACCTGCCGCGCGTCGTAGGTCACCTGCTGCCCCGGCTCAAGACGCAGACTACGACCCTCAACATCCACCTCAACCGCACCATCAAGGCAAGTCACACAGACTTGCTGATCAGTATTACGCAGGTTGAAACGCCCCTGACTCGCACGCAACCACCCTCCCCCAGCCTGCATCGCCAACGGCAACCGCGCGGTCTGCACTTCAACTTCACCACTAACCAACTCAAAACCCTGCACCCCCTCAGACACCGCACGCTGATTGATCCGTGTCTGAGTGTTCAGCTCCAGACTCACACCCTGCACCGGTTCAAAACGCCGCTGCTGGCCGACTTCAGTAATGTAGTCCGCGCCCAGCCCTTCAAAACCACCAGGAATCGTCCCGCGCACCAGCAAAAACGCCGCCGAAGCAGCAATCGCACCACCGAGAAAGGTACGTCGACCGAAACGGCGTGGCGCCTGCATCTGCTCCACGGCCGGTTGCAGTTGCTGCCATAACCGCTTGGCCTCTTCGAACGCGCGGGCATGCTCGGCACTCTGTGCGCACCATTCGCGCAGAGCGCGGGCGTCGGCCACGGTGGCGCGGCCGGAGGTCAGCAGGACCAGCCAGTCGCGGGCTTCGCTGTGCAGAGGGTTGGCCGCCGATGGCTCGGCAGGTGTCAGTCGAAAGATGTTCAAACGCGCAGATTCTCAACGAATTGATCGGGCACTATTCAGAAGACGGTTTTCCGGCCCCGCGACCGAACCGCTGAAACACTTTTCTTTCCAGCTTCGCAGCGCAGAAGCCTAACGCGGCTTTGATTTCCTTCTCGACCATGCGCGTGGAAATGCCGAAACGCTGCGAGATTTCCAGGTGCGGCGCCTCTTCCAGACGCGCCGCGATGAAGATCTTCCGGCGCCGTGCGGGCAACTCGTACAACGCACTGAGCAGTGACTGGATTTCCTTTTGCCCACCGACCACTCGCGCCGGGTCGAGGGCTTCGTCGCCGATTTGCAGCAGCTCTTCAACTTCCTCGCCGGTGAGCAGGCGCGCATCGGCCTGACGGCGGTCGGCGGCGATGTTCAGGGCCATGCGATAGAGGTAGGCATTGGGCCGCAGGACGTTCGGCGGCGTCTCCATGCGGTCAACCCGCAGGTAGGTTTCGTGCAGCACGTCGTTGGCCAGATCTTCCGAACCGAGACGCCTGCGCAGGCGCACCCGAAAGTCCTCGTAGGAGGCCAGGAACAGTTGGACCATCGAACCTTGTCCGGTGTCTTTCATCCCCCGGAAACTCCTTCCCATTTGGTGCATTCCATGCGTTTCCCTGACGACTCCGGTAACAACAGCAACGTGACCGGCTGGCGCAAGGCGCTGGGCGTCGGCCGGTCGATTTTGAGGTTGCGAAAACTTTCCACCAGCGCATTGTCGCGCCGTACATCTCCGGTCGAAGTGACCAACCGGTTGTGCTGCACCAAGCCGTCGCGGCCGACCCACACCTGCAACACCGCGCGATAACTGCCCGGCCGGGTCAGCGGCGAGCGACACAGGTTGCGCTCGATCGCTGCCTGCACCGCTGTCGCGTAACTGCGGTTGACCGCGACGCTTTCCGGCGTCTGTTTTTGTGCCGGCGCCGGCACGTCTTCGACCTGCGCCACTTGCAACGTAAACGCATCGTCGCGGGCGTAACGCGCCATCAACCCACTGCCGCCGAGCAAGCGACGCAGGGCATCGGCGGCGGTGTATTCACCGTCCACCGCCAACGAGCGGCGACCGCGACTCAACTGACTGTCGACCAGCACCGCAACGCCGGTGGCGTGGCTGTACTGATCCAGCGCGTGCGCCAGATCCTGTGCCGGAATGTGCAGCGTCATGCGCAGGTCCGCCGGCACCGCATCGGCCATGGCGTAGCCCGCCGCGCAGCCAAGCAGCCACCCCAGACACATCCGGCGCACAAGCCTCGTTGAACGCTGAAAACCGTCCGTGGAATTGCCTCGCTGCACGGCTGACGAATCCTTGGAAATCGTCATCCTGAGGGCTGTTTATGAATCTGGTGTGACGGGCGGTGCAAAAAAACCATCACGGGAATTGCGCAAGGCTTGCACTAGACTCAAGCCATAGCGCGGCCCCGTCGGGCCGGCCAGGAGGCGAGCATGAACACACTGTGGCGATTGAGCCTTGGCGGACTGTTGTTGATGGCGCTGTCGAGCGCTTATGCCGAACAGCCGCTGGGCTGTGTCGAGGTGACGGTCGGCGGCTACAAGGCGCCGAATTACGACTGCTTGAGCCAGCAGATGGGCAACAACCCGGAAGGCGCTGCGGCGGCGCAGAAGAATCAAGAGGCGATGAATGTGCCGGTGAATAAGCGGCCGCCGAATCAGGTTGGCCTCGCGACCCCAGCCGCAACCAGCACGCGGATGGGCAATACCTTTGGCACATCAGTGAAACCACAACGCCCACCGCAATGACACGCCACCGATCATTCCCACGCTCCGCGTGGGAATGCAGCCCGGGACGCTCCGCGTTCCATCCGGAGCCGAACGCGGAGCGTCCGTTGAGGCATTCCCACGCGGAGCGTGGGAACGATCAGGGCGGGTTCAATCGCTTGGGGTTTGGCGGAAGCTCACCGCAAGGCGATTCCAACTGTTGATGGTGGTCACGGCCATGGTCAGGTCGACCAGTTCGCCTTCGCTGAATTGCTCGCGCGCCTGCTGATACACCTCATCGGGCACACGGCTCTCCGCCAACAACGTCACCGCCTCCGCCCAGGCCAGCGCCGCACGCTCGCGCGGGTTGAAGAAATTACTGTCGCGCCACACCGCAATCGCATACAAGCGCCGATCACTCTCCCCGGCCCGTCGCGCATCCACTGAATGCATGTCGGTGCAGAACGCACAGCCGTTGAGCTGCGAAGCGCGGATCCTGATCAATTGCAGCAGCGGCTGTTCGATACTGAGGTGGGCGGTCAGCGCCTCCATGGCAATCATCGCTTTCATCGCTTTGGGCGAAGCGTTGTAGTAATCCAGGCGCGGGGACATGGCGGTTCTCGGTGGACGGAATAATGAGTGCACCGTAAACGCCGACAGCGATGAGTTACAGCCCCAATTGCACGGAAAACCGCTACACCAATCACCATGAGCCGAGCACAAATCCCTGTAGGAGTGAGCCTGCTCGCGATAGCGGTGTGTCAGGCAACATTTTTGTCGGATGTGCCACCGCGATCGCGAGCAGGCTCACTCCTACAGGGATTGGGGCCAATTTCGGGTTTTTCGGATAGGCAACTATTGCGAATCAAACAACAGCGGTAATCTGGCGGGCACGCCAAACAGCCCCGGGAGCCTCGTCGGTATGGAACTTCACGTCGTGATCAACGGCCGCAAGGATCTTGCCGGTCAGTTGTATCAGCAACTGCGCGGGGCCATTGAATCCGGGCGTCTGGCCGCCGGCACGCAGTTGCCACCCAGCCGTCTGCTCGCCGAGCAACTGGGGATTTCGCGCAAGACCATTTCCGACACCTACGCGCAACTGACCTACGAAAACTTTCTCACCGGGGTGATCGGCAAAGGCACCTACGTCAACGCGCGCCCGGCGCAGATCCAGCGCAAACAGAGCCACACCGAACTGGCCGGCGCCGAGGTGATCGAGAGCTGGCGCAAGCTGCCGGTGTTTCTGCGCCATCCGACGCTGGAAGGCTCGCTGCGCTACGACTTTATCGGCGGCGCCACCAGCAAGGGCCAGTTCCCGCAAGATGACTGGCGCCGCTGCGTGTCTCACGCGATGCGGCAGATGGCGCAGTCCAAGGGTTTCTACAGCCTGCCCGAAGGCTTGCCGGCGCTGCGCAATGCGATTGCCCGGCACATCGCGTTTTCCCGGGGCATCAACTGCCAGGATGAAGACATCGTCGTGTGCAATGGCGCGCAACAGGCGCTGGACCTGATCACCCGTGTGCTGATCCGCCCGGGCAGTCTGGTGGCAATGGAAGATCCCGGTTATCCGCCAGCGCGTCTGCTGTTCGCCACCCATGGCGCCGAGGTGGTCGGGATTCCGGTGGATGCCGAGGGCATTCAGGTTGAACATATTCCCGAGGGCACCCGCCTCATCTATGTCACGCCGTCGCACCAGTTCCCGCTGGGCATGCCGATGAGCCACGCACGCCGCGAAGCCTTGTTGGCTCGCGCGCATGAGTTGGGCGCGATCATCATCGAGGACGACTATGACAGTGAGTTTCGCTACGAAGGTCGGCCGACCGATTCGCTGTTCAATCTCGACCAGCGCGGCATCGTCGCCTACGTCGGCACCTTCTCGAAAACCCTGCTGCCGGAGCTGCGCCTGGGTTATGCGATTCTGCCGCCAGCGATCCTCGAGGCGGTGATCCGCGCCAAGCAACTCACCGATCTACACGCCTCGACCTTGCCGCAATGGGCGCTGGCCAAGTTCATCGCCGAGGGTTGCCTGCTCAAGCATATCCGCCGCTGCCACACCATTTATGCGCAACGCCGCGAGCGCATTCTGGCGCGCATGGCCGACGATCTTTCGCCGTGGCTGCAGGCGGTGCCGCCGAGTGCCGGGTTCCACATGACGGTGTTCTGCAAGGTGCCGATCGACCTGCCGCTGGTGATCGAACTGGCGAAAAAGGTCGAAGTCGGCCTGTATGCGATCAACGGTTTCTATTACCAGCAAACGCCGAAAAACGGCCTGTACTTCGGCTTTGGCGCCATCGAAACCCTGGACATCGATATCGCTCTGGATCGCCTGCGCGACATCCTCCAGCAGGTCGCCTGAGCGATTGGCCTAAAGATTTAACCGCCGATTGGTTATTGGTGATCCCAGGGTGCAGGCCTATTCTGCACAGGCGTTATCCCTCAATGAGCAGGATTCGTCCGGCCTGATTCAGGAGTGTGAGCAATGTCCAACGAAGTGATCAATACGGTGCAGGTGCAGGCTGCCGCCGGCCGCTCGGATGAACTGGGCAAGCAACTGCAGAAGATCGTCGAAACCCTGCGCGAAACGCCGGGCTGCGATTCCTACCTGGTCGACCGCTGCCCCGAGGACAGCCACCGCTGGACGGTCAGTGCCCGCTGGCAGTCGGAAGCGGCGATGCAGGCGCATTTCAACCGGCCCGAGGCGCAGGGGTTTATTGATTTGATCGATAGTCGGCTGGCCAATAGTGTGGATTTCAACAGCTTCCCTATCGTCTGATCTGACGCTATCGCTGGCAAGCCAGCTCCCACAGGGTTCAGCGTCGTTCGATAATTTAATGAACGACACAAAACCTGTGGGAGCTGGCTTGCCAGCGATGGCGTACTCAAACACGCTGAATAACCGCCGATTGGTCACCTGATCTTCCCGAATATTGGCCGTTTGAATGCCCCGCCCTGCGGACTACTGTGATCAGCAACACCCCGATCATCACAGGTAACCCGCCATGAAAGCCCTGCCCTTCTTCGCCGCCGCCCTCGCCCTGAGCCTCTGCACCTCGGCCGTTTTCGCCCACGATCCCTCGGAAAAAGTCACCGTCCTGCAAGACCAGATGCTGAAAAACGCTCCCGGCAAAAAAGCCATGATGATCGAGGTCGACTACAAACCCGGCCAATCCTCAATCGCCCACAAACACGACGGCACGGCGATGGCTTACGTGCTGGAAGGTGAAGTGATTTCCCAAGTGAAGGGCGAACAACCGATCACCTACAAGAAGGGCCAGTTCTGGTACGAACCCGCCGGCTCCGAGCATCTGGTGTCGAAAAATGCCAGCCAAAGCAAACCCGCCAAGTTGCTGGTGTTCATGGTGCTGGCCCCGGATGAACAAGTGCTGATCCCGCTGAAAAACTGATGGCTGTTTAACCAGCCATAAATAAAAAGGCTCAAATCGTTGATTTGGGCCTTTTTATTGCCCGGGGCAATTAACCGCGCCGGGTTACAGCAAATGAACCTAATCAACTGTTGTTAGCTCAGCAAATTGTCAGGTTGACGGGTTTAGTCTGAATTAACGGTCGTGATTTACGACTTTTAAACTTTCCGACTGATGTTGTTTCACGGGAGAAACACCATGAAACTTGCGTTCACCAGTGTACTGGCGATATCGGTTTTAACCCTCTCTGCCTGTTCAGTGCCGACGGCCCCAAAAGCAGTTTCCTCTCTCGATACTCTGCTGCCTCATCCCACCGGCCGCAGTAGCGCCACTCAGGTAAAAAGCGGTCCCGGCGTATCGCTCGGCGTGGTCTACAGCCCAAGTACCCAGACCAACCGCGAATACCTGCGCGACTATCAAGCCAACGCCGGCACCGGTTTCGGCCAGAGCCTGCTGGTGCAGCCGATCCACGACGCCTATGTCGCCAGCTCGAAACCAGACATGGCGGTGGAATGGGTCAACGCCTCGCTGCAGCGTCAGTTCGGCTCGGTGACGGTGTATCCGGATATGCAGAGTCTGCGTGCGGCCAGACCGGATGTGGTGGCGATCATCGATAGCCACAGCCAGTTGATCACTTCGCGCAGTTCCGACATCAAGGCCGACGTCAGTGCCGATTTTTATGATGCGCAGCTGAACTATATCGGTACGGCGAAAGGCTCGGATGCACGGGAATTGACGCCAGTGTGGGCGGACTTCAAACGGTCGGAAGAGATAGTGGCGGATATTAATCAGCAGCAGGATGTGCAAGTTCGGGCGTTGCAGAAGTTTGACCAGTCGCTCAACAATTTGGTCGCAAGGCCTGCGGATAAAGTGTCAATGCTGGATAGTAAACAAAGTCAGAAGTTGTATTGATATAAAGAACGCCATCGCGAGCAGGCTCACTCCTACAGTTGGAATGCGCTCCCCTGTAGGAGTGAGCCTGCTCGCGATGGCGCCATAACAGCCACCAAAAAACCCTCAGACATAAAAAAGCCCCGGCATCTCACGATACCGGGGCTTTTTCATTCAGCGCTTACTTATGCCAATTCAAGCTCGGCATTCGCAGCAGCCGCAGGCACGACCGCTTGCCCACTCAACGCCAGGTCCAGCAGTTCACGGTTCGCCACTGCATACATGGCGTA
Source organism: Pseudomonas sp. Irchel s3h9 (assembly GCF_900187475.1). Taxonomy (NCBI): domain Bacteria; kingdom Pseudomonadati; phylum Pseudomonadota; class Gammaproteobacteria; order Pseudomonadales; family Pseudomonadaceae; genus Pseudomonas; species Pseudomonas sp. Irchel s3h9. The sequence continues at coordinate 193,014 of NZ_FYDH01000013.1, read as the reverse complement.
GTCCGTGCCGCTTGCCGCGCGGATTTCCACCAGCATGGCGCGCCAGCGCGAGATCATGCTTTCGTGCTGTTCCATCCACAGCGCCAGACGTGCTTCCACGTCTTGAGTGCCGTCGCCCTGTTGCAGGACGGAGATGGTGATCGCCCGTTGCTGCCAGTCGACGTCATCACGGAACGCTTCACGGGCCAGGGCTTGCCAGTTGTTTTCAACCGGCAGCGCGCTGATCTGTTGCAGGTACCAGGTGATGTCCAGCGCACTGCCCACGGCGAAGTAAGCCTTGGCCACTTCAGCAGGGTTCTGGCCAGTCACGTCGGACGCTTCGATGATCGGCAGCAAGGTGTACAGGTGCGAGGTGCCCGCCACCATACGCGCCAGCAACTCCGGCACACCGGCTTCGACGTAAGCCTGATAACGCGCCTGCCAGTTTTCGCGGATTTCGCCGCTCAGCAGTTCGTCGAGCTTCAAACCCAGCTCTTTCAGGTGCGGACCGAAGTGCGCGGTGTCACGGGCAGCGTTCTGCTCGTTGCGACGGGCACGCAGGAACCAGCGCGTAGCGCGGCGACCCAGACGCATCAGCTCGTCCATCAGCTCCAACTGCACGTCAGCGCTGACTTGGTAGTCCAGCGCTTCGATCTGACGGAACCAGTGCGGGAGGTGGAAGATGTCACGCACGATCACGTAAGCACCGGCCACATTCGCCGGGCTCATGCCGGTCGACTCTTTGAGTCGTTGAACGAAGGTGATGCCCATGTGGTTGACCAGGTCGTTGGCGATCTGGGTGCTGACGATCTCGCGCTTCAGACGGTGACGACGCATGGCTTCGGAGAACTTGCTGACCAGGGTCGGCGGGAACGCCGTTTCCATGTCGCGGGTCAGGTAGTCGTCGTCCGGCACCAAGGAGCCCAACAGCTGCTCTTTGAGGTCGATCTTGCTGTACGAGATCAGTACCGACAGCTCAGGACGGGTCAGACCGTGGCCTTCGGCAATGCGCTCGTTGATCTGCTCTTCGGTCGGCAGGAACTCGATGGCACGGTCCAGCTTGCCACGGCCTTCCAGATCACCCATCAGACGCTTGTACTCAGCGATGCGTTCGTAGGCACGGCGCGCCGCCAGGGACAGGGCCTGAGTCTGCTTGTAGTTGTTGCCCAGCACCAGGTTGCCGACTTCGTCGGTCATGCTCGCCAGCAACTGGTTGCGTTGCTTATCGGTCATGTCACCGGCCTGAACCACTTCGTTCAGCAGGATCTTGATGTTCACTTCGTGGTCGGAGCAGTCCACGCCACCGGCGTTGTCGATGAAGTCGGTGTTGGAACCGCCGCCATTCAGACCAAACTCCACTCGACCCAGTTGGGTCATGCCGAGGTTACCGCCCTCACCCACGACTTTGCAGCGCAGCTCGTTGCCGTTCACGCGCAGTGCATCGTTGGCCTTGTCGCCGACATCGGCGTGGCTCTCGGTGCTCGCTTTCACATAAGTACCGATACCGCCGTTCCACAGCAGATCCACCGGTGCCTTGAGCAAGGCGTTCAGCAGTTCGGTCGGGGTCAGCTTGTCAGCCTTGATGTCGAAGCGTTCCTGCATCTGCGGGGAGATCGCGATGCTCTTCGCGCTGCGCGAGAAGATACCGCCACCTTCGGACATGATGCTGGTGTCGTAGTCGGTCCAGGCCGAACGCGGCAGGTCGAACATGCGCTGACGCTCGACGAAGCTGGTCGCCGGGTTCGGGTTCGGGTCGATGAAGATGTGCATGTGGTTAAACGCGGCAACCAGTTGCAGCTTGTCGGACATCAACAGGCCGTTACCGAACACGTCACCGGCCATATCGCCGACACCGACCACAGTGATGCTGTCTTCCTGAACATTGATGCCGCGCTCGCGGAAGTGGCGTTGTACGCCAACCCACGCGCCTTTGGCGGTAATGCCCATTTTCTTGTGGTCGTAACCGGCCGAACCACCGGACGCAAACGCGTCACCCAGCCAGAAGCCGTAGTCGATGGCGATGCCGTTGGCGATGTCGGAGAAGGTCGCAGTGCCCTTGTCCGCTGCTACTACCAGGTACGGGTCATCGTCGTCATGACGCACGACGTTGGCCGGCGGTACCAGCGCGCCGTCTTTCAGGTTGTCGGTGATGTCCAACAGACCCGAGATGAAGATGCGGTAGCAGGCGATGCCCTCGGCCGCGATCTCGTCACGGCTGCCGCCCAGTGGCAGGCGACGCGGCAGGAAGCCGCCCTTCGCACCCACTGGCACGATGACCGAGTTCTTCACTTGCTGGGCTTTTACCAGGCCGAGGACTTCGGTACGGAAGTCTTCTTCACGGTCGGACCAGCGCAGACCACCACGAGCGACGTTACCGAAGCGCAGGTGCACGCCTTCAACGCGTGGCGAGTAGACGAAGATTTCGAACTTCGGCACTGGCTTCGGCAGTTCAGGGATCGCGTGCGGGTTGAACTTGAAGCTGAAGTACGACTTGTTCTGGCCGTTGGCGTCAGTCTGATAGAAGTTGGTCCGCAGGGTGGCTTTGATCAGGTCGAGGTAACGACGCAGGATGCGGTCTTCGTTGAGCACCTGGACGTCGTCCAGTGCGGTCAGAATCGCTTGTTCCAGACGCAGTTGCTTGTCTTCCAGATCGTCGTCGCTGAGTTTGCGCGCCAGATAGAAGCGGGTCTTGAACAACCGGGTCAGTTCGCGAGCGATGTCGGTGTGGTTGTTCAGGGTGCTGGCGATGTAACCCAGGTCGAAGCCCAGACGAATCTGCTTCAGGTAACGCGCGTAAGCACGCAGCAGCGCGACGTCGCGCCATGGCAGGCCGGCGGTCAGTACCAGACGGTTGAACGCATCGTTTTCGGCGTCGCCGCGAACGATGTGGACGAACGCGTCCTGCAGGGTGTCGTTGAGTTGCTGGATGTCGAGGTCGAGGCCTTCAGCGGCAGTGAACGCGAAGTCGTGGATCCAGAACTCGCGGCCATTGGTGTGACGCAGACGGTACGGGAATTCGCCCAGTACGCGCAGGCCGAGGTTTTCCAGGATCGGCAAGACGTCGGACAGCGCCAGCGGCGTGTCGGCGTGGTACAGCTTGCAATGCAGCTCGCGCTGGCCGGAGACCTGACCGAGCGGCTGATAGAAGCTCATCACCAGCGGATTTTTTTCGTTGAGGCTCAGCAGGTGCTGCATGTCGACCACGGCCGAATGCGCAGCGAAACGCTCGCGGTAGCCGGCCGGGAAGCCTTTCGGGAAGTCCGCCAGTACGTTGGTGCCGTGGGCTTCGCCGAAGCTTTCGACGGTCAGTGCGGCGTAGTCGTCCTGCCAGCTGCGGCACGCTTGTACGACTTCTTTTTCCAGCAGCACGGTGTCGATGTCGAGACGGTTTTTCGGGTCGACACGCAGGATCAACTGCACGCGCGCCAGTACCGACTCAGAGAAGAATGTCCAGAATTCGCAATCGGAGGCCTTCAGGCGCTCCATCAGCACTTGCTGGATCTTCTGGCGAACTTCGGTGGAATAGATGTCGCGCGGCACGTAGGCCAGGCAGTAGCAGAAACGCCCGTACGGGTCTTTGCGCAGGAACACGCGGATCTTGTTGCGTTCCTGGATCTGCACGATCGACATCACGGTGGTGAACAGTTCGTCGACCGGGGTCTGGAACAGGTCATCACGCGGCAGCACTTCAAGCACCTGCGCCAGTTCCTTGCCCAGGTGAGCCTTGGACTGGAAGCCGGAGCGCGTTTCGATTTCTTCGACCTTGCGGCGGATGAACGGGATGACCCGCACGCTCTCGCCATACACCGAGGAGGTGTACAGGCCCATGAAACGGTGTTCTTTGATGACTTTGCCGTCGGCGTCGATTTCACGGATCGACACGTAATCCGGGTAAGCCGGACGGTGTACACGGCTTGGGTGCGCAGCCTTGGCGAACGACAGCAGGGTCGGTTCGCGCAGGTAGGCAACGGCGTAGTCTTCGATGCGCAGGTCTTCGTAGGTCAGGCCGGTGCGCAGCAGTTTGGTCAGGCCGAGGAAGGAGTTCTGGTCGTACTCGATATGGCCGCCATCGGCCTGATCGGTGACCACGAATTCTTCATAGCCGAGGAAGGTGAAGTGGTTGCCCACCAGCCATTCCAGGAAGCTTTTGATTTCGTTCTTTTCGTCGGCATCGACGGCGAAGGCGCTGTTGTCGAGTTTGGTGAGGATTTCCTGCACCTTGGCTTTCATCGGCTCGAAATCGGCGACCGCGACGCGGACTTCACCGAGAACCTGTTCCAGCTCTTTGCTCAGCACATTCAGTTCGGCCGCGTTGGCGCAGCGGTCGATTTCCAGGTACATCAACGACTCTTGCAGAATGCCGTCGCCCTGGGTGCCTTTCGGCAGGATTTCCAGCAACTCGCCCTTGCTGCCACGACGCACGCTGAGCACGGTGGTTTGCAGGGTGTGGATACTGTAGCCGCGGCGGTTCAGTTCAGTACGAACCGAGTCGACCAGAAATGGCAGGTCGTGGTGCAGGACTTCGACCGCGGTGTGGGTCGACTGCCAGCCATGACGCTCGTAATCAGGGTTGTAGACGCGCACTTGCGGTTGCGCGTGATCGAAGCGCTCAAGCAGGCGCCACGCGGAAAGAGTACAGCCAGCGAGGTCGGAGAGGCGACGTTGAGTCAGCTCGTCCAAAGAAATGATGCCGAAGAATTGTTCAGCGAACAGCGCCACTTGTGGCAGTGCCTGTTCACTGATGTGCTGCGCCAGTGCCGCTTGCAGTTGGTGCTGGAAGTCGGCTTTGCTGGCTGCGGTGAAGAACGCCATCTGTGGTACTCCGCTTAAGCTTGTTATTGATGGAAAGCGTCGCGTGCAACACCCCTTTCGGGGCTTGTGTCGCCCTGTTCCTGATTCTCGGGCAGAGGAAACAGGGGGACAGGTGGGTGAAGCTGGACGGGACACTCAGGTCACATTCACCTTCCATAGAATGAGCATCTGCAAAAGCGACTGCCAGCGGTGCCGACAATGCCTTTACGGGTGCTCATCCGTTGCGCAGCTTAAAGGGTGCGACAATGTGTCTGCTTGCGGTGCTGCGACATATTCGGTCATTGGCACGTAAACCGAGGGTCTGGCACCGGTAAACACTAGCAGTCGTGGCGGAAAACGCCGGTCTGAATGCCCGTTTTTACGGTACATGCGTGCCAGAAATGACCATTGATCCATGTCGCGTTCACGACACATCCTCTGACACTCTCACATGCAGAAATTCCCGAGGACTGGCAGAATCGCGCCCATTAGCGACCAACACGCCCCTCGAGGCAGGAATTGACCATGCAAATGACCACCGCCCTACTGATCGTCAACCCGTGCGATGACGAAGAAGACAACATGGCAATGCTCTGCTGCCACAGCGACAAGGGCGACATGTTCCTGATGAGCCGCTACCCGGATGAGGATGAGCTGGAGATCACTCTGGATGGCGAACCTTCGACGCTGGACGGGGTGAAAGTCACCCTGAGTTCGAATCTGTTGAAGATCGAGATTGCGGCGGCGGATGCCGATGCGCTGAACGGGGATGATGTGCTGGAGATCAGCTTTAACCCGGACATGGTTGATCTGGATGAGGTTGTCGAGACCTTGACGAATATCCTTGATGGGACGGGTACCTTCATTAACGAAGTTTGATGGCGTCCAGACTGGCCTCATCGCTGGCAAGCCAGCTCCCACAAGTATCAGCGGTGTGAACGCGATCTATGCAACACATCGGTCCCTGTGGGAGCTGGCTTGCCAGCAATGAGGCCTTCACAGACAGCCAAAAGATCGCAGCCTGCGGCAGCTCCTACATTGGAATGCAATCACCTGTAGGAGCTGCCGCAGGCTGCGATCTTTTGCCTTTTTCTACAAAATGCCGTTAGTCGCCACCCCCCGCGATGGATTAAAGTAACGCCCCCAGCCCTGGCGTTATCCGGACGCCTGTGGCCACCCCTTTCCAGGAACAGTCACCGATGGAACATCGTGAAGCGCTGCTGGCGCTGCGAACCTTTCTTTCAACGCAGATTCTCGGCCAGGAAAAACTCATCGAGCGTTTGCTCATCGCCCTGCTCGCCGACGGCCACATGCTGGTCGAGGGAGCTCCGGGTCTGGCCAAGACCAAAGCGATCAAAGAACTCGCCGAGGGCATCGAAGCCCAGTTCCATCGCATTCAGTTCACCCCTGACCTGCTGCCGGCCGACATCACCGGCACCGAAATCTATCGCCCGGAAACCGGCAGTTTCGTGTTCCAGCAAGGGCCGATCTTCCACAACCTGGTGCTGGCGGACGAAATCAACCGTGCCCCGGCCAAAGTGCAATCGGCGCTGCTCGAAGCCATGGCCGAGCGTCAGGTCAGTGTCGGTCGCAGCACTTACGAGTTGTCGCCGCTGTTTCTGGTAATGGCCACGCAAAACCCGATCGAGCAGGAAGGCACGTATCCGCTGCCGGAAGCACAGCTCGACCGTTTTCTGATGCACGTGAAAATCGGTTTCCCGGACGCTGCCGTCGAACGCCGCATCCTGCAACAGGCCCGTGGCGAAGCGTTGAACGGTGAAACCAAACCCGAACGCCGCGTCAGCCAACAGGCGATCTTCGCCGCGCGCAAGGAAATCCTCGGTCTGTACATGGCCGACGCCGTGGAGGAATACCTCGTGCAACTGGTCATGGCCACGCGCAACCCGGCCAAGTTCGACCCGGAAATGGCCGAGTGGATCGCCTACGGCGCCAGCCCGCGCGGCTCGATTGCTCTCGACCGCTGTGCCCGCGCTCACGCCTGGCTGGCCGGTCGCGACTTCGTCAGCCCGGAAGACATTCAAGCGGTGCTGTTCGATGTGTTGCGTCACCGCATCATTTTGTCGTTTGAAGCCGAAGCCGCCGGCATCGATCAGGATCGGGTGGTGCAGCGGATTCTCGACGTCGTAGCCGTCGCTTGACCCCCATGAACGCCACCCTGCCGTCCGAACCGGGCATCCGCGTCAGCCTCGCCGAGCTGATCGAGATGCGCCACCGCGTGCGTGAAGTGCAGCTGTTTTCCACGCCGAGCCAGCGCAGCCCGCTGATCGGCCTGCATCACTCGAAATTCCGTGGCCGTGGCGTCGACTTCGATCAGGTGCGCGTCTATCAGGCCGGCGACGACGTACGCACCATCGACTGGCGCGTGACGGCGCGTACCCAAGAGCCGCACACCAAGCTGTTCCATGAAGAACGCGAACGACCGATTTTCATCATGGTCGAGCAAAGCACACGGCTGTTTTTCGGCTCGGGGCTGATGTTCAAATCGGTACTGGCAGCGCAAGTAGCGGCGCTGATCGGCTGGGCCGCGCTCGGCCATAACGACCGCGTTGGCGGGCTGGTGTTCGGCGACAACGAGCACTACGAAATCAAGCCTCGACGCAGCAAACAGAGCCTGCTGCAACTGCTCAACCGTCTGGTCAAGGTCAACCAGTCGCTGCACAGCGAGCGCGAGCCGGATCGCGATGCGTTTGGCGTGGCGCTGCGCCGTGCCCGCGAAGTGCTGCGCCCGGGCAGTCTGGTGATCGTCATCTGCGACGAGCGCGCGTTGTCCGACAGCGCTGAACAACAATTGAGCCTGCTCTCGCGCCATTGTGATTTGCTGATGCTGCCGCTGTCCGATCCCCTCGATCACGCCCTGCCCGCCGCCGGTCTTCTCCGATTCGCCGAACGCGGCGCGCAACTCGAACTCGATACGCTGAATTTCGACCTGCGCCAGACCTATCGCGCCCAGGCCGAAGCACGCATCGCGCGCTGGGAATTGCTCGCGCAAAAATTGCGGGTGCTGCTGATGCCGCTGAGCACGCAAAGCGAAATGGTCGAGCAAATGCGCGAATTCCTCAATCCGCAGCGTCCGGGGAAAGGTCGATGAACGGCCTCGAACAACTGCAACCGCTGATCTCGCCGCCACCGATTGCCTTCTGGCCGCCGGCGCCGGGCTGGTGGCTGCTGCTTCTGTTGTTGCCGCTGCTGGGTTTCGCCGTTTGGCGTCTGCGCCGTTTCATTCCGATGAAAAAACGCCCGATTGTCCGCGCCGAACAGCCGCTCGACCCAGTGCGCATTGCCGCCCTCGCCGAACTGGCGCAAATGCCCAAACCCTACGACGGTGCTCCGGCCGGGGCGTGGTTGCAACAACTCAACGGCCTGCTCAAACGCCTGTGCCGCAACCACTATCCCTACAGCCAGAGCCACACCCTCAATGGGCGTAAATGGCTGGCCTTTCTCGACAACCGTTGCCCGGCGGCGGGCCTCACCCGTTGGATGGTGCTGGTCGAAGGCGCCTATAAACCGGAGTGCAAACTCGATGACAAAGCCATCGCCGGCCTGACCCAAGCGGTCGATACATGGATTCGCAAACATGTTTGAGTTCGCCTGGCCGTGGATCTTTGTGCTGGTGCCGCTGCCGTGGCTGATGCGTCTGGTGCTGCCAGTGGCCGACAGCGGCGAGCCCGCGCTGAAAGTCAGTTTCCTCGCCGATCTGGAAGGCCTCGCCCGCCGTCGCGCTCGCGCCAACCTGCCCGCGTGGCGTCAACAGGCGCCGTTCATGCTCTTGTGGCTGTTACTGCTGACCGCCGCCGCCCGCCCGCAATGGCTCGGCGAACCGCTGCCGATTGCTGCCAGTGGGCGTGATCTGCTGGTGGCGGTGGACGTGTCCGGTTCGATGGATTTCCCGGATATGCAGTGGCAGGACGAAGAAGTCAGTCGGCTGACGCTGGTGCAACATCTGCTCGGTGATTTCCTCGAAAGTCGCGATGGCGACCGTGTCGGCCTGATCCTCTTCGGCAGCCAAGCCTATCTGCAAGCGCCGCTGACCTTTGATCGCCACACCGTGCGCGTCTGGCTCGACGAAGCGCGCATCGGCATTGCCGGCAAGAACACCGCCATCGGTGATGCCATCGGTCTGGCATTGAAACGCCTGCGCCTGCGTCCGGCGCAAAGCCGTGTGCTGATTCTGGTCACTGATGGCGCCAACAACGGCGGCGAGATCGATCCGCTGACGGCGGCAAAACTCGCTGCGAGCGAAGGCGTAAAAATCTATCCAATCGGGATTGGCGCCAACCCTGAGGACAGCGGTTCGACCGGCCTGCTCGGCGTCAATCCGAGTCTGGATCTCGACGAGCCGGCGCTCAAAGCCATCGCCGAAGTCACCGGTGGCCAGTATTTCCGTGCCCACGACGGCAAAGAACTGCAAGCAATCAAAGATACCTTGGACCAACTCGAACCCGTGACCCAACAACCGACCCAGGCCCGCCCGGCACAAGCCTTGTATCACTGGCCTCTGGCGCTGGCGCTGTGGTTGAGCCTGTTGCTGGTCGCGCGTGAATTGTGGCCGGACAACCCGCTGCAACGCCTGTTCACCAAGGAGCTGTATCTGCAAAGTCCGCTGCCTGACTGGCGTGAGCGCCTTAAGCGCTTGCGTCTGCGGAGGCGCCGATGATCGCGCTCTGGCCGCACTGGTTCCGTCCGTGGTGGTTGCTGCTGCTGCCGCTGCTCGGCTGGCTGATCTGGCAACTCTGGCACCGGCAGAAACGTGCCGGGCGCTGGCAGATGATTTTGCCGCCGGCGTTTCATGCCACCCTGCTCAGCGGCGGTAACGGTCGCGACAGCAAACTGCCGTGGATCGCCCTCGGCGTGGCATGGCTGCTGACGGTTCTGGCGCTGCTCGGACCGAGTTGGGAGCGCGTCGAACAGACCAGCCAGAAACCCGCCGATCCGTTGGTGGTGGTACTGGAACTGACCCCGGAAATGCTCGCCACCGACTCGCCGCCGACGCGACTGGAACAGGCCCGGCGCAAGCTGTTCGACCTGTTGCAGGCGCGCAGCGATGCGCAGACCGCCATCGTCGTCTACGCCGGCAGCGCACACACGCTGGTGCCGCTGTCGGATGACCTGGCGACCAGCCGCAATCTGCTCGATGCGCTCAAGCCATCACTGATGCCGGAAAGCGGCCATCGTGCCGATCTCGCCGTGAGCAAAGCGCTGGCCTTGCTCAAACAAGGCGCGCTCGGTCAGGGGCGGATTCTGCTGATCGGCTCGTCGCTCGATGAAGAAGAGCGCCAAGGCATTCGCCGCGCCCTCAACGGTGAGTCGGCACAACTGCTGATGCTCGGCGTCGGCACCGCCGAAGGTGCGCCAATCGCCCAAGAGGACGGCAGTTTCCTCAAGGACGAACAAGGCGCGATCCGCGTGCCGCAACTCGACAGTCCGGGCCTGAGCGCTTTCCTCAACAGCGTGGGCGGCGAATACCACCCTGCTCGCCTCGACGAAGCGGATCTTGGCGCGCTCGGCCTGCTCAACGGTCCACGCAGTCTGCGCGACGACGGCCAGACCGTGCGCCTCGATACCTGGGCCGATCAAGGTTACTGGCTGCTGTTGCCGCTGTTGCTGCTCGCGGCGTGTGCCGGGCGGCGTGGCTGGTTGTTCTGCCTGCCGTTGCTGTTTTGCTTGCCACAGCCGAGCTACGCTTTTGACTTTGAGGATTTGTGGCTGCGCCCTGATCAACAGGGCCTGCACCTGCTCAAACAGAAGCGCCCGGCCGAAGCCGCGCAGCATTTTGACGATCACCAATGGCAAGGGGTGGCGTTGTACGAGGCCGGCGACTACAGTGGCGCCGCCCAGCGCTTCGCCGAAGGCAGCGATGCCCGCGCCCACTACAATCGTGGCAACGCCTTGGCGAAAAGCGGTGAGCTGGAAGCGGCAATCGACGCCTATGAGCAGGCACTGGAACAGCAACCGGATTTACGCCCGGCGCAGACCAACAAGTCGCTGGTGGAAAATCTGCTCAAGCAGAAAAACGCCCCCCCGCCCGCCGAGCCGGACACCAAGCCAAGCGAGCAGCAAAGTCTGCCGGGCGACGAACCAGCGCCCGCGACCACGCCGCCACCGGCGGTAAAAAGTGAAACCCAGAGCGAAGCGCAACCGAGCGAATCGGCCAGCGAACCGCCACCGACCACGCCGCCGCAGCCAGGCCCGAACGAAGTGCCGGGCAGCGATGAGGAAGAACAAACGGACACCGTGCCGACGCTGCGCCCGAGTGAAGACAACCTCGAAGGCGAGCAACGCCAGGCACTGGAACAATGGCTGGGCAAGATCCCGGATGATCCGGGCGAACTGCTGCGACGCAAATTCTGGTACGAACAGCAACAACATCAGGATCAGGAAAACACTCGATGACCCGCTTCACCGCTCTCTTGCTGCCCCTGCTGCTCTGCACGGCCACCGCCCAGGCGGCCGAGCTGACCGCCAGTGTGGATCGCAGTCGCCTGAACTCCGGCGAGACGGTCGAACTCACCCTCGAAACCAGCGACGTCACCCAGTTCGGCAAACCCGATTTGACCGCACTGGAAGCGTTGTTCGAAGTGCGCGGCACGCGGCAGGTCAACCAGCTCAACACCCTAAATGGCGACAACCGCGCAACCACGCGCTGGATCATCACCCTACTACCGAAGGAGAACGGCAGCGTAGTGATCCCGCCGCTGCAACTGGGCGACGCGCAGAGCCAGCCGATTACCGTGCAAGTGGTCGAAAGCGACACCCGCGAGAACCAGAACAGCCTTGATCCGGTGTTCATCGAGGCCAGCCTCGATCAGTCCAGCGTGTATGTGCAGGCGCAGGCGATCCTGACGTTGCGCATCTACCACTCGGTGTCGCTGTACGACGACAGCAGCCTGACGCCGCTGCAAATCGCCGATGCGCGCATCGAACAGCTTGGCGACACGCGTACCTACGAAAAAGACCTCAACGGTGTGCGCCATGGCGTGATCGAAATGCGCTATGCGATCTACCCGCAGCACAGCGGTTTGCTGACCATCGCGCCGCAGACCTTCAGCGCCACACTGGTCGACACGCAGCCGTCTCAGGACGCCAATGCGCAGGGGCCAAAGCCGGGCAAACTGATGCGCGTCAGTTCTGCTGAAATCCCCCTGACGGTCAAACCCAAACCCCTGACCTATCCGGTCGATGCGCCGTGGCTGCCCGCGCGCAGTCTGAGCCTCAGCGAAAGCTGGAACCCGGAACCGGAACACACTCAGGTTGGCGATTCCCTGACCCGCAGCCTGACATTGAAAGTCGAAGGCCTGGCCGCCTCGCAACTGCCGGCGCTGCCCGCCACCGACGTCAACGGCCTGCGCCGCTACCCCGATCAACCGGTGCTGAGCAACCAAAGCACCGACCGGGGCATCGTCGGCAGCCGCGAAGAACGCGAAGCGCTGGTGCCAAGTCGCAGCGGCGCCATCGAATTGCCGACGGTGGACGTGGTTTGGTGGAACACCTTCGAAGATCACCTGGAACACAGCAGCCTGCCCGCGCGCACGCTGCAAGTGGCCAACAACCCGAGCCTGCAAGTCGACACCCCGGCCGGCAACCTGCAAGTGAGCGCCGTCGATAACGACGTGTTGTGGTGGTGGAAACTCAGCACCCTGATCCTCGCCTGCACCACCCTCCTCGGCTTCGGCCTGTGGTGGCGCGCGCGCTGGCAACCGGCGGTGCACCGCGCCGCACAAACCGGCCCGAGCCCGCGCACTTTGATGGATGACATCAAGCGAGCGAGTCAGGCGAATGATCCGCAGGCGACGCGGCAGGCGCTGGATGCGTGGGCGCGGCAGCAGCCGGAGACACTGGCGGACATGGCAGCGCGGTTTGTGCCGTTGTCGGATGCGCTGGATGGGTTGAATGGAGCGCTGTACAGCGAGACGGGACAGCACTGGCAGGGTGAGGATTTGTGGCGGGCGATCCGCACGATTCCGGCGGCGGAACGGGTACAGGATCCGGTGGGTGACAGCGGGTTGCCGCCGCTTTATCCGAAGTAAAAGCAAAAGATCGCAGCCTTCGGCAACTCCTACAGAGGGTATGTGTAGGCGCTGCCAAAGGCTGCGATCTTTCGATTTTGCTTTAGGGATAAAAGGCTGAAGACAATCGGAATCAATAGTCGAATTTCGTTTTCACTTGTTCGCCTTCGCGATAGGAGAGAACAAATGCCTTCCAGGGCTCACCGCGAGCGACTGCATGCTCGTGTAATTTTTCTACAAGCGCATAGATTTTCGAATGGTTGAAATCAGTTTCAGCGTCCCAGATTTCTGAGCCATTTTTTTCAACGGCGAGGTCTGCCTCCATATAGTTACCCCCCCATTCAACGCGGTATCGAAAGGCGTCATAACCGTGAACAATTCCGGCCTCAACCAGCTGAAAAATGGCTGTCACAAGTTCAAAATCTTCAGCAATCACTCTCTCACCTCCGGAAATTGATTGTTCCAATCATCCCCTCTTCTAAGATCCCTCAGGGACAGACCACGTTTATTTAAACGGAGTCTGTCCCATTTATCCCATCAGATAGAAGGAAACGGGCAACCAGCCACACCCTGGCCTATCAAAAAAGATGAAATGCAGCGTCTCAAATCAATAATTGAATTTGGTCTTCACTTGCTCACCATCGCGATAAGACATGACAAAAGATTTCCAGGGCTCGCCACGCTGCACGGCATTCGCCTTTAAATCTTTTGCCAAAAAATACACGTCGGAGACATCGAAATCGATTTCAGCGTCCGTTACCTCAACTCCGTCTTTTTCGACTGTCAGTTCGGCCTCCATGAACCCTTCACCCATCTCTATCTCGTAACGGAAGGCGTCGTATCCGTGAACAATACCCTCGTGGACCATCTGAAAAATTTTTTTGACGATTTCTAGATCATCTGTAATCACTCGATTATCTCCGGTATTTTTCGGGCTTCGTTCTCAAACACTACAGACTTGGTCTTGCCATCAATCGTGTAAAACACTTGCAACGAATCAGGCCGAGAAGATCCTGGCTCTTCACGTTTGAACTTTATTCTCGTGAGGCCGACCGTTTTGGAAGGATCTTCAAGTGCTTCCTTGATTCTATTTTCATAGAACACCTTGTAAGCCGAATTGTTGAAGTTTCTGTCTTGCGGAAAGAGATTATAACCATCGCACGTGCCGCCCTGGCTACACGCCTGGGCATGCCCACCGACGTCAGTATCCCGGCCTTCTTTACCCGCTGCAGTCTGCCGCGGATCTCGAGGCACCTTTTCCTTGACCGGCGTGAAGGTCAATTCCTCCACCATCCCTTTGCTATTGGTCGTAAAGGTACTTCCATTATCAAGCTCATAACGGGTGTTGGGACTTCTGGCAGCAGGATTGTTGAGCAGTTCATATTCATGACTGCCTTTGACGGATTTGGCAGTCTCGACCTTCACCACGGCCTCGATATGAGGCTTCGCCCCGTCGCCGTGCCCAGAAGCTACAGGTGGCTTGCTCGTCGGCCCGTCTACCCACCCTTTGACCGGCGCATCACCAAACTCTTTTGCCCAGTCAGGATGCTTCGAATCGATCGTAATTGGATCAGAGACTTTCCCGCCGGTAGTCCCTTTGCCACCGACGACGCTGAAAACCTTGCCCGTGACGCTACCTGCCATGTTGGTTGCGGTGCCCAAGGCAATGTTCAGTAGCGTCGCCGCGCCTCGTACATAGGCGTCACCGCCATCACGAGAGTTTGCGCCCGACTCAAACATTTTCTTGAGGCGGTTATCGTTTTCCACCAAGCCGTCCTTGGCCTCACCGCTTAGTTCACTGGCCAGGGTTTTAGCCAGGTTATCTTTCATCGCCTCAATTTTGTCGCCGAACAACTTGTTGATCAGGACATTGCCTGCAAGACCGATAGCAGCTTTTGCCGGCCCCATGGCTGCCTGGATACCCAACGCCAGCAACTGGGCCTGCTCTTTGGGCAGACCGTCCAGATAAGTCTGCAACTTGTCAGCACGCAGTAACAGCACGGCACCCGGAGTACCCGGTGCCGTACTCCCCAACCAAGTCTGTAGGTTATTTTTGTCAGTATCACGGTAATGAACCGATTCCCAATTATTCGATGCGCTATCACCCTTGCCACACTCTCCCGAAGCTTCGCAGGCCGCTTGCGCCGAAGAAAATGCGGCAAATACCTTCACGTATTCTTTGATAGCAACGATGTCTTCCTTTTCCAGGTTATTGACATCGCCCGGATCCCTGCCACTTCGAACCAGATTTTTGGCGATGTCCAAAGCTAGATCGTCACCCAGCCTTTCGCGCGCCGAAGCAGGTACGTCATCCAGCGATACCCGCTGTGCCTGAAGATTGGTCCAGGCTTGGCCAACCATGTTGACCGGTCCGGTAATCAGACTGAGCGCTGCCTCAAAGGAACCTTGCGTAGCGTCCGCGTAGTTCTCTATTTTTTCTGCCCAGGCCTTCAAGGTACCGGAAGGATCCGCTACGGCCTCAAGGGACGATTTGCTCACGTACAGATCGGTACGAGACTCCTTGTCCTTGGTAATTTCGTAGCCCTTGTCGACATCGCGGTTCAAACCGACTGTCGAATCCTTGCCAGTCTCGGCATCCTGGCGCACCACAATTTCACCGGCGCCGACGGTGCCTCGTACGATCTGTTCGCGATCCTTGTCGTACTTCCAACCACTGACGCTCCAACCGGCCTCGCCTTCTTTGCCTTTACCTGTCTGGCTGGCGTCCTGGGCGCCAGTGCCTTTACCCGCCGTGTAACTACCACCAACGTTCAGGTAGTAACCGTGCTCCTTGTCGCTACCGGCAATATCACTGAAGCCCAACGTGCCGGTGTCCAGTTTCAGATTGCCGTTGTCGGCAGCGATCAGTGCACCGTCCAGCTGAGTGTGATTCTCGGTGCGGATATCAACCTTGTTCTTGCCGGTGATAGTGGTCTGCTGTTCGATCCAGTTGGTCTTGCCCGTGGTCTGGCCGTAGCCGACCGAACCACTGACACCGGCACCCGGGCCAATCGTAGCGGTCACGCTGATATCGAATTCTTTGCCCTTAACCTTTCCGGTGTCGGCCACTGAAGAGACATTGAGGTCACCCCCCACGCGACCATTCACCTCATCGCCGCGCAACGTGGCGCCGGCGATGTTGGTGTCCTTGCCGCTGGTAAAGCCCAGCCGGTCTCCGGCGTAGAGGTAAGCCTCTTGCTGGCGGTTGCCTTCGCGCTCCAGATCGCCTTTGCCCATGCTGACACTGGCGTAAACGCCAACACCCTCGGAACCAAACACCAGACCCACTTCACCGCCACCGTTGTGCCGGTTGCTATCGCTGCTGCTGTCATTCTGTGCCGAGCGGATATTGAGGTCATTGAACGCGTT
Organism: Pseudomonas sp. Irchel s3h9; assembly: GCF_900187475.1. Lineage (NCBI taxonomy): Bacteria > Pseudomonadati > Pseudomonadota > Gammaproteobacteria > Pseudomonadales > Pseudomonadaceae > Pseudomonas > Pseudomonas sp. Irchel s3h9. The sequence continues at coordinate 176,851 of NZ_FYDH01000013.1, read as the reverse complement.
GAGCTCGATATCACGGCGAGCAGTAACCTGAGTACCGATCAGATTCAGATCATGGTTAGCTTGCAGATTGACGTCCCGGCCAGCGCCCAGTTGCGTCGGTGTAGAGGTGCCATGTGAGCCGTCTTCAGTGGCGATGCCATAGCTGCCACCGATGCCGATCTTGAAGCCGCCACTGGTGCCACCGTGAATGCCGCCCCAACTTTCGCGCTGCGTGCTGTCCTGGTTGACACTGCCCTTGGCCACATCGAACGTGACGTCACGACCGACGACATTGATGTCGCGTCCGGCGAGGAATTTCGCCCCTTTTATCGTTACGTCGTTCTTGGCATTGAGGTTCAGATCGTGACCGGCATTCAGCGTCGACGATCGGCTGCTCTGCTCGATGGTTTGCTGACTGCTGCTCTGCTTGCTGTTGCCGAACTTGACGTCTGCTGTCGGCCCGGAGAGGAACTGGCTGATGCCATCCACTGCCTTGAGCGTACTGGAGCCCTTGCTGACATTGTCCTCGCCCTTGCCTGCACCATTGACCGCGTCTTTCGTCTGGCCATAGTTGTGGTCGATGCGCACGCCCAGACCGTTGCGCTCGGTCTCGCGCTGCTGTTCTACCAACAGGGTTTCGCGGCCGGCATCGATGTTGATGTTGCGCCCAGCAGTCAGGTCGATATCGTTACTGGCCTGCAGATCCGAGCCAATCTGGTTGATATCGCGCTTGGCGTTGACGGTCAGATCCTGCCCCGCATTGATCTGGCTGGCGGCACCGGTCTGCTGTTCACGTCGATTCTTTTCCTTGAGGCCATCGACACCGGCAAACAAACTCACGCCATTGTCATCGCTGGAAATGCCGATGCCTGTCTGTCTGGACTTCGACCATGCCTGCTCGGCACGGTCATTGGCTGCCGCCACGACATTAACGTCCCGGCCGGCGTCCATGTTGACATGGCGTCCTGCATCGATACCGCTACCCAGTACATTGATATCGCGCTCGGCACTGAGGATCGTGTCACGGCCGGCCGTGACCAGGCTGCCCACGCTGGTGTTACCTTCACCCAGCCGCCCTGCTTCTTTGGCCGAAGAAAGGGAAAGGAAGCCACCCGAGACCGAAAGACCGGTTTTCTTTTTATAGGCTTCGCTTCGGCTGTAGTCCGTGTCATTGGCCGAAATCAGATTGATGTCGCCGGTGTCATCCACCAGACCGGCACGGAACTCGACATCGTTGCCCGCTGTGGCAGTGCTGGCCTGCAACAGGAAGTCTTTACCTGAAGCGACGACGACGTCGTTGCCTGCTTGCAACTCGCTAGCGACCTGACTGGTGCTGGAGTTGACCGCACTTTTGCCACTTTTGGAGAGACCGAAGGAGCCCTTTTTAGTGGTCTTGCTGAAATCACTGTGTTCGTCAGTCGCCGAGAGCACCGAGATATCGTTCAACGCGCCCAGAACCAGATTGTTTCCGGCTTTCAACTGACTACCGATCACGGTGAGATCACGACCGCCGTCCAGAGAAACACCACCCTTGTCCGTCTGGCTGGCGTTTACGGTCAGGTCGTGCCCGGCTTCCACAACCGAGGCCACATTGGTGCTGTCGTAAATTTCGCTCTCGGTGGTTTTGCGACGTCCGTGCGATCCCTTTTTCTTCTTGTAGTAATAGGATGAACTTTCATCCTCGGCAGAGGCGATGGCGATGTCCTGAACGGCTTTGAGGCTGACATCATCTTCGGCCTTGATCCGGCTGGCGATAATGCCCAGATCGTTACCTGCTTTCAGGGCAATGTCCCGGCCGGCGTTCAATACCGATGATTGTTGCGTGACGCTATGGGTTTCAGTTGCGCGCTTTTTGCTGCGCGAAACGTAATCACTCTCGTCGGCGGCCGAGGTGATGACAATGTCATGGCCGGCGTCGGCCTTGAGATCGCGCTTGGCATCCAGCCGACTGGCCACAACCGCCACGTCACGATCAGCCGTAATCGACAAATCCCGCCCGGACGTCACTTCAGCGCCGTGCTGCGTAATCGTCTGATTGAGGTAACTGCCGCCCCGTGCATTGGTGCTGCGATTCTGCACCGAGGTGATGTTCACATCGCGATCAGCATCGAGCGTCATGTCCCGACCGCTTTGCAGCACCCCGCCGATGTTGTTGATGTCCTGCCCAGCCTTGATCGTCAGATCATTGGCCGCTTCGATCCGCGCAGCGTTATCCAGATAGTCGCGGTGGTACACACTGCCACCGCGGCTGACATCGACACTGGTCACATCACGCTGGTTGATCACACTGCCGTTGGTGGCAGTCAGGCTGACGTCCTTGCCGGAAATGATGCCGCCCGATTTGTTGATGATGTCGTTGCCGGCCTTGAGCGTGAGGCGTTCGCCGGCTTCGATCAGGCCGGTGTTGGTGAGGTTATTGCCGGCCTCGGCCGACAGGTTGTTGGAGGCTCGCAGCGTGCCGGCGTTATCGAGGTTATTGCCGGCAATGAGGGTTACGTCGCCGCCCTGAATCAACGCCCCGTTTGGCGCCAACCGATTATTCGCCTGCGCCAGATACAGCACCGGCACCAGCACTTTTTCGCCGTTCACTTCGTGCTCTTCGAGCCAGACGATGTCATGGGTCAGTGCCGCGACTTGTTGCGCGGTCAGGGTGACGCCCACCGACAGGTTGAGCTGATCCTTGCTGGCGATGGCGTTGTTCATCAGGTACTTGAACATGCCTTCGTCAGAGGTCTGGCCGTCGATGAAGCGTTGGCCCGTGCGGGCGACCACGGCCTGCTGCACCATGCGCTGCTCGAACAGACCATCGCCCAGACGTTTGGCACTGGTGTCGGGATCGTAGCCGAGCTTGCCCAGCAGATAGTCCGAGCTCATGAACTGCTTGAGGTTGGTCAGTACCGGGTTGGTTTCAATCAGGTATTTGTGCGGGTTGGAGCGCACGCTGGGGTCGGGCAAGCCTTGTACGCGCGGTACGTCAAAGGAAGGGCTGCCACGGCCGGGTACCAGCACGCCGACCGGACCGTCAGCGGCGGTTGCGCCAACGTTGAATTGAGCTGTTTTTTCGTTGAGATTCAGCGACGCGGCATCACTCAACGCCAGGTCGCGCTTTTTCATCGAGACCGGATCGTTCTTGTCGATCTGGAAATCGGTGGCATGTCTGACCGGCATTCCGGTGGTATGTCCAGAGGATGCTGCAGTGATCGAGCCGATTGCCCAGTCTTTGATCGGCGAGATCGCTTGTTCGCTGCCATCCTTACGGCTGAGGCGGAACAGACCGTTATCGCCCGTTGGCAGGGTGAAGCCCGGCAAGGCCAGTGGGTTGACCTGTTGTTGGGCCAGGTCTGGAGGAAGCTGGGCGTTGATGCGGATGACGGTCGGCGTGACCTGGCCGCCCAGTTGGGTAGAACCCAAACGCGATGCGCCACCGGCCGATGCGTTGCCGTTGCGAACCACACCGTTATCGAGTTTGTTGGTCGCGTTTATGTAAACGGTGCCGCCTGCCTGAACCACGGCGTTGGCATTCGCTGTCGGACTGCTTTCGGTAGTAAAGGTGTTGAAAGGTGTCGCGTTCTTGATGATGTCCGGGGCTTCTGCGCGCACGCCAGCGTCGTAGCCAGGAGGAGCGTAACGGAGATTCCCGGAATCGTATTCGATGGCGATCGAACCAAACAGAAGATACCTGATTGCCTCGCGACCACCTTGACGCCCGCCTATCCGGGTGAGTGATTCAACCGTATTCATATCCCACGTGTGAATATTGGGAACCATCCTGATCTTTCCGTTCACAACACCGGTTTGGCCCGAGTCATAATCCGGGTCGTTTGCGGCGTTGTAATTCAATACGTCCTGCCAAAAGTCCGGGCCCCTGCTCGCCCTGGGTGCATCAATCCAGCGCGTGATGGTGTAATCCCCGACCGTTGCCCCTTGGTTAGTGAAATTTTGTACGTTGAATGTCAAATCTCGACCGGCACTGACTGTCGAGGCGTTATTGATGAATTCGCGACCGTTGCCCGTCAGATTGCGCCCGGCCGTCAATGTGCCCGAAGCCGAATCCCTGACAATGGTTGAATGGTATTTTTCAACCCAGACCAAGTGGCTCGGCAGGCGACTCTCGAAGTTGATGCCGCTGAATGAAGTACACGTCGTGCAGCGAACGCCAATTGTTCCCGAAACGAGCCCGCCACCCGCAGCAACCTCAAACACATCCTTGCGGTTCTCGATGTGATCAGCCGCCAGACTCAGATCGCCAACACTTTCAATCGTTGCCGAAATGTTATTGATCGATGAACTCCAGCCATTGCTGTCATCGCGGGCAATGCTGATGTTGCCCATGCCATAAATATCGGCGTAACGGTTGGTGAGCGAGCCCACGCGCAGGTTCATGTCGCGGCCGCTGAAGATCAGTCCGTTCTGGTTGAGCAACGAATCACTGTTGATCCGCAGATTGCCGGCGCTGCCCAAGGTGCCGTTGTTGACCAACGACGCGGCATTGACGGTCAGGCTGTCGACCGAGGTGAGGCGGCCCAGATTGGTCAGGTTGCCACGGCTGGTGATCGTGGCAGTGGAGGCCCCGGTGATGCTCGCCACACTGCTCAAGTCAATGCGCGAAGCAGCAAGTCCCAGATCACCGACGCTGCTCACCCGACCATTGCCGCCGTAGTTGCCGGACAGCTGGATATCCATATTGCCATCGCTGGCGATCAAGCCCTCGTTGGTCCAGTTGCCACCACGTCCCACCAATTGATTGGAAGCCAGCAACTGCCCGCTCGCGGTCTGCACAAAATTGCCGACATTGACCGTCAACCGCCCGGCCTGAATCACGCTGCTGTTGATCCAGCTGTCGGCGTTCAGTATCAGTCCGCCACGGGTGACCAGCGAGCCGCCGGCGTTCATCACGTTGGCGGTGGAGATGTCGAACTCACCCAGCCCGACATGCGTCACCGAGCCGCCGGCGTTGAGGAAGCTAGGCGCAGCGAGGGTGAAATCGGTGTTGGCGGTTTCCACCAGACCATTGCGGTTGTCGAACAGGCTGCCGATCTGGAAATCGGTTTTGCCGCTGGTGCCGAGCGCGCGCAGTTTGCCGCCCTGGTTGTCGAGATTGGCGGCGCGAATCGCCAGTGTGCTGGCGCTTTCGATCAGGCCGCTGCGGTTGCTCAGGTTGCCGTCGACACCCAGCTCGATACTGCTGCCGCTGATCTGGCCGTTGTTGTTGCTCATCAGGCCGGCGATGGTTTTCACCACGCCTTTGGCATAGATCCCGCCGCCGCTGTTGTCGAGGGTGTTGCCGCCGGCGTTGAGCAGGATGTTGCCGGTGTTGGCGGCGATCCGTCCGCCATCGCTGTAGATACCGCCGAGCGCTTGCAGGTCGAGGCGACTGCCCTCGATCTTGCCGCCCTGGCCGTTGCGCAACACGCCGGTCAAACGCGTTTGCAGCAGACCTTTGAGGCTTGAGAGCACCCCGCCTCGGCTGTCGAGGCTGGCAGCGTTGAGGGTCAGGTCGCCGTTCTGGGCGATGATTTTGCCGCCCTGGTTGTCGATCGCGCCGTTGCCGGTGTTCACGGTCAGCGCGGTCATGCTTTGCACCGCGCCTTTGGAGTTGTTCATCGCGGCGGCGGTGAGAGTCACGCCGGCATCGCGGCTGGACAGCAGGCCGTCGGCGTCGTTGCGCAACGTGCCGCCGGCGGTGAGGTCCAGTTGGCCGTTGGCCGAGACGGTGCCGCGCTGGCTGTTGTTCAGGTCGCCGCTGGTGAGCAGGCTCAGCAGGGTCTGGCTGATCAACTGGCCGCCTTGGTTGTCGACGCTGGCAGCGCGTTTGATCAGCAGCGCAGCGCCGCTGCCGAGTGCGCCATTGACGTTGCTCAGGGCGCCGAGCAGATCGAGGGTGACGCTGTCGTCACCGACCAGACTGCCCTTCGTATTGTTCAGCGGGCCGCCGGTGAAGGTCAGGGCTTTTTTCGCCATGACGTTGCCGGAGGTGTTGTTCAGGCTGGCCGCGCGGATGTCGAGGGTGTCGCCACTTTTGATCAAGCCTCCGGCAGCGTTATTGATCGCGCCGCCGGTCATGCTCAGGGTTTGTTTGCCGTCACTGCTGACCGTGCCAGCGGTGTTGTCGAGACTGGCGGCCTTGATGGTTACTTCGCCGAGGCCGCCGATGCCGCCCTTGCTGTGATTGAGCAAGGCGCCGCTGAGGTCGATGTTGACGTTGCCGAGCTGGCTGGAGATCGCGCCTTCCAGGCTGTTGTCGAGGGTGCCGCCGCTGAGGCTTGCGCCTTTCCAACCGGAAACCAGACCGTTCTGGTTGTTCAGATCGACCGCCGTCACGGTCAGTTGATCGTTGCTGATCAGGTTGCCGCCACGGTTATCGAAGCGGTTGCCGGTGAGGCTGAAGCTGTTGACGCTGGAGATTTCGCCTTGCTGGTTATTCAGGTCACGCACGGTGGCGATGCTCAGCACGCCTTTGCTGTTGATCACGCCGTTCTGGTTATTCAGGTCGCGCAGATGGGCAATGCTCAACCCACCTTTGCTGCTGATCACACCGTCCTGGTTATTCAGATCCTGCGCGGTGGCGCCCAGGTCCATGTTCAGGCCGGAGACGCCCACCAGCGTGCCGCCCTGATTGTTCAGGCCGGTGCTGTTGAGGGTCAGTTGTTGCGCGGCGCGGATGCTGCCCTTGTTGGTGTTTTTCAGCAGACCATCGACAGTGACCTCGATGTAGCTGTCACTGAGCAACACACCGCCGTCGCTGTTGTCCAGACTTTCCGCGCGAACCTGCAATGCCGCAGCGGCAATCGTGCCTTTGATCGAGGTCAGTGCGTGGTCGAGGGTCAGGGTGAGTTTCTGGTTGCTCAGCAGTTGGCCGCCGCTGTTGTCCAGCGACTTGGCGATCAACTCAAAAGCCTGGTCGCTGGAAATCTCGCCGCCACGGTTGTTCACGTCGGAGAGGTTTTTCAGTAGTAACTGGTCCGGTGCGTTGATCACACCGCCCTGATTGTTCAGCGCGCCGCCGTTCAGATCGACGCTGACAGTCCCGCCGCTGAACAGTTTTCCGCCCTGCTGCTCGAGGCCCTGGACATTGGCGTTAAGCGTCTTGCCCGCGCCCAGACTGCCACCGCTGTTGGTCACCTGACCGGCACTGATCTCGACGTGGTCGTCAGCGTAAATGCTCGCCTGACTGTTGTTGAGGGCACCCGTGCTGATGTTCAGATTGGCCTTGCTGCTGATCACACCTTTTTGCTGGTTATCCAGCGCGCTGCTGTTGAGGGTGAGATCGCCATCGGTCAGCAGGCTGCCGCCCCGGTTGCTGATGGTGCCACGCGTGTCGACGGTCAGCGCTTTGGCGCTGGAGACCGTACCGGCGTCGTTGTTGAGGCTAGCGGCGTTGATCGCCAGGGCACCTTCGTTGACGAGGCTGCCCTGTGCGTTGTTCAGATCCCCGGAGAGGTTGATCGCGAGGTCTTTCTGGCTGGTCAGTCGTCCGCTGTTTTCCAGCGTCTTGCCGCTCAGCGTCAGCCCGGTGTCGCCGGACAGCAGGCCTTTATTGCGGTTGATGACGTCGTTGACGGTCAGCGCCAGATCGCCTCCCGCGAGCATGTAACCGCTGTCGCTGTTATCGAGCCAGGCGCCGATCAGACTGACATCGCTCTTGCTCGACAGCTCGCCGCTGCGGTTGTCGACACGCTCGACGTTGAGCTTCAGCGCATTAGTCGAACCGATCAGACCTTCCTGACGGTTATCCAGACTCGCGGCGATGATCGTCAGGCCGTTGTCGGCGATGACCACGCCGTTCTGGTTATCGAACATGCCAGTCACGCTGAAATCAACATCGCCCCGCACACGAATGTCACCGCTGCTGTTGTTCAAACTGTCGCTGCGACTGTCGAGGCTGGCGGAGGCGATCAGGCCTTTGACGTTGCTCAGCGCGCGGTCGATGACCAGGATGAGCTTCTCATTGCTGAGCAGTTTGCCGCCGTCGTTGTTCAAGCTTTGCGCGTTGACGCTCCAGGCCTTGGCGGCGGAGATTTCGCCGGCGCTGTTGTTGACGTCCTTGAGGTTTTTCAGCAGCAACTGGCCCGGCGTATGGATATTGCCGCGCTGGTTATTGAGCAGACCGTTGTTCATGTCCAGGGTCAGGTCGCCGTTGCTGAACAGCTCACCGCCATCCTGCTCCAGCGAGGTCAGCGACGCCTCGAGTTTCTGCTGACTGCCGAGGCTGCCGCCGGAGTTGTCCAGGTGCGCGGCGGTCAATAATAGTGAGCCATCGGTGGCGATACTGCCGCCCTGTCGGTTCTTCAACTCACCGGTAGTCAGGGTCGAATCAGCCTTGGCGCTGATGATGCCGTTGTCGCTGTTATCCAGACTGCCACTTTTAAAGGTCAGGCCTTTCTGCGAAACGATCAGGCCGCCCTGACTCAGCACGGAACCGCTGGCGGTCAGCGCCATCGCTTCAAGGCTCGACAGTTTGCCCAGACGGTTGTCGAGGCTGCCGGCGCTGAGGGTCATCTGCCCTTCGCTGCTGATCAGGCCTTGCTGGTTGTCCATGGCCTCGTCGAAGGTCAGCCCGAGCGTGTTCTGGCTGACGATGCGCCCGCCGACGTTGCTCAAGCCGATGCCGCTGAGGGTGCTCGCGCCTTTGCTGAAAATCAGGCCGTTGCTGGCATTGATGATCTGCGCGACCTTCAGCGCCAGCGTGGTGTCGGACAGCACCTTGCCGCCATCGCTGTTGTCCAGCCGTGCGCCGTTGATGTGCAGGTCCAGCTGGCTGGAGAGTGTGCTGGCGCGGTTGTCGATCTGCTCGACATTGACGGTCAAAGTCTTGAGCGAACCAACCAGACTGTCCTGATGGTTGTTGAGGGTTTTGCCGGTCAGCAACAGGTTGCCTTCGGCGACCAGTTCACCGTGTTCTTGATTGAGGCTGTCGATGTTGGCGTCGATATCGCCCTTGGTGGAAATCCGTCCACCGTCGTTGGTCACGGCTTTGGCTTTGAGGCTCAACAGACCGGTTGCGGTGAGCAGGCCGCCATTGCTGTTATCCAGCGTGTTGCCGTCGAAGGTCAGCGCGGTTTTGCTTTCGAGGCGGCCCTTGTCGCGGTTGTCCAGGTTGTCGATCAGCAGTTTGGCGGCCTGATCGGCGCGAATCGTCCCGCCACGGTTGTCGGTGTTGGCGCTGCTGACGGTCAGGGTATCGAGGCTGGAAATCTTGCCGGCGCGGTTATCCAGGCGCGTGGCCTGCACGTCCATGGCGCCGTTGGCCTGGATCAGGCCCTTGTTCTGGTTGTTCAGTTGCTCGCTGATCCGCGTGGTCAGCGTGCCTTCGCTGGTCAACTGGCCTTGCTGGCTATTGTCGAGTTGTTGGGCTTTTAGCGTGAGGGTCTGTTTGGCGCCGATCTTGCCGGTGCGGTTGTTGATCGCGCCGAGGGCGCTGATGTCGAGCAGGCGGCCGGCGCTCATCAGGCCGGCAACGTTGTCCAGCGAGGTGACGTTGAGAACCGCGTCGGTCTGGCTGCTGAGTTCGCCGTTGCTGTTGATCAACTGGCCGATGTTGGCGGCAAGAATGGCGTTGCTGTTGATCACGCCTTGGCTGTTGAGCACCTGCGCGGCGTTTAGGTTCAGGGTGGTGTTGCTCTGCACTTTGCCGGCGTTGCGGTTGTCCAGTGTGCCGGCAGTGATGGCCGCGGTTTGCCCGCTGAGCGTGCCGCCCTGGTTGTTCAGGGTTTGCGCGGTGGTGACCGTCAGACTGCGGCTGGCGGTGAGGCTTTTGCCGGTGTTGTCGAGGTTCTGCGTGGTGAGGCTCAGGTCGCCGCTGGCATTGCGACTGCCGTCGGCATTGACGCCGGCTTCGATGGCGCCGGCGTTGGTCAGTTGGCCGCCGGCGCTGAGGTTAATGCTGTCGCGAGCCGCGAGGGTCTGGCGGTTGGTCAGGTTGCCCTGGGTTTGTACGTTGAGCGCGGTGCCGGCGTAAACCGGGCCGCGTGCGTCGAGGCTGGCCGCCTTGACGTTGACCGCGCCGGTGGCCGAGGTGTCGGCCAGACTCAGTTGGCCGTTGGCGTCGAGCTGGATATCGCCGCCGCTGGCAATCAGCTTGCCGTCGAGTTTCACCCCGACCCCGGCCTCGGTGCCGACCAGTTTGATCGCCCCGGCGTACATGCCGCCGAGTGCCGAGGAGTCGATGGCCAGTTGCGGCTTGGTGCTGCCGTCATCGGCGCGGGCGGTGGCATTCAGGGTTTGTGCGTTGACATCGTTGCGACCGGCGACAATCGTCAGGTTCTGCGCCTGAATCTCGGCGTTGATCTTCGCGCTGCGGGTGATGATTTCGAAGCGGTCGACATTGGTCGCGTTGAGTCCCGCGCCTTCAATAGCGACGCTGCCCTGATCAACTTGAAAGCGATCCAGCCGACCGTTGTCGAGCACTGGTTTGCCGGTGGTCAAAGTCACACGCGGTGAGTTGATGAAACCGCACCCGTTGCACGTGATGCCGTAAGGGTTGGCGACAATCACCCGCGCCGACTGCCCCGCCACTTCGGTGTAACCGCGCAACTGGCTCGGGTTGCCACTGATGACTTCGTTGAGAATCGCCTGTGCCGAACCGCTGTTTTTCAGGTTCGGGTTGTCGATGATGTGCCCGCCCAACTGCGTCAGATTATTCTGCGTCGAACCGTTGTTGAGAATCAGCCCCTGCGCGCCGACGTTGTAGTCGTGGAACTGGTTATGCGACAGCCCGCTGGCATTGGGCGTGGCGATATTGATGATCGGCACGCCGTTGCCGGCGCGATCCAGCGAGGTGTTCGGGTTGGCCACGACAATGCCGTCGGCCTGCGCCCACATCGGTTGCCAGAACATCACGTTCGCCAACAGGAACGCCAGGCCGCGCTTGGGCATGCCCAAAAAACGTTCACGGTCTTTCACGACCGCAGAAGGTTGGAGCGCAGGAAAGGCGTACTGGCGAACATCCATGTTGAAGGTCTCTTAGAACGGGCAACGATAGTCGGATTGAAGGCGAGCGCGATGCTTCCTGAACGGCACGAACCTTGATGCCGATCTGCGAAAAGCGGGAAAAGGGGGAGCAGCGCACTAGTATCAAAATAGTGGCGCGATATTAGATGGCCACTATTTTGGCGTCAATTTTTGAATCACCTGAACCATCGTTGCCGACGATCGGTATGAGTAAAACCTGGTTCCGCTTGACAGTCGCTCACCTGCACAACAAGCCCTCCCGCCGCAATAATCTGTAAACTCTCCCCTCTTTCGCCGCCCTTCATTTCCTCGCGGCCATCACCTCTTTAAATGTTGCGGAGTCCACCTTGCGTCTGTTCCACACCTCCGACTGGCACCTTGGGCAAAACCTGCACGGCCAGGAGCGCGATTTCGAGCATGCGTGCTTCCTCGAATGGCTGCTGCGCCAACTGCAACTGGCGCAGCCGGATGTGCTGCTGATTGCCGGGGACATCTTTGACACGGTCAATCCGCCGGTCAAAGCTCAGGAACGCCTCTACGACTTCATCGTCAGCGCCCACGAACAGCAGCCGTTGCTGACCATCGTGATGATCGCCGGCAACCACGACTCCGGTTCGCGGATTGAATTGCCCGCGCCGTTGATGCGCCGTTTGCGCACCCACGCGCTGGGTCGGGTGCTGTGGCTGGATGACGGGCAACTGGACGCCGACCGCTTGCTGTTGCCACTGCCAAATGCCCAAGGCGAAATCGCCGCGTGGTGCCTGGCGCTGCCGTTCCTGCGTCCGGCAGAGGTGACGGGCGCGCATCTGGGCGACAACTATCTGCGCGGCATCGGTCAGGTGCACGAATGGCTGATCGAAGCGGCCAACGCCAAGCGCCAACCCGGTCAGGCGCTGATCGCCATCAGCCACGCACATATGGCCGGCGGTTCGGTCTCGGAAGACTCCGAACGCAGCCTCATCATCGGCAACGCCGAAGCCCTGCCCGCCAGCCTGTTCGGGCCGAGCATCAGCTATGTCGCCCTCGGCCATTTGCACAAGCCGCAGAAGGTCAACGGTGAAGAACGCATTCGCTACAGCGGCTCGCCGATCCCGTTGTCGTTCTCGGAGATCAGCTATCAGCACCAGATTCTCGACGTCACCCTCGACGGCGAAACCCTGGTCAGCGTCGAGCCGAAACTGATCCCGCGCTCGGTCAATCTGCAGCGCATCGGCCCGGCACCGCTGGCCGAAATCCTGCTGCAACTGGCCGATCTGCCGAACATCGATCTGCTCGCCGAAACCCAGCGGCAACCGTGGCTGGAAGTGCGCGTAACCCTCGACGAGCCACAGCCGGATCTGCGCCATCAAGTCGAAAGCGCCCTGCAAGGCAAAGCCGTGCGCCTGGTGCGTATCGCCGCTGAATACGCCGGTAATCGTGGTGCTGACGGCGTCGAAGACGGCACCGCGCTGATCGAACTCGACCAGCTCACTCCGCAGGAACTGTTCAGCCGCGCTTGGCTCGACAACTATGGCAGCGAGGTCGACGAGCAAACGCTGAAGGACTTCGCCGAACTGCTGCAAGACGTACAACTGGAGGGCGAGCAGCCATGAAGATTCTCGCCATTCGCTTGAAGAACCTGGCCTCGCTGGCCGGGCCTTTCGAAATCGATTTCACTGCTGAACCGCTGGCCAGTGCCGGTTTGTTTGCGATTACCGGCCCGACCGGCGCTGGTAAAAGTACTTTGCTCGACGCCTTGTGCCTGGCGTTGTTTGGCGCGGTGCCGCGTCTGAACAACACTGGCCGTGACGCCAAAGTCCCGGATGCCGACGGCGAAATTGCCACCGGCGACCCGCGCACTTTGCTGCGTCGCGGCACCGGCGAAGGTTATGCCGAAGTGGATTTCGTCGGTGTCGATGGCCGTCGCTATCGGGCACGTTGGGAAGCTAACCGTGCGCGCGAGAAGGCCGGCGGCAAGTTGCAGGCCAGCCGGCAGAGCCTGCGCGACATCGATCAGGATCAACTGCTCGCCAGCCAGAAAGGTGAATACAAAACTCAGCTGGAAGCTGCGCTCGGCCTGAACTTCGAACAGTTCACCCGCGCCGTGCTGCTGGCCCAGAGCGAGTTCAGTGCGTTCCTCAAGGCCGACGACAACGACCGCAGCGAACTGTTGGAAAAACTCACCGACACCGCGCTGTACACCCGTCTCGGCCGCCGCGCCTTCGACAAGACTAAAGAAGCCCGCGAAGCGCATAAGCTGTTGCAGGATCAGGCGACCGGCGTGACCCCGTTGGCGCCCGAAGCGCGGGCCGAGTTGGATGAGCGCTTCAATGCCGCGCAACAGCAAATGAAGTTGCAGCAGGCGCAGCTCAAGCAGCTTGAGCAACAGCACGGCTGGCTCAAGGATTTACGTGTGTTGCAGGACGCGCAGCAAGCGGCCGCAGAACAACTGCACAGTGCCCAGCAGCAATCGGAAAGTCTGGCCGGCGAGCGGGTGACACTGACGCGACTGGAGCAGCTCGGCCCGCAGCGGCACCAGTTCGCGCGTAAAACCGAACTCGATGCGCTGCTGACGCCGTTGGCCGCACAGATTGCTGCGCACTCGCAGCAACACGGCGAACTGACTGGGCGCCAAACGCAACTGGAGCAAACTCTGGAAGCGGCGAAAGTCGCCCTGAGCGAAGCGCAGCAACGGCAAAGTGAAAACGCGCCGCTGTTGCGTCAGGCCTTTGATGAGCAAAGCACCCTCGCCCGTCTGGCCAAGGATGTCGCGCAAAGTGCCGAAGCCCGAACCAATGCGCAGCAGGCTTGTACCGAAGGCCAGAACGCCATTCAAGCCTTGCTGGAAAAACAGACCCAGGTCGGCGAACGCCTGCAACGTATCGCCGCCGAGCTTGAGCAGAGTGCTCATCTGGCGCCATTGAGCGACGCGTGGAATGCCTACCGCGATCGCCTGCAACAGCTGATGCTGATCGGCAACCGCTTGAACAAGGGCCAAGCCGAACTGGCGAGCCTCGAAGAAAATGCCACGCGCAGCGCCGCAGAACTGACCACGCAGAAGCAGCAACTGGAAGTGCTGTTCAAAGAGGCCGGCGCCGAACCCGATGCCGTCGCCGAGCAAATCGGCATCCTCGGCACGCTGCTGCAGGACAACCGCAAACAACTGCGCGCCTTCGAAGACCTGTCGCGCCTGTGGGCCACGCAGCAGGATCTCGACAAGCGCAGCACCGAGTTGCAACAGCGTCAACTCAACGCCCAGCAGGAGCGTGATCGCCTGACTCAAGACGGGGTGAAAAGCAAAGCCGAACTGACCGTCGCCGAACAAACCCTCAACGTCACCCGCGAGCTGCTTGAACGCCAGCGGCTGGCGCGCAGTGCCAGTGTCGAAGAGTTGCGCGCGCAGTTGCAGGACGATCAGCCATGCCCGGTCTGCGGCAGCAACGAGCATCCGTATCATCAGCCCGAAGCGCTGCTGCAAAGTCTTGGTCGCCATGATGAAAGCGAACAGGCCAACGCCCAGCAAGTGGTCGATCAGCTCAAGGAAAAGCTCATCGAACTGCGCGCCGAAGTCGGTGGCGTGATTGCGCAACAGAAAGAACTGCTGCAACAGCAAGAACAACTGGTGAACCAGCAGCAAGCGTTGGCGCCAAGCCTCGATGCGCATCCGCTGTCCGCGCAGTTGTTCAATCAGGACACCGACAAGCGCGATGCCTGGCTCGCCCGGCAAAACGAGCAACTGAACCAGAGCATCACTCAGGACGAACAACGCCAGAGCGCCCTGCTCACCCTGCAACAGGATGCCGCGCGCCTGACCCAGCAATTGCGTCAGGCCGAAACCGCGCATCAGCAAGCGGCGCAGCACTTGAGCAATCAGCAGCGCGAGCTGAGCAGCGACCGTCAGCGCCTCGATGAAGAGCTGACCGCGTTCGGCAATCTGCTGCCGGCCGACACCCTTGAAGCCTTGCGCCAGGAACCGGCGGCGACCTTCATGCAGCTAGACCGGCAGATCGCCGAGCGTCTGGCGCAAGTCGATCAGCACAAGGAGGAACAGACCGAACAGCAACAGCGTCAGCAGACGCTGGAGAAAGAGCAGGATCGCCAGCAGACCCGCGTCCAGCAGGCGCAAACGGCTGAGCAACAGTTCAATGCGCTGGCCGAACAGCAACGACTCTGCCAGGACAAACTTGCGCAGTTGCTGGGTGAACACGGCAGCGCCGAACAGTGGCAGCAGCAACTGGAACAGGCTGTGGAGCAAGCGCGCTCTGCCGAAACTGGCACCGCTCAAGACCTGCAAAACGTACGCACGCAGATTGTGCAGATCGCCGCTGAACTCAAGGCGCAGCAACAGAGTTTGCAGGCGCTGCAAAGCGAGGAACAGGATCTGGCGAGCAAGATTGTCGACTGGCGCGCTCGTCATCCCGAGCTGGATGACGGCGGCCTCGAAGACTTGTTGCGCGTCGATGATGAGCAAGTCGCGCAATTGCGCCAGCGCTTGCAGCTCAATGAAAAAGCCATCGAACAAGCCAGGGTCTTGCTGCAGGAGCGTGATCGGTTGTTGCTCGATCATCAGTCGCAACACAACGGCAATCTTGATGCCGAGCAACTCACCACCGCTTTGAGCGATTTGCAGAATCAGTTCAATGTCAGCGAGCAGCAATGCGCCGAACTGCGTGCCGAACAGGCTGAAGATCAGCGCCGGCAGAACGCCAACCAGGCGCTGGCCCAGCAGATCGCCGATGCCTACGCCGAATATCAACGCTGGGCGCGACTGAGTGCCTTGATCGGCTCGGCCACCGGTGACACCTTCCGCAAGATCGCCCAGGCCTACAACCTCGACCTGCTGGTGCACCACGCCAACGTGCAGTTGCGCCAACTGGTCAAACGCTATCGCCTCAAGCGCGGTGGCAGCATGCTTGGCCTGCTGGTGATGGACACCGAAATGGGCGACGAACTGCGCTCGGTACATTCGTTGTCCGGTGGCGAGACGTTCCTGGTGTCGCTGGCGTTGGCATTGGGCCTGGCGTCGATGGCGTCGAGCACGCTGAAAATCGAATCGCTGTTTATCGACGAAGGTTTTGGCAGCCTCGATCCGGAATCGCTACAACTGGCGATGGATGCGCTCGATGGTTTGCAGGCGCAGGGGCGCAAGGTCGCGGTGATTTCCCATGTGCAGGAAATGCACGAGCGGATTCCGGTGCAGATTCAGGTGCAGCGCCAAGGCAATGGTTTGAGCACGCTGGAGGTGAAATGAACACGCTGTATTCCTTCCGCCGTTGCCCGTACGCGATGCGGGCGCGGATGGCGCTGCGTTACTCGGGTGTACCGGTGGACATCGTTGAGGTCAGCCTCAAGGCCAAGCCAGCGGAGATGCTGGCGATCTCGCCAAAAGGCACGGTGCCGGTGCTGAATGCCGGTGGGCGGGTGATTGATGAGAGCCTGGAGATCATGCGCTGGGCGTTGGCGCAGAATGATCCGGATGATTGGTTGCTCAAAGATGACCCAGGTGCGCAAGTCATCATGGACATGCTGATCAGGACCAACGACGAGAACTTCAAAACATCGTTGAACCACTACAAATACGCCGAGCGCTATCCCGCGGAGCCGATGGAGGCCTATCGGATGCGATGCTCAATGATTGCGCATCATCTGGATCTGACGCTGGGTGAATACGACTACCTGTTGGCTGACCATCCGTGCCTGGCCGATATCGCCCTGCTGCCCTTCGTTCGGCAGTTTGCCCATGTTGATCGCGAGTGGTTTGCACAGACGCCTTATGTTCGCTTACAGGCCTGGTTACAGCGCTTCCTCGAATCAGACCTTTTCACTTCAATTATGAAGAAGTAACTCAATGTAGGAGCTGCCGAAGGCTGCGATCTTTTGATCTTATAAAGGCAAGATCAAAAGATCGCAGCCTTCGGCAGCTCCTACAGGGTCAAGCCAGCGCGTTGCACATGCCGAGGGCCATGCAATCTATCTCGAATGGCCCGAGAAAATCCGCCGAGACTTTTACCGGCGGATTGCCGGCCATCAGCCCTAGCGTATTTGCTCTCTCGATATTGTGCGCAATGTTGTGATTGGCCTCTATGGCCCGGGCCAGTGCGCCCACCGAGCCTTGACCGATACCCAATAATGAAGCGCCGTTGGTGAAAAACGCCAAACCGGCGACTACCCAAAGTCTGTAGCCTTTCATGCTCCGCCGACTCCTGCGAGTTCGGCCCGGTCGACCATCACGCTTTGCGAGCGGACTTCGAACTGGATGCCGGGGTGGTCGACTTGAATCGGTGCGTCGAAGGTGTGTTCCATCTGCGATGCGATGCTGACGACCAGCACCACGACCAGGTAAAGACCGATGGCCAGGTAGGCGCCGCGTTTGGCTGAATGAAGGATTGCGCTGGCCATGGTGTTCTCCCGTGGGCATGTTTCGATGCCCACAGAATCGATCAAAAAAGCCGTGGCAACCACTCAGGGTTTTCCATAGTAAACATCAGCTTCGTTGATTATTTAGCCAGTCTATTTGCGTGTTTGAACAAACCTATCGGTTTGCGAAAAACACACGCACACGTGTAGGAGCTGCCGAAGGCTGCGATCTTTTGATTTTGCTTTTAAAAACAAGATCAAATGATCGCAGCCTTCGGCAGCTCCTACAGGGAGTTGTGCGCAATGGGCATTTCAGTGTTGGGCTTTGTGATCCAGGGCGGCGTAGAAGTTGGCGCTCTGTTGCAGGTATTTCTGGGTGTAGCTCTGGGTGTGGGATTTTTTGCTGTTGATTTCAACGTTGGCACTGGCTGGCAGCACAACGGTGGCGGAGATGGCGGAAGCGGCAATCACGGAGAAGAGATTGAAGTTCATGGCGGTAACCCTCGTGTTCGGTTGGCTTGCTTGCCCGGTTGGGCTGTGAAGCAAACTTAACGCTCAAGGGTTGATCGCTTGAAATGCTTTGTAGCATTACCGGATATCAGCGCGATTAATACAAAGAGACAGGCCCCTTAAACCGGGGCCTGTGGCTTATTGTCGCACGATAAACTTGAGGTCGCTGGGCGCGTCCATCGGCAGTTTCTGCACGGTTTTGCCGAGCAGACCGGTCTTGCCATCGCGCTCGACGACGACAATTTCGTTGCTCTTCTGGTTGGCAATCAGCAGGAATTTGCCACTTGGATCGAGGCTGAACTCGCGCGGGTGATCACCGTCCACCGAACGCTTTTGCAGCTCTTTGAGCTGGCCGGTGGCCGGATCGATCGCGAACACCACCAATTGATTGGCGGTACCACGGTTGCTGACGTAGAGGAACTTGCCATCGGCCGAGGCATGCAGCGCGGCGCCGGCCTTGTCCGAGGTTGGCTGACCAGCGGCCAGATCGACCAGTTGCGTCTGGGTCAGCACGCCATCGTGGTAATCGAACACCGCGACTTGCGCGCTCATTTCCATGGTCAGCCAGGCGTGTTTGCCGTCAGCGCTGAACAGCAGATGACGCGGGCCGCTGCCGGCCGGCAAGGGCACTGCAGCGGTCATCGCCGGCGTCAGCGGCAAGTCCGGGTTGGCCTTCGGATCGAACAGGTAAACGAAGACTTTGTCCGCGCCCAGATCGTTGGAGAACACGTAGCGGCCGTCAGGCGAAGAAACCGTCGAGTGCACGTGGTTGGAGGCCTGGCGCTCAAGATTGATCCGGCTCGCCGGGTGCGCGCTCATCTGCACGACGGGTTTGAGTTTGCCGTCGGCACCGACCGGCAATACCGCCAGCGTTCCACCCGGATCTTCCATCACCGAATAGTTGCTGACGAACAAGTGGCTGGCATCACCACTGAGGCTCGAATGGGTCGGCTCGTTGCCCAGGCTCTGCACTTGATTGATCAGGGTCAGCGTGTGGGTTTTCGGATCGATCGAATAGCTGCTGACACGGCCAACCGGGTCTTTCTGGCCCGGGCCGTTTTCGTTGACCACGAACAGGCGACGCTGGTCTTTGGACAGGGTCAGCCATGACGGGTTTTCGCTCTTGACCACCTGTAGCGGTTTGGCGGCGATCTGGCCGGTGGCACTGTCGAAGTTCATTCGATAGAGGCCCTGGCTGGTGTTGGCGGTGTAGGAACCGACCAGCAACTGGAAGTTCTCGGCGGATGCGCTGGAAAGCCCCATGGCACCGACGCTGCCGGCCATCAGCAGCGGCCAGAATTTACGCATTTTCATTGATTGTCATCCTCGTCATCGCTGCTGCTGACTACGTCGCCATGACAAACCAAGCGGTGTTCGCCGATCGCTTTGGTTTCATTGAAATAACCGACGATCAACCAGCTCTGCAAAGAGTCGTCGAAAGTTGCAGCGGCAACCTGAACCGGGGTGAATTCCCAATGCTTGGCCGCTCGGCCGTCGATGCATTCGATGTGCAGATTGTCGTCTTCATCGAGGAAAAATTCGAAGGCGTGCAAGCCGTCGATTTCGACCATATCGGATTGTTCGAGGACGTCGAGAAGGGTTTGGGCAGTCATGGCAAACAGTCTTTCTAGGGGGGGAAAGGGCCAATGATAGCTCAATGTGATCCAGAGGCCTTATGGGAACCCTTGTGGGAGCGAGCCTGCTCGCGAATGCGGTGTGTCAGGCCATGAAAGGCTGACTGAAAGAATGCATTCGCGAGCAGGCTCGCTCCCACAGGGATATTGGCTGGCAGTTACAGCGCGTCGCGTGAGGACTTGCCGTCAACCAGGCGCTGGATGCGCAGCGGGTTGGCGTTCTTCAGCGGCTCGGGCAGCAAGCTGTCCGGGTAATTCTGGAAGCACACCGGGCGCAGAAAGCGGTCGATGGCCAGCGTACCGACGGAGGTGCCGCGTGCGTCGGATGTCGCCGGATACGGCCCGCCATGCACCATCGAATCACACACCTCGACACCGGTCGGATAACCGTTAAGCAGGATCCTCCCGACCTTCTGTTCCAGCAACGGCGTCAGCTCAGGGAAACGTTCAAAGTCCGCCTGCTCGCCAATGATCGTCGCGGTCAGTTGCCCATGCAGGCCGTGCAATGCGGCACTCAGTTGCGCCTTGTCCGCCACTTCGACAATCACCGTGGTCGGGCCGAACACTTCTTCCTGCAGCACTTCATCGCCATCGATCAACAGGCTCGCATCGGCCTTGAACAATTGCGGCTGAGCCTGATTACCCTGCTGCGGATTGCCGGCCAGATGCTCAATGGCGGGATGCGCCAACAGTTTCTGCAAGCCATTACCGTAGCTGCCGAGGGTGCCGGCGTTGAGCATGGTTTGCGCCGGTTGATCACCGATCAAACCCGCAACCTGCTGCACGAACGCGCTGAACTCTGGCGAGCGGATGCCGATGACCAGGCCCGGATTGGTGCAGAACTGACCGCAGCCCTGCACCACTGAAGCAGTCAAGTCGCGGGCAACCGTTTCCGAACGCTCGGCAAGGGCCTGCGGCAGGACGATCACCGGGTTGATGCTCGACATCTCGGCAAACACCGGGATCGGTTGCGGGCGTGCAGCGGCCATGTCACACAGCGCACGTCCGCCTCTGAGCGAACCGGTGAAACCGACTGCCTGAATCGCCGGGTGCTTGACCAGCCATTCACCGACGCCACCGCCGTAGATCATGTTGAACACACCGGCAGGCATCGCGGTTTTTTCCGCTGCACGAATCACCGCGTCAGCGACCAGCTCAGCCGTGGCCATGTGACCGCTGTGGGCCTTGAACACCACCGGGCAACCGGCGGCCAGCGCCGCAGCGGTGTCGCCGCCCGCCGTGGAAAACGCCAGTGGAAAGTTGCTTGCGCCGAACACCGCAACAGGACCGAGGCCGATGCGGTATTGGCGCAGATCAGGACGTGGCAATGGCTGGCGATCCGGCAACGGCAGATCAATCCGCGCACCGTAGAAATCCCCCCGACGCAGAACCTTGGCGAACAGACGCATCTGCCCGCTGGTGCGTGCGCGCTCGCCCTGAATGCGTCCGGCGGGCAACGCCGTTTCGCGGCAGACCACGGCGACGAAATCATCACCGAGGGCATCCAGTTCATCGGCAATTGCGTCGAGAAACTGCGCGCGGCGTTCGGCGCTGAGGCTGCGATAAGCCGGGTACGCGACAGCGGCAGCTTTGGCCGCTGCGTCGACTTCCTCAACCGTGGCCTGAATGAAATCGTGCGGCAACTGTTCGCCCGTCGTGGCATCGACGGAGTGCAGTTTGACGTCGCCAGCGGCGCTGCGCTGACCACCAATGTAGTTGTGACCGAGAATCTGAGTCATGGGATCTCCTTAAAGGGTGCCGATGCTGTCCGGTACAAAAGCCGCTGGAACCGGAACGATGCCATTGACCAGCGGCGCGCCGAATTCGGCCTGGCTGATTTCGAAGACGTCGCCCGGCTGGGTGCGGATGCCATCGGCGAACGACAGGGTCGCGGTGCCGAAGAAGTGAATGTGCACATCCCCCGGACGCAGGAACTGGCTGTACTTGAAATGGTGGTATTCGAGGTTGGCGAGGCTGTGGCACATGTTCGCCTCGCCGCTGAGAAACTCGTTCTGCCAGAGCACTTCGCCGTCACGCAGGATGCGACTGGTGCCTGCCAGATGTTGAGGCAGTTCACCGGTGCGAAGTTCCGGGCCGTAACTGCAACTGCGCAATTTCGAGTGCGCGAGGTACAGGTAATTCTTGCGCTCCATGATGTGATCGGAGAACTCGTTGCCCACCGCAAAACCCAGGCGATAAGGCTTGCCGTCGTTGCCAATGAGGTAGAGGCCGGCCATCTCTGGTTCTTCGCCAGCGTCTTCAGCAAACGGCGGCACCGGGAACGGCTGACCCGGGCGAACGACAATACTGCCGTCGCCTTTGTAGAACCATTCTGGTTGCACACCGGCCTGCCCCGCCGCCGGTTTGCCGCCCTCCACACCCCATTTGAAGATGCGCATGGTGTCGGTCATCGCCACTTCGTCGCCGGCCTGCTGGTGCATCTTGTCGCGGGCCGAGGCGCTACCCAGGTGAGTCAGGCCAGTACCGCTGACCAGCATGTGCGCCGGGTCCGGGTGATCGAGGGGCGGCAGGATGCGCAGTTGCGCGAGCAGTTCGGCGTAGTCGTGGCTGATGCCGAGGCCGAGGATCTGCACTTGCTGTTCCAGCGTGTTGCCGGCTTCGATGGCGGCGAGCGCCAGATCGCGCACGCTGCGCGCGTCTAGCACTTCGCGCACCAGATCGTTGTCGACCACGCCGACGCGGCGTTCGCGGTTGCTTAATTCGAATTGAACCAGATGCATATGTCCTCTCCTTTACACAAAACTTCGAAACACTGCAAAACCCTGTGGGAGCTGGCTTGCCAGCGATGACGGCGGCACATTCAGCATTAATGTGTCTGACAGATTGCTATCGCTGGCAAGTCGAGTCGTCGCACCGCAGCTCCCACAGGTTCGGTGGTGATGGGTCGATGGGGTTCAGGTGCGGGTAGCGCCACGGGCGCTGGCGGCAAATTGGTCAACCGGGAGCACGTGTTTGCGTTCCAGCACGCGGTAAACCACGCCCGTCAGGATCAAGCCGAACACCATCACGCCCGACAGGAAATACAGGCCGGACGCGAGATTCCCGGTGTACTCCTTCAACGCCCCGATCACGAACGGCCCGATGTATCCGCCCAGGTTCCCTACCGAGTTGATCAACGCGATCCCCGCCGCCGCACTCGCGCCGGCAAAGAAGCGCCCCGGCAAGGTCCAGAACACCGCTGTGCAGGAAAACAGCGCAAACGCCACCAGACACAACGCCGCCAATTGCGCCACGGGCAGCGACAGCCACGCACTCAGGAACAAGCCAATCGCGCCCAGCACATAAAGAACAGCCAGATGCCCGTAACGATCATTTAAACGATCGGAACTGCGCGGGATGATGAGCAAGCCGATTATCCCGAAGATATACGGCACCGACGACACAAAACCGGTGACCAGATCACTGCCGCCGAACTGTTTGATCAGCGTCGGTAACCATAGACCGAGGCCATAAATGCTCAACGTCACCGGCAGATAAAACAGCGCCAGCAGCAACACACGTTTGTCTTTCAGCGCATGCAGCGGGTTGCCGTGGCGGGTCTGGCCGTACTCCTGCAGATCCTTTTTCAGCTCACCGGTCAGCCAGTCTTTCTCGGCTTGATCCATCCATTTCACTTGTTGCGGACCGTCAGGCAACCAGCGCAGCACTGGCCAGGTCAGGAGGATCGCCGGGGTGCCGATGACGATGAACAGCCACTGCCAGCCGTGCAGGCCAAGGACGCCGTCCATGCCGAGCAAACCGCCGGACACCGGGCCGGTGATCATCATCGCGATCGGCTGGGAGAGGATGAACAGGCCAAGGATCTTGCCGCGATGGCGCACCGGGAACCATTGGGTGATGTAGTAGAGAACGCCGGGGAAGAACCCCGCCTCGGCCGCGCCGAGCAGAAAGCGCATCACGTAGAAACTGTGCGGGCCCTGAACGAAGGCCATGCCGATGGTGATCGCGCCCCAGGTGATCATGATCCGCGCAAACCAGCGCCGTGCACCGAAGCGTTCGAGCATCAGGTTGCTGGGGATTTCGAGAAGGAAGTAGCCAATGAAGAACAGCCCGGCACCGAGGCCGTAGGCGGCGTCGCCGATGCCGATGTCAGCGCCCATGTGCAGCTTGGCGAAGCCGACGGCGGAGCGATCCACATAGGCGATCAGGTACAGCAGGATCAGGAAGGGAATCAGTTTCAGCGTAATGCGCCGGATTAGCCGCAGTTCCTGGCTCATGAGATCGGTCTCCGATTGTTGTTTTTATAGAACCTCGGGGGACGCCTCTCACGGAAAAACCGTCAGGGCCATCCCTCCGTCGAAAACGACTATATAGTAATACTAATTCACCAACAACACTTCCAAACCTAGGATTTTGCGCTTAGATTAGGCCGTAGCTGGAACACTATAGTCATACAATAAGAGAATCGATCATGTCTGATAAGAAACCCACCCTGCGCTCCGCCCAATGGTTTGGCACGGCCGACAAGAACGGCTTCATGTACCGCAGCTGGATGAAGAATCAGGGCATCGCCGACCACCAGTTCCATGGCAAGCCGATCATCGGCATCTGCAACACCTGGTCGGAACTGACCCCGTGCAACGCGCACTTCCGCCAGATCGCGGAGCACGTCAAACGCGGGGTGATCGAGGCCGGTGGTTTTCCAGTGGAATTCCCGGTGTTCTCCAACGGCGAATCGAACCTGCGCCCGACCGCCATGCTCACTCGCAACCTGGCGAGCATGGACGTTGAAGAGGCCATTCGCGGCAACCCGATCGACGGCGTGGTGCTGCTGACCGGTTGCGACAAAACCACTCCAGCGCTGCTGATGGGCGCGGCGAGTTGCGATGTGCCGGCGATTGTTGTGACTGGCGGGCCGATGCTCAACGGCAAGCACAAGGGCAAGGACATCGGCTCGGGCACCGTGGTCTGGCAGCTCAGCGAGCAGGTCAAGGCCGGCACCATCACGATTGACGATTTCCTTGCGGCCGAGGGTGGCATGTCGCGTTCGGCAGGCACTTGCAACACCATGGGCACGGCGTCGACCATGGCCTGCATGGCTGAAGCACTGGGCACTTCCCTGCCGCACAACGCGGCGATCCCGGCGGTGGATGCGCGACGTTATGTGTTGGCGCACATGTCCGGTATGCGTGCAGTGGAGATGGTTCGCGAAGATATGAAACTGTCGAAGATCCTCACCAAGGAAGCCTTCGAAAACGCCATCCGGGTCAACGCCGCCATCGGTGGTTCGACCAACGCGGTGATTCACTTGAAAGCTATCGCTGGACGCATCGGCGTTGAACTGGATCTGGACGACTGGACCCGTATCGGTCGTGGCATGCCGACCATTGTCGACCTGCAACCGTCTGGGCGTTTCCTGATGGAAGAGTTCTATTACGCAGGTGGTTTGCCGGCAGTGCTGCGGCGTCTCGGTGAAGCCAATCTGATCCCTAACCCGAATGCACTGACGGTCAATGGCAAGTCGATTGGCGAGAACACCAAGGACGCGCCGATCTATGGCGAGGACGAGGTGATCCGCACCCTAGACAATCCGATCCGTGCTGACGGCGGCATTTGCGTATTGCGCGGCAATCTGGCGCCACTGGGTGCCGTGCTCAAGCCGTCCGCCGCGACCCCGGAATTGATGCAGCATCGCGGCCGCGCGGTAGTGTTCGAGAACTTCGACATGTACAAGGCGCGGATCAACGATCCGGAACTGGAGGTCGATAAAGATTCGATTCTGGTGATGAAGAACTGCGGGCCGAAGGGTTATCCGGGCATGGCCGAAGTCGGCAACATGGGCTTGCCGGCCAAGTTGTTGGCACAGGGTGTGACCGACATGGTGCGCATTTCTGATGCGCGGATGAGCGGCACGGCGTACGGCACTGTGGTTTTGCACGTGGCGCCGGAAGCGGCGGCCGGCGGGCCTTTGGCGACGGTGCAGGAAGGCGACTGGATCGAGCTGGATTGCGCCACCGGGCGGCTGCACCTGGATATTCCGGATGCCGAACTGGCGGCACGCATGGCGGATCTGCAGCCGCCGCAGCAGTTGTTGGTGGGCGGGTATCGTCAGTTGTACATCGACCATGTGCTGCAGGCGGATCAGGGCTGTGACTTTGACTTCCTGGTAGGTTGCCGAGGCGCTGAAGTGCCCCGCCACTCTCACTGACCTTCTCCACCGATCGTTCCCATGCTCCGCGTGGGAATGCCTCAAGGGACGCTCCGCGTTCCAGCTCTGAAATGGGACGCAGAGCGTCCCGGGCAGCATTCCCACGCAGAGCGTGGGAACGATCATTACCCGCCTCAAGATTGTCTGGTGCCTGCTATGATGCGCGGCATCTCCATCGCTCAGGATCGCGCCACTCCCCATGGATTACCGCAAACCTTCCGACCGCAAAAGCATGCATTCGCGCATCGTCCAGGAACTGGGCATGCAGATCGTCTCCGGACGCTTCTTGCCCGACGACAAACTGCCCGCCGAAGCCCTGCTCTGCGAGGAGTACGCGGTCAGCCGGCCGGTGTTACGCGAAGCCACGCGGGTGCTGGTGGCCAAGGGGCTGGTGTATTCCAAGCCTCGGGTTGGCACGGTGGTCAAGGCGCGGCGCGAATGGCACATGCTCGACCCGGACGTGCTGCACTGGCTGATGCAAAGCAGCCCGCAGAATGAATTCTTCAATGTGCTGACCAGTGTGCGCAGCATTATCGAACCGGCGGCTGCCGCCCTCGCTGCTCAACATGCGACCGAGGCTGATATTGCCGCGATTGGCGAGGCGTATCAGCGCATGGAAGCGGCGCCGACGCCGGAAGCGTTGTTGCAGCCGGATCTGGATTTCCATAGCCGGATTGCCGATGCGACACACAACGACTTGTTGGCGAATCTGTGCAATATGTTGTCGGTGGCGATTGCCGAGGCGTTGAAGCATTCGAATCAGCGGCCGAATCTGCATGAATTGGCGTTGCCACGGCATAAGGCGATTTTGACGGCGATCGAGAATCGTGATGCGCTGGGGGCTCGGCATGCGACGTTGGTGCAGCTGGATGATGCGCGTAGTGCTTTGAGTGTCGTGCTTGGCGCTGAACTCACTTAAGGCTTGAGACTGCTTGCCCTCACCCTAGCCCTCCCGAAACGTCGGACCGCCCAGAGGTAGAGGGGACCGATTGGGGGATATTCGGGATTTCCGCCGACTTGAACGATTTGCAGTGAATCCATAACCGACTGCCATCTCAAGTCGAATGATTTGCGTTAAATCCATAATCAACTCGGTATCTCAGGTCGAATGATTTGCGTTAAATCCATAATCAACTCGGTGTTTCAGGTCGATGTATCAAGCCGCACACCTCGGTCAGTCCCCTCTCCCTCCGGGAGAGGGTTAGGGTGAGGGGGCTCTTGATCTTAAAACACAAAAAAGCCGCAACCCTAAGGTTGCGGCTTTGTCGTTTCAGCCTTTCAGATCAATGCGCAAACAGCGAATTGCCCTTCTGCCCCGCCAGTTTCTCAGGCTTGATCAGGAACTTCGCCAGTGCCGGCAGCAGCCACAGTGCACCGAACATGTTCCACAGCAGCATAAAGGTCAGCATCAGGCCCATGTCAGCCTGGAACTTGATCGCCGAGAAGATCCAGGTGCACACACCGATCGCCAGGCACAGACCGGTGAACAGCACGGCTTTACCGGTGGATTTCAGCGTCTGGTAATAGGCTTCCTGCAACGGCAGCCCCGCGCGCAGGAAACTCTCCAGACGGCTATAGATGTAGATGCCGTAGTCGACACCGATCCCCACACCCAGCGCCACCACCGGCAAGGTCGCGACTTTCACGCCGATGCCCATGAACGCCATCAGCGCGTTGCCGAGTACCGAGGTCAGCACCAGCGGCAGGACGATGCACAGCGTCGCCGCCCACGAACGGAAGGTGATCATGCACATCACTGCCACGCAGATGTACACCAGAATCAGGATGGTCAGCTCAGCCTGCTTGATGACTTCGTTGGTGGCCGCTTCGATGCCGGCGTTACCGGCGGCGAGGATGAATTCCAGACCGTCCTTGTTGTTGTCCTTGGCGAATTCCTGCACCGCGTGCACCGCACGATCGAGGGTTTCAGCCTTGTGATCGTTGAGGAACACCAGCACTGGCGCCAGCGAGCAACTGTTGTTGTACAGACCGTCGGCGCGGGCAATCGAGTTGTTCAGCACGTCCGGGTTGCGCGACAGGGTTTCCCATTTCAGGTTGCCCTCGTTCATGCCCTTGATCATCTGCTTGGACACGGTCACCAGCGAGATCGCCGACTGCACGCCCTCGGTGTTCTGCATCTTCCACATCAGCTCATCGATCGGCGCCATGGCCTCATAACGCGAGCAACCTTCAGCCTTGGTCTTGACCATCACTACCAGCACGTCGGAACTGGTCGAGTAGTTGTTGATGATGAAGTTGTTGTCCTTGTTGTAGCGCGAGTCCGGACGCAGTTCCGGCGCGCCCTGGTCGAGGTCGCCGATTTTCAGGTTCTGGCTGTACCAGAGGCCGCCGCCGAAGGCGATCAGCGCCAGCACCACCGAAATACGTGCGACTTTCGGGTTGGCGAAGTTCGACAGCAGGCGCCAGAACGGGTGTTCGCGGTTCGCGTCTTTCTTGCTCTTGGCAATCGCGCGCTTGCTGATACCGACATAGGAAATGGCGACCGGCAGCAGGATCAGGTTGGTGAACACGATCACCGCCACGCCGATCGACGCGCCGATGGCCAGTTCACGGATCACGCCGATGTCGATGATCAGCAGGGTGATGAAGCCCACCGCATCCGCAAGAATCGCGATCATCCCCGGCAGGAACAGTTGGCGGAAGGTGCGCCGCGCAGCGGTCAATGCGTTGTCGGCCTCGCTGGATTGCAGGGCGATACCGTTGATCTTCTGCACGCCGTGGGAAATACCGATGGCGAAGATCAGGAACGGCACCAGCATCGAATACGGATCAAGTCCGAAGCCGAAGAAGTGCATCAAGCCGAGCTGCCAGACCACCGCCACCAGCGTCGTACTCAACACCGCAATGGTGCTGCGCACGCAGTTGGTGAACCACAACAGAAGAATCAGGGTGATGACGAAAGCGATACCGAAGAACAACACCACCATCACCAGACCGTCGATCAGGTCGCCGACCTTCTTGGCGAATCCGACGATGTGGATTTTGACGTTGGGATTCTGCGCTTCGAACTTGTTGCGGATCTTGTCTTCGAGTTCATGGGAGAACTTGCGGTAGTCCAGCGCGAGCAACTTGCCCTGGTCTTCCGGGTCCGGGTAGGACTCCAGCAGCGGGATGTCAACGATGCTCGACTTGAAGTCGTTGGCCACCAGACGCCCGACCTGACCTGACTTGAGTACGTTGTTGCGCAGCAGATCGAGACTGTCTTGCGAGCCGTTGTAGCTCTGCGGGATCACTTCACCGCCGGCGAAACCCTCTTCGGTCACTTCGGTCCAGCGTACGCTCGGGCTCCATAGCGACTTCAGGCCAGAACGGTCGACGCCGGAGATGTAGAACACCTCGTCGTTGATCTGGCGCAGAGTCTCCATGTACTCCTTGGAGAAGATGTCGCCGTCCTTGGCTTCCACCGAAATGCGCACAGTGTTGCCCAGGTTCGCCAGATCGTTGCGGTGCTCCATCATCTTCTCGATGAACGGATGCTTGAGCGGGATCATTTTTTCGAAACTGGTCGACGGCCGGATCAGCGTGGCCTGCCAGAACAGGAAAATACTCACCACCAGGCAGATAAGGATCACTGCCGGACGGTTGTTGAAGATCAGGCGCTCAAGAAACGTCGCCTTGTCCTGCTGAGGAGTGATCAAGGAAGTCATAGCCCCGCCTTCTTATTATTGATCTCGGCACCGTTTGGCAGCGTGGTGTGAACGCCACCCTGCCCGCTCAGAATCAGGTTGCCGTCGCCGGCAGCGGTGACCGACGACAGGGAAATACGATCCGGACGGTTGAACACGCTGAAGGTCTCGCCGTTGTCGCTGCTGCTGATCACCGAACCGCCGTTGCCAACGATCACGATCGAGCCATCTTCAAGCAGGGTCGCGCCGGACAGGCCGAATTCCAGCGATCCGCGCGCAGCTTTCAGCTCGACCTGCTCCCAGGTGCTACCGAAATCGGTGGAGCGGTAGAGGTTGCCGCGCAAGCCGTACGCCAGCAGGGTCTGCGGTTGCGCCGTGCCGATCACGCCGAACAGCGAACCTTCGTACGGGCCTTCGAGTTTTTCCCAGGTCTGGCCGTCATCGGCGGAGCGGAACATGCTGCCCGACTCGCCGACGATAAACAGCCCCGCGTCCTTCACCGCTGCGATGGCGTTGAGGTGGAATTGATCTTCGTTGTCGAGGCGGTCACTGACGTCTTCCCAGTTTTTACCGCCGTCGGTGGTTTCCATCAACGCGCCGTACGCGCCCACGGCGAGGCCGCTGTTGACGTCCTTGAACCAGACGTCGAGCAGCGGCGATTCACGTTTGAGGTCTTCGAATTGCTTGGCCCAGGTCAGACCGCCGTCTGCGCTGGCGAGGATTTGCGCGTCATGGCCGACCGCCCAGCCGTGTTTGTCGTCGACAAAATACACAGCCGTCAGCAGTTGCCGGCTCGGCACCTTGGCTTGCTTCCAGGTTTTGCCCTGGTCATCGGAATAGAGAATGTGTCCGCGATCGCCGACCGCGACCAGGCGTGCGCCAGCGTGGACGACATCGAGAATCAGGCTTTTCGCGGCTTTAGTAGATTCGGTGGCATAGACCACGTCAGCCGGGGCCTCGGCGGCAATCACCGGTGCCGATAACGTGGCAAAGCCCAGCAGCGAGAGTGCTGTGGCCAGCAACGCGGTGTTGCGTAACGCCGGCGGGCGGCAACGACTCATAGACCTTCCCCTCTTTATTATTGTTAGGCCATCTGGCCTTCAAGGGCGCCGCAAGTGTGCTCCGCTGATGGCTGGTCAGAAGCATAGTCCTGAAACCCGCAATCCAGAGCCACTTCGGAAGCTGGCTCATCCTATCGGGCTTTCGAAACGTCTGACAATCGGCGCCACGTTATCTTTTGTTAACCGCATTGCCGACGGATTCCCCCCTGTAGGAGTGAGCCTGCTCGCGATAGCGGTGTATCAGTTAGCAATTGCTCAGATGACACACCGCTATCGCGAGCAGGCTCACTCCTACAGGGAGTTGTGGGGGCTTTGGGATTTGAATACATGACCATTCGCCGGGGTGATGCGGCAAAAGTTACCGGAGGGACTTGCACGATCGGTATTATGGTATACCATCAGACGCACAGACACTCTTAATCCCCCCAACGGAGCAGCTCATGAGTTTCGAAATTCGCAAGATCGTCAGCTATGTCGAAGAAACTTTTATCGAAGGCGGCAAAGCCACTGACAAACCCGTGACCATGGTTGGCCTCGCCGTGGTGATGAAAAACCCATGGGTGGGCAACGGTTTCGTTGAAGACCTCAAACCGCAGATCCGTGCCAACTGCTCCGACCTCGGCGCGCTGATGGTTGAACGTCTGGTCGGCATCATCGGCGGTGCGGAAAAAATCGAGGCCTACGGCAAAGCCGCTGTGGTCGGCGCTGATGGCGAGATCGAACACGCCTCCGCCGTGATCCACACCCTGCGCTTTGGCAATCACTACCGCGAAGCGGTCAACGCCAAGAGCTACCTGAGCTTTACCAACAAGCGCGGCGGCCCGGGCACTTCGATCCAGATCCCGATGATGCACAAGGACGACGAAGGTCAGCGTTCGCACTACATCACCCTGGAAATGCAGATCGAAGACGCACCGCGCGCCGACGAAATCGTCGTCGTGCTGGGTTGCGCCGACGGTGGTCGCCTGCACCCGCGCATCGGTAACCGCTACATCGATCTGGAAGAACTGGCCGCCGAAAAAGCCCAGTAATCACAATAAAAAGGCATTGCAGGAGCGCTCCATGATTCGGCTCACCGCTGAACTCACCCCGGCTGGCACCAGTTACCTGGCGACCGGCCAAGGCCAGCCCGTGGTTTTGATCCACGGCGTGGGCCTGAACAAAGAAATGTGGGGCGGGCAGATCGTCGGTCTGTCCAGCCAATACCGGGTGATCGCCTACGACATGCTCGGCCATGGCGCCAGTCCGCGACCCGCCAATGGCACCGCCCTGCTCGGTTACGCCGATCAGTTGCTGGAGCTGCTCGATCACCTCAATCTGCCGCAGGCAGCGGTGATCGGTTTCTCCATGGGCGGTCTGGTCGCGCGGGCCTTTGCCCTGCATTACCCGGAGCGCCTGCAAAGCCTGGTGGTCTTGAACAGCGTGTTCAACCGCAGCGAAGAACAGCGTGCCGGCGTCATCGCCCGTACCGCGCAAGCCGCCGAACATGGCCCGGACGCCAATGCCGAAGCGGCGTTGTCGCGCTGGTTCAGCCGCGAGTATCAAGCGGCCAACCCGGCGCAGATCGCTGCGATCCGCCAGACCCTGGCCGGTAATGATCCGCAGGGTTACCTGACCACTTATGAATTGTTCGCTACCCAAGACATGTACCGCGCCGACGACCTGGGCAGCATTCAGGCGCCGACGCTGATTGCCACTGGCGAACTCGATCCGGGTTCGACCCCGGAAATGGCCGAGCAACTGGCCCGACGCATCCCCGGTGCGAAGGTTGCCGTGCTGCCTGAGCAACGGCATATGATGCCGGTAGAGTCGCCGCGCTTGGTCAACCAGACGCTGCTGGAATTTCTCGAATTCGCACACTCCCGACAAAACCATATAAAGGGGATCGTTGCATGACACTCGCACGCTTCCAGATGTGCATCGGCGGAGAATGGGTCGACGCCCTCTCCGGCAAGACCTTCGAAAGCCTCAACCCGGCCACGGCGCAAGCCTGGGCGGAGTTGCCCGACGCTGATGAGGCGGACGTCGAACGCGCCGTGCAATCGGCACAGACCGCTTTCGACAGCCCGGCATGGCGCGGCCTGACTGCCACCGCACGCGGCAAATTGCTGCGCCGTCTCGGCGACTTGATCGCCGAAAATAAAGAACAACTGGCGCAACTGGAAAGCCGCGACAACGGCAAACTGATCCGCGAAACCCGTGGCCAGGTCAGCTATCTGCCGGAGTTTTTCCACTACACCGCCGGCCTGGCCGACAAGCTCGAAGGCGGCACGCTGCCGCTGGATAAGCCCGACCTGTTCGCCTACACCGTGCACGAAGCAATGGGCGTGGTCGCCGCGATCATTCCGTGGAACAGCCCGCTGTACCTGACCGCAATCAAACTCGCCCCGGCCCTCGCCGCTGGCAACACGATTGTGATCAAGCCTTCCGAGCACGCGTCCGCAACCATTCTTGAACTGGCGCGACTGGCCCTCGAAGCCGGCATTCCGCCGGGCGTGGTCAACGTCGTCACCGGTTACGGCCCGAGCACTGGCGCCGCCCTCACCCGCCATCCGCTGATCCGCAAGATTGCCTTCACCGGCGGCGCGGCGACAGCGCGGCATGTGGTGCGCAGCAGCGCCGAGAACTTCGCCAAGCTGTCGCTGGAACTGGGCGGCAAGTCGCCGAACATCATCTTCGCCGACGCCGATCTGGACAGCGCGATCAACGGCGCGATCGCCGGGATCTACGCGGCCTCCGGGCAGAGCTGCGTGTCGGGTTCGCGGCTGTTGGTGCAGGACGAGATCTACGACGAATTCGTCAGCCGACTGGTCGAACGCGCCCAGCGCATTCGCATCGGCAACCCGCAGGAAGACCACAGTGAAATGGGCCCGATGGCCACCGCGCAGCAACTGGCGGTGGTCGAAGGCCTGGTCGCCGACGCCATCGCTGAAGGCGCGCGTTTGCGCACTGGCGGCAAGCGTCCGACCGATCTCGGCGAAGGCTGGTTCTACGAGCCGACGCTGTTCGAATGCGACCGCAATTCGATGAAGATCATGCAGGAAGAAGTCTTCGGCCCGGTGGCGTCGGTGATCCGCTTTAAAGATGAAGCCGAAGCACTGGCGATCGCCAACGACTCGCAGTTCGGCCTCGCCGCCGGCATCTGGACCCGCGATCTCGGTCGTGCCCATCGTCTGGCGCGCGATGTGCGCTCTGGAATTATCTGGGTCAACACCTACCGCGCGGTGTCAGCGATGGCGCCGATCGGCGGCTTCAAGAACAGTGGCTATGGACGCGAAAGCGGCATCGATTCGGTGCTGGCCTACACCGAACTGAAAACGGTGTGGATCAACCTTTCCCAGGCGCCAATGCCTGATCCGTTTGTGATGCGCTAGGAGTCCTGCGAAATGATCGAACCCGGCATTTACAAAGACGTCATGAGCTCGTTCCCGTCCGGCGTCACGGTGGTCACCACCCTCGACCCGGATGGCGGAATTGTCGGCATCACCGCCAGCGCCTTCAGCGCGCTGTCGATTGACCCGGCGCTGGTGCTGTTCTGCCCCAACTATGCTTCCGACACCTACCCGGTGTTGCGTGACAGCAAGAAATTTGCGATCCATTTGCTGTCGGCTGACCAGACGGCTGAGGCCTATGCGTTCGCCAGTAAAGGCAAGGACAAGGCCAAGGACATCGCGTGGCATTTGAGCGAACTCGGCAACCCGATTCTGGCCAAAGCGACGGCGATCATCGAGTGCGAGTTGTGGCGGGAATACGATGGTGGCGACCACGCGATCATTGTTGGCGCGGTGAAGAACCTGATCCTGCCCGAGCAACCGGTGACGCCGATGATTTACCACAAGGGCAAGCTTGGCCCGTTGCCGACCCTGGCCTGAAGCGACAATGCAAAACCCTGTGGGAGCTGGCTTGCCAGCGATGAGGGCTTAACATTCAACATTGATGTTGGCTGATAGTCCGCTATCGCTGGCAAGCCAGCTCCCACAGGGACTGAGGTGAGGCAAAGAATATGAGTAACGAAAAGTACGAAAAAGGTCTGAAGATCCGCACTCAGGTGCTCGGCGAAGCCTACGTTCAGCGTTCAATCGACAACGCCGACGACTTCACCCGTCCGCTGCAGGAAATGGTCACCGAATACTGCTGGGGCCATGTCTGGGGGCGTGAGGGTTTGTCGCTCAAGGAGCGCAGCATGATCAACCTGGCGATGATCTCGGCGCTCAACCGTCCGCATGAACTCAAGCTGCATGTGCGCGGCGCCTTGCGTAACGGCCTGAGTCGTGAGCAAATACGCGAAATTCTGCTTCAGGTCGGCATTTATTGCGGCGTTCCGGCAGCCGTGGACAGTTTCCGGCTGGCCCGTGAAGCCTTTGCCGAAGCCGACGCCGAGGCCTCCAGTTAACCCCTCGGCTGTTTAGATGCCCGTCTGGCATGGACAGCCAACCGAATGAGCGGACCCCATGAAACGCCAGCCACTCGACGACAGCTTCAAGGTCAATCGCAACCCCGTTACCCTGCGCGAAATCGTGCTGGATAAACTGCGTAGCGCGATCATGAATTTCCAGCTCATGCCCGGCGATCGTCTGGTCGAGCGCGATCTGTGCGATCGCCTCGGTGTAAGCCGTACGTCGGTGCGTGAAGCCTTGCGTCACCTGGAATCCGAAGGTCTGGTCGAGTTCGCCGATGCCAAAGGCCCGCGCGTGGCGATCATCACCCTCACCGATGCGGTCGATATCTACGAGTTGCGCTGCGTACTTGAAGGACTGATCGTGCAGTTGTTCACCCTGCGCGCCAAAGCCAAGGACATCAAAGCCCTGGAAAAAGCCCTCGACGACAACCGCAAGGCGTTGAAGGACGGCGAGTTGCAGCAGGTGATCGACTCGGTGCAGGGTTTCTACGACGTGCTGCTCGAAGGTTCGGGCAACCATGTGGCGGCGACTCAACTGCGCCAGTTGCAGGCGCGCATCAGCTACCTGCGCGCCACCTCGGTGTCCCAGGAAAACCGTCGCGGCGCGAGTAACCACGAAATGGAAAAAATGGTCGAGGCGATCAAGAGCGGCGATCCGCTGGCGGCGCATCAGGCCTGCGTCGATCACGTTCGCGCCGCTGCTGCGGTGGCGCTCGATTACCTTAAGCGCAAACAGGAAGAGACCGGCGCCACGCCGAACATCACCCTGCCCATCGCGCTGAAAGAACCCCGTATAGGTCACTGATATGTTCAGCCCGAGCTATTGCCCGAAATGCGGTGGCCCTGACCTCGGTCAGCAGGTGCCGCCGGGCGATACGCACGAGCGCCTGATGTGCCGCGGCTGCGGCTACATTCACTACGTCAATCCGAAGATCATTGCTGGCTGCATCATTGAGCAGGACGGCAAATACCTCTTGTGCCAACGCGCGATCCCACCGCGCCCGGGCACCTGGACGCTGCCCGCCGGGTTCATGGAAAGCGGCGAGACCACCGAGCAAGCGGCCATCCGCGAGGTCTGGGAAGAAAGCGGTGTGCGCGCGGAAATCGTCTCGCCGTACTCGATTTTCAGCGTGCCGAAGATCAGCGAGGTGTACATCATCTTCCGTGCGATCGCACTGGAGATCACCGGGCAGTACGGGCCGGAAACCCTCGATTACAAGTTCTTCGCGCCTGAAGACATTCCGTGGGAGCAGATCTATTACCCGGCGATCCGGCAGATTCTCGAGCGCTATATCGAAGAACGCCAGGCTGGGGTGTATGGGATCTACATGGGCAATGACGATAGCGGCAAGATTCACTTCATCCGCTGATCACCACCTATACCCCTGTGGGAGCGAGCCTGCTCGCGAATGCGGTCGTTCTGATCGTTCCCACGCTCCGCGTGGGAATGCCTCTTCGGACGCTCCGCGTTCGGCTTTGAAAGGGGGCTGCGTTCCCACGCGGAGCGTGGGAACGATCAATACCCTAGGCTTCAGAGTGGGGCGATGCCTTCCACGATGATGATTTCCGCCTTCGCCCATTCCTCGCGATAACTTTTCGCTTCCTGATACGCCGCCGAGTGGTAGCACGCCACGGCTTTTTCGTAGCTTTCGAATTCGATCACCACGCTGCGCTGTGGCGTCTCGCGTCCTTCCATCGCTTCGCTGCGCCCGCCCCTCGCCAGAAATTTCGCACCAAACTCAGCAAACGCCACCGGCGCGCGCTGGGTGTATTGGCTGTAATGATCGGCATCGGCTATATCCACATGAGCAATCCAGTACGCCTTCATAGTGACCTCATTGTTGATTTTGTATTATGGTATACCAATATATTTCCAACGAACCCTGAGAGTCCAGCATGGCCTTCAACAGCATCGAAGAAATCATCGAAGATTATCGTCTCGGCAAAATGGTCCTGCTGGTCGATGACGAAGATCGCGAGAACGAGGGCGACCTGCTGCTGGCCGCCGACCGTTGCACGCCCGAGGCGATCAGCTTCATGGCCCGTGAAGCGCGCGGGCTGATCTGCCTGACCCTGACTGACGAACATTGCCAGCGTTTGGGCCTGGAGCAAATGGTCCCGGCCAATGGCAGCGTGTTCAGCACCGCGTTTACCGTATCGATTGAAGCAGCGGTGGGCGTGACCACCGGCATCTCCGCAGCAGATCGCGCTTGCACCGTGGCCGCCGCCGTCGCGCCGAATGCCCGCGCTGAAGACCTGGTGCAGCCGGGCCATATCTTTCCGTTGCGCGCCAAGGAAGGTGGCGTGCTGACCCGCGCCGGCCACACCGAGGCCGGTTGCGACCTGGCACGTCTGGCCGGTTTTACGCCGGCCTCGGTGATCGTCGAGGTGATGAACGACGACGGCACCATGGCCCGTCGCCCGGATCTGGAAGTGTTTGCGCGCAAGCACGGGATCAAGATCGGTACCATCGCCGACCTGATCCACTATCGCCTGAGCACCGAACACACCATTGAACGCATCGGCGAACGGGAGCTGCCGACGGTGCATGGCACGTTTCGCTTGATCACCTTTGAGGATCGCATCGAGGGCGGCGTGCACATGGCGATGGTCATGGGCGATCTGCGCCGTGAAGAACCGACGCTGGTGCGCGTGCATGTGATCGATCCACTGCGTGATCTGGTCGGTGCCGAGTACAGCGGGCCAACGAACTGGACGCTGTGGGCGGCGTTGCAACGGGTGGCGGCTGAGGGGCACGGGGTTGTGGTGGTGTTGGCCAATCATGAGTCGTCGCAGGCGCTGCTGGAGCGGGTGCCGCAATTGACTCAGCCGCCGAGACAGTTCAGCCGTTCGCAATCGCGAATTTATTCGGAGGTCGGGACCGGGGCGCAGATTCTGCAGAATCTGGGGGTGGGCAAGCTACGTCACCTGGGCCCTCCTCTGAAATACGCCGGGTTGACCGGGTATGACCTGGAAGTGGTCGAGAGTATTCCGTTCACTGAATGAAGCTGCCCTCACCCCAGCCCTCCCGAAACGTCGGACCGCCCGTAGGGAGAGGGAGCTGACCGAGGTGTTTAGTCGCTATACGCCGACCTGAAATACCGTGTCGAACTCAGATTTTGAACAGCACAAAGATCGGCTCCCTTTCCAATGCCGAGTCGAGCGCGGTTTTGAACGACATGAAGATCTGCTCCCTTTCCCCCTCTCCCATTGGGAGAGGGCTGGGCGGGCGGCGTTCCGATGAGGGGCTGGATCTAAAATTTCTACACATCTCTCAAGTGAAAAACCATCAGCCTCCAGATAACCGGTAAGGCAAAGTGCTTGCACAAAGTTTGGAATACCATAATATGATATTCCATAGACCGGACCTTCCAACGAAGGTCCATCTACTGCTCCCGACAGGCGGGCAACAACGCAAGCCCGCTCAAAAACACAACAATGAGGGCGTAAAAATGGTGTTGAACAAAGCTGCAACCGCGATCTTTTTCGCGGGACTGCTCAGCGTCACCGGTCAGGCTGCAATGGCTGCCGAGAGCGTGAACTTCGTCAGCTGGGGCGGAAGCACCCAGGATGCGCAGAAACAGGCCTGGGCCGATCCGTTCAGCAAGGCCAGCGGCATCACCGTCGTGCAGGACGGGCCGACCGACTACGGCAAACTCAAAGCCATGGTCGAGAGCGGCAACGTGCAGTGGGACGTGGTCGATGTCGAAGCCGACTTCGCCCTGCGCGCCGCCGCTGAAGGCCTGCTCGAACCCCTCGATTTCAAAGTCATCCAGCGCGACAAGATCGACCCGCGTTTCGTCAGCGATCACGGCGTCGGCTCGTTCTTCTTCTCCTTCGTCCTCGGCTACAACGAGGGCAAACTCGGCGCCAACAAGCCACAGGACTGGAGCGCCCTGTTCGACACCAAAACCTACCCGGGCAAACGTGCGCTGTATAAATGGCCAAGCCCTGGCGTACTCGAACTGGCGCTGCTGGCAGACGGCGTGCCTGCCGACAAGCTTTACCCGCTCGACCTCGATCGCGCCTTCAAGAAACTCGACACCATCAAGAAAGACATCGTCTGGTGGGGCGGCGGCGCGCAGTCGCAGCAACTGCTGGCCTCCGGTGAAGCGAGCATGGGCCAGTTCTGGAACGGTCGCATTCACGCCCTGCAAGAAGACGGCGCACCGGTTGGTGTGAGCTGGAAACAGAACCTGGTCATGGCCGACATTCTGGTGATTCCAAAAGGCTCGAAAAACAAGGACGCGGCGATGAAGTTCCTCGCCGCCGCCAGCAGCGCCAAGGGCCAGGCCGACTTCTCCAACCTGACCGCCTACGCCCCGGTCAACCTCGACAGTGTGGAGCGTCTGGATTCGACGCTGGCCCCCAACCTGCCGACTGCCTACGCTAAGGATCAGATCACTCTAGATTTCGCGTACTGGGCCAAAAACGGCCAGGCCATCGCGACACGGTGGAACGAATGGCTGGTCAAATGAAAATGGCGGCCACCGCGTCCCGTCCCTCCACTGCCACCGGGGGCGGCACCGGCGCTGCCGGTTCGGCCCACGGAACCCAGGCGGTTGCGATGCAGCAAGCCCCGTCCCTCAGACAACGCTGGCGCGGCGCCGGCAACCTCGCCCCAGCGCTGCTGTTCATCGGCCTGTTTTTCCTCGCGCCGTTGATTGGTCTGCTGTTGCGCGGCGTGCTTGAACCGACGCCAGGCCTTGGCAACTATGAACAACTGTTCGCCAACTCGGCCTATGCCCGGGTGCTGCTCAACACCTTTTCGGTGGCTGGGCTGGTAACGCTGTTCAGCCTGCTGCTGGGCTTTCCACTGGCCTGGGCGATCACCCTGGTGCCGCGTGGCTGGGGGCGCTGGATTCTCAACATCGTGCTGCTGTCGATGTGGACCAGCCTGCTCGCCCGCACCTATTCGTGGCTGGTGCTGCTACAAGCGTCAGGCGTGATCAACAAGG
Organism: Pseudomonas sp. Irchel s3h9; assembly: GCF_900187475.1. Lineage (NCBI taxonomy): Bacteria > Pseudomonadati > Pseudomonadota > Gammaproteobacteria > Pseudomonadales > Pseudomonadaceae > Pseudomonas > Pseudomonas sp. Irchel s3h9. Next base: position 137,208 of record NZ_FYDH01000013.1, on the reverse strand, counting down.
CTCTGATGGCGATGGGCATCATTGATCAGCCGCTGGAAATGGTGCACAACCTCACCGGCGTAGTGATCGGCATGAGCTACATCATGATCCCGTTCATCGTGCTGCCGTTGCAGGCAACCATGCAGGCCATCGACCCGATGATTCTGCAGGCCGGCTCGATTTGCGGAGCCAGTCCGTGGACCAACTTCTTCCGGGTGTTCCTGCCGCTGTGTCGGCCGGGTCTGGCCTCCGGTGGCTTGATGGTGTTCGTCATGTCGCTCGGTTACTACGTGACCCCGGCGCTGCTCGGCGGGGCGCAGAACATGATGCTGCCGGAGTTCATCATTCAGCAGGTGCAATCGTTCCTCAACTGGGGCCTGGCCAGTGCCGGTGCTGCGTTGCTGATCGCGATCACTTTGGTGCTGTTCTACTTCTACCTGAAGCTTCAGCCGGAATCCCCGGTTGGCGCCAGTAACGCGAGGTAAGCCGACATGCTCCTGACCCCCAATGCGATGAGCCGGCGCATGCGCTTCGGCCTCTACGCCACCACCGGGCTGATCGGTCTGTTCCTGCTGTTGCCGATCGTCTTCATCGTGCTGCTGTCGTTCGGTTCCTCGCAATGGCTGGTGTTTCCGCCACCGGGCTGGACGCTGAAATGGTACGGCCAGTTCTTCTCCAACCCCGACTGGATGAACGCCGCAGCGGCCAGCCTCAAGGTCGCCGTGCTGACCACGATCTGCGCCGTAGCCCTCGGTTTGCCGACCGCGTTTGCGCTGGTGCGCGGGCGTTTTCCCGGTCGGGAAATGCTCTACGGTCTGTTCACCCTGCCGATGATCGTGCCACTGGTGATCATCGCCGTGGCGGTGTACGCACTGTTCCTCAAGCTCGGTTACACCGGGACGATGTTCGCGTTCGTCGTCAGCCATGTGATCGTCGCGCTGCCGTTTACCATCATCTCGATCATCAACTCGCTGAAACTGTTCGATCAGTCGATTGAAGACGCGGCGGTGATTTGCGGTGCTTCACGCCTGCAAGCGGTGTTCAAAGTGACATTCCCGGCGATTCGTCCGGGCATGGTCGCCGGCGCCCTCTTCGCCTTCCTCGTGTCGTGGGACGAAGTGGTGCTCAGCGTGATGATGGCCAGCCCGACCCTGCAAACCCTTCCCGTAAAAATGTGGACCACCCTGCGCCAGGACCTGACGCCAGTGATCGCCGTCGCCTCGACGCTGCTGATCGGTTTGTCTGTTTTGGTCATGGTCATCGCCGCCGCGCTGCGCCGGCGCAACGAAATCAGCGCCTGAGCGCCCAGGAGTACGACATGAGTGCCGTGATCAAAGACGCTTCCCAGCAGAATGACAAACCCCTGGTCAGCCTGCGCAATCTGAACAAGCACTACGGCGACTTTGCTGCCGTCGACAACATCTCGCTGGACATCAAGGACGGTGAATTCCTCACCTTCCTCGGCTCCAGCGGCTCGGGCAAAAGCACCACGCTGTCGATGCTCGCCGGGTTTGAAACGCCGAGCAGTGGCGAGATCCTCGTCAACGGTCAGTCGCTGGTGAATGTGCCGCCGCACAAGCGTGACATCGGCATGGTGTTCCAGCGTTATTCGCTGTTCCCGCATTTGTCGGTGCGCGACAACATCGCGTTTCCTTTGGCGATTCGCAAACTGGCCGCCGCCGAGCGCGACAAGCGTGTCGATGCAATGCTGAAACTGGTGCAGTTGGAACAGTTCGCGCATCGCCGCCCTTCGCAACTGTCTGGCGGCCAGCAGCAACGTGTCGCCATTGCCCGGGCGCTAGTTTACGAACCACGCATCCTGCTGATGGATGAACCGCTCGGTGCGCTGGATAAAAAGCTGCGTGAAGATCTGCAGGATGAACTGCGCCAACTGCATCGTCGCCTGGGCATTACCATTGTTTACGTGACCCACGACCAGGAAGAAGCCATGCGTTTGTCGCAGCGCATTGCGATTTTCAGTCATGGCAAGATTGTTGGATTGGGCAGCGGTTATGACCTTTATCAGAACCCGCCTAATGCGTTTGTGGCGTCGTTCCTCGGCAATTCGAACTTCCTCAAGCTTAAGGCGCAGGGCAATGCGGCGGCTTCGTTTGAAGGACAGTCATTGTCGATTCGACTGACCGCCGGGTTGCACACCGATCAGGATGTTTTGCTGATGGTGCGGCCGGAAAAAGCACTGGCGTTGAGCGTGGCGCAGGCGATTAGCGAGCCGTTGCCTTCGGGTTGGAATGAGGTTTCAGCGAAGGTTGTGGAAGTGCTGTTTCTCGGTGAGAGCCAGACTTGCAGCGTGGTGACCTCGGGCGGGACTTCGATGACGGTGAAAGCACTGTCAGCCGCCGGCATGCCGCTCAAGGCTGGCGACCCGGTGCAAGTGCGCTGGGCCACTGCCGATGCGTGCGTCTACACCGAATGGACCGAAAGCGATCTGAACAAGGCTGCCGGCGCTCACTGATAGCGTGTTGTCTGTGGGATCTACCCCCTCACCCCAGCCCTCTCCCCCAAGGGGGGCGAGGGGGAAAGGGAGCAGATCGGGGGCTTTTCAGGACCTGAGTTCGACTCAGGACTTTCAAGTCGATGTATAACGCCAAAACAACCCGGTCAGTCCCCTCTCCCTCTGGGAGAGGGCTAGGGTGAGGGAAACAGTCGACGCGGTATCAGACAATAGCGCGGTAGCCTTCGATTTCATCCGGCCAGGCGGTGAGGATTTCGAAGCCCGTCTCCGTCACCGCAACCATATGTTCCCACTGCGCCGACAACGAGCCGTCCTTGGTCAGCACGGTCCAGCCATCCGGCATATTCTTCACATGACGCTTGCCGGCATTGAGCATCGGCTCCACGGTAAAAATCATCCCGGCCTTGAGCTTCATGCCCTGATTCGGAAAGCCGTAATGCAGGATCTGCGGCTCATCGTGATAGACCTTGCCGATCCCGTGCCCGCAGTACTCGCGCACCACGCTGAAGCCTTCTTTCTCCGCCAGGCTCTGGATCGCATGGCCGATATCGCCCAACGTAGCGCCCGGTTTCACCACACGAATACCCGCGCACATCGCCTCGTAAGTGGTCTTGATCAGGTGCTGCGCTTCAGGCGTCGCCTCGCCGACCACATACATGCGACTGGTGTCGCCGAACCAACCGTCCTTGATCACCGCGATGTCGAGGTTGACGATGTCACCATCCTTCAACGGCGTGCCCGACGGAATGCCGTGGCAGACCACGTCATTAACCGACGCGCATACGGTCTTCGGAAAGCCGTGATAACCGACGTTGGCCGGCACGGCTTTCTGTACGTTGACGATGTAGTCGTTGCACAGTTGATCGAGCTGATCAGTGGTGACGCCCGCCTTCACATGCGGCACCAGCATGGCCAGCACTTCAGCGGCGAGTTTGCCGGCAGCACGCGATTGCGCGATGTCGGCCGGGGTGTTGATCTTGATCTGGTTTCTCATGCGCTGACGGCTTCCTGAGTCAGTTGTTGCAGATCCAGCCCGCCGTTCTGTTCGGCACGGATCAGCAAGCGGCAAATGGCGCTGTGGTCGAGGTTGGGGTGCAGCTCGGCGAGCATGCCGATGCGCATCCAGTGCTCGGCCTGCGCGTTGATCGAGCGGCTGAGGGCGTTGCTGGAGATACGCAGGTTCTCGTGCATGTCCTCTGAAATCTTTACGATGCCCATATATGGATCCGATACGATGTGTATATGGATCGTATATTAGCCAAGCCTCACGCGAAATTGCAAATCAACCCAGCGCCGCGTCGAAAAACGATGAGATGAGCCGACTGGAACGCCGCTCCGCCAAGCAGTACAAATAAGTCTCGGTGAACAGCTCCTCGCCCTCGATTCTGATCGTGCGGATGTTCGGGTCGGCAATGAACTCCGCTTCTGACACCACCCCCAACCCCAGCCCACGCACCACCGCCTCACGTAGCGCCTCGCGACTGCCGATTTCCATGGCGATACGCGGTTTGACCTGCGCCGCATTCAGCGCCTGTTCCAGCACCAGTCGTGTGGTCGAGCCTGGCTCGCGTTGCAGCAGCCGCTGCCCTTCCAGTTCCTCCAGCCGCACGCTGCCACGATTGGCCAGCGGATGTTCATGGTGCGCGAACAAAATGATCGCGTGCCGCGCATAACGCACCGAACACAACGCCGGATCATCCTGACGCCCCGCCAGCACGGCGATGTCGGTCACATAGTTTTCCAGATCCGACAGCACCTGTGCCGAGTTACCCACGCGGATCGACACGTCGATGTTCGGGTGTTGTTGCAGGTAGCTGTCGACCATCTCGATCACATGAAACGGCCCCACCGCACCAACCTTGAGCTGGCCGCTGTCGAGCCGTCCAGAGTCGCGCAGCAGGTTGTGCGCTTCCAGTTCCAGCAAGGCAATCCGTTGCGCGATCGGCAGCAACTGCCGCCCGACATCGGAAAGCTCGATCCGCCGCCCGCGCCGATGGAACAGCTCAACATTGTGCTGGCGTTCCAAGGCTTGTACTTGCGTGGTCAGTGTTGGTTGGCTGAGCCCTGTCGCCCGCGCACCGGCACTGAAACTGCCGTGACGGGCAACGGCGAGAAAGGCCCGCAATTTCGCGCTGGACATCCATAGACTCCATCAATAGTTAGCTGCTGTTTCCCATATTGAATTGATTGAATGACTGTCACGTGACAGACCTAGCCTGTGGCAACTCCCAACCACACCGTGGAATGCCATGAAAACAATCAAACAGTTTCTGCGTGTCGCCAGCCTCACCGTCATTGCCCTCGGCGCCAGCCAGGTCTGGGCCAAGGACAAATTGACCATTGGCTTGATCCCCTCTGAAGATTCCCAGGCGATGATCGAATCGAGCAAACAGGTGCTCGACGATCTGCAAGCCAAAATCGGCATGCCGGTGGTGCCGTTCGTGGCCACCGACTACAACGGCATTATCGAAGCGCTGCGTTCGGGCAAGCTCGATGTCGCCTACCTCGGGCCGTTCTCCTACGTGCTGGCGACCTCGGTGGCGGATGTCGAGGCGTTCTCGGTGGCGGTGACCAAGAAGACCGGGCAGAGCGCGTACAAAAGCGTGATTCTGGCGCGCAAGGACAGCGGTATTCATTCACTGGCAGACCTCAAGGGCCATACGTTCGCGTTCGTCGACCCAAGTTCCGCGTCCGGCCATCTGTTCCCGAAAGCAGGCCTTGAGCAGGCCGGTTTTGCTCCGGACAGCCTGTTCAAACGGGTGATTTTCTCCGGTTCCCACGACGCCAGCATCCTTGCGGTGGAGAACAAGAAAGTCGACGCGGCGGCCGTGGCTGACCGCATCTTCGCCAGCGCCGTGGCCAAAGGTGTGGTGAAGCAGGATGACTTCGAAATAGTTTGGAGTTCCAAGCCGATTCCTGAGTCGCCGATGGTCTGGCGCAAGGCGCTCGATCCGGAACTGAAAAAGAAAGTCGCCGATGCACTGGCCTCGATCAAGGACGTGCCGTGGGGCGATCAGGGCCTGCTCAACGGCTTCCAGCCCACCACCGACGCGTCGTATGACGTGGTGCGCGAAACCGCCAAGGTGCTCGATCTCGATTTGCGGAGCATGAAATGATCAGCATCCGCCAACTGACCAAACACTACGGCAGCAACCCGGTGTTGCGTGGCATCAACCTGGAGGTCGCGGCCGGCGAATTCGTCGTGGTGCTCGGTCAGTCCGGCGCTGGCAAATCGACCTTGCTGCGTTGTATCAATCGCTTGGCGCAGGCCGACAGCGGCACGCTGAACGTGGCCGGCATCGACGCCCTCGCCTGCCCTGACACCAGCGTTCTGCGCCGTGAAGTGGCGATGATTTTTCAGCACCACAACGTCGTGCCGCGCCTGAGTGTGCTGAAGAACGTGCTGACCGGTCGCCTCGGTTCCGTCGGTACCCTCGCCTCGATTCTGCAACTGTTCCGCCGTGACGATGTGGCGCTGGCCATGCAATGTCTGGAGCGCGTCGAACTGGCGCACAAGGCTGGCGAGCGCACCGATTCGTTGTCTGGCGGACAAAAACAGCGCGTCGGCATCGCCCGCGCCTTGGCGCAACGACCGCAGGTGATTCTGGCCGATGAACCGATTGCCAGTCTCGACCCGAAAACCGCTCGCCTGGTGTTGCAGTACTTGCGCGATGCCACCCGCGAACTGGGCATCACTGTGCTGTGCAATCTGCATCAGGTCGAATACGCCCGTGAGTTTGGCGACCGCGTGGTCGGCTTGGCCAATGGCAGCCTGGTGTTCGATGGCAAAGCCTCGAGCATGACCGACGCCGATCTGGCGCGAATCTATCCGGGGCAATCGGCGCAATCCCCTGCTGACGTGCCCACGCCCACCCTGTCCTACTGCACTGCATCGAGGGCCTGAGCATGCAATCGCAAAACTATCAGTGGGTCGGCGACCGGCCCCGTGGCCCGCGCAGTTGGCTGACCACCGGCGCCGTCGTCCTGATCCTGCTGTGGACGCTGAACTGGAGCGCACAAGGCGCGCAGCTCAGCCTCGGTGAACTGGCGGCGGGGTTGCCACAGATCGGTGATTTCCTTTCGCGCACCTTCCCACCGGATCTGAGCATTCTTCCGCGTCTGCTCGCGCCAGCGGTGGAAACCTTGCAGATCGCCATTTGGGGCACCCTGCTCGGCGTGTTGCTGGCGATTCCACTGTCGTTTCTCGCGGCACGCAATTTGAGCCGCAACCGCTGGGTATTTCACGCCACGCGTCAGGCACTGAATTTCACCCGCAGCATCAATGAACTGATCCTCGCGCTGATCTTCGTCTCGGCGGTTGGACTCGGCCCGTTCCCCGGCGTATTGGCGCTGGCGTTGCATGGCCTGGGCATGCTTGGCAAGTTCTTCGCCGAGAGCATCGAAGAGATCGACCAAGGCCCGATTGAAGCGCTGCAAGCGACCGGTGCGCGACCACTGCAGGTGATCGTGTTTGGTGTGCTGCCGCAGGTCATCACCGCATGGATTGCGGTGATTCTGTACCGCTTCGAAGTCAACCTGCGCTCGGCCACGGTGCTGGGCATGGTCGGTGCTGGTGGCTTGGGTTTCGAACTGGTGAGCAGTCTCAAATTGTTCAAATACCAGGAAACTGCGACCTGCATCATCGTCATCACCTTCATGGTGATCGTCGCCGATGCCGTTTCCGGCCGGTTGCGTGCCGCCATCCAGAGCGGTTCGGCGCACTAGCGTAAAGCTGTTATCGGCTGAGCCGATTCAAACCTGCGAATTATCGATTTGAGCCGTTGTCGACGGGCGCTGAGTATGGCGCCACACGACAACAACAAGAAGGATTCACCATGACTGCCCGCTACCAGAACCCCGTCGATACCCGTTTCGGCTGGGGCAGCCTGCAAGACCTCGCCGCCCTCACCGAACAGCAGACCGTGGCCCTCGTTACCTTTCCCGAAGCGCGAGGGCTGGGGCTGGTCGATCGCCTGCAAGCCTTGCTCGGTGCGCGTCTGGTTTATGTGTTCGAAGACGTTCAGCCCAACCCCGACGTTGCCCATCTGCGCAGCACTTACGAGCACTTCTGGCAACACGCCGGTGACTGTGACGTGGTCCTCGCCGTGGGTGGCGGCAGCGCCATCGATACCGCCAAGGCATTGATCGTCGGCACCGAATCCGGCCGTTTCGATGAACTGTTGAGCCTGCTGTCGAGCGGCAAGCCCTTCACGCCAGCCCGGTGCAAACAACTGATCGCCGCACCGACCACCGCCGGCACCGGCAGCGAAGTCACCCCGTGGGCGACGATCTGGGACAGCGCCAGCCAAAAGAAATATTCGCTGCACCTGGACTGCACCTGGCCAAGGGTGGCGATCATCGACCCGCAACTGATGCTCACCGTACCGGCCGGCGTCACCGTTTCCACCGGGCTCGATGCCCTGTCCCATGCGCTGGAAGCGATCTGGAACGTCAACGCCAACCCGGTCTCAGACACCTTTGCCATTTCCGCGATTGAAGACATTCTCGAATGCCTGCCGCGTTTGCACAAAGATCTGTCGAGCCAAGAGTTGCGCACGCGCATGGCCCTCGCCGCACTCAAGGCCGGGCTGGCATTTTCCAACACCAAAACCGCGCTGGCGCATTCGATTTCCTATGAGATGACCTTGCGCCACGGTTTGCCCCACGGCATCGCCTGCTCCTTCACCTTACCGCTGGTTTTGGGTTTGGCCTGGGGCCACGACGCCACGCGCGACCGTACCTTGCAACGGGTATTCGGCGCGGACCTGGGCAAAGCCCAACAGCAACTGCGCGAGTTCCTGCACAGCCTCGGGGTGAAGACCGAGTTTGCCGATTACGGCGTCTCGGCCAAGGACGCCGAAGCCATCATCCAGCTCGCGATGCAGGGTGCGCGCGGCAAGAACTTCATCGGTTCACAAGCCGCCTGACGCCTGATAACACCCGAGTCACCCAAGCACCGCCAGCGGCATGCAGCCGCGGTGATTTCCTGTCGCACCAAAAAAGAGTGCACCCCGCCGACGACACCCGGCGGGAACCGACAACAATAAGGAAAAGATCATGAATCGTGCCGAAACAATGCCTGGTCTCGCCGTCCGTTCTGCCTCGTTCCGGGTCGCCCAGTGGCGCATGCTGCTGGCGGCGATGTTCTGTTACCTGTTTTTCTACACCGGTCGGCAGACCTTCGGTTTTGCCATTCCGGGGATTCAGGCCGAGTTCGGCTTGAGCAAAGAAACCCTCGGCTGGGCCTCTGCGGCGATGCTCTGGGCCTACGCGATTGGCCAGGCGATCAACGGCAACCTCGCCGACAAATTCGGTGGCCGGCGCATCATGACCCTCGGTGCGGTGCTGTCCTGCGCGGCGAACTGGGCAACCAGTTTTGCCAGTGGTTTCACCAGCCTGATTCTGCCGTGGGGCGTCAACGGCTACTTTCAGGCCTTGGGCTGGGCGCCGGGCGGTCGGCTGATTGCCAATTGGTGGGCGGCGGGTGAGCGCGGCAAGGTTTACGGTTTCTACACTTTCGCCGCCGGTTGCGCGTCGATTCTGTCGTACGTCACCTCTATCTTCGTGCTCGAAGTGCTGCAACTGGAATGGCGCTGGATCTTCCGTTTGCCAGTGCTGCTGATGCTGGCCGGCGGGATCATTTTTTATCTGGTTGCCCGCGAACGCCCGCAGGATCTGGGCTTCGAGCCGGTGGGTGATACCGGCGTGGCCAACGCTGACGACAAACATCAGGAAGCGGCACAGGGCGAAGTCGAATCCTCGGCACAACGCTACAAAGCCGTGCTGAAGAACCCTCGCCTGCTCATCGCCGCGCTGTCACTGGGCTTTCAGAACGCGGCGCGCTACGGCTTGATCGTCTGGGTGCCGGTGCACTTTCTCGGCGCTGACTGGAAAAGTGGTGACGGCATGATCGATCCGAAATGGATTACCGTCGCCCTTCCCGTCGGCATGGCGGTCGGCGCATTGAGCAACGGCTGGGTATCGGACAAGTTGTTCGGCTCCAAGCGGTATCTGGCGATCATGCTTTATATGTTCCTCGGCGCCGCGACCAGCCTGTGGATGTGGAGCCTGCCCCCACACAGCGTCATCGGCCTGATCGCCCTGTTCCTTTGCGGCTTCTTCGTCTACGGCCCAGCCTCGAGTTTCTGGGCGCTGTGTCCTGACCTGGTCGGGGCCAAGCGCGCGGGTACGGCGACCGGGATCATGAACTTTTCCTCGTACCTGTTCGCCGGATTGGCCGAGCCACTGATCGGGCGTCTGCTTGACACCACGGCAAATACGTCTCTGATCTTCATAGTGGTCACCAGCGCCTGCCTGTGCAGTGCGGCAGTGGCCTTGTTCATTCGACGCTGACGGGGCTTGCATGTACCAGTATCACAAGTGGTTGCGTTCGTTTCATGCGGTGGCCAAGACCGGCAGCTTTACCCTTGCTGCCGAGTTTCTCAGCGTCGGTCAGCCGACCGTCAGCGAACAGGTCAACGCACTGGAGAAGACCTTCTCGGTCGAGCTGTTCCATCGCCGTGGCCGCTACATCGAAATGAGCGCCGCCGGGCACAAGCTCTATGCGATCACTCAGGGCCTGTTCGGTCAGGAGGATGAAGCCGTGCAACTGTTGCAGAGCTTCAAGCAGCGCAAGACCGGCATGCTGCGCCTCGGCGCGGTGTCACCGCCAATTGCCATGAACCTGACGTATGAGCTGATGCAGCGCCACCCGGATATCGAACTGGAAACCTCGTTTTCCTCGGAAAAGGACACCCTGGCGCGGTTATTCAACTTCGATATCGACGTGGCGATTCTGGCCTTGTCGGAATTCGATGAGCGCTTCCACACGCGGCTGTATCACCGTTATCCGATCATCGCCGTGGTCCGCGATGACCATCCGTGGGCAAGTCAGGCGCAGGTTCACATCAGTGAAATCAGCGGCGAAAAATGGGTGATGCGCGAATCCAGTGCGCGCACCCGGCAACTGGTGGAAGAAAGCTGCAAGCGCCTCAATATCGATCTCAATTGCGTCATGCAACTCAACAGCCGCGAAGCCATCGTCCACGCGATCGTCAAGGGCATCGGCATCGGGTTTGTCTCGGCGGTCGAGTACGCCGAAACCCCGGGCACCAAGCCGATCACCTTTGTCGATCACCCGTTTTTCATCGAATACCACCTGTGCTGCCTCGGCATCCGCCGCAACCGACCGGTGATTGCCGAACTGTTTGATGCGAATCCACCGCTGACCTGATCAGCACTGACCCTTGAACCGCCTACCTCATTGCCGAGGGACGGCCCACGCTTACCTGAAAACGGAGATTGACCATGCAGTACCAACAACCGACTCACCTGCAAGCCGCGATCCTCGACTGGGCCGGCACCGTTGTCGATTTCGGCTCGTTTGCGCCAACGCAAATCTTCGTCGAAGCCTTTGCCGAGTTCGGCGTCGCGGTATCGCTTGAAGAAGCGCGCGGGCCGATGGGCATGGGCAAGTGGGATCACATCCGCACGCTGTGCAACTTGCCACAGATTGCTGAACGCTATCGTGCAGCGTTTGATCGCTTGCCGAGTGATGACGATGTCACGGCGATCTACGAACGTTTCATGCCGCTGCAGATCGAGAAAATCGCCCTGCATTCGGCGCTGATTCCGGGCGCACTCGAAGCCATTGCAGCATTGCGCGACAAGGGTTTGAAAATCGGTTCGTGCTCGGGCTACCCGGCGGTGGTGATGGCCAAGGTCGTCGAACTGGCGCGGGAAAATGGCTACGTCGCCGACCATGTCGTCGCCACCGATGAAGTGCCCAATGGCCGGCCGTATCCGGCGCAGGCCTTGGCCAACGTGATTGCCCTGGGCATCGATGACGTGGCCGCCTGCGTCAAGGTCGACGACACCTGGCCGGGGATTCTCGAAGGGCGCGCAGCCGGCATGTGGACGGTGGCATTGACCTGTTCCGGCAACGCACTGGGCCTGACCTATGAGCAATACAAGGCGTTGCCGTCGGATCGACTGGCGGAAGAGCGTGCGCGAATCGGCAAGATGTTCGCCCCTTCGCGCCCGCACTACCTGATCGACACCATCGCCGAGCTGCCCGAAGTGATCGACGACATCAATGCGCGCCTGGCCCGGGGCGAAACTCCGCAGTCCTGCTAATTGATCGTCCGCACCCCGCGCTGATCGTTCCCACGCTCTGCGTGGGAATGCAGCCCGTGACGCTCCGCGTCACTGGACGCAGAGCGTCCCTAGAGGCATTCCCACGCAGAGCGTGGGAACGATCAACAGCCAGATCGCGGGCAAAAAAAAGCTGCCACGAATGGCAGCAAAAACTTTAAGAACACGCGATGTATTGACCGCAGCATAGACGCCGGATAATGACAGTGTCATGACAGCCGAAAATTCATTCAACCGCCCCGCCCCCGTCATCAGAATGTCATCAAGATCACGGCAGAATCCTCGCAAACCGTCTTGAGCCTCGCGACGGATGCTCTGCAAGGATTCCCATGAAAGACGACGCCTCGCTGTTTGCCGCCATCGACCTGGGTTCGAACGCCTTTCGCCTGATGATCGGCCAGTCGGTGCGCAGCCGCAAAGGCTTGCAGATTCAGGAAGTGAAAACCCTGCGCGAGCCGGTGCGCCTTGCCGAAGGCTTTGACGGTGGTGCGCTGGATGCACTGGCACTGGATCGCGGCTGGCAGGCGTTGGCGCGGTTCGGCAAGAAGCTGCGTGGTTTCGAGGCCGGCCGTGTTCGTGCGGTGGCCACCAGCGCGGTGCGTGAAGCGGACAACGCGCAACTGTTTCTGGCCAGTGCCGAGCGGCATCTGGGCTTTCCCATCGACGTCATTTGCGGCCATGAAGAGGCGCGGCTGGTCTACGCCGGCGTAACTCACGCCTTGCCCAGCGCCGACGACCTGCGCCTGGTAGTCGACATCGGCGGCGGCTCCACCGAGCTGATCCTCGGCCAGGGCTCACAACCCTTGTTAACCGAAAGCATCGCCATCGGCAGCGGCACCTTGAGCACGCGATTCTTTCGCGGCGGCGATGTGTCCGCCGGCGCGCTACAGGAGGCTGAACGCTTCGCCATTCTGCAGTTTGAACATGTCGCCAAGCGCTATCGCGCGCAAGGCTGGCAGCAGACCATCGGTTCGTCCGGCACCGCGCGCATGCTCGCCAAAGTGCTCAAGACCAATCGCCTCAACGACTTCGGTCAGGACGGCATCACCTACGGCGGACTGCTGCGCCTGTCGCTGCTGTTGTTGAAGGTAAACAACGTGCAACAACTCAAGCTTGCCGGTCTGCAACCACACCGCCAGAGCATTCTGCCCGGCGGTCTGGTGTTAATGCTGGCGGCATTCAAAGTATTCGGTATCGCACAAATGCTGCCCTCCGAACCGGGCCTGCGTTTGGGCGTATTGCACGGTTTGATGAGCCAACACTAATCCTCGCCACGGCAGATTCGTCTCCCCTTCAGCGGCTCGATCGACTACCATGCCGCCGTCGGTTCCCGAACGGGACTAATAGGGAATCCGAGGTGCTTGCACAGCACTGATCGGAACTGCCCCCGCAACTGTAGGTGCCGAGCCTGCTCCACGACTGCCACTGGGTGAATCCCGGGAAGGCCGGAGCCAGGCGATGACGCATCAGTCAGGAGACCTGCCGGCACAGTGATTACTAACCGGCGGGGTGTCCGGGAAGGACATCGTGCCGTGCGCGTCTTCGTTGGCTGCCCGGCCTTGCGCTGTTTTCCTGACCGCGTTCGATGGTGTGTTTCCAGACCGTACTCTCCCGCTCCCCGTACGGTTCCCCTGGAGACTGCCCCATGCTGCTGCCCCGCGTTGCCACCCTCTTTACCGGCCTGAGCCTTGGCGCCCTGGCGCAGGCGGCACCGACTGTCTATCCACTGACGGTCGAGAACTGCGGCAGCACCCTGACCTTCCAGCACGCACCGACGCGCACCGTGACCATCGGCCAGGCCGGCACGGAAATGCTCTACGCCATGGGCCTGGGCGACAAAGTCGTCGGCACCTCGTTGTGGTTCAACAATGTGCTGGCCAAATACAAAGCGCAGGATGACAAGATCGAGCGTCTGGCTGACAACGAACCGAGTTTCGAATCGGTGATCGGCAAGCGTCCGGAACTGGTCGCCGTGGAACTGGAGTGGATGGTCGGCCCGCAAGGCGCGGTGGGCACTCGCGAGCAGTTTCATGAACTGAAGATTCCGACCTATCTGCTGCCTTCCGATTGCGAAGCCAAGGACAACCTCGTCGGCGCCGATGGCACGCGACTGGCGCCGTTTCGCATCGAGACGATTTACAAAAGCGTGAGCCAACTGGCGCAGATCTTCGATGTTCAGGAGCGTGGCCAGCAGCTCAATGATCAACTCAAGGCCAGTCTCGCCAAATCGATTGCCACCGCCCAAGGCAAACAGCTCAAAGACGCCAGCGCGCTGGTGTGGTTCTCCAGCGCACAAATGGACATCGAGCCGTTCGTGGCCGGGCACAAAGGCGTTCCCGATTTCATGCTCAGCACCCTCGGCGTGCGCAACGTGGTGGCGTCCGATGAGGAGTGGCCAACCGTCGGTTGGGAAACCATCGCCAAGGCCAATCCGACCTTCCTGGTCATCGCGCGCATGGATCGTCGACGTTTCCCCGCCGACGACTATGAAAAGAAACTCGCCTTCCTGCGCAGTGATCCGGTGACGCGCAACATGGACGCGGTGAAGCACAACCGCATCATCATTCTTGATGCCATGGCCCTGCAGGCGAGCCTGCGCATGTTCGAGGGCATTGAGCAATTGGCCACGGCCATCAACGGCTATGACCTGCCGCAATGAGTGCCAGCCTGATCCGCACGCTTCTGGCCCTGGCGACCCTGTTGATTGCAGTGGTCGCCGGCGTGACCATCGGTGAAACCTCGATTGCACCGGACGTGGTGTTGCAAGTGCTGGCGAACAAATTGTGGGGCGCCGGGCATGTCCTCGACCCGATCGATGAAGGCATCGTCTGGAACTACCGCCTGACCCGGGCATTGGTCGCGGCGGCATGCGGTGCCGGCTTAGCGACCTGCGGAGTGATTTTGCAGTCGCTGCTGCGCAATCCGTTGGCCGATCCGTATCTGCTGGGCATTTCTGCCGGCGCCTCGACCGGGGCCGTGATGGTCGCGCTGCTTGGCGTAGGTGCCGGGATCATCTCACTCTCGGTCGGTGCCTTCGCCGGCGCGGTCACGGCGTTCGTGCTGGTGATTGTGCTGGCGCGGGTCAGCGGCTCCGCCAGCGGTACCGGGCAGATCATTCTCGCGGGGATCGCCGGTTCGCAGCTGTTCAATGCGCTGACGGCGTTTCTGATCACCCGCTCGGCAAGCTCCGAGCAGGCACGCGGGATCATGTTCTGGCTGCTGGGCAATCTCGGCGGCGTGCGCTGGCCGTCGGTGTGGCTGGCGGTGCCAGTGGCCGTGTTGGGGTTGGTTGTGTGCCTGTGGCATCGGCGGGCGCTGGATGCGTTTACCTTTGGTGCGGATTCGGCGGCGTCGCTCGGCATTCCGGTGCGGCGTGTGCAGATTCTGCTGATCGGTTGTGCGGCGCTGGTGACGGCAGTGATGGTGTCGATTGTCGGTTCGATCGGTTTTGTCGGTCTGGTCATTCCTCATGCCGCGCGTCTGTTGCTGGGCACCGGTCATGCGCGGTTGCTGCCGGCCAGTGCGTTGGGTGGCGCGGTGTTTCTGATAGCCGCCGATGTGCTGTCGCGCACCCTGATCAAGGGCCAGGTGATTCCGGTCGGAGTGATTACCGCGCTGGTCGGCGCGCCGGTGTTCGCCTTGATTCTGGTCGGCCGCAGGTCGGCGCGATGAACAGTGTTTTGAGTTGTTCCGGCCTGAGCTTCAGGGTGCGCGGCGCCGAGTTGCTCAACGGTGTCAGCCTTGAGGTTCAGCGTGGCGAAACCCTGGGCATTGTCGGGCCGAATGGCGCGGGCAAATCCACTCTGTTGAAGTTACTGGCCGGGCTGCGTGAACCGAGCGCTGGCGAGGTGCTGCTCGATGGTCAACGCCTGGGCAAAATGGCCCGACGCAGCATTGCGCAAAAACTCGCGGTGGTTGAACAACAAGCCGACACAGATGACGGTATTCGCGTGTTCGACGCTGTCGCGCTGGGGCGCACGCCCTGGCTGTCGGCGCTGCAACCGTGGTCGGCGGCCGACGACGCCATTGTTCAGCAGGCGCTGACCGACGTCGACGCGATGCACCTGCGCACCCGTCTCTGGCGCAGCTTGTCCGGTGGTGAGCGACAACGGGTACACATCGCTCGGGCCCTGGCGCAGCGACCGCAAATCCTGTTGCTGGACGAACCGGCCAACCACCTTGACATCCAACATCAGCTGACCATTCTCAACGTGGTGCAGGCGTTGCCGGTGACCACGTTGATTGCGCTGCATGATCTTAATCAGGCGTTGAAATGTGATCGTCTGGCGGTGCTGGAACGCGGGCGGCTGGTGGCGTTGGGCAAGCCGCTGGAGGTGCTGACACCGCAGCGCTTACAGGAGACGTTCGGGGTCAGGGCGCATTACCTGACGGACCCGTTCGATGGGGCGCAGATTCTCAGATTTCACTCATGACGTTGTGCATGTGGGTTGTTTGCCAGACCGGGTCAGCGTCGACGTCGATAATCTTGAAGCCCTGCCGTTGCCAGAACGCGATGGCCCCCGGTAAAAACGGATGGGTGTGCAGGTAGATCAACTCGACGCCGTCAGCGAGTGCCAGATCCTTGAGTGATCGATACAGTGCGCCGGCCAGCCCGGATCGCCGCTGTGAAGGCACGACGAACAGGCGCACGATTTCCACCACATTGCGGTCGGGATAATCCAGGTTCGGGAATCGCCGGTCGTAAGGAAGATAGCCGATCGAGGCCACGATCTGCCCTTCGTGGCGAGCAATCAGAAAGCGCCCTGCCCCACGCAGATAAACCTCGGCAAAACGCGCCAGATCGTCGGGCATGCCCGTTGCGCTGAGCTTGGGGAAAAGCTCGGCACGGGCCTTTAGAACAAAATCCAGCACCTCGGGAATGTCTGCGTCAGACACGGTTTGGATAACGGGTTGATCACTCATGTAGCGGCAAACACCTGAACTGCGGCTGGCCACAGTAGCAACAACAGGCCCCGCGAGGCCATTCAGAATCTCATGACTTGCCCAAAACCTTGTGGGAGCGAGCCTGCTCGCGAAGGCGGCAGATCATTCAACAATGATGTTGACTGACAGGACGCTTTCGCGAGCAGGCTCGCTCCCACAGGTGTTTTATTTCATGCAACCCGAGCGTTACGCCAGCTCTTTACGCAGCTGCCGGGCGGCGGTAACCATGTGCACCAGCGCCGCCTCCGTCTCCGGCCAGCCACGGGTTTTCAAACCGCAATCCGGGTTGACCCACAGCCGCTCGGCCGGAATCCGCTTGGCAGCCTTGCGCAGCAAATTAGCCATTTCCGAAGCATCCGGGATGCGTGGCGAGTGGATGTCGTAGACACCCGGGCCGATTTCGTTCGGATAAGCGAAGGCTTCGAAGGCGTCCAGCAATTCCATGTCCGAGCGCGAGGTTTCGATGGTGATCACGTCGGCATCCATCGCCGCGATGGACTCGATCACATCGTTGAATTCGCTGTAGCACATGTGCGTGTGGATCTGCGTTTCGTCGCGCACACCGGAGGCGCACAAACGGAACACTTCCGTCGCCCAGTCCAGATAAGGCTGCCACTGCGCCTGACGCAACGGCAGACCTTCACGGAACGCCGCTTCGTCGATCTGCACGATCTTGATGCCGGCGGCTTCCAGATCGACCACTTCATCGCGGATCGCCAGCGCCAGTTGCCGGGCCTGCACTTCACGGCTGACGTCTTCACGCGGGAACGACCACATCAGCATGGTCACCGGGCCGGTCAGCATGCCTTTCATGACCTTGTCGGTCAGACCTTGGGCGTAGCGGATCCACTCGACCGTCATGGCTTTCGGGCGGCTGAGGTCGCCGAAGATCACCGCCGGTTTCACGCAACGCGAACCGTAGCTCTGCACCCAGCCGAAACGGGTGAACACGTAGCCATCCAGTTGCTCGGCGAAGTACTCGACCATGTCGTTACGCTCGGCCTCACCGTGTACCAGTACATCGAGGCCCAGACGCTCCTGGATTTCCACTGCGTGGCGGATCTCGCTGTACATGGCTTCAGTGTATTCAGCTTCGGTCAGCTTGCCCTGTTTGAACGACTGGCGAACGAGGCGGATCGACGCGGTTTGCGGGAACGAACCGATCGTCGTGGTCGGGAACAGTGGTAGATCAAGACCCGCGCGCTGTTTGGCGATGCGCTGGGCAAACAGCGACTGACGCTGGCTGTCCTTGGCCGTGATCGCCGCAACCCGCGCCTGAACCGCAGGTTTGTGAATGCGCGGCGAAGCAGCGCGAGCGGCCTGCACCGACCGGCTTTCAGTCAATGCTCGCAGCACTTTCGGCGCTTCCGGCTGATTGACGGCATGCGTCAGAACAGCCACTTCTTCACACTTCTGAACGGCAAAGGCCAGCCAGCTTTTCAGCTCGGCATCGAGTTTGTCTTCACGGCCCAGATCCACCGGGCTGTGCAGCAGCGAACAGGACGGCGCGACCCACAGACGCTCACCCAGACGCTCATGAGCATGGCGCAACGTCGCCAAGGCATTTTCCAGATCGCAGCGCCAGACATTCCGCCCGTTGACCACGCCCAGGGACAACACTTTGTAGGCCGGCAGACGATCGAGAATGGTCGGGTACTGCTCCGGTGCGCGCACCAGATCAATGTGCAGACCATCGACCGGCAGGTTCGCCGCCAGACCAAGATTTTCTTCCAGACCACCAAAGTAAGTAGCGAGCAGTTTCTTCAGTGGATCACGCTGAATCTGGTTGTAGGCACGCTCGAACGCGTTCTTCCATTCCTGCGGCAGATCAAGCACCAGAATCGGCTCGTCGATCTGCACCCATTCCACGCCTTGAGCGGCGAGGCGCGCGAAGATCTGGCCGTACAGCGGCAGCAAACGATCGAGCAATTCCAGCTTGTCGAATTCCGCGCCCTTGGCCTTGCCCAGCCACAGATACGTCAGTGGGCCGATAATCACTGGTTTGACGTTGTGGCCCAGCGCACGGGCTTCTTCGACTTCTTCGAACAACTGCTCCCAGCCCAACTGGAACTGTTGATCCGCACTGAATTCCGGGACCAGATAGTGGTAGTTGGTGTCGAACCACTTGGTCATTTCCTGGGCGTGCGCACCGCCACAGCAACTGTCGCTGACGCCACGGGCCATGCCAAACAGGGTTTGCAGAGTGGCTTTGCCGTCGTGTGGACGGAAACGCTCAGGGATCACGCCAAACATCAGCGAGTGCGTCAGGACCTGGTCGTACCAGGCGAAATCGCCGACCGGCAGCAATTCCATACCGGCGTTTTTCTGCAAGTCCCAGTGGGCCTTGCGCAGCTCACGGCCAACATCTCGCAGGCCGGCCTCGTTCAGTTCTCCTTTCCAGAACGCCTCTTGCGCTTTCTTCAGTTCGCGGTCGCGACCGATGCGCGGAAATCCAAGGGAATGGGCCAGTGCCATAACAAACAACTCCAATGTCCTGTTGATGGCGGCCATTGTCGGCATCGGTCGCTAGTGAGACAAACTCATTTTAATCGTGATCAACACGAGTTTCTCTCATGATCAAAATATTGCTGCTTGTCACTTGTAAACACTCCGGAGCCGAGAGCGTACGTGAAGGCTGAACGGTTTTTTGCGGCAGGGAATTTCTCGCCAATTCAAGCTGTTCGTCGCCATGAAGACGCCCTTTGAAAACTCAATGACGCCTCTGTGTAAACGCACTCGAACCCGCCCCGGCAGGTCTCTGATTTCGATCTATCGTTAGATCGAAATGGCAGCATTTGCGGCCGACTAAAGGTTGCGACAGAGGATGTCTGAGCCTATGTTGCACGCGAGTCTTTTCCCCGCGATTGGAACGCGATCAACACCATTAAGAGGTGAAGAAATGTCAAAGGAATCACGCCCTGCCGTACTTGGGCTGATAGGCAACACTCCGCTGGTTCAAGTCACTCGTTTCGATACTGGCCCGTGCACACTGTTTCTCAAGCTCGAATCGCAGAACCCCGGTGGTTCGATCAAGGACCGTATCGGTCTGGCCATGATCGACGCTGCCGAGCGTGATGGTCGTCTGCAACCCGGCGGCACCATCGTCGAAGCCACCGCCGGCAACACCGGCCTGGGCCTGGCACTGGTTGGCCGCGCCAAAGGTTATCGCGTGGTGCTGGTGGTGCCGGACAAAATGTCCACCGAGAAAGTCCTGCACTTGAAGGCCATGGGCGCCGAAGTGCACATCACCCGCTCCGACGTCGGCAAGGGTCATCCCGAGTATTACCAGGATGTCGCCGCACGTTTGGCGAAAGATATTCCCGGCGCATTTTTCGCCGACCAGTTCAACAACCCGGCCAACCCGCTGGCCCACGAATGCAGCACCGCGCCGGAGATCTGGGCGCAGACCGAACATGACCTGGACGCGATCGTCGTCGGTGTCGGTTCGGCCGGTACGCTGACGGGCCTGAGCCGCTTCTTCAAACGCGTGCAGCCGGATCTGGAAATGGTCCTAGCCGACCCGGTCGGTTCGGTGATGGCGCAATACAGCCGCGACGGCTCTCTGCCCAAGCCCGGTTCATGGGCGGTGGAAGGCATCGGCGAGGACTTCATTCCGTCGATCACCGACCTCTCCAGCGTGCGCCACGCCTATTCGATCAGCGATGAAGAAAGCTTCGCTCACGCCCGCCAGTTGCTCAAGGCCGAAGGCATTCTCGGCGGCTCGTCGACCGGCACTCTGCTCGCTGCGGCGCTGCGTTACTGCCGCGAACAGACCGAGCCGAAACGTGTGGTCAGCTTCGTTTGCGACACCGGCACGCGCTACCTGTCGAAGGTTTACAACGACCAGTGGATGACCGATCAGGGCCTGTTGCAGCGCAAGGGCTACGGCGATTTGCGCGACCTGATCGCCCGGCGTTTCGAGGACGGCCGCGTGATCAGTGTCGGCCCCGACGACACTCTGCTGACCGCGTTCCAGCGCATGCGCCTGGCGGATGTCTCACAATTGCCAGTGCTGGTGGAAGGCAAGCAACTGGTCGGCGTGATCGACGAATCGGACATCCTGCTGGCGGTGCACGAAGACGCCGCCCGCTTCAGCCAATCGGTGTCCAGCGTGATGACCGACAAACTGCAGACCCTCGCCCCTGGCGCCAGCCTTGCTGAACTGGAAGCGGTGCTCAGCCGTGGCCTCGTCGCGATCATTGCCGATGCATCGGGCTTCCATGGCCTGATTACCCGCACCGACATGCTCAACCAATTACGGAGATCCCTCGCATGAGTCAGCACGACGATAAATCCCAAGGCTTCGCGACCCGGGTGATCCACGCCGGGCAGGAACCGGACCCGACCACCGGCGCGCTGATGCCGCCGATCTACGCCAACTCCACCTATCTGCAAGACAGCCCCGGCGTGCACAAGGGTTTCGATTACGGGCGCTCGCACAACCCGACGCGTTTTGCCCTGGAGCGTTGCGTGGCGGACCTGGAAGGCGGCACCCAGGCATTCGCGTTCGCCTCCGGGCTGGCAACGATTTCCACGGTGCTCGAACTGATCGATGCCGGTTCGCACGTCATCTCCGGCAATGACTTGTACGGCGGCACGTTCCGCCTGTTCGACAAGGTCCGTCAGCGCAGTGCCGGACACCGTTTCAGCTACGTCGATCTGACTGACCTGGCGGCGTTCGAAGCGGCGCTGCAGGACGACACCCGCCTAGTGATTGTCGAGTCACCGACCAACCCGCTGCTGAGCCTGTCGGACCTCGCCGCTATCGCCCGTATCTGCCGCGCTCGCGGGATCATCAGCGTGGCCGACAACACCTTTGCCAGCCCGTATATCCAGCGGCCGCTGGAGCTGGGTTTCGACATCGTGCTGCACTCGACCACCAAGTACCTGAACGGTCACTCCGATGTAATCGGCGGCATCGCCGTGGTCGGCCAGAACCAAGAACTGGCCGAGAAGCTGGGCTTCTTGCAGAACGCGGTCGGTGCGATTGCCGGGCCGTTCGATGCATTTCTCACCCTGCGCGGGGTGAAGACTTTGGCGCTGCGCATGGAACGTCATTGCAGCAATGCACTGGATCTGGCGCAGTGGCTGGAGCAGCAGCCGCAGGTCAAACGTGTCTACTATCCAGGGCTGCCGTCGCATCCACAGCATGAGTTAGCCAAGCGACAGATGCGTGGTTTTGGCGGGATGATTTCTGTTGATCTGAACAGCGATCTGGCAGGTGCGCGGCGGTTTTTGGAGAACGTGAAGATCTTTGCGTTGGCGGAAAGTCTGGGCGGTGTGGAGAGCCTGATCGAGCATCCGGCGATCATGACTCACGCGACCATTCCGGCTGATACCCGGGCGAAACTGGGGATTGGCGATGGCCTGGTGCGTCTGTCGGTGGGCGTCGAAGACGTCGAAGACCTGCGTGCCGATCTGGCGCAGGCGCTGCAATCGATCTGACCTTGCAGGAACGACAAAGCCCGCACGAAGCGGGCTTTGGTGTTCGAGTAGGCGGCCAGTGCTGGTCTCTGGCTTACAAGGTTTATCGGGCTTCCCACAGTACCGGGTCAAATTGAAAGTTAGTGCCTCGGCTGCTTCACACGGCATAAGGGCTGGATCTCAGCGCGGAGATCTTTCTAACCGTGTACCTTTCGGAGCGCGCCCCACGCCCCCTTGCTATCCGATTGCGCATCAGTCTGCGTCTTCGCCTACATCTTTGAGCCTAGCAAAAGTGCCAAATTGCACAGGCATTTTTTTAGATTGATTGGCTGCCAACAGAACCTGCATAGAAGCCAACGGACTATCAGCCTGGCGCACACTTTTCCATTCCCGTGGCCCCAAGTCTGCTCGTAGCAATGGCACTTTGCCTTGCTACAGGGCGGAATCGCACGCCCGGATAATATGATCCGGCTGGTCGGCAATCCTCAGATCCAACTCGACCTTCGAGCTCTAATCTCTTTTACTTATGCAATGAAAAAATGGAGTGTTAATGCCAGCCTGGATAGCAATCGCTATAAGTTGCGTCGTCATCATTTGTGCATTCATGTTTCTTGCGTGGGTCCTGGCATCTGCACTTGAAGAATATTTCAAATCAAAATGGGAAAAGGATTTTGACGAAGACCTGGCCCTGGCCATCAAGATCAGTCAGCCCTCATGGCCGCAAATCCTGCAGATTGCCGCTTCTCGCCAAGTCAGAAACGAGCGTATTTACTGGATTCTCCAACGACTGCTCAGGGAGATACTGACGGGCCGAAACACCGAGCTGGCAGCCCATCGGGATCTGGTGGAGAGCTATATCCAGCAGATGAAAGAGACGGAACCTTTTGAAGGCATGCCCAAGGAAATCAGAATCCACCTCGAGCGTCTGCGAGAGCAGTTGACGACTCCGGCGCAGTCCATGGAGCCGTTAGCCAACCAGATACGTGAACTGCTCTCCGTAAACGACAAAGAGAAGAGACAGCAAAAGTACTACACCACCGGCGGGTTCTTCGTCGGTATTCTCGGCCTCGCTTTTGCCGTGTATCCATTGGTGTCTCTAAACTCACCCTCGCCGACTGCAGCAACAAGTACCCAGCCGATATCATCCGCTCCCCCGGCAAGCAGCACTCAGCAGAACATTCTGCCGGCGCAGTAGCGAACGACAGGCTATGTCGCCGATAGCAACAGATGTTCCAGAGCGGCATAGCCTTCAGCATCGTTTATCAGAAGATTTATCAGTTCGTCAGGAGCGAGATTGAAAGCTTCGGTCTTGTAGGTCATGGCAAATACACTTCTGGCCAGAACAGCACCAGCCGACGCAAGCATTGCCTGGTCATCCAAAGTCTCTCGATCCGAAAAAAAAGCCGACATGGTCGCTGTTCCCAGCGCACGCATTCCACGTGACGGACTGAAGTAATCCCAATGCCAGCGTCCCTGCGAAGGGCAGTACGTGGGGTTATCGTCACCCAGCATGAACCCCCACTCGTCGCTGTCCCACATCCACTGTGCAGGGAGCAGCAAACGCGGTTCCCGCCCGACTTGATATATCCGCACTTCATGAGTGCGTGCATTCCCCCACAACTCCATATTCTGTTGGCTGAAATATGCAATGGCCTGCTGGCGCAGGTCATGCGCCTTGAGCCTTCCGGCCATATAGGTGTTGACTTGTGCCTGCGTCGCGCCGTCAGCTACAGCGAGCAGTACGCTGCTCAAATTGAGGCCGTGCTCATGCAACGGTTGAACATTCAGATAGGCCCTGCCCGCCAGCGGCTCGGGCAAGTCCGCCGCGCTGCCAGCGTCGAAAATCAGCGGGATTATCCTGACGCCGTCGCAGTCAGCGATACGGGTCAGCATTTGCAGTTCCCGATGCAGGCCAGAATTGATCCGTTGCGCCGCGACCAGATAGTCGCGGTCACAAATACAGAACACGCTGATAGGCCGTTGATCCAGCGCATAGGCAATGGTTTTGTCGATCGATTCACCGAAACCGATGCTGTCCCGGTCCCAGAAGACGCGATATTTCCAGCCCAGAGGCTTGATGATGCGCTGGCGTAACCACTCCTTGTGTTCCAGCGGCCCACCCCAAGCATAAGAAATAAAAATCGCGCCTTTCTTTTCCTCTTCCTGCATTCGACCCGAACCCTTCAATATAAGCGGCCCTGGCAGGCACGACTTTCCGACCAGGATAATGGCCGATCAACGGTCTGCAAGCTACTTTCATTCAAGGCATCACGCGCGGCGCATGAATGATTTCGCCGTCTGCTGCGATGGCTGGCGTCCTTGTCAGCCAGTGAAAAAAGGGTCATGGATCGACCTGCGCCATCAACTCCGGCACCGACTCCGGGCGTTTCGCATAACGCTGAGCCAGCACCGCACACACCATCAATTGAATCTGATGGAACAACATCAACGGCAAAATCAACACACCAATCGTGCTGCCGGCAAACAACACCTGCGCCATCGGCACGCCGGTGGCCAGACTCTTTTTCGAGCCGCAGAACAGAATGGTGATGCGGTCTTCCTGGCTGAAGCCGAACGCCTTGCCCAACAGCGTCGACGCCAACAGCACCAGCGCCAGCAGAATGCAGCAGACCACCACCAGCCCCAGCAACTCGACCAGCGGAATCTGATGCCAGATACCTTCGTTGACCGCCTCGCTGAACGCGCCGTAAACCACCAACAGAATCGAGCCCTGATCGACGAACTTCAGCCAGTTCTTGTTGCGCCCGACCCACGCGCCGATCCAGCGACGAGCGATCTGCCCGGCAATGAATGGCAGGAGCAATTGCACGCTGATTTTCAGGATCGCATCCAGCGTCGAACCGCCATCACCGTGGACGTCGAGCAATAGCGTCACCAACAGCGGCGTGAGGAAAATCCCGAACAGGCTCGATGCCGCCGCACTGCAAATCGCCGCTGGAATATTGCCCCGGGCCAGCGAAGTGAAAGCAATCGCCGACTGCACCGTGGCCGGCAGTGCGCACAGGTAAAGCATGCCCATGTACAGCTTGTCGCCGATCAGCGGTGACAGCAGTGGTTTGAGCGCCAGGCCCAGTAACGGGAACAGGACAAACGTCAGGCCGAACACCAGCAAATGCAGGCGCCAGTGACCGGCACCGGCGATGATCGATTCGCGGGACAGTTTGGCGCCATGCAGGAAAAACAGCAGCGCGATGGCGATGTTAGTCAGCCAGCCGAAGCCGACGGCGACCTGGCCGCTGGCCGGCAGGAAACTGGCCAGCAACACGACGCCAATCAGCGTCAGGGTGAAGTTATCGGGCAAAAAACGTGGGCGAGTCATGGTCGGTTCATCCGGGGGTTGCCAGGGCGTGCCGACGACTCTAACGTGGCTGCGGATTACCGACTAACGCCGAAGGGCCACGAGATGCCGCCTAAAGGACATGACAAAAGCGTGCGTCGCAGCATTCCCGGGCTGCCCAGCCTGCCGCGTCCACTCTACGGGCGCACCGAATCGCTGCCCAATCGCGCCCTGACTCGGCGCCACAGCCACCCGTGGGTGCAGTTGTCCTATGCGATTCAGGGTGTGCTGGAAATCCAGACCAGCGTCGGCCGCTTCGTCGCCCCGCCGGAGCGCGCGGTGTGGATCCCGGCGGGCGTGCCGCATCGGGTGTTCAGCTCGCCGCACACGGAAATGCGCAGCCTGTACATCGACTGCAGCGTTGCCGGATGGGCGCTCAAGCGTTGTCACGTGCTCGGCGTCAGCGATCTGCTCAGGGAACTGATCCGCGCGTTCAGTCAGGTTCCGGTGGAATACGACCAGAGCGGCCCGCATGGACGCCTCGCCCAAGTGATCCTCGATCAACTGGCCGAAGCGCCGCAGATCGACCTGATGTTGCCGTTGCCGCAAGACGCCCGCTTAAAGCAGATCTACCAGAGCCTGGAACACCATCCGGAACAGCAAACCACGCTGAGCCACTGGAGCGAGAAGTTCGGCGTCACCGAGAAGACCCTCACCCGTCTGTTTCTGCGCGACACCGGCCTGACCTTCCGCGCCTGGCGCCAGCGCTTGCGCCTGCTTGGTGCACTGACGCCGTTGGAGAAAGGTGAACGCGTTACCGATGTTGCGCTGGCCTGTGGTTACGACTCGACGTCGGCGTTTATCGCGGCGTTTCGACAGCAGTTTGGTGAAACGCCGGGTGAGTTTTTTCGCTGATCAGCGATCCGCCAGTGCTTCCAGCAAGTCCGCTGACGGCACGAAATACAGGCTGCCAGTGACGGCGGTGCTGAAATCCAGCAACTTGTCGTAGTTACCCGGTGGCTTGCCGACGAACATGTTTTCCAGCATCTGCTCGATCGGCTCGGGCGAGCGCGCGTAACCGATGAAGAAGGTGCCGAACTCCCCTGCCCCCGGCCGGCCGAACGGCATGTTGTCACGGAGAATTTTCACTTCCTCCCCGGCCGCGTTGGTAATGGTGGTCAGCGCGCTGTGCGAGTTGCTCGGTTTGGCCGCGTCGTCCAGTTCGATATCGGAGAGCTTGGTGCGACCGATAACGCGCTCCTGTGCTTCAACGCTCAGGCCGTTCCACGCGGCCATGTTGTGCAGGTATTTCTGCACCAGCACGTAGCTGCCGCCGCTGAAGTCGGGGTCTTCGTCACCGACGATGGTGAAGTTGACCGCTTTGCGCCCGACCGGGTTTTCCGTGCCGTCGACAAAACCGATGATGCTGCGCATGTCGAAATAGCGAAAACCTTGCACTTCGTCGACCACCGTCACCGCATCGCCGAGAACCGCCATGATCTGCGTGGCCAGTTCAAAACACAGATCCATTTGATCGGCGCGAATGTGCAGCAGCAGATCGCCCGGGGTTGCCGGCGCGTGCCGCCCTTCCTCGCCAAACTCGCGAAAATCGTGCAGCGACGCCGGGCGCGGATGGCCAAACAGGCGATCCCAAGCGTTCGAGGAAAAACCGCAGATACAGGTCAGGTTGCCGGTCGGGACGCGCTTGCCAACCGAGCGCACCAGCCCGGCGACATCGCCGCACCAGTCTTTGACGGTTTGCGCTGCTTCAGGCCCGGCATTCAGCGTCGCGACGATGAATATTGCGCTGCTGGTGATCGGACTGCACACCGCTTGAGGTTCGAGAATGTCGGTATTCATCGCTGAAAACATTGCTCCGTAAAAAATGCCCGAGCTGATAACGAGGGCAGATAGTTCGTTTTTATCGAACTGTTGCGTAGAAATAAACGATTTTTCTTTGCCGCAAACTCGTCGCTAGCATGGCCTCGTCTGACCCCAATCCAAGAATAGACAGGGAGCGTGACATGCCACCAACCAACATTAATATCGGCGAACCGTGGATGTGGGGCGCCTTCATCGTCTTCGTGCTTGCCATGCTGGCATTGGACCTGTTTGTCTTCGGTGGGCGCAAGGCGCATCGGGTGTCGGTTCGCGAAGCCTTGTCCTGGGTCATCGCCTGGTGCCTGCTGGCACTGAGTTTCGCGGCGCTGCTCTGGTGGTATTTGCACGGTGCGTTCGGCACCGAGATCGCCCGGCAGAAAACCCTCGAATTCCTCACCGGTTATCTGATCGAGCAATCGCTGTCGATCGACAACATGTTCATCTTCGTGATGATCTTCAGCTACTTCGCCGTGCCGCCGGAGCTTCAGCGACGAGTGCTGCTGTACGGCGTGCTTGGCGCGATCGTGATGCGCGCGGTGATGATTTTCGCCGGCGTGTGGCTGGTGTCGCAGTTCGAGTGGCTGCTGTACGCGTTCGGCGTGTTCCTGATCATCACCGGGATCAAGATGCTGGTGTTTGCCGACCACCAGCCAGACCTGGACAAGAATCCGTTGCTGCGCTGGGTGCGCGGGCATATGCGCATCACCAGCGGGTTTCATGGCGAACGGTTTTTCGTCCTGCAGAACGGCGTGCGCTGGGCCACGCCAATGTTTCTGGTGCTGGTGCTGATCGAGGCCAGTGACTTGATGTTTGCGGTCGACAGCATCCCGGCGATCTTCGCCGTGACCACTGACCCGTTCATTGTCTTCACTTCGAATATCTTCGCGATCATGGGCCTGCGTGCGCTGTATTTCCTGCTGGCGGACATGGCGGATCGCTTTCACTTGCTCAAGTATGGGCTGGCGATTGTGCTGGTGTTTATCGGCGGCAAGATGGTCTTGATGCCGTGGCTGCACATGCCGGTGGAATGGTCGCTGGCGGTGGTGGGTGGGGTGATCCTTGGCTCAGTCCTGCTCAGCTTGGTCATGACCAGAGATGCCGAACGCCGCACTGAATGAAACACCACAAGACCCTGTAGGAGTGAGCCTGCTCGCGATAGCGGTCTGCCAGTCAACACCGCGTTGTCCGACAGACCGCTATCGCGAGCAGGCTCACTCCTACAGGGGATCGGTGTTACTTATCGGACTTGATGCTGGTCCACACGCGGGTGCGCACGCGCTCAAGTTTCTGCGGCAACGGCTGCACGACGTAGAGGTTTTTCAGCGCTTCCGGGGTCGGTGTAAGGTTCGGGTTGTCAGTGATTTCCTTGTTGATCAGCGGCATCGAATCCTTGTTCGCATTCGGGTAGCCGAGGAAGTCGCTGATCGGTGCGATCACTTTCGGATCGAGCAGGTTGTTGAGGAACTCATGCGCTTCGGCGACGTTCTTCGCGCTCTTCGGAATGGCGAAGGTGTCGAACCAGATCGGCGCACCTTCCTTCGGCAAGCGCCAGTCGACCACCACACCGTTGCCCGCCTCTTTGGCGCGGTTGCCGAACTGATAGAAGCTGCCGGAGTAACCGATGGCCACGCAGATGTCGCCGTTGGCGATGTCGGTCATGTACTTGGCCGAGTTGAAGTAGGTCACGTACGGGCGAACCTTGAGCATCAGCTCCTTGGCTTTTTCATAGTCGGCGGGGTTCTGGCTGTTCGGGTCGAGGCCCAGGTAATGCAGGGCCAACGGCAGGATTTCCGTCGGCGAATCAAGCATCGCCACGCCGCAGGATTTGAGCTTTTCCATGTTCTCCGGTTTGAACACCAGATCCCAGCTGTCCACCGGCGCGTTGTCGCCCAGTGCCGCTTTGACTTTGGCCGGGTTGAAGCCGATCAGCACAGTGCCGACCATGTAAGGCACGCCGTACTGGTTGCCCGGATCGTTCTTGCCCAGCAGTTTCAACAGTTCTGGATCCTGGTGGCTCCAGTTCGGCAGCTTCGATTTATCCAGTTTCTGAAACACGCCAGCCTTGATCTGCGTTTCAAGGAACTGGTTCGACGGCACCACCAGATCGTAACCGGAGTTGCCGGTGAGCAGTTTGGCTTCCAGGGATTCATTGGTGTCGAAGGTGTCCCAGGTCACTTTGATGCCACTTTTTGCAGCGAAATCCTTGGGCACGGACGGCAGGATGTAGTCCGCCCAGTTGTACACGCGCAGTTCGCGTTGCTCAGCCTGGACAGCGCCGGCCAGCAGCGTCAGCCCACACACAGTGGCACCCAGAATGCGTTTCATCGTGACCATGGTTGTTCCCCAAAAGGCAGCGTGAGTTCGATGGTTTTTATGTTCTGTACACGGCAGCGGCTGTAAAGGTAGCCAAGGGTAAAAAGGGTCGAGCGTCTTGTTGTGGTTTTGATTCTTGCTGACAGCGTAGCTGGAGCACAGTGGGGGATGGGCCAAAAGGGGATCGATGTGGCCAATTTGATTGACCGCCGGGATGCGGAAACAACAATGCCCGGCACTTGGCCGGGCATTGTGGTGAAGCGGATCAGCTCAGTCGGTGTAACCCAATCTCGCCGCCCTGCTCTGCTGAGTCTGGCTGCGTGTTGCCAAGCAGTAATACAACGGCACGGTGACAACCAGGCCCACCAGCCAGGACAAGTCCGCACCCTCAACCAGATTGGCGTACGGTCCGACATACAGCGAGGTGTTGGCGAATGGCAGTTGCACGAGTATGCCAATGAAGTAGGCAATGATCGCGTGCAGATTAAAGCGCCCGTAAATCCCGCCATCGGCGCGGAAGATCGAGGTGATGTCGTAGCAGCCGCGCTTGATCAGGTAGAAGTCGATCAGGTTGATCGACGCCCACGGTACCAGCACCAGCAGCAGCGCCAGAATCAAACCGATGAACTCGGAAATGAAGTCCGCCGACGCGCCCAACGCAACCACGCAGCAACCGGCCAGCACCACGCTCGACAACACCACGCGCACCTTGATGCTGGGCGTCCATTGGCTGGCAAACGTCTGAATCGAGGTAATGATCGACAGCACCGCGCCATACAGATTCAGCGCGTTATGGCTGATGATATTCAGCAGAAACAACACCATCAGAATCGGCCCGAGCCAACCGGTCGATTGCTTGACCGCGACCATCGCTTCGGTGCCTTCCGGGGTCGCCAGTACGGCAACCGCGCCGAAGCTGAACGACAGAATCGTGCCCAGCGTCGCGCCCAGATAGGTCGCCCAGAACGGCTTGGCAATGCCGATATCCGCCGGCAAGTATCGCGAGTAATCGGACACGTACGGCGAGAAACTGATCTGCCAGATAATCCCCAGCGATACCGTCGCCAGCCAGCCGGACAGGTTGAAACTGCCGCGAGTGAGGAAGTCCGCCGGCAAGTCATGGGCAAAGATATAGATGAACCCGGCGAGCAACGCGCCGCCCATCACCCAGGTGCCAATGCGGTTCAGCGTGTGGATGAAGTTGTAGCCGATCACGCCAATCGCCGTGGCCGCCAGTGCACCGATCAGAATGCTCAGCGGCGCCGGCACCGATGGCGCGATGCCGACGATGGATTTACCCGCCAGGACGATGTTGGAAATAAAGAAACCGATGTAGATCAGCGCGGCAAAGAACACGATCAGCAGCGCGCCGTAACGGCCGAACTGGCCGCGACTCTGAACCATTTGCGGAATGCCCATGCGCGGGCCTTGCGCCGAGGCCAGCGCGATCACCACGCCGCCGATCAGGTGCCCCAGCGCAATCGCCAGCAGCCCCCAAAGCAAATCGAGATGGAACACCTGAACCACCATGGCGCCGGTGACGATGGGCAGTGGCGCAATGTTGGTGCTGAACCAAAGGGTGAACAGGTCGCGGGCCTTCCCGTGGCGTTCCGCGAGTGGGACGTAGTCGACCGTATGGTTCTCGATCAACGGATCTTGCCGGGACATCTGGGACATATGCATGAACTCGAGTTTGTCTGTTCTTATCGTTGTATGAAGCCAAACCGGGGGGACTCTCTGGCCGCCCCTCAGATGCAGACCATATTATGGTATTCCAAACAATTCACAAGACTGATCCGTAGTTTACGACGCCAGCTGATACGCCATCCTCGCTGAAACCGTGGCCTGCAGACCAGCCGAAAGCCCCGTAAATGCTGAGTTTCCGACGAACGCGGCACGTTTATCGGTTCAGCTTAAAAGCCCTTGCAAAGATCGAATACTGGTATACCATCAGACCAACAAACACATAAAAACAGCAACACATCACCCGAGGACCGACCAATGATCGATGCCGCTATCTACAAACAAGTCATGGGCTCGTTCCCGTCCGGCGTAACCGTTATCACCACGCTGGACGATGACGGTCAGATCGTCGGCCTGACGGCCAGTGCATTCAGCTCGCTGTCGATGGATCCGGCGCTGGTGCTGTTCTGCCCCAACTACAGTTCTGATTCCTACCCGGTGCTGATCAAAAACAAACGCTTTGCCATCCACGTTCTGTCCGGCGGCCAGCAAAGCGAAGCCTACGCCTTCGCCCGCAAAGGCAAGGACAAGGCGCAAGGCATCGAATGGACCTTGAGCGAACTGGGTAACCCGATCCTCGCCAACGCTACAGCTATCATTGAGTGTGAGCTGTGGCGCGAATACGAAGGCGGCGACCACGCCATCATGGTCGGCGCGGTGAAGAACCTGATCGTCCCCGAGCAAATCGCCGGGCCGCTGGTGTACTGCCACGGCAAGATGGGCGCCCTGCCCGTCCTGGCCTGATCGTCAGCCCCGCACAATTCAACTGTAGGAGTGAGCCTGCTCGCGATAGCGATTTATCCGATGTCGATGTCTTTTCTGACACACCGCCATCGCGAGCAGGCTCACTCCTACAAGTTTTGTAGCCTCAACAATAAAAGACCCGAGGAAGCGTCATGAAATTTTCCCTGTTCATCCACATGGAACGCTGGGACGAAAGCGTCAGCCACCGCCAACTGTTCGAAGACCTCACCGAACTGACCCTGATGGCCGAGGCCGGCGGTTTCAGCACCGTGTGGATTGGCGAACACCACGCCATGGAATACACCATCTCGCCAAGCCCGATGCCATTGCTCGCCTACCTCGCCGCCAAAACCACCACCATCCACCTCGGCGCCGGCACCATCATCGCGCCGTTCTGGCACCCGTTGCGCGTTGCCGGTGAATGCGCGTTGCTCGACGTCATCAGCAACGGTCGCATGGAAGTCGGCCTGGCCCGTGGCGCCTATCAGGTTGAATTCGATCGCATGGCCGGCGGTATGCCTGCCTCCAGCGGTGGCCAGGCACTGCGGGAAATGGTCCCAGTGGTCCGCGCCCTGTGGCAAGGCGACTACGCACACGACGGCGACATCTGGAAATTCCCCACCTCCACCAGCGTGCCGAAACCAATTCAAAAGCCCAACCCGCCAATGTGGATCGCCGCCCGCGACCCGGATTCGCACAACTTCGCCGTGGCCAACGGCTGCAACGTGATGGTCACGCCGCTGATGAAGGGCGACGAAGAAGTCCTCGACCTGAAGAACAAATTCCAGACTGCGCTGGACAACAACCCCGACGTGCCACGCCCGCAACTGATGGTGCTGCGTCACACTCACGTGCACACCGCTGATAATCCGGATGGCTGGAAAGTCGGGGCGAAAGCGATCTCACGTTTCTATCGCACGTTCGATGCGTGGTTTGGCAACAAGCAAACTCCGGTCAACGGTTTCCTCGCGCCGAGCCCGGAAGAGAAGTTTGCCGGGCGTCCGGAGTTTGAGTTGGAGAGCCTGCACAAGACCGCGATGATTGGTACGCCGGAAGAGATCATTCCGCGGATCAAGTACTACCAGGAACTGGGTGTGGATGAGTTCAGTTTCTGGTGTGACAACAGCTTGCCGCATGAGGAGAAGAAGAAATCGCTGGAGCTGTTTATCAAGCATGTGGTGCCGGCGTTTCGGTGAGTCACTGCTGATTGCCTGCCCCAAATAAAAAAGCCCCGAGCAGTTCGGGGCTTTTCAGTTCAGCATGCAAATATTCTTTTGGGATATTCCCACCGCAGAATCAAAACTCAAAAAATCTATCTTGTGAAATCCGCCTCTATACCTGGTCAATCATCAACTCCTGTTGTTGACTCATGGCTGCCTGCGAAAAATTGGCCTTCATCGCCAGAGTCAATTTATATCCAGCAAAAATCAGGCGCAATCTCACAAGCGACCCCAGCTGATACAAGAATATTTCTAACCCGTAGGACCGACTTCGCCTGACCGCTAAACACCAGAGTAGAGCCTTGCTGGAGCATATCTCTCGACATTAAAAAATTGTGACCTGTCACCTCGGAAACCGCCCTTATCTGTGCTTGATTCCAATAGTCGCCGCGACAGCGAACCTCATACCTGCACTCATCCAGCTGGATGCCGGGCATATTGGTGGTAACTACCGACCAGCCACACAGATCGCAGCGTGTTCCCTGAGTGCTACCCTCATTGAAGACAACTAATTCGCCTCTACACTGCTCGCATGCTGTTGGATAGGATTCATTCATTATGGGTTACCACGGTCAATAATCCGAAAGGAAAAACGGGAATGGACCACATTTTCGGAGTGCTGTCTAAATGTGGTCTGTCCCCATTCCATTCCAAATGGTTCAGACTTCGATGAGGCTACGTTGACTTCGAAACGGTGGAAAACGGGGCTAGCTGACATTTCCAAATGCTCGCTAAACGTAGTCTCCACCTATCAATTTCATACCACTATACGGATCAGCGATATTACTACCCAGCTCAGCAATTGCCTCTTTGATCTCGATAGCCACTTCTGACGAAAGCTCACTGACATTCTGGCTTGATATAAAGTCAAACAGTTCCGCCAATCCAAGGTATGCCGCAACGACGATCGCCCCCTGAGCAAAATCAAAATCAAACCCATCCCACTCATTGATCAAGGTTTTTTCTATTTGAGTCTTTAGTGACTCGCACAACTGTTCATAGGTGTGCCACTGACGATCGCTGAGTTCTAACAGAGCCTGTAAAAAATCAAACTTTGATTTTCCAGAAAAAGGTTTCTCGATCAGCAGTTCATGAAACTCGTTTGCCACATCTTCTACAGGCATCGAGTCAGGAAGCGATTGATAATAGAAAAAATTCTTCATCATTTATGATCTACACGCAATAAACCCGGGATTTAACTCAATTAGCGCGGGGAATCCCCGAGAATCTTTCCCCATTTTCTCTCTATCCTTTCTCAAGAAGCCCACTGGGTTTTCTCAGGATACTCGCCTTTTACGAAAAGCTGAGCGAGCTTCATACCCGCTCTTTCCGACCATTTTCCGCTTGCATCCAACGGGCACTCTTTAATGACGCTTATAGTTTCCTTTATTTTATCTAGCTGTATCAGACCCACATCACCGCCCCGGCCAAACGTATATTCCACATATGCTTCAGTCTCTACAACCTTATCCATCTCTATATAAATAGCCACGTACACCTCTTATCCATTTACCCACTCAATCTCTTGAAATTCTTGACGAACATACATCGTCAGACCAGCAATATCCTCAAAAGCCACAGTACCAAACTCTGAATAAAATTTTGCAACATACTGTTTAGAAGATAACCCCAAGGCTTCCGCCTCCGATCTTGGGTAAAAAGGGGACAGACCACGTTTTCGGAATGTTTTCTAAACGTGGTCTGTCCCCATTTATCCCGCTCTTTTTGAGCTCAATTGGGCAGCTGTTAAGTAAACACCGTTCAGATCCGACTTTTTATACAACTAATAGCGAATCCATTTCCCTGTAGGTATCAATTCCGGGCTATTAGGATCAACCAAATAGAGCCATTCCGGATCATGCCCTAATGTACCTACCAAAACACCTAACGCATTTGGGTTCGCTGGTGTATCCGCGTAGTGCACTATTCCAATATAGCTTCCTATACCGTAGGAACTTTGCAATTGAAAACGAAAAGAGCCATCAGCATTGTAAATCGCCGCATTATTAGGACAGTCAAAAAACCAAGGAAATCCAGGCGTACTAAACTTTGAAGGTTTCTCATTAAAAACCACCAAAACCCCTCTTCTGTCTTCAAGGATATAGGGCGTCTCACCGATTTGAAGGCGTATTTCAACGCCATTTTCAAGAACCAGATATTGTTCTAAACGTACGACTGGGTGCTCTTGCGCATATAGCATATTTTTTTTTGTGTCTTCGAAGCTGGTAGAGGTTCCGTTCCAGCTGACAAACGACTCGAAGAGCGCTCCATCATCGCACTCCCACCTCGTTCTAATTTCGCTGATCAACTGATTCACTGCAATGTCCTCACCGACTTCATATTAACTTCATAAAGCTCTGGATTAGTTCGGGGCGCTTTATCCATTAAATTCGCTTGATGGCCGCCACCAGGCAAGCGACTGTTATTTTTCGGAAAAAATGGGGAAAAAATGAAAGAAAAGGGGACAGACCACGTTTTCAGAGCGCTTTCTAAACGTGGTCTGTCCCCATTTATCGTCCTCGAGTTAAACGTCAGTTCATGAGCGCTGGCGACACTCGGCCACTGTCGAAGTGCTGCTTGAATATCTCCACGACAATCTCAAAATTTGAGCAGATGGCTGAACCAGCAACGGCGTCGCCTTGGATATGCATGATTCCGCCACGATTTTTATCGCCGTAAAATACTTTGACATCGTAGTCATCGCCATCATCAACGCCGAGCGTCAGTGCGTACTTGCCTGTCTCTGCAACAACCTGCAATGTCAAGAGTTCGAAGCCTGCTAATTCTTCAATATCCAGGGTTACACTCCCCAAATTTCGGCAGGACTCTTCAAGGTGCGCAAGGATATCGTTCCAAGATGGATCTCTTTGCGTGCCACCTTCACAGGTTCTGCCAAAACCGACCGTCCAAGAGAGAGAGCGCTTCATATTATTTCACCTCTTTTACTGATTTCATTCCAGGGCGCCAATAAAGCGTTTTACCTGTCGCAAGCTCTTTGATGGTAAGAGAGGACAGGCCAGACTCGTTAGCCATTGCAGCAATGTCTCCACGGCAGAACCCGCATACTGCCTTTCCAGATACCCTGAGTTCCATGCTCGCCCCGACCGTTTTCCCTGCAGTGAACGCCTGCTGGATCACACCAATTTCTGCATGTGCATCAGCCATATTGCCATTCGGGAGAGCTTTCTTTTGGGCAAACGGGGACAGACCACGTTTTTGGAGTTCTTTCTAAACGTCGTCTGCCCCCCCATTTATTCTCAGCTAATAACGAATCCACTTTCCAGTAGAAATCAACTGCGGGCTATTCGGATCAACCAAATAAAGCCATTCTGGCTCATGACCAACTGTGCCGATTAGCACTCCCAGCTTATCTGGATGATCGGGCATCGAACCAGAGTGCAGGGCACCTATATACCCGCCTTGACCATAAGTATTATGCAGCTGAAAACGCAATGAGCCGTCAAAATTATAAACTGCAGCATTATCAGGATAGCTAAAAAACCAAGGTACTTCTGGAATACTGAATCTCAAAGGTTCCTTTTCAAAAACCACTAAAAACCCAGTTCTATCAGGTAATATATTCAGCGCTTCAAGCATTGGAATATCAACCTCAACCCCCCCCTCTAAAACCAAAAACTGCCTACGATTTATTACGCTATGCTTTTCCGAATAGAGAATATATTTTCTGACATCATCAAAACTGGTGCGGGCCCCATCCCAACTAACAAATCGCTCAAAAACGACCCCATCGTCCATTTCTAAAGCCGTAACAACCTTACTTATTAATGCTGTCATTTGAGTGATTTTACCGAGTCGAAATGCACTTCATACAGCTCTGGATTAGTTCGGGGAGTCTTATCCATAAAATTAACCTGATTACCACATCCCTGCAACCGAATCCCATTTTTTGCGTCCCACATATCACCCACGTTCCCCTCACGAAGCCCCACACCAGGTTTAATGGGAGTATTCCGGCAGAACAGCGGACCTACAATATCAAGAGGAGTCATGCGGCTCACAAAAAAGGGGCGAATTCATCGAATTGAATTCGCCCCTTTTTTGCAGTGGTCATGAGTCAAAAACTAACCCTGAACCGGGCTTTTTCGATTCCTGCGCATTTGCTTGAGATTGAAGCGCAGTTTGCGCATCCCGTGAGCAATACGCGGAAACAGCAACGTCCAGCGAGGATGCACCACCACTCCGCACTCACGGCTGTCCTGTCGAGTCATCGAAGTAATCTGCTGCGGCAACGGCACACCGTACTTGATGCACTTGGTGATCAGTGCATCAACATTGCGTTCCATGAAATTCAGCGCAACGTCCCGTCCAGCATTGAACGACCCAACGTGTTTCTTCAACGCTGCCAGGGTGTCGCGGTACGCGGCATAACTTCCCATTACGTACTCGACATCTTTATGGCTCTGCGTAAGCGAACCGCTTCTGACCCGTTGTAAGTAAAAATCCGCCGAGGTGGCAAAAGTAGCGTGGCTGTGCAGATAAATGTTCATGCTGAACACATGATCCTCATGAGCTCGCCCTTCCAACCGAACCGCGAAACGCTCGCACACCGAGCGCTTGAAAATGTACTGCCACGTTGCAGCGTGATACTTGCCGGACAAGATCAGATCCTCGAGCAAGTCACGTCCGGCGTCGAACCAACCATTGCGGCTGGCCGCGGTGTTACGCCGCAACAGCTGTTTCTCGCCGTTGACTTCGGTGTACGAACGCTTGGAGAAATAAAACAACTCAAGCGCGGCATTGGACTGCACCTGCTCCACCAACGTCGAAAACATCTCTGGGCTGACCACATCGTCCGGGTCGCAAAAGAACACATACTCCCCGCTCGCCAATGCCAAACCATTGCGCCGTGCAGCACCAACGCCCTGATTATCCTGGGTGACGACTTTGACTTCCGCACGATGGCCGAACCCCGACGCGATGACGTCAAGCGTGCCGTCGGTCGAGCCATCGTTGATCAAGATGATTTCGTGCAAAGGCACGGGTTGATTAATCAGCGAATCAAGGGTTTCGGCGATGTAGGATTCAACGTTGTACGTGGGGATGATGACGGAAATTTTCGGGACAGACACGTTGTTGAACACCTGTGACGACGGCGTAGGCCATAAACGGGAATTTGTGAGGCAAAGTTGACGTGCCCAGGGTGAACGAAGGCACGTTTTCAACGCACTGAAGCAGAGCGATGCCAATATGATGGCACATGATAATGGCCGATGGTTAAGGCGTCAAAGGGAGACGACCGCAGTAACGAACTGACACAACTCATCAGTGATGTCAGGTGGCGAGAATGGATCGAGGGTGGTGCTTGAGCGAGCGCTCTGTGTAAAAATCGGATGGGCTGCATGGATTCGGTTTCTAGTATTTGTGTGGTGCAAACCAAGTTGCCGATTCATGCAGGTCTCTTCAACATTCCAACTTCTTGATTTTCTTTAAGAGAAATTGGGGATTCCTCAGGGTTTGCCCCCTTTATTCGTCCCCATTTATTCCCCAATGAATCAGTCTATCTTGGCGCGGTAAAAAGGGGACAGACCACGTTTTCGGAATGTTTTCTAAACGTGTTCTGTCCCCATTTATCCGCCACGTTGACTCCGGCTGCCAAGGCGCCCGTTTTGAAGTCCCCACCCGCGGCCAGTGAGCTCAAGCCCCCCATCAGCGCATGCAGGCCTATCTTCTCCAAACCACCGTCCTTCAGGTGGTTGCTCACTCCGATATCACCCACCAGGTTGAAACCATAGGCGGTAAACGCATTCACCAGGCTTTTTTGCACGGCATCACCCAAGCTGCCTTCACGGCCCAGGGCTTTGTTGAGCAACGCGGAGGTGGAGTTTTGCAACAACTGGTTTTCGGTAAAATGCGCGATACCTTGCAGGCTGCTCAGACCACCGGAATCGGCGACGATAACTTTTCCGGTGCTGGCCAATGCGCCTTTGGTGGATTCCGTCAACGCGGGGGATGTACGGGAAAAACGGGGACAGACCACGTTTTCGGAGTTCTGTCTAAACGTGGTCTGTCCCCATTTACATCACGCGGCATCGATGAATCCTTTCAATTGGTCGAACTGAAAGCTTAGCGGGCCGCACAGGACAAATGACGGCAAATTTTTACGTATTGTTGCAGTCAACTACATTAAACGTGATCTCTCCCCCTTTACCCCCAAGCTCGACCCAAGCGAAAGGCATTTCAAAGAAGCGCATAAAATAGTCCTCTCTGGGGAGAGAAATGTTAATTTTTAATCTCAAAAGGAGCGAAAACACTGTTGTACTCTAGACAAAACCATACAATCAGTCAGCCGACTCAACCGGACATTCAAAGACCAATGAACAGCTTATTTTTTCTTCCAGAAGGACTAGGCAAATAAATCTGCCCCCCTTTACTGCTCGCAATTTACTAATACGCAGGTATCACCAGACTTCACAACCAAGCTAATCGGCTTTTTGGTTACACCATCATCAGTTGATATTTCAACCAACAAATTTTGA
The DNA here is from genome assembly GCF_900187475.1 of Pseudomonas sp. Irchel s3h9. Classification (NCBI taxonomy): domain Bacteria; kingdom Pseudomonadati; phylum Pseudomonadota; class Gammaproteobacteria; order Pseudomonadales; family Pseudomonadaceae; genus Pseudomonas; species Pseudomonas sp. Irchel s3h9. The sequence goes on along the minus strand of NZ_FYDH01000013.1, from coordinate 97,539 downwards.
TTTTCGAAAGATTGCAACTCAGCGACAAGTTGCTTAATAGTTTTCCCCCGACCAACCCAGTCGGGAGTTTTTTTATCGTTCATATCAATCTCCAATGCGATTTAAGTTTGCATCGTAGGTTCCTGATCGTGTCTCTTTACGACCAAGAGCCTTAACTGAATTTGCCATCTCCCAAGCATCACCATTGGGTAAAAAGGGGACAAACCACGCTTTCAGAGTGCTTTCTAAACGTGGTCTGTTCCCATTTATTCCACTGAATTTCACTTACACGATTTTGGACAAGGTTTGATGGGTTGTCATAGGCAAGACCTCGCTCTAAGGATGTACCTGCGCCTTTTGCACCGACTAGCCTTGGTGTTCTTTAAAAAACCTCATGCCTCAGCAACTTAAAGCCACCACCTTGGCTAATCACTTTTTCTATATCAGCTGAACGATTTGTAGCGTTTACATAGAGCAAGACTTTATAGCTAGCGTAGTTCTGCTCTACTGGATCGCCGTCCAAAGGATCAATATTCAATTTTAAAACAAAATTCTCTGAATCACTCCTACCCCACATATAGTAAATACCACCTTGATAAGAGCTATCCCTTTCCTCAAAAATCTCTCCCAGCGCTCTTTCCACATCACTTCTCGCCGACAGAAGACATGATTTTTCCGCACCATAGAGATCATACACAATAGTCATTTCGGTAACACCGCACTCGGAGCACGACTTGCGGCTGTTACCGCAGAGTCATAGATCATAAAATTAACTTCGCGTCCTGCTTGGGCGCTCATCTTACTCGACAAATCTTTCAGGCCAAGGGCTTGCAAGTCTCTTGCACTCAACGGCCCCGTACGAGTTCCGCCACTCCTCAAACCTATTCCTAAGGATTGAGCGCGTTGCAAAAGTTCTGGACTTGCCAGCGCAACATCGAAGTCACTCACCCTGCCAACGTCAAATGCCTCCCCAGTTTTAAAGCTTTTACCTGTTACGGCACTTCCTTGAAGAATTGGCTCTACATTTTCATAGCCAGCACGTGCCAAACCATCTCGCGTATTTGTGCCAAAGCGAACGAAATCATCTGCACTTGAAAAACCTTTTGGGATTACAGCCCCTTTTGCACCACCCGCAGAATAATCCGGAGGCAAATCACAAGGCCCAGTGTTGTGTACCCAGGTCTTGAGCTCGCCAACGTAGAACGTATGCCCCACATCGACCGTCAGATTGTATGTTTTGCCCTCGGGCAGGTACAGCTCTAGCGATTCGACTTCGGACGAGGTGTTTTCGGTGTCGCCATCAGCCAGTGACTGTAGTAGATCACCCGGCTCCAGATCTTTGACAGGAATGAAGTCATGTTTGGCGGGTACATAGAAGGGGTGGTTCGGCGTAACCAGCAGGGTTTCGCCTTCCGCTGCGCCAGCGCCACGAACACTTTTGAGCTTGAGGCGGTAGATCGGTTGATCCGAACGCTGATGCGTTGCCAGAATGGCAGCAGCGAACGGCTTGCTCCCTTTCTCAGGCTTGCTCCAGACAACATCTCCCACCTTGAGCGACTCAATAACGCGGTCGCCTTGCGGTGTAGAAACTTTCGTACCCGCAGCAAAGCAGCAAAAAAAAGGGGACAGATCACATCTTCGGAGTGTTTTCTAAACGTGGTCTATTCCCTTTTATACACCACTGCTCATAATCATTCCTAACTTGTAAAAAGGGGACAGACAACGTTTTCAGAGCACTTTCTAAACGTGATCTGTCCCCATTTATCCTCTTAACGTAGTTTGCACGAGTTTTTCCATCAGTATTTATGCGCCTTAAGAACTCGACCATTGCTAGTCGATCTCGCTCTACAAGATCTTCAATCAAATCTTGCGTTGCCCAATGCAAAATCATGTCCGCCCCGTCCGCATCCTTGCAAAGGATCAAAATAAAAAGGGGACAGACCACGTTTTTGGAGTGCCTTCTAAACGTGGTCTGTCCCAATTTATCACCCATTTATCTTCCAACTCACACAATACTTAAAATATATAGATCATGCTTAAACTCCTCCAACTCTTCGGCAGGAATTCCCCTAAGCATTTCATCCAAGTCATTTCCCGCAAGTAGTTCAGCAATGCGTTCTTTATGATACTCCACTTGACTCGGATACCAACTGGACAAAACCAAACTCACCACTTCCAGCATTAGATACTCAAGCGGAGAATCAAAACTCCCACTCCCACCCGCATAGCCATCATAGACATCCGAGACAATCTGTTCTAAATTCCAAACACTCTTATCCTGAGCCTTGGCCATTGGGCCATGGTCTCTGCATCCATCCCAGAAGTTACCTAGGACCCAGCTTTTTATTTCCTGATACGAAACCCGATACTGTTCCACTTTATTGACCCACCTTAAGAGGACGCATGACAACTCCCTTATTATCTAATACATCGACTCTAATATTTGAATATCTACTCTTGAACTGTTCAACCACACCAAGACAGCTACTACATGCGGGGCGCTCTGTAAATATGGTAACGACACCACTGGCACTGTAACGGTCACCTAGCAACTGTGCAAGTCTATCCAGAATTTTTGCTTCTGAGTCTCCAGACCTCGGTATTAGCACTCCAGATTTATTGGGAACAAGTTGGGTCTGGAACAAACCACTTCCTTCACCAACAATTCCCTGAGCCTGTTGTGCTGAATTAGGGGTATTAATTCTACTGTGTGCTGCCATTTGAGAGGGCAAACCTTCGACTTTGATATCTGCAACAGCCATATTTCCTTCACCCTTTAGCTTAGAGGGCAATGTTGCTCGAATATCCGCTATTTTCTGGGCCAGTAGATGTGTATCGATGCTCGTCGCAAAGCCTTCCACTCCAAAGGTACTGCCCGGCTTGGGATTTACCACCGGAATTTCACCAATACCCGAACCCTTCGGCGACCGAACATCCGGAATCCCCGCCCCAGCGATCGCCAGCGCGCCGACCACGATGTTTCCAGCTGCGTTCCAAAGGTCACCATTAAGCGCCTGTCGCGCTCCAGCGCCTACCTGTAGAACGCCGTCGGCCGCGGCTGCCAAACGAACGCTGGTACCCAGTGGGCCGGTCAATCCGTAGAGTGCCGGGCCTCCAATATTAGATAGGCCCTGCTGTTCGTTGTTGATACGTAGATAGCCCTGCGCATCCTTGTAAATCAATTCGTTTTCGGTTTTTGGTCTGATCCAGGCGAGTTGATCAAACCAGCCATCCAGTTGGGCACGCATCGCATCCGCGAATGCGTTTTTTGCTTCGGTTGTACCTGCATACAAATAAACGCCCGTGGTGGTTGGACCTTCGCTATACAGTTGCGTAACCAGCCGTTTTACCGAGTCCACGGTAGCGCCGGGTTTACTCAACATGTCCGCTGCGTACACTTGCATGTAAGCATTCAGTTCTACGGACTCTGCAGGAGTAAGCGAGCTTCTGTCTGAATGAAACTTAGCTAATAGATTGTCACTACGGTGATCGGCCCCCTCTAGCTTCACCAGTTGTCTGGCAGGGTCGATTCCGTTGGTCTCGTTGAACTCTTTCCGTGCACGATCACGCTCGGCCTGCGCATGATCACCAAGAAAGTTGTATTGCGTTGCGTTCGCTGCGACTGCCGCCGCTGTGCCCGCATCGCCGCCAGACATCGTAGCGCCAAGCACCCCCACAATTTGTGAAAGAGCGAGGATATTGGCTTGAGCCTGGTTGTATTCAGGAGAACCCTTCACATAGGACGAAGGAAGCAGCTTTTCTCCCAGCAGCCCGACCAATACCTCGTTGGCGCCTCCGGCAATGGCACCGGTACGGAAATCGCCCCCCATCGCTTCGGCCAACAAGCCTCCCAACCCCGCGTGCAGTGCGATTTTGGACAGACTGATGTCGGGGCCCATATCACCTATTTTTCCGGCCCCGATTGCGCCACCAATACTTGCCGCCGTACCCGCAGCTGAACTGGCAAGATTGTCTTTGAAATTCCCGCCGTAGACTGCGGTTTTGATCAATGCGTCAGCACCGACCTTCATCGCGATGAGCTTGTAGCTCTCAGTATTGAACCCCATCGAACTGGGGTTGTAATTAAGCCCCTGAGCAACTCCGGCAGATCCCGCAGACACGACATAACTTTTAATTGCCTCTTTCGAGGTAACGTCTTTTAGGACTCTGCTCAAATTACCGCGATTATTAACGGTACTAACTGTCGCTGTTGTCGCGATATTCACCGCCACTGACTGCATCATCGTGCTGATGCCAGCCATGGCTGGACCCATCACGGCTGCCAGTGCAATTGCAATAATCAATTGCGATGCAGGCCCAAGTCCCGAGTTCTCGTATTTGAATGACTCGTGGATTTCCTTCACCTTCCGCCAATCGATATCCCCGCGCGCTTCAGCCTGTTTTAGCCAGGCAAGCTGCGGATCGGCCTTGACCATTGCATCAATTGTCTGACTGACACTTTGCTGGTCGACATGCTTGATATCGATTTTCAGGCCTTCGACAGCCTTGATGGTTAGCTTGCCCGCCGCGATCAAGTGGCTCTGGCGCAGTGTTTCGTCCGTCTTACCGCGCCCTTTTGATGAGGTCCAGAAAGCATCACCGTTGCTCTTGGTATGACTCTCATCATGAAGATCCTTAACCCCTTCGAAAACGATCGTTCCACCGCTTTCGAGCGTGATGTCCTTCCCACTTTCAAGCGTCGCCACTTGGTAAAGCTGATCGCCTTTGCTGACCAAAGAAAGGTTGCCACCGGCCCTGATTTCGGAGCCAACATGCTTGTTGTCGGTCACCTCATCGTGCTTCGTCTTCAGCTTGCCGAAGCTACCCTTCTTCTTCATGTCATACAGCGAGTAATCGGTATCCTGCGCAGCAAGGATATCCAGACGATCACCCGCCACCAGGTAGGCTTCATCGCCAGCAGTGACACGACTGGACACTACCGCGAGGTTTTGTCCCGCCGCCAGCGACACGTCGCCACCCGCCGTAATGCCGGACATGACCTGAGTGACATGATCTTCCTGACGCTTCTCTTTCTTGTTCTTGGATCTGGAGTGTTCTTCATCTGCCGCCGAGCTGATCAGCATGTTCTCTGCCGCCGACATCGCCACATCACGCTTGGCATCGATCTCACTGGCAATCACATTGATGTCGCGCTTGGCCTCAGCCTTGAAGTCACGTCCGGCATCGATATCGGCGGCAAGTTGAGTGATATCACTGCTACTTGCCCTTGAACCCAACGAAACGCTGTCGTTGACCTGCACGGAGACCACGTTGACATCACGCCCGGCATTCAACGTCATGTCCTGACCGCTTTTCAGCACGCCGCCGATGACGTTGATGTCGTTGGCCGCTTTGACAGTCAGGTCATTGGCCGCCTCAATACGCGCTGCGTTATCGGCAAAGTCCTGATGCCGGGTAACTGAGCCGTATTGGTTGTCCATCGAAGTGATGGTCCGTTCGTTGATCACGTCGCCGGTGCGGGTGGTCAGGCTGACGTCCTTGCCGGCAATGATGCCGCCGGCCTTGTTGACGATATTGTTGGTGGCCAGCAAGTCCAGACGATTGCCCGCCTCGATCGAGCCACTGTTGACCAGGTCCTTGCCCGCCGTGGCGGAGAGGTTGTTGGTGGCTTTAAGCGTGCCGACGTTGTCGAGGTTTTCCCCGGCGATCAGCGTCACATCGTTACCGGCAATCAATGCCCCGGTCGGTCCGAGACGGCCGCTGGCTTGCGCCAGATACACCACCGGCACCAGCACTTTTTCGCCATTCACTTCATGCTCTTCGAGCCAGACGATGTCGTGGGTCAGTGCCGCGACTTGCTGCGAGGTGAGGCCGACGCCGACCGACAGGTTGAGCGCGTCTTTGCTGGCGATGGCGTTGTTCATCAGGTACTTGAACATGCCCTCGTTGGAGGTCTGGCCGTCGAGGAAAGCCTGACCGGTGCGGGCGGTCACGGCTTGCTGGATCAGACGCTGTTCATAGAGGCCATCGCCCAGGCGTTTGGCGCTCTGGTCAGGGTTGTAGCCGAGTTTTTCCAGTAGGTAGTCGGAGCTCATGAACGACTTGAGGTCGGTGAGTACCGGGTTGGTTTCGATCAGGTATTTGTGTGGGTTGGACGGTGCCTTGGTGTCGGGCAGGCCAGTAACGCGGGTGACCGGACGGGTGTCATCGCCAGCGCTCGTGGTTCGATGGAACGTATCGACCGCACGAGTGCCGTCGGAAACCTGAGCCGGGCCGTCGATGAACAGATTGCGCGCACCGCCACTGGTGGCGACGGCCAAATGATCCTGAGCGCTGATCGCTTCATTGCCCACCGTCCAGGTCGGCGCTGGCCCGTTACCAGCCGATGCAGCGCTACTGCCCTGCCCGCTCAAACGGAACAAGCCGTTTTCGCCTGTGGGCAAGGAGAAGCCTGGCAGGCTCAGCGGATTGACTTGCTGCTGGGCGAGATCTGGCGGCAGTTGGCTGTTGATCCGGACAACAACAGTGTCACTGTTACCGACCTTGGTATCAGCGACTTTGTTGGTGCCACCGGTTGAGCCGTAATCCTCGTGGATGACGGCGTTTACCACTTCCTTGGTGGCGTTGATCGAGACGTTGCCAGCGGCCTGTATGACTGCGTTGCGACCGGTCGCGGCACCAGGCAGCCCCGCGCTGGTACTTTCCGTTTCAACCGCCAGGCCTTTCTGGTACTGGGCCAGTTCGCTCGGCAATGCCAACAGGTTATCGGGGTCGTACTGCGACGGGGTGGAGGTTTCGAAACCGGCGCTGAATCCAGACATGGCTCGGCCATATTTGCGACTGCCGACGTTTTCACCGGTTTCGTCGTCGGTGATGACAATGCCGCCGCCCACTGTCGTGGCCGTGGCTTTGCGAATCAGTCCTTGCGGCGCGATCACGTAATACACAGAAGGGAAATCGGGATTGTTGCGCTGGTTATAGGGCATCACGACTTCGGCCATGAACTTTGCCGTGCTGCCAGTCCCCATTTCAAAGTTGTACTGGCGCGTAACGTCGATAACTCCGCTTTTGGCGCCAATGTTCTTAAGGGAGTCAGCAGTAACGGTGATATTTCCACCCGCCGCCACAGTACTTTTGCTGTTGAGGAACGTGCCGCCCTGGAAAACAAAATCCTTGCCGATGTTAAGCACGGCAGAAGCACTGGTATCACTGTCGACAAATTGATACGTCTCGCGCGTGGCGAGGAAATTGTTGAACGTGCCGCCAACACAGTCACCGCACGTAGCCGCGATAAACCCCGATATCAACTTGCGCTCGACCGACGCCGACGGGCCTTCCGTACGGTTCTCGAACACATCGGCGTTCAGCGTGAAATCCTTCACGCTCTCCATCGAACCGGAAATATTGTAAACCCCGGCAGCCCTTGCCGCGCCGCCATATCCACCGATCAGCACATTGCCCAGACCGTAGAAATCGCCGTGCTGGTTGGTCAGCGTGCTGACGCCGAGTGTCATGTTGTTGCCGCTGAAAATCAGCCCGCGATCGTTGAGCAATGTGGGCGTGTTGATGAACAGGTTCTGCGCCGCCCCGAGGCTGCCGTAGTTGGCAACGCTGCCGGCGTTGACGGTCAGGTCTTCACTGGAGGTGATGCGGCCCGCGTTGAGCAGTTGCCCACCGACGCTGATGGTCGATGTCGCGCCGGCGGCGAAACTGCCGCCCGCACTGAGGTTCATTTGTGCAGCGGAGAGATAAGTGCCGCGCTGACTGCTCAGGCGACCGCTACCCGCATAGGTTCCGCCCAACTGCATATCGATGGAGCCATCACTGGCGATGAGTCCGTTGTTGGTCCAATTGCCACCCCGGGCCTGCAAAGACTCCGAAGCCAGCAGTTTGCCGCTCGCGCTCTGGCTGAATTCGCGCACGTTCACGTTCAGGCGACCGGCCTGAATCGCGCTGGTGTTGTTCCAGCTATCGGCATTGAGTTCCAGCAGGCCGCCGGTGACGATGCTGCCACCCGCGCCCAGCACATTGGCTGTGGAGATATCGAACTTGCCGCGCCCAACGTGGTTGAGCTGCCCGCCGCTGTTGAGGAAGCTGCCGACCGCCAGGGTCAGGTCAGTGTTAGCGGTTTCGAGTACGCCATTGCGATTGTCGAGCAAATCTGCAATCTGAAATTCGGTCTTGCCGGTGACGCCCAGCGAGCGCAGGCGCCCGTTCTGGTTATCAAGCGTTCCCGCTTTAACGCTCAGTTGTGTGTCGCTTTCGATGACGCCCGCGCCATTGCTTAGCGCACCACTGAGGCTGAAATCGATGCGCTCGGCGGCGATCTGCCCGCCGCTGTTGTCGAGGCTTGCGCCAGTGACGCCCAACAGCTTTTTCGCGTAAAGCACGCCACTGCCGTTAGTCAGCGCAGCCGTGGTGATGCTGCTGTCTGCCGCTTGCGCCGAGATCCGACCACCGTTGTTGTTCAGGCCAGCCAATGCCGACAGCTTCAGGCTCTGCGCTTGAATGATGCCGCCCTGACGGTTGTTGTTCAGGTCGAAACCATTGCGCAGAACACCAACCGTGCGCGCCTCCAAAGCACCCTTGATGCTCGAGAGCGTGCCGCCACGGTTATCGATGTTGGCGGCGGTGATCAGCACATCGCCGTTCTGGGCAATGACTTTGCCGCTCTGATTGTCGAAGTCGCCGCTGATCTCGAGGGTCAGACCGCTGTCGCTCTGGATCGAGCCTTTGCCGTTGAGCAGCCTGGCCGCGTGCAGTTGAACATCGGCATTCTTACTGTAGATCAGGCCATCGGCCTGGTTGCTGACGGCGCCCGTGGCGCTGATCAGCAACTGATCATTGGCGGCGACGGTGCCCTTGTTGCCGTTGTCCAGCGAACCGGTGCGCAGGTCGAGAGTTTTCTGGCTGGCGAGCTGACCGTTCTGGTTGTGCAGATCGGTTACGCCCTTGATCAGCAGCGGGCCGACAGCCGCGAGTTTGCCGGCGTTGTTGTTCAGCTCACCGCTCAGGTTGAGGGTGATCGCATCGTTGCTGGCGATCTGTCCGCCGCTGTTGTCGAGGCTAGTAGCCGTGGCATTGATGACCTGCTGCGCATTGATAGCGCCGCCGATATTGCTGAACGCGGTGCTGACGATATCCAGCGCCGCATCGCTGGCAATCAGGCCGCCCTGATTGTTATTAAGCGCACCGGCCAGCGTCAGGGTCTGCCCTGCTCCACTGCTGAGGTTGCCCTTGTCGCTGTTATCGAGACTGCCGGCGTTGATGCTCAGATTGCCCTGTGCGACCACCGCGCCCGCGCCGCCGTTGAGCAGCTTGCCGCTGAGATCAACGCTGACATCGGCGTACTTGCTCGATAATGTGCCACCGTCGCGGTTGTCGAGGCTGTTGCCGTTCACCGCCAACGCTTGCCAGCCGGACAGCAGACCTTTCTGGTTGATCAAATCCGTGCCGCGCACCAACAGTTTTTCACCGCTGATGATTTTGCCGGCGCTGTTATTCATCGCTCGGCCGATCAAGGCAAAACCGAAGTTGCTGGAGACTTCGCCGTTCTGGTTATTCAGATCGCGCAGGCGCTTGAGGGCCAGCGGACCTTTGGCAGTGAGCAGACCGTTCTGGTTGTCGAGGTCGCCATTGGCCAGATCCACCGTGACCGATTTTTCACCCAGCAGTCGTCCGCCGTTTTGAGTCAGCGAGGTCAGCGCCAGGTTAATGTCGCCATCAGCGGAAACTTCGCCCCCGTTGCTCGAGTCGAGCCCCGTCGCAGTCAGCGTCAGATTGCCCTTGCTGTTGATCAAGCCTTTGCCGTCGTTGCGCAACTGGCCGTCGACATTCAGCTCAAGATCACCACGGCTGATCAAGCTGCCGCCGCTGTTGTTCACATTCCCCGCGCGGGCATCGATGGCTGCCGCGCCGATCATGCCTTTGACGTTATCCAGCGCCGCCGCGATGCGCAGGGTCAGCCCCTGATTACTCAAGAGACTGCCGTCGCTGTTATCAAGATTTTGCGCGGTCAGTGTGAACGCTTCCGCGCTGGAGATCGTCCCGCCCTGGTTGTTGACGCCGTTGAGTTGCTTGAGCAGCAGCGCGCCGGGAGTGTTGATCGAACCACCGTTGTTCAGTTGACCATGATTCAGATCCAGGCTCAGGCGCGTGTTGCTGAACAGCTTGCCGCCCTGTTGATCGAGTCCTTTGACCGACGCCGTCAGCGCGCCCTGACTGCCGATACTGCCAGCACCATTGTTGGTGACTTGCCCGGCGACGAGGTCCAGGGTGTCGGCACTGCTGAGCAAGCCCTCGCTGTTATCGAATGCGCCGGTGGTGACGGTGACCGCACCTTTACCGCTGAGCGTGCCCTGCTGACGGTTGTCGAGGCTGCCGCTGTCAATGACGAGCGCACCGTCGGTGACAATCTTGCCGCCCAGGTTATCGAGGCCACCACGGCTGACGAGCTTCAAATCAGCGGCACTGGAGAAGATGCCCAGATTGTTGATCAGCTGCGCGGCGTTGACTGTCAGCGTCGCTTCACTGCTGACTTTACCCTGAGCGTTATCGAAAGCATCGTCGATGGTCAACTGCATGGCCTGCTGGCTGCGCAATTCCCCGCCGTTGTTGGCCAGCGTGCGCCCGTGCAGCGTGAGCCGCGTGGCCGCATCGATTAGGCCCTTGTTGCGGTTGAGCACTTGATCAACCGTCAGCGTCGCTGACTTGCTGGCGAAAACCTTGCCGCCGTCGCTGTTGTCGAGTTTTTTGCCGGTGAGCAGCAGGTCGCTGTTGGTGCTGATTTCGCCACCGCGATTATCCAGCTCAGCGACCGTCAGGGTCATGGCGCTGGTCGAACCGAGCAGACCATTCTGACGGTTATCGAGTTGATCGGCGTTGAGTTTGAGCACGCCGGTGGCGATCAACTTGCCTTTCTGGTTGTTGACGTTTTGCGCCTGAACGCTGACATCCGACTTGCCGACGAGGTTGCCGCTGCGGTTGTCCAAAGACTTGGCGGTGAGCGTGAGTTGGCCGTCGGCAATCACCGTACCGAGCTGGTTATCCAGGGTCTGGTCGGCGGTCAGCTGCAACGCATTGCGGCCGCTGATCAAGCCTGCCTGGTTGAACAGTGTGCCGGCGGAAACGCTTGTTGCACCTTTGGCGGTGATCGCACCTTTGTCGCGGTTGTCGAGCAAGCCATCGACGCGCACCGTCAGCCCGCTATCGCTGACCAATGAACCGGCATCGCGGTTATCGAGACTGGCCGCTTTGAGATTGACCATTGCACCGGAGCCGAGCACGCCGCCACGGTTGTCCAGCGCCGCGCTGAGATCGATGTTCAGGCCCAGATCGCCGAGCATCCGGCCGTTGCGGTTGTCCAGAGCACCGCCGCCGATGGCAATGGCTTTGGCGTTGAGCGTACCGTTCTGGTTGTTCAGGGTGGCGGCGTTGACCGTCAGATTGCGGCTGGCCAGCAAGCTCTTGCCGGTGTTGTCGAGGTTCTGTGCGGTCAGGCTCAGATCGCCGCTGGCATTGCGGCTGCCGTCGGCGTTGACGCCCGCTTCGATGGTGCCGGCGTTCGTCAGTCGACCACCAGCGCTGAGGGTGATGCTGTCGCGGGCGGCGAGGGATTGGCGGTTGGTCAGGTTGCCTTGAGTCTGCACATTGAGCGCGGTGCCTGCATAGATCGCGCTTTGGGTATCGAGGCTGGCAGCCTTGACGTTGACGGCGCCAGTGGCCGAGGTTTCTGCGAGGCTCAACTGGCCGTTGGCGTCGAGCTGGATGTCACCACCGCTGGCAATCAGCTTGCCGTCAAGTTTCACGCCGACACCGGCCTCGGTACCGACCAGTTTGATCGCCCCGGCGTACATGCCGCCCAGCGCCGAGGAGTCGATGGCCAATTGCGGTTTGCTGCTGCCGTCATCGGCGCGGGCCGTGGCATCGAGGGTTTGTGCGTTGACGTCATTGCGACCGGCAACGATGGTCAGGTTCTGCGCCTGCAGTTGCGCGTTGATCTTTGCGCTGCGGGTGATGATTTCAAAGCGGTCGACGTTGGTCGCGTTAAGGCCCGCGCCTTCGATGGCCACCGAGCCCTGATCGACCTGAAAACGATCCAGCCGACCGTTGTCGAGCACCGGTTTACCGGTAGTCAACGTCACACGCGGCGAGTTGATGAAACCGCAACCGTTGCACGTGATGCCGTAAGGGTTGGCGACAATGACCCGCGCCGACTGCCCCGCCACTTCGGTGTAACCGCGCAACTGGCTCGGGTTACCGCTGATGACTTCGTTGAGAATCGCCTGTGCCGAACCGCTGTTTTTCAGGTTCGGGTTGTCGATGATGTGCCCGCCCAGCTGGGTCAGATTATTCTGCGTCGAGCCGTTGTTGAGGATCAGCCCCTGCGCACCGACGTTGTAATCGTGGAACTGGTTGTGCGACAGGCCGCTGGCATTGGGCGTGGCGATATTGATGATCGGTACGCCATTGCCGGCGCGATCCAGCGAGGTATTCGGATTGGCGACGACAATGCCGTCAGCCTGCGCCCACATCGGTTGCCAGAACATGACGTTCGCCAACAGAAACGCCAGCCCGCGTTTCGGCATGCCGAGGAAGAGTTCGCGGTTTTTTTCGGCAGCAGCAGGCTGGCTGGCCAGAGGGGCCAGTTGACGAATGTCCATTTCAGAATCTCGGGGCGGGCGGTATTAGAGGAAAAAATCCAGACGGAAGTAGATCGGTGCTTCACGCTCGGTCAGCGCATCCGGGCGTTCCAGGGAATGAGCAAACGTCACCCCGGCGGACAGGTATTTGCCACGGGCGAACAGGTCCAGCGAGTTGCTCGACATGCGCCCGTGCTGATCGCCGTTGTAGCGACCGTTCTGGATCACACCCTGGTCGTAACCGAGGCTGGTGCCGTATTCGGAGAACACCGGTTGCAGCCATTCGATGGTCACCGGGCGCGACCAGCGCAGATCGTTGCGCCAGTAACCACCGCTGTCGCCCGACAGCGACTGATCCTTGTAACCACGAATTGACGACGAGCCACCAAGGCTGGTGCGTTGCGGGCTGAACAACACATCTTCACTGCGCTGGCCGGTCATCAGGCTGCTGAAGCTGAACGACTCGCCCCACAACTTGAACGGCTGCAGGTAGCTCAGGGTGGCGGTGTATTTGCGGTAGCGTGCATTTGGCTCACCCGGGCCCGGATCGTGACTGCCCTGCGCGTCGAAGGCGCCAATGCCTTCTTGCATACCCGCGTCAAAGTTGACGAAGGCACTGCCGATCCGACGACCGTGGTTGAAGCCGAACTGCGCTTCGCTGATGCGGTTGCTGCTCAGCTTGAGTTTGCTGTCTTCGATGAAGTTGTTGGTGCGCAGATACGACAGACCCGCGCTGAGCGAGGTCTTGCTGACGGCGTCGCGGTGGATCACCCGCTCGGCGCGCAACTGATGGTTTTCGCTGTCGCCGGTCTGCTTGAAGTTGTAGAGGTTGGCGGCGATTTGCGAGCGGTATTCGCTCTGGCTGTAGGTGTAGCTGAACGTCCACCAGCCCCACGGCAGGCTGTAATTGAGCATGGCGTTACGCGAGGTGTGCTGATGGTCGGTCATCGCATCGTGACCACCGCGTAGGCTCAACTGATCGGCCAGGCCAAGCGGGCTGTCCCAGTCAAACGTGGTGCCCCACTGCTGCTCACCGGTGCTGCGCTGGCCGTCGTTGTTGCGTGACAGCCCGACTCGCCATGGCTTCTGCGGGGTGTTGTTGACCAGCACTGCACTGCCACCGACATTCTGCCCGGGCGCCAGCTCCATTTTTGCCTGATTGGATGGCAGACGATTGAGCTGATCGACCATCTGCTCGATCTCGCGCAGATTGACCAGATCACCGGTTTTTCCGGGGAAAGCCATGGCCAGTTCGCGCTCCGAGAGCTGGCTGTTTTCCGCGCCCTTCATGCCTTCGAGCTTGCCTTCGACCACCAGCACTTGCAGGTGCCCGGTGGACAGATCCTGCTGTGGCAGGTAGGCGCGGCTGGTGACCAGGCCTTTCTCGATGTAGTGATCGGTGATGACTTTGAGCAGCTCGTTGAGCTGCGGCACACCGAGGCATTCACCGATATAGGGTTTGAGCAGACGAGTCTTGTCGCGCTCGGAAAGACTGTCGGCCCCTTTGAGTTCGATGTCTTTGATCGGGAAACAGCGGGTATCGGTGGGGGCTGCCGGTTGCGCAGGCCTGGCATCTTTGCCGGGCAGATCCTTGAGTTCTTCAAGGCGCCGCTGCTGCTCTTCGAGCAGGCGGTTCTGGCGATCACGGATGAGGTCGGTGTCGCCGGGTGTAGGGGCGGCAACGGCAATCTGGAGTGGAGAAAGGCACAGCAACGCTACGCACAACCTCGCCACGAGGGCGGGTGAGGACATGTTCGATCCCTCGATACGAAAGTGACATCAAAATAGTGGCGCGATATTAGATGGCCATCATTTTGACGTCAAACTATCGTTTAAACCTTTTGTCGGGTTTGTATCAAGAATTGAACAAACGGGGCCATTGCAGCCCCGCGATGCTTCTGACTGGCTTACCCGCGAATACGGTGCTCATCAAAAGCATAATCTTCCTGGCAATCCGCCGAAGGGCCTTTCTCCACATTGACGTAATGCACCGTGTCAGCATCAGTAAGCTTGTAGGTGTAAACATCAGGCGCAGCGACGCCATTGGTTCTCAGCACACTCTTGCCATTGGTAGCTGTCCAGGTGCCATGCTCGGTTTGCACCTTCTGTGTCTGCTTGGCGTCGCGGAAAAAGGTTATGGAGAAAGTACCGTCGGCGTTGAACTGGTTTTTCCAGGACATGAACTGGCATTTGCCGTTTTCGTCGCGCTGACCTTTCCATGAACCGACCAGCGATGGGTCAACGACCGGCTTATTAGTGGCGCAGCCAGACAATGTGGCGGCCAGAATGATAAGTGCCAGGGAGAGATTCCGTTTCACAGGGTATTTCCTTTTTTTCGATAAATTCAGTGCGCTGTGCGTGCCGACTCAACTCTTTACGAGCGTGCGCTGCCGGGGCTGAGTAACGTCATAAACATGCTGTTCGCAATGCTCACCGCTGAACTGGAACTCCACCTGGTAGACCTTGCCACGCTCGGGAGTGAAAACAGTGGTCAGCGGCCCACAGGTATAAATCCCCCCCGTAACCCGGCTGTTCGAATACCCCGAAATTTCAAAGGGCTTGTCGGCATCCGCTTGTGCCTCCACTTGTGGGAAGCGCTTGACCGTGGCGCTGTTGGCCACTTCATTGAGCTTGGCGATCCAGCCGAAAACATGGCCCCGACCTGAATCGACGACGGTGCCAAGCACCTCCATGCGACGGTCAGGGTCATCCGCACGCCGGATGGAAAACTCCACCGGATTGGTGCCACCCGTGGCCTTCATGATGACCTTGGCGTGCTGGTCATCCGTGGCAACGGTGTTCTGGCCCAACTGAACACCGTCTTTGAGCAGGCTCGGGGAGGAATCCCGAACAGTGGAATGGCAGCCTACAAGCGTGAAAATCACAGCCAGAGGCAGTAATGCGCGTTTATTCACGGACGAAGTTTCTCGATTAAGGACTGGCGCCAAGGATGACATCAGAATAGCGGCGCGATATTAGTTGGCCATCATTTTGACGTCAAACCTTTGTTCGTCAGTGCTCAACACCCAGTCGCGTCGCGACATCCTCGGGGGCCAGCACGCGACCATCGGCCGCCGTTAAGGTCAGCTTGCGAATCGGCTGACGATCCTTTGCATCAACCATCACCGACCCCGGCTCACCCGGCGCGTACATGAATTCACCGCCCCACTGCGACAGCGCGACGATCACGGTCTGCAAGGCTTTGCCGCGCTCAGTCAGCACGTATTCCTTATAAGCGCCGCCGTCGGCGGCTGGCAGCGCTTGCAAAATCCCCTGCTCCACCAGACCTTTGAGGCGCGCGCTGAGCATGTTCTTGGCGATATCCAAACTCTTTTGAAAGTCATTGAAACGCCGAATCCCGTCCAGCGCATCACGAATGATCAACAACGACCACCAGTCACCGATCAGATCCAACGTGCGGGCAACCGGGCAGGCATTGCCCTGCAGACTTTTGCGTTTCACGTAAACGTACTCCTTCGATTCAGTGGGCGGCCGGGCGGCCTTGAGTTGCATCATACAACTCTGGCGCGGATCCACGACCGAGCCGACCTAAAACCAGCACCTGCATACAAGTAGCCGGATCGCTTTGCGTTGATAGTGAATGTCGCCATTTCGGCATCACTCGCGATCCCTGACGCAGGAGTTTCCATGAGCACCTTCACCACGCAAGACGGTACCGAGATTTACTACAAGGATTGGGGCAGCGGTAAACCTGTGCTGTTCAGCCACGGCTGGCCGCTGGATGCCGACATGTGGGAATACCAGATGGAATACCTGAGCAGCCGTGGCTATCGCACCATTGCCTTTGATCGTCGCGGTTTCGGCCGTTCCGATCAGCCGTGGACCGGATATGACTACGACACCTTCGCCGATGACATCGCGCAGCTGATCAACCATTTGGACCTGCGTGACGTGACGCTGGTGGGCTTTTCCATGGGCGGCGGCGACGTCAGCCGCTACATCGCCCGGCATGGCAGCGAGCGCGTTGCCGGTCTGGTGTTGTTGGGCGCGGTGACACCGCTGTTCGGCAAGAAAGCCGACTTCCCGCAGGGCGTCGATACTTCAGTGTTTGACGGCATCAAGGGCGGCCTGCTGCAGGATCGTGCGCAGTTCATCGCCGATTTCGCCGCGCCGTTCTACGGCACCAACCAAGGCCAGAAAGTCTCTGACGGCGTGCTCACGCAAACCCTGAATATCGCCCTGCTTGCCTCGCTCAAAGGCACCGTGGATTGCGTCACGGCGTTCTCGGAAACCGACTTCCGCCCGGACATGGCCAAGATCGACGTGCCGACGCTGGTGATCCATGGCGACGGCGACCAGATCGTACCGTTCGAAACCACCGGCAAGCAGGCGGCGGCGCAGATCAAGGGCGCTGAACTGAAGGTTTACGCCGGGGCGCCACACGGTTTTGCGGTGACGCATGCACAGGCCTTGAATGAGGATCTGCTGGCATTCCTCCAGCGCTGAAAAACCCCACGAACAAGTCCGTCAGATCACTTTGACGGACTTTTTGCGGCTCTGCGTCTCGACCGAGACGATCTATCGTCGGGGCATTACCGAGTAAAAGGGAGTCGGCATTTGCTTGCGTTTTGCCGATAATGGCAACCGCACGGACTGCGTGAAGGTCCGCTGCAAACGCACCCAGACGATCATTACGCCGTTTTGACATTTTTTTCCCAGTCCGCTTCGTAGGGTGCGTTATCCGGCCAAACAGGAACCTGCCCATGCCCCCTTCCGACTGCAACGAAATAGACGAAGACATCGCTAACCAAGCCGCTGACTGGTGCATGCGCCTGCACGATAACAATTGCCCGCTGGCTGAACGTCAGGCTTTCCAGCACTGGATCCAGCTCGACCCGCGCCACGCTTTTGAATACGCAAAAATGCTCGAAATCTGGGATCTCAGCGGCCAATTGCCGGATGAACCCGAAACAGCGAAAAAACTCCTGACCGGCGACAAACCAGCGCACAAAGGTTCGCGCGAAATATAGGGGCCACGCTCGCCCCTCTCTCCCTCGCTCCAACAACTGAAAGCCGCGTATTCAAAGGCTTTGGCCCTTCTGCATCAGAATTTTATCTTCACATCCCAGCTTAATAATATTTTACCGATATCCCCCTCCTCCCTAGTCTGACCTCAAGCCAAACGGACAAGCCAACAGCGGCCCGAATCCCACTGCCTTGCTAGGAAGGATGTAGAGATGACCCCTGAAATAATAAAAACAGACACGCTGATCGTGGGTGCCGGCCAGGCAGGCGTCGCCATGAGCGAGCACCTGAGCAAACTCGGCGTGCCGCACCTGGTGCTGGAGCGCAATCGCATTGCCGAACGCTGGCGCACCGGGCGCTGGGACTCGCTGGTGGCCAACGGCCCGGCGTGGCACGACCGCTTCCCGGGGCTAGAATTCGATGACGTCGATCCCGACGGTTTCGCCCCGAAAGAACGTGTGGCTGACTATTTCGAAGCCTATGCGAAGAAATTCAATGCGCCGATCCGTACCGGCGTTGAGGTGAAAAGCGTGGTGCGCAATGTCGGTCGTCCGGGCTTCACGGTTGAAACCTCCGAAGGTGTGATCGAAGCCAACCGTGTTGTCGCCGCTACCGGGCCGTTTCAGAAACCGGTGATCCCGGCGATTGCCCCGCAAGACGAACGTCTGTTGCAGATCCATTCCGCTGACTACCGCAACCCGCAGCAACTGCCGGCAGGCTCAGTGCTGGTGGTCGGTGCCGGTTCTTCCGGCGTGCAGATCGCCGATGAGCTGCAACGTTCCGGCAAACAGGTTTACCTGTCGGTCGGCGCCCATGACCGCCCGCCTCGCGCTTATCGCAACCGGGATTTCTGCTGGTGGCTCGGCGTGCTCGGCGAGTGGGATCAAGCGGCGATGAAACCCGGTCGTGAGCACGTGACCATCGCAGTCAGCGGCGCTCATGGCGGTCGCACCATCGATTTCCGTGGTCTGGCCCATCGCGGCATGACCCTGGTCGGCGTCACCGAATCGTTCAATAACGGCGTGGTGACTTTCAAGCAGGACCTGGTCGGCAACCTCACTCGCGGCGACGAGAATTATCTGGCGTTGCTGGATGCCGCCGATGCCTACATCGAGCGCAACGGCCTCGATCTGCCGGAAGAACCAGAAGCGCGCGAAACCTATCCCGACCCCGAGTGCGTGAAAAATCCGCTAGCCGATCTGGATCTGGCCAAGGCTGGCGTCACCGCGATCATCTGGGCCACCGGGTTTGCCGTGGATTACTCGTGGTTGCAGGTCGCAGCGTTCGATGACAAGGGCAAGCCTGTGCATCAGCGCGGCGTGTCGAGTGAGCCGGGGGTGTATTTCCTCGGTCTGCCGTGGCAGTCGCGCCGTGGCTCGTCATTTATCTGGGGCGTTTGGCACGACGCCAAACATGTCGCCGACCACATCGCCACCCAGCGCAAGTACCTCGACTACCGCGATGCCGAACAGCGCGAGGCCGAGTTGCACCAGGACAGCCACAGCAAAGCCGCCGACACCGTCGACGCTTGATAGCCCTTTTCGCCCCGGCGCCGATTGCGCCGGGCAAACCTTCTTCAGGAGCCGTTCATGAGCCAGCCCACCCACACTCGCATCCGCATGTTCAACACCAAGGACACCTACCCGAACCAGACGCTGGACAACGACCTGTGCCAGGCCGTGCGCGCCGGCAACACCGTGTATGTACGCGGTCAGGTCGGCACGGATTTCGACGGCAATCTGGTCGGCCTGGGTGATCCGCGTGCGCAGGCAGAACAGGCCATGCGCAACGTCAAGCAACTGCTCGAAGAGGCTGGCAGCGACATGAGTCATATCGTCAAGACCACCACATACCTGATCGACCCACGTTATCGCGAGGCGGTGTATGGCGAAGTCGGCAAGTGGCTCAAAGGCGTGTTCCCGATCTCGACCGGACTGGTGGTGTCGGCGCTGGGGCAGCCGCAGTGGCTGATGGAGATTGATGTGATTGCGGTGATTCCTGAGTAAGGCATCACACCGAGTCGCGGCTATCGCTGGCAAGCCAGCTCCCACAGGGTTTGGAGTTGTTTGAAGGTTTTTTGATCGACCCCAAACCTGTGGGAGCTGGCTTGCCAGCGATGAGGCCCTCAAGGACAACATCTTCCTAGTAAGGAGTAAGCAGATGACCTTTTCAATCACAGCCCGCTGCGCCGAAACCGGCCAGTTCGGTGTCGCCATCAGTTCCTCCAGCATCGCCGTCGGTGCCCGTTGCCCGTGGCTGCTGCCGGGTGTTGGCGCGGTGTCGAGCCAGAACATCACCCTGCCGTCTCTCGGCCCGGAAGTCCTCGCGCTGATGGAGCAAGGTTTGGCGCCGGACGATGCGCTGGATAAAGTCCTCACGCGCAACGGCTACAGCCAGTACCGCCAGATCACCGCGATCAACCACCTCGGCCAGACCGCACATTTCAGCGGTGCGCAAACCCTCGGTGTGCACAACGCCGTCAGCGGCGAACAGTGCGTCGCCGCCGGCAACATGCTTGCCGGGCGTTCGGTGATCGAAGCCATGGTCAGCGCCTTCGAGGACGGCGAAGGTCAACTCGCTGATCGTCTGCTCAAAGCCCTGCACGCCGCACAAGCGCTCGGTGGCGAAGCCGGCCCGGTGCACTCCGCCGCTGTTGTGGTGGTCGGCGAGCAGACCTGGCCGATCGTCAACCTGCGCGTCGACTGGGCTGATGAAGACCCGATCGGTCAGTTGCAAAAACTCTGGAACGCTTACGAGCCGCAGCTTCAGGACTACATCGACCGCGCCCTCGATCCGGCCAAGGCGCCGGGTTATGGCGTGGCCGGTGATGACCGATGAACAGCGTCGAGTTGCTCAAGGCGCTGGTGGGGTTCGATACCACCAGCCGTGAATCCAACTTGCAACTGATCGAATTCGTTCGCGATTACCTCGAAGGTTTCGACGTGCCATGCGCGCTGATCTACAACGATGAGCGCAGCAAAGCCAACCTGTTCGCCACGATCGGCCCGGTGGATCAACCGGGCATCGTGCTGTCCGGGCACACCGATGTGGTGCCGGTCGATGGTCAGCCGTGGACGCTGCCGCCGTTCGAACTGACGGAACGCGACGGCAAGGTGTTTGGGCGCGGTACCGCAGACATGAAGGGTTATATCGCCTGCGTGCTGGCCTTGGTGCCGTTGCTGGTTAAAACGCCGCTGCGCCTGCCGGTGCACATTGCCTTGTCCTATGACGAAGAAGTCGGCTGCCTCGGCGTGCGTTCGTTGCTCAAGGTCTTGCAGCAACGCCCGATCAAACCGTTGCTGTGCATCATCGGCGAACCGACCGAATTGAAACCGGTGCTCGGCCACAAGGGCAAACTGGCAATGCGCTGCGATGTGCAGGGCCATCCTTGCCATTCGGCCTATGCGCCGCTCGGGGTCAACGCGATTGAATACGCCGCCGAACTGATCGGCGAACTGGGTCGCCTCGGCCAGCAACTGAAAGCGCCGGAGCATCACGATGCGCGCTTCGACCCGCCCTACAGCACGGTGCAGACCGGTGTGATCAGCGGCGGCAAGGCCTTGAACATCGTGCCCGCCGATTGCCGTTTCGATTTCGAGATCCGCGCCCTGCCCTCGCAGGATCCAGCGCTCGTCGCCGAAGCACTGAAAGCCTACGCCGAGCGCGAAGTGCTGCCGCGTATGCGCGCGGTCAGTGCGCAGAGTGATATTCGCTTCAGCGCCTTATCGGCGTATCCGGGGCTGGCCACCGATGCGCAAAGTCAGGCCGCTGAGTTGATCTCTGCGTTCTGCGGTTCAACGGATTTCGGCAGCGTGGCCTTCGGCACTGAAGGCGGGTTGTTTGATGCGGTGGGCATTCCCACCGTGGTGTGTGGCCCCGGCAGCATGGATCAGGGTCACAAGCCCGATGAGTTTGTCAGCCTCGATCAGTTGCAGGCGTGCGATCAGATGCTTCAGCGCATGCTTGCGTTTATCAGTGATTGAACCCCGGCCCGACCGCCCTCACGGGTGCACTCGGGCCAGTTCTTCGCGGCAATGATCGACAAACAACTGCGCCGGTTTGGTCAGTTGCACCCGGCGCAGCCAGGCCGCCGACAATCCCGAACCGGTGACGTTTTCCGCCAGCGGCACGCACACCACTTGCTGGCCGTCGTAGGTGTAGTCGCTGAACGGTTTGGTCACCAGAATCGAAAAGCCGAAACCGTTGCCGACCATACCGCGCACCATCTCGATCGACGGTGAGCTGAAGACGATGTTCGGCGTCAGCCCGCGTTCCTCGAAGATGCTCACGAAGTAGGTGCGGCTCGGCACCACGTCGAGCAGGATCATCGGTTCCAGCACCAGATCAGCCAGCGAGACCTTTGCCTGTTGCGCAAAGCGGTGGCTGGCCGGCAGCAACGCATAAGGCTGCTGCGGTGGCATCAGCGGCGTGGTTTCGATGGTGCTGTCCAAGTCGTGTTCAAACATCATCGCCACGTCGATGCTGCCGGCGGTCAGGGCCTGTACCAACTCTTGTTGTTCGCCATCACGAATGCGGATTTCCACCCCTGGCCAGCGCGCCTTGAAGCCGGCGATCAAGCGCGGCAAGTACAGCGGTGCGACGGTTTCGAAACAGCCGATATCGATCTGCCCTGCGACCACGTCATTATCGGCCAGCGCGTTTTGTTCAAACTCGTGAGCCACCCGCAGCAGCTCCAGCGCCTTGCGATAAAAGCGCGAGCCACTGGGCGTCAGCGAGACGCCTTGGGCGTGGTGACGGATGAATAACTGCACGCCGAAGCTTTCTTCCAGATGCTTGATCGCGGTGGAGACCGACGGCTGCGCGATGTAGAGCTTGCGCGAGGCCTCGGCGACGCTGCCGCAGTCGGCCGTGGTGACGAAGTATTTGAGCTGGCGCAGGTTATAGGCAGCCATGTGAGTCTCCCGAAGAGCGCGAGTGTTCGCCCTGTTTCCCTGGCGCACGATCAAGCTTGAACATACCGGACGCGGGCGCCAGCCGAAGCATATTTTTTTTAAGGTCTGTAGCAACAAACTTACTAATTTATCAATCCCGACGCTTTGCACATGATCACTTCAACAAGAAATGCGCCGCCCGTGCCGGCGCTTGCCGAAGTACGTCCACGTACTCATCCTTGCCTTGGAGTTCGTCATGGCTATCCCTGCAGCAACTTCCGCTCCGCTGATTGAAAAACACACGATAGGATACGTGCCCCCCGAAGATCGCCACGGAAAGGTCAGGGATCTGTTCACGCTGTGGTTCGGCGGCAATATCGCGCCGTTGCCCATCGTCACCGGTGCACTGGGCGTGCAGTTGTTTCACTTGAATCTGCTCTGGGGCATCGTCGCAATTCTCGTCGGCCATTTGGTCGGCGGCGTGTTGATGGCGCTGCACTCGGCGCAAGGCCCACAGATGGGCATCCCGCAGATGATCCAGAGCCGTGCGCAGTTCGGCTCCCTCGGCGCGTTGCTGGTGGTGTTGATTGCCGGCGTCATGTACATCGGCTTTTTCGCCTCCAACATCGTGCTGGCCGGCAAGTCGCTGCATGGCGTGGTCGACAGCGTTCCGGTGCCGGTCGGCATCGTCATCGGCGCAGTCGGTTCTGGGATTATCGGCATCATTGGTTACCGCTTCATCCACGTGCTCAACCGCATCGGCACGTGGGTGTTGGGGATCGGCATCGTTGTCGGTTTCGGCTACATTTTCACCCATATTCAGACTGACGACTTCCTCACTCGCGGCAGCTTCAACCTGTCCGGCTGGCTGGCCACTGTGTCGTTGGCGGCGTTGTGGCAGATCGCGTTTGCGCCTTACGTGTCTGATTATTCGCGTTACTTGCCGGCGGACGTTAAAGTCTCGTCGACGTTCTGGACCACGTATCTGGGTTCAGCGCTGGGGTCGAGTCTGGCGTTCATCTTCGGTGCCGTCGCGGTGCTGGCAACGCCCGTCGGCATGGACACCATGGACGCGGTGAAACTCGCCACCGGTTCCATTGGCCCGCTGATGCTGGTGCTGTTTCTGCTCAGCGTAATCAGCCACAACGCCCTCAACCTCTACGGCGCGGTGCTGTCGCTGATCACCCTGGTGCAAACCTTCGCCTACCGCTGGATTCCTACCGCCAAAAGCCGTGCGGTGATCTCGATCATCGTGTTGCTGGCCTGCTGCTTTGCCGCTGTCGGCGCCTCGAAAGACTTTATCGGCCACTTCGTCGACATGGTGCTGGTGTTGCTGGTGGTGTTGGTGCCGTGGACGGCGATCAACCTGATCGACTTCTACGCAATCCACAAAGGTCAGTACGACATCCAGTCGATCTTCCAGGTCGACGGCGGCATCTACGGCCGCTACAACCCGCAGGCGTTGCTGGCTTACGCGATCGGCATCGCCGTGCAGATCCCGTTCATGAACACGCCGCTTTACGTCGGCCCGGTGTCGGCGCACATCAACGGCGCGGACCTGTCCTGGCTGGTGGGGCTGCTGGTGACCTCGCCGTTGTACTTCTGGCTGGCTAACCGCGACACGTCCTATCGGCGGCGGATGATGGGCGGGAAACTGGCGAGCAGTCTGTGATTTTGACCTGATGAACAACCAAGGCCCGCCCAGTGCGGGCCTTGTCTATTGCGGTGTGGTATTACTTCAGGCCTGACGATTATTGGGTAAGGGAAATCCAATGCTGCGAATACTGGGTAAAGCCTCATCGATCAACGTGCGCAAAGTCCTGTGGACTTGCGCTGAACTGCAGATTCCTTTCGAGCGTGAAGACTGGGGTTCGGGATTCAGATCGACGCACGATGCGCAGTTTCTCGCGCTCAATCCCTGTGCCATGGTGCCGGTGATTCAGGACGGCGACTTCACGTTGTGGGAATCGAACACGATCATTCGTTATCTGGTGTCGCGCTACGACGGTTCGCACCTCTACCCGACTGACGCGCAAACACGGGCGCGGATTGATCAGTGGATCGACTGGCAAGCGTCGGAGCTGAATCGCTCGTGGTCGTACGCTTTTCTGTCTCTGGTGCGACAGTCGCCTGAGCATCAGGACAGCGCCGCACTGGCGGTCGGGATTGAGCAATGGTCGAAGAACATGGCAATCCTCGACCGGCAACTGGAGAAGACCGGCGCCTACGTCAGCGGCGAACAGTTTTCCCTGGCGGACATTCCCATCGGGCTGTCGGTGAATCGCTGGTTCGAAACGCCACTGGCTCACCCGAATTTTGCCGCAGTGAAAGCCTATTACGATCGCTTGAACCTGCGCCCCGGCTACGTGCTGCACGGTCGCAACGGCACGCCGTGATCGAGGTTATTTGCCTTTGAACGCCTCACGCCGCGCCTGTCGCTCAGCGGCGTAGGCTGCTTGTGGCTGGCTGATCAGATCTTCCCGACGCAAGGGTTCGCCACAGTGATCGCACAGCGGCCCGAGGCCGGCGTCGTGGTTGCAGTTTTTGTGGGTCATGTTCACCGCCAGCCCCTCCTCCGGTGCCTTGCACCAGGTCTCTCCCCAAGCCCGCAGCGCAATGATTACCGGGTAGAACGCCTCGCCTTTCGCGGTGAGGTGGTACTCGTAGCGTTTCGGTCGCTCGTTGTACAAGCGCCGCTCCAC
Source organism: Pseudomonas sp. Irchel s3h9 (assembly GCF_900187475.1). Lineage (NCBI taxonomy): Bacteria > Pseudomonadati > Pseudomonadota > Gammaproteobacteria > Pseudomonadales > Pseudomonadaceae > Pseudomonas > Pseudomonas sp. Irchel s3h9. Next base: position 72,378 of record NZ_FYDH01000013.1, on the reverse strand, counting down.
CAGCCCATCCGCTTCCAGACATTTCAGACGCGCGGCAACCATTTGCGGCGTACCGCCGGTCTGCGCCTGGATCTCGTCATAGCGATGATTGGCCATGAACAACTCGCGCAAAACCAGCACGGTCCAGCGGTCGCCGACGATCGTCTCGGCCCGGGAAATCGGGCACAGCGTATCGGGAAGACTATCGTTTACTGCCATCAGGGCTTGCCTCTTTTACAGTTACTATGATTATCATATCTACACGATGCCGGGACAAGCCCTGTGCACCGATAATCCCATTGCCGGAGCAAGCAGCCATGTCGAATACCCCCTATCCGCTGGACAGAACCGCCTACCTGTTGGTCGATCCGTACAACGATTTTCTCTCGGAGGGCGGCAAGATTTTCCCTTTGATCAAACCCATGGCCGAGCAGAACGGCCTGCTCGACAACCTGCGCAAACTCGATCGCACGGTGCGCGACCTGAACATTCCGGTGGTCATCGTACCCCATCATCGCTGGGAAAAAGGCGACTACGAAACCTGGGACCACCCGACCCCGACGCAATGCAAAATCATGCACATGCATCATTTTGCCCGGGGCGAATGGGGCGGCGAATGGCACCCGGATTTCGCCCCGAAGGATGGCGATATCGTGGTTCAGGAACATTGGGGTTCCAGTGGATTCGCCAACACCGACCTGGATTTTCGCCTGAAGCAGCAAGGCGTCACCCACGTAATCATCGTCGGCCTGCTGGCCAATACCTGCATCGAAGCCACCGCGCGCTATGCCTCGGAACTGGGCTACCACGTCACCCTGGTACGCGATGCAACAGCGGCCTTCAAAGCGGAAATGATGCACGCCGCTCACGAACTCAACGGCCCGACATTCGCTCACGTGATTGCCAGCACTGACGAACTAATTGCCAACCTCCAATCCCAGGGTGAAGCGCAATGAATCTGACCGGCCATTTGCTGATCGGTGCGGCGGATGTCGCCGCCACCGAAGGCACGATGAAAGCGCTGAACCCGGCCACCGATCAACGGATAGAACCGGACTTCGCTTTCGGCGGTGCGGCACAGGTTGATCAGGCTGCAACACTCGCCGATGCCGCGTTCGACCACTACAGCCACACCTCGCTGGCCGAGCGTGCCGCGTTTCTCGAGAGCATCGCTGACAACCTCGATGAGGTTCGTAGCGAACTGGCGGCACGCGCGGCACTGGAAACCGGACTGCCCGAAGCACAGCTTGAGGGCGAAGCTTTGAGAGCCGCGATCCAGTTCCGCCAGTTCGCCGATGTGGTGCGCCGGGGCCGCTTTCTGCAATTGGCCATCGACCCGGCGCAACCCCAGCGTCAGCCGCGCCCACGGATGGATCATCGCTTGCAAAAAATCGCCATCGGCCCGGTGGCGATTTTCGGCGCGAGCAACTTCCCGATTTCCTATTCGGTGGCAGGTGGCGATACCGCGTCGGCACTCGCGGCCGGGGCACCGGTGATTCTCAAGGCACACAACGCGCATCCCGGCGCCTCGGAAATCCAGGCCCGCGCCATTCGTAAAGCCGTGCAGGCGCATGGCTTGCCCGAAGGTGTTTTCTCGATGGTGCGTGGTGGCGGCAATGCCATTGGCGAAGCGCTGGTCGATCATCCGCTGATCAAGGCTGTGACGTTTACCGGATCTGAACAGGGCGGCATGGCGCTCTATCGCCGCGCGCAATTGCGCCCCGAGCCGATCCCGGTATTCACCGAAATGACCAGCGTCAACCCGACCTTCATCCTGCCCGAGGCCATGGCGGCTCGCGGCACCGAGATCGGCGACGGCTTTATCGAGCGCATGCTGGTCAACGTCGGTCAGGCCTGTTTGTGTCCGTCGATCCTGATTGCCATCCGTGGTGCCGGGTTTGAAGAGCTGCGCAGCGCCATGCGCAAACGGGTCAGCGCGGCACCGGCGCGGACGATGCTGACGCCGGGCATTCATGGCGCCTACGTCGAGGGTCTGATGGTGATGGAAGGTGCCGGCGCGCAGGTGATCGCGGCAGGCACGCCGGCCGATGCCACATTCGCCGGACGCGCTGCGTTGCTGCAAGTCGAGGGACACCAATTGCTCAGTGAACCGGGATTGGCCCACGAAGTGTTCGGCCCGTCGGCGCTGCTGGTGGCGGTCACTGATGCCGAGGAACTGCTGGCGGTCGCCCGCTCGTTCAGGGGACAGCTCAGCGCTGCCATCCACCTTGAAGAGGTGGACCTGGAACTCGCGCGGCGCCTGCTGCCGATCCTCGAACGCCGCACCGGACGCATCGTGGCCAACGCCTTCGCGCATCCACAGGAAGTGACGTACGCCACGGTGCACGGCGGGCCGTTTCCGGCGACGTCGGACAGCCGTTTCACCTCGGTCGGCATGACCTCGATCGAACGCTTCTTGCGGCCCGTGGCGTACCAAGGGTTTCCCGATGAGTTGTTGCCAGAGGTGTTGCGCGAGAGTAATCCGCTGAATCTGCCGCGCAGCGTCGACGGGCAATAACGGCAACCCAGTGCGCGGCAGACGCGATCATGCATCTGCGCGCACCACCCCGCGCTCTTCCAGCAAGCGCACAAACATGCTCAGACTGCGCGATACCGTGCCCCGTCGCCACACCAGCCAAGTGGTCAGATAACGAAAGTCCGCCGCCAATGGCCAGACGCTGACCGTGGCACTGCCGGGCATGCTCTGCAGCATTTTGCGCGGCATCAGCGCCAGACCTGCACCGGCGCTGACGCAGGCGAGCATGCCGTGATAGGACTCCATTTCGAAGATCTTGCCCGGTACAGCGGCGTCGGTGCTGAACCATTTTTCAAAGTGGTGACGGTAGGAACAGTTGGAACGGAAGGCATAAATATTCTCGCCGTTGACATCCGCCGCGCGCTTGACGGGCGCGTGGCTGATCGGGGCGATGATGACCATTTCTTCCTCGAACGCCGGCACGCCTTCCAGCGTTGGATGCAGCACCGGGCCGTCGACAAACGCTGCAGCCAGACGCCCGGACAGCACGCCGTCGATCATCGTGCCCGAGGGGCCGGTCGAGAGGTCGAGATCGACCTTGGGGTGCAATTGGTTGTAAGCCGCGAGCAATTCGGGAATGCGCACCGCTGCTGTACTTTCCAGCGAACCCAACGGAAATGCGCCCTGCGGTTCCTCCCCCGCCACCGTCGCCCGGGCCTCTTGCACCAGGTCGAGAATCCGTCGCGCGTATTCAAGAAAACTCCACCCGGCCGGCGACAGGCGCAAACGGCTTTTCTCGCGGATAAACAGATCAACGCCCAGATCCTGCTCAAGCTGCTTGATCCGCGTGGTCAGGTTCGACGGCACGCGATGAATCTGCGCGGCGGCGGCGCTGATGCTGCCGTGCTCGGCAACGGCTTTGAAGATTTCCAGCTGCACCAGATCCACAGTCATTCTCCAATCGTGAAAGAAACGATCTTTATTATTCAGTTTCCAGAAAACAAACACCACCCTACTCTAGGCCCATCCGACGAACATGCAGGACGATGCCATGAGCCAGATTTCCAGCCAGACCCACGCCATCTCGATCAACCCCGCCACCGGCGAGCAGATCGGTCACTACGCGTTTGAATCCGCGCAAGCGCTCGACGCCGCACTGACCCGCGCCGCTTATGGCTTCGGCAAATGGAAGCGCAAGCCGTTGCAGGATCGCTCGCGTTTGTTGACCGCCCTCGCCGGTGCGCTGCGCGAAACCAGCGAAGCCATGGCCACCATGATCACTCAGGAAATGGGCAAGCCAATTGCTCAGGCCCGTGGCGAAATCGAGAAATGCGCCAAGCTTTGCGAGTGGTACGCCGAACACGGCCCGGCCATGCTCGACGCCGAACCAACGCAAGTTGAAGGCGGCAAGGCGCGCATCGAATACCGTCCGCTCGGCCCGATCCTCGCAGTGATGCCGTGGAACTTCCCGATCTGGCAAGTGCTGCGCGGCGCTGTACCGGCGCTGATCGCCGGCAACACGTACGTGCTCAAACATGCGCCGAACGTGATGGGCAGCGCCTACCTGTTGCGCGACGCGTTTACTCGCGCCGGTTTCGCTGATGGTGTGTTTGAAGTGATCAATGTCACCCCGGAAGGCGTTTCCACCGCGATTGCCGATTCGCGCATTGCCGCCGTGACCCTGACCGGCAGCGTGCGTGCCGGCATGGCCATCGGCGCTCAGGCCGGTGCCGCGCTGAAGAAATGCGTGCTGGAACTCGGCGGTTCCGACCCGTTCATCGTGCTCAACGACGCCGATCTGGATGAAGCGGTGCAAGCCGCTGTGATCGGTCGCTACCAGAACTCCGGTCAGGTCTGCGCAGCAGCCAAACGGCTGATCATCGAAGAAGGCGTGGTCGAAGAATTCACGCGTAAATTCGTCGAAGCCACGCGCAAGTTGAAGGTCGGTGATCCGCTGTCCGCCGAGACCTACATCGGTCCGATGGCACGTTTCGACCTGCGTGATGAACTCGACCAGCAAGTGCGCGACACCCTTGAAGAAGGCGCAACGCTGTTGCTCGGCGGCGGCAAGTCTGAAGGCCCGGGCAACTACTACGAGCCGACCGTGCTGGCCGATGTCACCGACCGCATGACTTCGTTCAAACAGGAACTGTTCGGCCCGGTCGCCTCGATCATCACCGCCCGCGATTGCGCGCATGCCGTGGCCTTGGCCAACGACAGCGAGTTCGGCCTGACCGCGACCATTTACACCGCCAACGTGGCACTGGCCCAGCAACTGACCAGCGAACTGGACACCGGCGGCGTGTTCATCAACGGCTACTCCGCGAGCGATCCGCGCGTGACCTTTGGCGGCGTGAAGAAGAGCGGTTTCGGACGTGAACTGTCGCACTTCGGCGTACGCGAGTTCTGCAACGCGCAGACCGTGTGGCTGGATCGTAAATAATCCAGACACCGGAAAACCCTGTGGGAGTGAGCCTGCTCGCGATAGCGGTACATCAAGCGATGAAGATGCTGAATGCACCGGCCCCATCGCTGGCAAGCCAGCTCCCACAATGACTGCGGTGTAACCACTGATGCTGCAGACACCCTGGAACCCTGTGGGAGCTGGCTTGCCAGCGATAGCGGTGCATCAGTCGACATTTATGCCAACTGATACTCCGCTTTCGCGAGCGGGCTCGCTCCCACATTGGCTTTATGCGGCAGCCTGTTGTGGCTCGACGACGCTGCGATCTTTGCTCAACAATCCCAGCACCACCGCCGCCGATGCGAGGGTGATCACCGTCAGGATGTGCAGCAGATACTGAAACGCCGCCGCATAACCTTGCACCAAACGTTCATTGGCCAGACCTGGCACGGTGTTGATCGCATGCGCCATATCGCCGGTGGTCACCCGGTGCGCGGTCTCGGCGATCAGCGACGCCTCAGCGCTGCCTGTCACTGCGTGCAGGGCACTCGACAGATCAGCGTGCAGTAATGACGCCAGCACTGCCGCCACAATCGCCAGAGCAATCCCCTCACCCGCCACGCGCACGGTACTGAAGATGCCCGCCGCCATGCCGGCGCGCTCTTTCGGCACGACACTGACCGACAAACCATCCATCAGCCCCCACGGTAAACCGGCGCCCATGCCGATCAGCAGCATCGGCACCACCAAGGCGATTTTCGGCTCACCGACGTTGTACAGACTCAGCCAATGCAAGCCCACAGCGGCCATCAGGAATCCGGCACCGGACAAGATGCCGGCGGAAACGAAGCGCGCCAGCGATGCGGCCAGCATCGGCACCACCAGCATCGGCGCCGACAACGCCAGTAACAGCAGACCGGCGTCTATCTCGCTCAGCCCCTCAACGCCGATGAAGCGCAGCGGCAACATCACCACCAGCACGATGTAGCAGAAACAGGTGCCGATCGGCAGCATCTGCACGCCAATGAATCGCGGATAACGGAACAGGGTCAGATCCAGCATCGGCCGTTCGACACGCATCTCGACGATCACGAAAGCGGCCAGCAGCACCGCCGAAGCGCACAGCAAACCGAGCACAAGTGGACTGTCCCAACCACTGTCCGGCGCCTGGATCAGGCCAAACGTAAACAGCGCCAGCATTGCGCTGAACAGCAGCGTGCCCGGCCAGTCCAGCCCTTTGGCATGCGGGTCGCGGGTTTCACGCATGCGCGGCACACCGAAAACCAGCGCGATGATTCCAATCAACGCGGTAAAGACAAAAATCGCCCGCCAGTTGAAGGCCTCGATCAACGCGCCGGCCACCAGCGGACCGAAAGCCAGACCAATGCCGAACGTAGTGCCGAGCACGCTGTACGCCCGGGTCCGGGCATGGCCTTCGAATTCTTGCGCCAGCGCCGCCGAGCCGCTGGCCAGCGCCGCCGCTCCCGCCACTCCTTGAACCGCGCGCAACACATCCAGCCAGAACACCGAAGGCGCCAGACTCTGCGCGATCGAGGCGGCGGTAAACAGCAACATGCCGAAGGTAAACAGGCGTTTGCGTCCGTACACGTCAGCCAATGCGCCGGCGGCCATCAGCAAACTGCCGAACGACAACATGAACGCATTGGTGATCCAGGTCAGCGCCACCGGACTGCCGCCCAGATCGCGGCCAATGGCCGGCGTCGCCACCGCGCCTCCGGTAAAACTTAACGGCAGAACCAGCGCCGAGAGGCACACGGCCGCCAGTATGAGCAACTTGTCGCGCGTTCCGTGCGGCGGAGTCATAGCGTTCATCATTCCATCCCTTGAGCAATCACAATGCTGCATAACGCAGCGAATAAGGCGCGAAAACCGCAGAAAAATCCACCGAAGTTTGCGCACGAAAAAGATGAGAGCGAGCAACCTCGCTCTCACAGCTCCGGCGTTCAGTTGGCGAAATCGGTAGACAGCGCCAGCTCATTCCACTCGGCCAGTTCTTGCGCCACCAACCGATTCTTCGCCTCGATCCGCGCCACCGTGTCACTGCCCAGCGCCAGGCGTTGCGGCGGATTCGGTGCATTGACCAGCGCCAGCATCGCCTCGGCAAACTTCTGCGGATCACCCGGTTGCGCATGGTTGGCCGCCTCGGCGAACGCACGCATCTTGCCAACGGTTTCGTCATAGTCCGCCAGCTCAAGCCGGGTTTTGATCAGCGACTGTTCATCAAGGAAATCCGTGCGGAAGAAGCCCGGCTCGACCACCGTGGCTTGAATGCCCAGCGGCGCCAGTTCCTGATGCAGCGCTTCGGTGATGCCTTCGACGGCAAATTTGGTCGAGCCGTAAACACCCCAGCCCATATAAGCCTGGTAGCCGCCGATCGACGAGATGTTGATCACCCGGCCACTGCGTTGCGCCCGCATAGGCGGCAACACCGCGCGGGTGACGTTGAGCAGGCCGAACACGTTGGTGGCGAACAGGCGCTCGGTCTCGCTGGCACTGGTTTCTTCCACCGCGCCGAGTACGCCAAACCCGGCGTTGTTGATCAGCACATCGATACGGCCAAACCGCTTGATGCCTTCGGCAACCGCTTGGTGCGCTTCGTCTTCACGGGTGACGTCGAGACGCACCGCCAGCAGGTTTGGTTGCTCGCCGAGGCGGTCAGTGATGTCTTGCGGGTTACGTGCGGTGGCGATCACCGCGTCGCCGGCACGCAGGGCGCGTTCTGCAATGAGGCTACCAAAACCACGGGAAGCGCCAGTAATGAACCAGGTACGCATATCAACCCCTCCTGTCTGCGACCCTAGCGGTGGTGCCGGGGTCTTCTTGATGAGTTGAAGCGACTTTAAGGCCGTGTTACTGATGTGATAATCCCAACAAATTTGCATGACTTTGTGAAAGGCATTCACAGATGAAAACCCCTTCAGCGGCAGATCTTTCGGTATTCCTCTGCACCGCTCAGCAGTTGAATTTCAGCAAAGCGGCAATCGAGCTAGGCCTGACGCCGTCCGCGTTAAGCCATTCGGTAAAGGCACTAGAGAATCGTCTTGGCGTGCGCCTGTTCAATCGCACCACTCGCAGCGTGGCATTGACCGAGGCTGGCGAGCGTCTGTATGCGCGGCTGAAACCGGCGTTTCGCGACATCGACGATGCCTTGGAAGACCTCAATCATTTCCGCGACAAACCCTCGGGCAACCTGCGCATCACCTGCGGGCGGCAAGCCTGCGAACTGGTGTTGCTGCCAATTGCCTGTGAGTTTTTACAGGTGTACCCGGATATTCGTCTGGAAGTGGTAGAGAGCGATGCGCTGCTGGATATCGTCGCTAATGGGTTCAATGCCGGCGTGCGCTTCGGCGATCGCCTTGAGGCTGACATGGTGTCGCTGCCGATCGGCCCGACAATGCGTTCAGTGGTCGTCGGTTCACCGGCATTTTTTGCACGCCACACAGCGCCGCAAAAACCCGAGGACCTGCACGGACTGCCGTGCATCCGCCACCGTTTCCCCAGCGGCTCGCTGTATCGCTGGGAACTCGAACGTGGCGGCATCGCCCAGGAAATCGAAGTCAACGGCCCGTTAACCCTCGGCGATGTCAGCCTGATGGTCGGGCCCGCGCTGCAAGGGCTGGGCCTGGCCTATGTGTTCGAAGACATGGTCAGCGAACACCTGGCCAGCGGGCGTCTGCTGCAAGTGCTGGGAGACTGGTGCCCGTTCTATCCGGGCCTGCACCTGTACTACCCGAGCCGGCGCCACGTACCGGCGCCGCTAAAGGCGTTTATCGATTTCGTGCGCCACCGGCGTTAGGCATTTACAGGTATTTCAACCAGGCGATGTCGCGGCGACGCGCCTTCAATTCCGAGAACCAGCGCACGGCCGGGTACAGCGCAATCGACAGAAGCGCTGCCGCCAGCCAGATCGCCGCCACCGACGAAAAGCCGAAATAGCTGCCCTGATTCAGCCCGAACAGGGCCACACCGATCAGGTACAACACCTTCAACGCGTACAGATGCAGCAGATAGAAAAACATCGGCGCCGAACCGAACACGGTCAACCAGCGAATCCAGCGACGATCCTGCACACGCTCGAAGGCCAGCAGCAGCAACAGCCCGACGCTCACGGTCAGCGCGATAAACAACAACGATGGCGGGTACTTGGTGATGTTGAAAAAACTCATCAGGGTTTGCACCGACGTGTCACCCACGGCCCATGGTTTTTCGCCATAGCCGTTGATCAGCCGCAAGCCGATAAAACCCAGCAGCCCCGCGCTACCCGCGATCAGCAGGTTGCACTGACGCAAACCTGCTTCAACGCCACGAGCAAACCACGGCCCGAGCGCATAACCCAGACCGATCACACCGATCCACGGCAGTAACGGATAGGAGGTGCGCAGGCGCAGATTTTCGCTGACTTCGATCCAGCCGCGATCATGCAAAATCGCCCACGGCACATGCAGCGCCGACTCCACCGGGAAATGCACCGCGTCGAGCAGGTTGTGTCCGGCGATGATCATCAGGCTCAACGCCAGCAACAACCAGCGCGGCAGCCACACCAGCAATGACAAGGCGATCATGCTCAAACCGATCGCCCAGATCACTTGCAGATAAATCACGCTCGGTGGCAGTTGGAAGGTCCACGCGAAGTTCACCAGCGTGAACTCCAGCACCACCAGAAACAGACCGCGCTTGAACAGAAACGCACTGACATCGGCCTTGCCTGCGTACTTTTCGCCGAACAACCACGCCGACAATCCCGTCAGCAGCACGAACACTGGCGCACACAGATGCGCCAGCGTGCGACTGAAAAACAACGCCGGCTCGGTGCTGGCAATGTCCATCGGGTCGGCGACCTGGCGGTGCAGCAAAAAAGTTTCGCGCACGTGGTCCAGCAGCATGAACAGAATGACCAAGCCTCTGAGGGCGTCAATGGACAGCAGCCGGCCAGTGGGCGTGGCAGAACGGGGGAGCGCAATTGTCATGAGCGTTTCGCAATCGAAGGGTTAACAGCGGGCGCCGACAAGGACTGCCCTGAAAATTTTGCGTTACCTTATAACACTAAAAAGCAAAATCCAAAGCCCAATCGATAGCAATTCTCAGAAAACCGCAGCCGATCACACCGACCAGGTTGCCCAATGGCCTCAGGCTTCTATAGTGATCAAGTCCCCCTGCCCTTGCGGCCTGTTGTCGAGCGTTGTCCATGGTCAACACCGAACACCTGATCATCTGCGAGCACTGCGACTGCGTTTACGAAAAAGCCGTGCTGGGCAAACACCAGAAAACCTCGTGCGTGCGTTGCGGCGGCGTACTCCAGCGTTTCAACGGTTTGACCGTCGAACAGCGCCTGGCACTGACCTTCACGGCGGCGATGCTGTGGCTGTTTGCCAATTTCTATCCGGTGATGAGCATCAGCCTCAAAGGCCTGAAAAACAGTGCGACGCTGTGGGATTCGGTGCTGGCGCTGAGTCAGGGGCCGATCACCTTCATAGCGATGGTCGCGGCAATTTCGATCATTATTGCCCCGGCATTTCAACTGGTCCTGCTGACCTGGGTGCTTAGCTTCGCCCTGTCATCGCGACGCGCACCGGGCTTCAAGGTGTGCATGCGCTGGCTGGAAACCCTGCGGCCGTGGAGCATGCTCGAAGTGTGCCTGCTGGGGGCGATGGTCGCGGTGTTCAAACTGGCGGGATTGCTCGACGTGTTGCCCGGCATCGGCCTGTTCGCATTGGCCGTGCTGAGTTTGATGATGATCAGAATTGCCGGCCGCGATATCCGCGACCTATGGGATATTCCATGAACCGACCCGCGACTGCCAGCGAACTCAATCTGTGCCTGTGCCACAGCTGTGGCCTGGCCTGCGACATGACCGACGAGCCGCATGAATGCCCGCGCTGCGATGCGCCGCTGCACCGACGCAAGACCAACTCCCTGACGCGCACCTGGGCCTATATGCTCGCGGCGCTGGCGTTTTACGTGCCGGCCAATCTGCTGCCGGTGATGAACACCACCATGCTTGGCAGCGGCGCCGACAGCACGATCATGAGCGGCGTGCTGGAGTTCTGGCAGCATGGCGCGTGGGACATCGCACTGATCATCTTTATCGCCAGTATCGCCGTGCCGGGCGTCAAGTTCGTCGCCCTGTCGCTGTTGTTGATCACTGTGCAACGCGACAGTGGCTGGGCACGCCGGGAGCGCTCGAAAATGTTCCGCTTCGTCGAGCTGATCGGCTACTGGTCAATGCTCGATGTGCTGGTGGTCGCACTGGTCGCAGCGTTGGTGAAGTTCCAGACACTGGGCGATATCGAACCGCGACCGGGCATCCTGTTCTTCGGCATGGTCGTGGTGCTGACCATGCTCTCGGCAATGAGCTTCGACCCTCGGCTGATCTGGGACAACGCTCCAGACGATGAACCACTCAGCGACGCAGAGCCGTCAGCAACACCTGCAACGGATGGCGCAGTGCCTGATCCGACTGGCGCTTGACCTGACTGCGGCAGGAATACCCCGTGGCCAACGCTTCGCCCTGCTCTGCCGGCGCCGCCACCTGACGGGCCCACGACTGCTCGTAGATCACCGCTGAAGTTTCACGATTGCGCGCCTCGTGGCCATACGTGCCGGACATGCCGCAGCAACCGGTGGCTTGCGTGGCCAGTTTCAACCCTGCGCGCTCGAACACTTGCTCCCACTGCCGAGTCGCGGCCGGGGCGTTGGTTTTCTCGGTGCAATGGGCGAGCAGTCGGAACGAGGCGTTTTTATCCTGCGGCGCCTGCTCCGGCATGACCTTGAGCAACCATTCCTGCACCAGTGCCACCTCCGGGCATTGCTGCATGCCCGGGACTTTCAGGTATTCCTGGCGGTACACCAGCGTCATCGCCGGATCGAGGCCCAGCAACGGCACACCGATGTCCGCCAATTCGCGCAACTGCCGGGCATTGCGCAGCGCCGCGCGGTTGAACGCCGAGAGGAAGCCCTGCACGTGCAGCGGTTTGCCATTGGCGCTGAACGGCGCCAGATACACCTGATAACCCAGACGCGAAATCAGCTCGACCAGATCAGCCAACAGCGGCGCTTCGAAGTAGCGCGTGAAGGCATCCTGCACGATGACCACACTGCGTTCACGTTGCGCTGGAGTCAGCGTCGCCAAGGTCGACGCCGTCGCCGCTTGCACCTGCCAGCGGCGCATCGCCGCATGGAAATCAAAGCGACTGAGCAACGGCACATCGATCATGCCACCGACCCGTTCCAACAGGCTGCGAACAAATTCAGCGCCCATCAACCCGTTGTACAGCGCCGGAATCCGCGCCATGTAGGGGATGCTGTATTCCAGCGAGGCGATCAGGTAATCCCGCGCCGGGCGCAGATAACGGCTGTGATACAGCTCAAGAAAACGCGAACGAAACTCCGGCACATTGACCTTGACCGGGCACTGTCCCGCACAGGATTTGCACGCCAGGCAACCGGCCATGGCGTCGTAGACTTCGTGGGAGAAGTCTTCGGCCTGCGCACGACTGTTGCGCCAGCGCTGCCACAATGAGCTGAAAAACGCTGGTTTGCGAATGGCGTCGGACAACACATCAACGCCCGCCTCGCCCTGCAAACGCAGCCACTCGCGGATCAACGAGGCACGGCCCTTGGGCGACTGAGCGCGCTCGCGGGTGGCTTTCCACGACGGGCACATGGCGTCGTCGGGGTCAAAGTTGTAGCAGGCGCCGTTGCCGTTGCAATGCATGGCCGCGCCGTAGCTTTGCCAGACTTTTTCGTCGATCTGCCGATCCAGTTCACCGCGCAAAGTCACTTCGTCGATTTTCAGCAGCGCCGCGCCGGTGTTCGCTGGGGTAGCGATCTTGCCTGGGTTGAACTGGTTGAACGGGTCGAACGCGGCCTTCAAGGCTTGCAGCGCCGGGTAGAGTTCACCGAAAAAGGCCGGCGCGTATTCCGAACGCAAGCCTTTGCCGTGCTCGCCCCACAGAAGGCCACCGTAACGCTGGGTCAGCGCGGCGACACCATCGGACACCGGACGCACCAGCGCCGCTTGCTGCGGATCTTTCATGTCGAGGATCGGCCGCACGTGCAGCACGCCTGCATCGACGTGGCCGAACATGCCGTACTGCAAGCCGTGGCTGTCGAGCAGGTCGCGTAATTCGGCGATGTACTCGGCCAAATGCTGCGGCGGCACCGCTGTGTCTTCAACAAAAGGCTGCGGCCGCGCTTCTCCGGCGACGTTGCCGAGCAGGCCTACCGCACGTTTGCGCATGCCGTAGACCTTGTTTACCGCCGCATGACCGACCGCCAGCGTATGGCCCAAACGCTCAACCGTACGGTCGCTGCTCAAGTGCTCGACGAATGCTTCGACCCGGTGCTGCAAATCCTCCGGATCGTCGCCGCAGAACTCCACCAGATTGATGCCCAAGGTCGGCCGCTCGGCGCTTTCCGGGAAATACTCGGCGACGCCGTGCCAGACAATGTCCTGCATCGCCAGCAGCAAGACTTTCGAGTCAACGGTTTCGATCGACAACGGTTTGAGCGCCATCAAGGCGCGGGCGTCGCGCAGTGCGTCCATGAACCCGGCGTAGCGGATGTTCACCAACATTGTGTGCTTGGGGATCGGCAAGACATTCAGCCGCGCTTCGACGACAAACCCCAGCGAGCCTTCGGCACCGCAAAGCACGCTGTTGAGGTTGAAACGGTTGTCCGCCTCACGCAGATGCGCCAGGTCATAACCGGTCAGGCAGCGGTTGAGATCGGGGAAACGCTCTTTGATCAGATCACCCTGCTCATCAATGATCTGCCGCGCGCAGCGGTAGACTTCACCGACGCGATCATCGCGGGCGCACTGGGCTTCGAGTTCGCTTTCCTCAAGAGGCAGACCGTGCAGACGCTCACCGCCGCGCAAGATCATGTCGAGTTCGAGCACATGGTCGCGGGTCTTGCCATAGGTGCAACTGCCCTGACCACTGGCGTCGGTATTGATCATGCCGCCGACGGTGGCGCGGTTGGAGGTCGACAGTTCCGGGGCAAAAAACAGCCCAGCGGATTTCAGCGCGGCGTTGAGCTGATCCTTGACCACTCCGGCCTGCACGCGCACCCAGCGCTGCTCGACGTTGATTTCCAGAATGCGGTTCATGTGGCGCGACAGGTCGACGACGATGCCGTCCGTCAGCGATTGGCCGTTGGTGCCGGTGCCGCCACCGCGAGGGGTGATCACCACTTGTTGATAGGCCGGTTCGGCGATCAGCCGCGCCACCCGTGCCAAGTCATCAGCGTCCAGCGGAAACACCGCCGCTTGCGGCAGGCGCTGATAGATCGAGTTGTCGGTCGCCAGCACCACACGGCTGGCGTAATCGGCGCTGATTTCACCGCGAAAGCCGCTGGCTTTCAGGGCTGTGAGGAACTGCTGGTAATCGTTGGCCAGGGCTTTGGCGGGGGACAGCTGGGCAATCATCGGTCAGGGTATCTCGGTCAAATCGGGCCGTGTGGCGGTGAACAGTTGTACGCAACGAATGATTGCGTCAGGCTCCGCCATCTCATGGTGTCCATGTTCATTACTGGCGAACGCAGGGACAACCGTAAATTCGACCCGCTATTGATGACTTTTACGAATGAATCCGCGCACGCTCACTCCTTCCATGTCGTTATTGCTGGCTTTCGAGGCCGCCGCGCGCCATGAAAGCTACACCCGCGCCGCCCACGAACTGTCGCTGACGCAGAGTGCGGTCAGCCGTCAGGTGCAGATTCTCGAGAAGATGCTCGGCATGCGTTTGTTCACGCGCGAAGGCAGGCAAGTGGTGCTGACCGATGTCGGGCGCATGTATCAGCGCGAACTCGCCGAAGCGCTTGGGCAGATTCGCAGCGCGACCTTGCAGGCCATGGCATTTGGCTCGGGCATTCACAGCTTGCGCCTGGCAACGCTGCCGACTTTCGGTTCGAAGTGGCTATTGCCGCGACTCAAGGATTTCTACACCGCGCACCCGGGTATGACCGTGCATTTACATTCGCGGATCGAAGCGATCGATTTCGATACCAGCGAAATCGATGCGGCGATCTGCGTCGGCGGCGGGGACTGGCCGGGGTTGACCGCCCTGCCCTTGCACACCGAGGAACTGGTGGTGATCGCCAGTGCGCAGTTGTCCGACGCCGAACGCGACGACGCCGAACAACACATCGCCGGGCAACTGCTGCTCAATGTCAGCAGCAATGCCCAGGCGTGGGCGGAGTGGTTCAGCCATCAAGGTCTGCCGCACCGCAGCATGCGCATCGGGCCGAGCTTTGAAATGACTTCGCACTTGATTCAGGCAGTGCGGGCCAATATTGGTGTGGGTTTGGTGCCGCGGATTCTGGTTGAGGATGAGTTGTTGAGTGGTGAGTTGTTGCAACTGGGCGAGCCGATTACCAGTCGGCGCAGCTATTACCTGGTGTATCCGCCGCGCAATGAGAATTTGCCGTCGCTGAAAGCGTTTCGGGATTGGCTGGTAAAAACGTTGTGAACATGAGGACGCCAATCGCGAGCAGGCTCACTCCTACAGGGAAGCGCATTCCAACTGTAGGAGTGAGCCTGCTCGCGATGGCGTCAAATCAAACACCTCAAAACCGTGGCTTGACCGCCTTCCAGTCCGGCTTGTAGCGCTGCATCTGCCGCACATCATCACGCTGACGAATCCCGCACGTCAGATACTGATCATGCAGCTTGCCCAACTGCTCATGATCCAGCTCCAGCCCAAGCCCCGGCGCGCGGGTGATCTTCACGCAGCCATCGACAATCGGCAGTTTGCCACCCTTGATCACCTCCTCATCCGGCTCCTGCCACGGGTAATGGGTGTCGCAGGCGTAATCCAGATTCGGCACCGCCGCCGCGACATGCGCCATCGCCATGAGGCTGATACCCAGGTGCGAGTTGGAATGCATCGACACACCGAGACCGAACACATCGCACATTTTCGCCAGCGTCTGCGTGTCGCGCAGGCCGCCCCAGTAATGGTGATCGGCAAGCACGATCTGCACACTGTTCTGCGCAACGCTGCGACGGAACTCGTCGAAATCGGTGACCACCATGTTGGTCGCCAGCGGCAGACCAGTGCGCTTGTGCAGTTCGGCCATGCCGTCGAGGCCCGGGGTCGGGTCTTCGTAATACTGCAAATCATCGCCGAGCAATTCGGCCATGCGAATCGAGGTTTCCAGCGACCAGTTGCCGTTCGGATCGATGCGCAACGGGTAACCGGGAAAAGCCTTTTTCAACGCTTTGATGCACGCCACCTCATGCTCCGGCGGCAACGTACCGGCCTTGAGCTTGATGCTCTTGAAACCGTACGCCTCGATCATCCGCGCGGCCTGCGCAACGATCTGCTGCTCGCTGAGTGCTTCGCCCCAGTTGTCCGGCTTGTACGGCGAATCGACATGCTGCGCGTACTTGAAGAACAGATAGGCGCTGAACGGCACCTGATCGCGAATCGCGCCACCGAGCAGGTCCACCAGCGGCACATTCAGGTAATGCGCCTGCAAATCGAGGAAGGCTACTTCGAACGCCGAATAAGCATTGCTCACCGCTTTGCTGGCATGAGAACCGGGCGCGAGTTCGGCACCGGCAATAGTGGCGGGTTTGTTGGCGGCAACGGTGGCCTGCACGATCGCGCGTAACTGGTTGAGGTTGAACGGATCGAGACCGATCAGTTGCGCCTGCAACTGCTGCTGGATCGCCAGCGCCGGGGCATCGCCATAGCTTTCGCCGAGGCCGATGTAGCCGTTGTCGCTTTCGATCTCGATGATCGAGCGCAAGGCGAAGGGTTCATGAATGCCGCTGGCGTTGAGCAGCGGCGGATCGCGAAAGGCAATCGGGGTCACAGTTACGCGGGTGATTTTCAAGATAAGACTCCTGACAGATCAACAATCAATTCAATGGCTCGCGGCCGGGCTGGCCGTCGCAATAACGGCGGTGTCGTCATGCGGCTTTGCCGGGGTTTTGCCTTTGGCTCCTGGCGCCGTGCGGGCGAAGAAGATCACCACCGCCGCGATCAGCGACGTCGCCGCCAGGCCATACAGACCGCCCTCGATCGAGCCGGTGGTTTCTTCGAGGAAGCCGAACGCGGTCGGCGCAACGAAACCGCCGAGGTTGCCGATGGAGTTGATCAGGGCGATCACCGCAGCGGCGATACGCGCATCCAGATAGCTTTGCGGAATTGGCCAGAACAATGCCGACGCAGCCTTGAAGCCGATGGCGGCGAAGCAGATCGCGACGAAGGCGAAGATCGGCCCGCCGGTGGTCGACATGAACATGCCGATCGCCGCAATCACCAGCGTCAGCGCGACCCACGCCTGCTGGAACTTCCACTTGCCGGCCATCGCCGCGAAACCGTACATGGCGACAATCGAAATGATCCACGGGATCGAGTTGAGCAGGCCGACCTGGAAGTCGCCGAGATTGCCCATCTTCTTGATCATGCTTGGCAGCCAGAACGTCGCGCCGTAAATGGTCAGGGCGATGGAGAAATAGATGAAACAGAACAGCGCGATCTGCCGATCCGCCAATAGCTTGAACATCGACGGTTTGGCCACCTGCGACGCCTCACGAGCGCGCTGCTCCTCGGCAATCGCCGCCACCAGCGCTTCGCGCTCTTCTTCGCTCAGCCACTTGGCCTGACGCGGATGCGATTGCAGCCAGAACCAGACGAATGCGCAGAGCACCACTGAAGCCGCGCCCTCAATCAAAAACATCCACTGCCAGCCATGCAGGCCGAGGCCGCTGATGTGCAGCAACGCACCGGAGACCGGGCCGGAGATCACCGAGGCAATGGCCGAACCGCTGAGAAACACCGCCATGGTCTTGCCGCGCTCGGAGGCCGGCAGCCATTGGGTGAAGTAATAAATGATCCCCGGAAAGAACCCCGCCTCCGCCGCACCGAGAATAAAGCGCAACACATAGAAACTGGTCTCCCCTCTGACGAAGGCCATGGCCATGGCCGCTGCGCCCCAGGTGAACATGATCCGCGTCAGCCAGACCCGTGCCCCGTAACGTTGCAGGAGCATGTTGGACGGCACTTCGAAAAGCGCATAACCAATAAAGAACAGACCGGCGCCGAGGCCATAAGCCGCAGCGCCGATGCCCAGATCGGTCTCCAGGTGACTGCGCACAAAACCGATGTTGACCCGATCGATGTAATTGACGATGAACATCACCACGAACAGCGGCAGCACGTGGCGCTTGACCTTGGCGGCGGCACGGGCGAGAACCGTGACGTCCAGCGGACTCTGGAGGGTTTTCAAGGGCGACTCCCGATTTTGTTTTTTTAGGGATGGCGTGAAGCGTTGAGCCGATCATGGACGGGGTCATTGATCCCGTCTAATCTAACTTGGCATTCGATTGATACCCGGATTAGATCAATGTTCGAACTGACTCAACTGCGCTGCTTCACCACCGTCGCCACCGAACTCAACTTTCGCCGCGCCGCCGAGCGACTGAACATGACGCAGCCGCCGCTGAGTCGGCAGATTCAATTGCTCGAACATCACCTCGGCGTCGAGCTGTTCACCCGCAGCACTCGTAGCGTCGCGCTGACGGCTGCCGGTCGGGCGTTCTTCGTCGAAGCACAGAACCTGCTGGAGCGCGCACAGCAAGCGGCGGTCACTGCCCGGCGGTTTGCCGAGGGCGATATCGGTTCGGTGAACATCAGCTTTGTCGGCAGCGCGGTGTATGAGTTTCTGCCCAAGGTGATCGCCGAGGCGCGACTGAAACAGCCGCAGGTGAAAATCGATCTGACGGAAATGAACACGTACCAGCAACACGAAGCCCTGCGCGCGCGCCGCATCGATCTGGGCATCGCCCGCGCGCCGCTACTGGAACCGGGGTACGCCACCGAGTGCCTGGTGCGCGAGCCGTTTGTGCTGGCAGTGCCGAGTGAACACCCATTGGCAACGGCGGCTGAAGTGGCGGTCAGTGACCTGGATAAACAACCGTTCCTGATGTATTCACACGCAGCTTATCCGCCGTTCAACGAATTGCTGACCGGCATGCTGCGCTCAGCGCGGGTTGCGCCGGATTACGTGCAGTGGCTGGGCTCGTCGCTGACGATACTGGCACTGGTCAATGCGGGCATGGGCCTGGCGCTGGTGCCGCGTTGCGCTACCAGTGTGGTGTTCAAAAATGTAGTGTTTCGCGATATCGATTTGGGCGAAGGGGTGCAGAGCGAGCTGCATCTGATCTGGCGGGAGAACAACGACAACCCGGCGTTTGCGATGTTGCTGGAAGCGATTCGCCGGGCGGTGGCTGAGGGGTGGGGCCAGGTGACTGGCGACGCTGATTAGCGCTTTGGCGGTGGAGGCGCACTGGGTCCTTTAACCAGGGGTTTTGCCAATGGCTTGCCGTCTGGGCCCACGAAGAGACGTGCCACGTGAGGTGGCATGGGATTGGGTGCTTTTGCGCTCATGAAACAACCTCCTCGACAGAATTGAATTCGACCCACTGAACTTTTGAGGAATCTATCACCATTAATTCGGCGCCAAAAGTAAACACCTCGCCACCATCGCCAAGCCATTGTGGATTCAGCAAGATAAATTGCCCCTCCGAGGGACTGGAAGGCCACTCCAAAGGCCAGCCAAACAATCGCCTCTCGTCATTCAGTTGCAAAGTGACAAGGCGATCCTGTCGTTCAAAAGCGCTGTACCACTCGCTAGGATGGGAGCTTTTGCGTGTCAGGTGTCGCTTGCGTAGCCACACATGCAACATCCCGTTTGAAGCCAAATAACAGAAAAGCCCGGCGAGACATACTGAAACAATAAATGCCCACAATGCTTCCGCCCGAGCATCCCATTTCCCTAAAGAAAAGCCTTTCGAACCCACCCACAGACAAATTGCCCCAATCCCCAATACCGCGCCCTGAATCACAAACGTAAAAATCAGCGCCTGCACAATCTGCCCAAACGTATCCGGTCGTTTGAACGCCGTCAGCGAGTAAAAAATCCACGCCGACAAAAAACCGGGAATCAGGTACTGCAACAGCGGAATAACTTCTTTGACCAGATCATCCATGATCCGAGGCTCCTTGAAAGACCGGCCGATCTGACTATCGACCGCCCCTCAAAAGCCTAGTGCACACGGCTGAAAACCCTCACGCGCAACTGTCACCACTCATTACGCATCCTGCAAAATCAGATCCGCGCCCTTCTCCGCCACCATCAACACCGCCGCGTGAGTATTACCCGATGTCACGTTCGGAAAGATCGACGCATCAACAATCCGCAACCCTTGGAAACCGTGCACCTTCAGCCGCTTGTCGACCACCGACGTCTGCTCGTCAGCGCCCATCGCGCACGAACCACAGAGGTGATAGATCGAGCCACAGTTATCACGGAAGTACTGCAACATCTGTTCGTCTGTTTCTACCGCCGGCCCAGGCAAAACCTCGTCAACGGTAATGGACTTTAGCGCCGGCGCATTCATGATCTTGCGCATCAGGCGACTGCCTTGAACCACCTCGTCGATATCCTTTTGCGTGCTCAGGTAATTCGGATCGATCAGCGCCGCATCCCGGGGATTTTTCGAGGCGATTTCGATATGCCCACGGCTGGTCGGCCGGCACGGATTGAAGCACAGCAGAAAGCCGGAATACGGCTCAGGCTTGAGGCTGGCCTTGTTGTTTTTCGGGATCTGGTACGACAGCGGGTTGAAATACAGCTGCAGGTTCGGATGATTCTGCTGCGCGTCGCCACGGAAAAAACCACCGGCCTGATTGACGCTCATGGCCAAGGCGCCCTTGCGCGTCAGCAGGTATTTCACGCCGAGTTTGAACTGACCGAACAGCGAACTCAGTTCATCGTTGAGCGTCGGGATATTGGCCTTGTAGTAATAGCTGGCGCACAGGTGATCCTGCAGGTTCTGCCCGACTGCCGGCAGGTGTTTGACCAAGGGAATCTGATGTTTGGCCAGAAGCTCACGATCCGCCACGCCGGACAGTTGCAGGATCTTCGGTGTGTCGACGGCACCTGCACACAAGATCACTTCCTTGCGTGCGGTGAAGGTTCGTACCACGCCATGCTGAGTAATCGAGATCCCGGTCGCATGTTGTTGCGCGTCATCAAACAACACCCGATCCACCAACGCGAAGTGTTCGACCGTCAGGTTCGGCCGCTTCAGTGCTGGATGCAGGTGCGCGAAGCTGCTGGAGCAGCGCTGACCGTTCTTGGTGTTAACGTCGTAGAGACCCGCCCCTTCGAACTTCGCTCCGTTGAAATCTTCACTGCGCGGATAGCCAAGTTCCGAGCAGCCCTCAAGAAACACATCGCAGATCGGATGGGTCTGGCCCTTCATCGGCGTAATACTGATCGGGCCGCTGCCACCGTGATATTCGCTGTCACCCAGTGGATGATTTTCCAGTTTGCGGAAGTACTGCAACACGTCCTTGAAGCCCCAGCCGTCGTTGCCATTGGCGGCCCAATCATCAAAATCATGAGCCTGGCCGCGCACGTAGATCATCGCATTGATCGAGCCGGAGCCGCCCTGCACCTTGCCGCGCGGTGCATAGATTTCGCGGTTGCTCAGTTGTTTCTGTGGCTGGCTGTAATACATCCAGTTGAAGGTCGGGTTGTAATACATTTTGGCGAAGCCGACCGGAATCTTGAACCACAGGGAACTGTCCTTGCCGCCCGCTTCCAGCAACAGCACGGTGTATTGGCCCGAGGCCGAGAGCCGGTTGGCCAGCACGCAGCCAGCGGCGCCAGCGCCAGCGATGATGTAGTCGTATGTCATGCACGGTTACCGCGTAAGTCGTTGTACAAAATTCGCCGCCCTTGTGGGAGCGAGCTTGCTCGCGAAGACTGCCTGTCAGCTTGCAGT
This sequence comes from Pseudomonas sp. Irchel s3h9, assembly GCF_900187475.1. Classification (NCBI taxonomy): domain Bacteria; kingdom Pseudomonadati; phylum Pseudomonadota; class Gammaproteobacteria; order Pseudomonadales; family Pseudomonadaceae; genus Pseudomonas; species Pseudomonas sp. Irchel s3h9. Next base: position 50,694 of record NZ_FYDH01000013.1, on the reverse strand, counting down.
TTCATTGCCTGACACCCCGTCGGTTCGCGAGCGAGCTCACGTCAACAGGGGACTGGCCTGGCAATTAAAGCCTCTGTCAGCCGCGAGCTGGTGAGTTGTCTTTCACGTCCACCGGGGTCGGCGCCATCTGCAGGTGCAAACGCTCGCCGGTGTACGGCGAATGCTTGCGCACCACGTCCATGTTCAGCTCAACCCCCAGGCCCGGCTCCGTGGACGGAATGATGTAGCCGTCCTCCCACTGCAACGGTTTGGTCAGCACTTGCGCGTGGAAGCCACCCCACGTCTCGATGCTTTCCTGAATCAGGAAATTCGGCGTACAGGTCGCCAACTGGAAACTCGCCGCCGCGCCAATCGGCCCGTTGTACAAATGCGGGGCGATTTGCGCGTAGTAGGCTTCGGCCATGCTGGCGATCTTCTTGGCTTCGAGCAGACCGCCGCAGCGCGCCACGTTCATCTGCAGAATCGACGCGCCGCCAGCCTGCAACAGCTTGAAGAATTCGTACTTGGTGGTCAGGCGCTCGCCAGCGGCGATCGGGATGCTGGTCTTCGCCGCGACCTGCGCCATGGCCTCTTCCTGCCCCGGCGGCACTGGCTCTTCGAACCACAGCGGGTCGTATTTCTCCAGACGCTTGGCCAGGCGGATTGCCGACGAGGGCACCATCTGCCCGTGGGTGCCGAAGAGCAGGTCGCACTTGTCGCCGACTGCTTCGCGAATCTTGCGGCAGAAGGTTTCGCATCGCTCCAGCACTTCCAGCGAAATCTGGTGCCCGGAGTACGCGGTGTAAGGGCCGGCCGGATCAAACTTCACGGCGGTGAAGCCCTTGTTCATGTTCTCTATCGCGCACTCGGCGGCCAGATCCGGATCGTCGTAGTCGTACTCGCCACGGCTGTTGACCGGGTACAGGTAGGTGTAGGAACGCAGACGTTCATTGACCTTGCCGCCGAGCAACTCGTAAACCGGTTTGTTCGCGGCTTTGCCGATGATGTCCCAGCAGGCCATCTCCAGACCGCTGACCACGCCCATCATGGTCAGATCGGGACGCTGGGTGAATCCGCTGGAATACGCCTGGCGAAAGAAGCGCTCGATGTGGTGCGGATCGTGATTGAGCAGGTAGCGTTCGAACACGTCCTCAATAATCGGCAACATGGCTTTCGGGCCGAAGGTCGCGGCGTAGATCTCGCCGACACCTTCAATGCCACAATCGGTCTTCAGCTTGACGAACAGCCAGTACATGCCGCCGATGTGCGGTGGCGGTACGGCAACGATATGGGTTTCAAGGGCGATGATTTTCATCTCAGGCACCTGCTTTTTTCGAAGATTGACGATTGATTCGGGCACGCAAGGTCACAGCAGCGAGGGTGCCGATCAGACCGATAGTCGCGATGTAGCCGAAGTAGAGCTTGTAGCCGAGGGCGCCGGGAAAGTGCTCGGTGAGGTAGCCGTTGATCAGCGGGATAAAGGCATCCGGCATGTAACCGACGACCGAGACGATGCCGATGGCCAGACCGGTGATGCGCAGCGGAATGTTGCAGCTGTCGAGAATCGCCCAGTACAGACCACGAATCGCGTAAGTCATCAGACCGATGAAAATCACCGTGCCGATCAGCAGCCCCATACTGTTGAGTCCCGGAAATACGATAAGCCCGACGATGGCCAGACTGGCCAGCAGCAGCGCGACGATCAGCACCGAGATATTCGAGAATTTGTCGCCCAGCCAGCCGCCACCGATGCCGCCGATCGGGCGCATCCACAATTTGATCGTGGTGATGGTGCCGGCCATGACCGCCGTCATGCCGCTGCCTTGCAAGTAATCGGAGAAACTGTAGGTCGCCCAGAAGATGTGATACCCGCAGAACACGATGGCGGTCACCAGCCACAGCTCCGGGATCTTCACCAGCGTGCCCAGATCGCTGAGCAGATTGAACTTGCCCTTCTCCACCGCGGGCGTGTCTTCCATCGACTTCGGGTCCTTGATCAGCACCAGCAAGCAACCGATGGCGATACAGGTGAAGGCATACAGATAAACCACGTGTTTGAAGCCTTCGGCGGTCGACTCGCCCCGTGTCTCCGTGGCAAACGCGAACAGACCCAGCGCGACCGTCGCCAGCAACGCCTCAACCAGCCCGCGACCACCGTCGAGAATCCCGAAGAACCGGCCCTGTTCCGTGTGATGAGCAATCATCTTCACGCGCTTGAGCACCGAGGCCCAGAAGGTCAAACCGGTGGTCACCCCCCAGCAACCGAAGATGATCATCAGCCCGCTCATCGACGGTGCCGTCGAGTACCACAGGCCCAGAGCACCGGTGGCCACCAGCGAGAAGAAAATCAGAAAGCGCGGCGCAATGCGGTCGGCCAGCCAACCGCTAGGCAAGTAGCTGAGCAGAAAAATCGTGCCGAGCATCGAGTACAAATAACCCAGCTCGCTGTGGTTGATCTGGAACACCTCGAGCATGGTCGTTTGATAGACCTGACGAAGATAGAGAATCGGATAGATTGCGCCGGCGGCGAGCACCAGCAACATCAATTGGAAATAGCGACTTCCCTTGTCGCTCTGGCTTTTCACAGCCGACGTGGAACCCTGAACAGCGGCAGCAGAGGATGCATGCTTGGACATTGAAGTGACCTCGGGCGACCCGTGCTCCGGGCGCCCCTGATAATTGTTTTTATAGGTGCAGCGTGAGGCGTGTTGCGGTGGATCAGTACTTCATGACCACGAGTCGGGTCTGGGTGAATTCGAGCATGCCGTGCTTGCCGTCATCGCCGCCCAGGCCCGAGCGTTTCCAGCCGGCGTGGTAGCCCTGATACGGGTCGGCCGGGGTGCGATTGACGTACAACTCGCCGGCTTCGATGGCGTTGGCGACTTTCTGTGCGGTCCGGTAGTTCTCGGTGTAGAGCACCGATGACAGACCGAACTGATGATCGTTAGCCATCGCCAGCGCTTCATCAATGTCGCAGTACTTGAGCACCGGCAGCACCGGACCGAATATTTCTTCTTGGACGATTTCCATGTCCTGACGGCAACCGCTGAGCAGAGTCGGCGGATAGAAATGCCCCGGCCCTTGCGGCAACACGCCACCGCTTTCGAGCGTCGCGCCGGCAGCGATGGCGCGCTCGACCAAAGCGTGGATGTTCCGCTGCGAACTGGCGTTGACCAGCGGTCCCATCAGGTGGGCGTCGGTGGCGCGGTCGCCGAATTTCACTGCAGCGATTTTGGCCTTGAGCAGTGCGAGGAACCGGTCGTAGACACTTTCCTGCACATATACACGCTCTACCGCCGTGCACAACTGGCCGCAATGCGTGGTTTTCGACGCGATGATTGCTGTCGCGGCCGCTTCCAGGTCGGCATCCGCTTCGATGATCGCCGGGGTCTTGCCACCCAGTTCCAGCGAAGGTTTGGCGATGTTTGCCTTGCAATAATCGAGAACGATGCGCCCGGCGTTGACGCTGCCGGTTAGGGTAATAAGGCCCACGGCTTTATGGGTGCAAACGGCCGCTGCCGTGGCGTGATCCATGGTCAGGATGTTGATCACACCGGCCGGCATGCCCGATTGCTGCACCGCTTTGGCAATTTCAAATGCCGAGGTCGGTGTGTTGTTGCTCGGGCGCACCACCACGGTGTTACCGGCGATCAGCGCCGGGGCGATTTTGCGCAGCAACGTGTAAACCGGGTAGTTGAACGGGATCAGGCAGGCAACGACGCCGATCGGCTCGCGGTGCAGAAACAGGTTTTCGTCAGGGCTGTCGCTGGGGATGATTTCGCCTTCGATACGGCGCGCCCACTCTGCGTGGTAGCGAGTGATCTGCGCGGCGTAACGGGCTTCGTTGCTGGCATCGCTAACGCTTTTGCCGGATTCGGCGGCCAGTGCGGCACCGATGGTTTCAGCGCGATCTTCAAGGGCGGTGGCCAAGGCTCGCAGATGTTCGGCGCGCTCGATGCTGGTGAGTTTGCCCCAGACATTTTGTGCCGCTGCCGCCGCATCGACCGCCGCGGTGGCTTCTTCGGCGGTGGCACCCGACACATGACCGAGCAACGCTTCGGTGGCAGGGTTGTAGACCGCGATCAGCGCCGCGCTGGCAGGCTCGATAAATTGGCCGTTAACAAAATTTCGCTCGGTTCGCATGTGCATCGCCCATCGTTTGTTTTTATCAATGCAACTAGTCTTGTCATCGATGGCGGGTTGAACAAACGATTTATCGGGCGGTGGAACATTCGAAAAATGCAGGTTACCCCCGTATCAGCATAAACCCCCTGTAGGAGTGAGCCTGCTCGCGATGGTGGTGGTCAGTCACATATTTTTCGCTGAGAGACCGCCATCGCGAGCAGGCTCACTCCTACAAGGGAATCTGGGCTGACTCAGATAGCAGCGGTCGAGGGCTCTAACTGGCGCTGCGCCAGCCAGATTTCCTCTTGCAGCCATTGCGAAAAAACCTGCAACTGCGGCATCTCGGTCTGCTCCGGCCGGGTCACCAGCCAATACGACTGGTGCCCCTCCACATGCACATTCAGCACTTGCGTCAACTGCCCGCTGGCCAACTCGGCCGCGACCATGTGCCAGTCGGCAATGGTGATGCCCAGACCATCGGTCGCCGCCCGAATCGCCAGATCCAGTAGATCGAACTCGTAGCCGCCCTGGGTATCCACGCCGGTGATCCGCGCCGCATCGAGCCAATGTTTCCAGGTCAGATAACGCTGATCCTCCCTGGCCAATACGTGCAACAACGTCAGGCGATTGAGATCAATGCCCGACTCGCCACTTTCGCGGGCATACAGAGAGGGGGCGCACACGGCGATATGGCGCTCCTGAATCAACAATGAACTGTCGAGACCGTCCCACTCGCCGTCGCCAAAACGGATCGCACAATCGAGCGTGCTGGTTTCCGCGAGGCTGTCCTGCAAGCGTGTGGTGATGCTCAACTCAAGCTCCGGGTGTTGCTCGCGCAAACGGCCCAGACGCGGCATCAACCAGCGGCTGGTAAAGGTTGGCGGCGCATTGATATGCAAGCGGTTGGAGTGGGTTTTCTGCTGAATGCTGCGCACTGTCAGCTCGATCTTGTCGAATGACTGGTGCAATGCCCGCAGGAGGATCTTGCCGGCACCGGTCAGCTCCAAATGGTGATGGCGGCGCTCCAGCAAACTCTCGCCGAGCTGTTCTTCCAATTGCCGCACCTGCCGGCTGACGGCGCTTTGGGTGACATTGAGCAACTCGGCGGCGCGGGTAAAACTACCGGTGCTGCCGGCCACCTCGAACGCTTTGAGTGCGTTCAGGCCGGGCATTTTGCGTTTCATATCAAGGCACTCGAAAACCACTGACAGGGCGCAAAGCATCCCACGACTGTGCCGGACTGTCCTACAGGAATTTCCGAGTAACATGCATTCGACGCAGGTTTACTCACCGTTTTTATCGTTTGTTCAACCACCAGCGGATGGCAAAACTGCGCGGCATCTCTAATAAAAACAATCGAGAGCCGCTCCATGCCCTTCTCTGCTTCCTTTCGCTTGCGCACCACGTCCATCGTCCTGTTCTGCAGCATTGCCGCTCCGGCGATGGCTGTGCAGGTCACCGACAATCTTGATCTGGGCGGCGCCATTCGAGCGCGCTGGGACCTGGACCCGGATCGCGACATTCAGAAGTTCGGCCTCGACACGGTATTCCTCAGTGCCAAGTACAATTCCGACAGCTGGATCGGTGAAGCGCAGTACCGCTTTTACGGTCGTTCGTATCCCTACCAGTACACGAAAAACTACGGCGACATCCAGTTCGCCAAGTTCGCGTGGGTCGGCTACAAATTCAATCCCGATCAGCAAGTGCAGGTCGGCCTGAACACCGTGCCGTTCGGCTTGCAGCCGTACTTCGGCAGCACCTTCTACGAAACCCTTGGCAACGTTATCGGCCTCGAAGACGTGCAACAGGTCGGCGCCAAGTACATCCAGCAAAGTGGCGACTGGAACGTCCAGGCCGGTTACTACCTGCGCCCGGCGTGGCAAGGCAAAGGCACCAGCAATGGCGTGAGCTACTCCAGCATCGTCTCCGAGGCCGACAGTTACGTGGCTGACGGCAGCGACAATCAGGAGCGCAACACCCTGGTGCTGCGCGTGGCCAAGGCACTCGATCTGGGCCCGTGGAAGTCCGAGGTCGGCGTCTCCGGCCTGACTTCCAGCCTGCAAAACCGCGACACCCACAGCGATGGCCGGCGCAACGCCGTGGCCATCCACTATCTGGGCAAGAACGGGCCTTGGGGCGTGCAACTGCAAGCGGCGCGGCAACAGATGTCGCCGCGCAATCCCGGCAGTGATGAAGTGGTCACCCTCGGCGGCTACGACGGCACCTACAACGTCGCCAGTCGCGGCAATCTGTACGTGGCCGACCTGAGCTATGACGTCGGAGGCAAATACCTCTTTGATCAGGTCAGCGGGGTCAAGCTTTACGCCAACTACAGCGCCTTCGACAAATCCGCCAGCGGCTACAAGACGTCAGAGCGGATGATCCTCGGCAGCTCGTTTTCGGTGAGCAAATTGTGGGTCGCGGCCGAGTGGTTGTTTGGCCGGAATGATCCGTACATTGGCGGCAGCAGTTACACCCAGAGTCTGGCTGCGGGTGGGCTGGATCAGTGGGAGAACCAGTTGTATGTGAACGTTGGTTACTACTTCTGATCCCGACATGATTGCGCCGATGAGATAGCTTTCGCGAGCAGGCTCGCTCCCACATTGGAATTGCATTCCAGGGTAGGAGCGAGCCTGCTCGCGAAGGCGCCCGCACAAACTCCACTTGCATCAAACCCTCACCAATAGTCAGATACCCCCTACAAACAAAACCTACAAAAACAAACCGAGCCAAACGCTCGATCCGGGGTTCTGCCTCCATGCGTAAACTGCCCTCCCTCAACACCCTGCGCGTGTTCGAAGAAGTCGCGCGTCATCGCAGCTTCAGCCAGGCCGCACTCGGCCTTAACGTCACCCAGGGCGCAGTCAGTCGCCAGATCAAACAACTCGAAGACTACCTCGGCGTCGCGCTGTTCGTGCGCACCCCGCAAGGCCTCTCGTTGACCGAAGCCGGCAGCAATCTCAAACCGCATCTGGCCGAAGCCTTCGACCATATGGAACGCGCCCTGCAAGCGGTACGCGTGCCCAATCTGCGCCAGCGCCTGCGCGTACTCGCCCCACCGACCTGGGCGACACGCTGGCTGTCGCCACACCTGCGCGCGTTCTGCCAGCGCTACCCCGATATCAGCCTCAGCGTGACCAATCAGGCCAGTCACGACAGCCTCGCGGACATCGATTGCCACATTCGTTTTGGCCTCGCCGCGTCAACCCACTGCGCCAGTCAGTTATTGGTCATGGAACGGCATATTGCGGTGGCCAGTCCGGAGCTGTTTAACGGCGATCAAGCGCCAGACCTGCACGAGTTTCCGTTGTTGCACATTCTGCATGACGGCAAGCGTCTGAAGGTCTGGGAGAACTGGTTGGCGGCGATGGGGCGAGAGGATATCGATGCGGGACAAGGCTTGGAATTCAGCACGCTGGATCAGGTGATTCACACCGCACTGGCGGGTGGCGGACTGGCGGTGATTGATCGGCAGATGATCGAGAAGGAGTTGGCCAACGGCAGCCTGGTGCCGATCACTCCGATTGAAGTGATCGGCCCGTATGGGTATTGGCTGGATGTGGCGAATGACAAGCAAGGCCTGTCGAAAGTGAAGCTGTTCACCGATTGGCTGAGCCTGGTGAGCAATCCCTGAAAGAGCCCCTCACCCTAGCCCTCTCCCGGAGGGAGAGGGAACTGACGGTGGTGAATGTGCGAAGTGCGGCAACCTGAAATATCGAGTCGGACGTAGATTCTGAATACTACATAGATCTGCCCCCTTTCCCCCTCGCCCCACAAAGGAAGAGGGAACTGGTCGGGGTGAATGTATGGGGGACACCGATCTGAAATCTCGAGTCGAACGCAAACGTTGAAAGCCACAAAGATCGGCCCCCTTTCCCCTCGCCCCTCTGGGGAGAGGGCTGGGGTGAGGGGGGGAGGTTTTAAGCCTTGCACATCAAATCGGCGTGACGACTTTGCTCACCACAATCGAACTCCCCTCCACCGTGGTCTGCGCCTTGCACGCCTGACTCAACGTCAGCGACTTGGTCTCCGGCGCCCACGCCCACGACAGCCATGCACCAATCGCCAGAATCGCCGCGAGAATGCCCATCGTCGGGCTCAATCCGATCCCGGCCACACTCACCGGCAGCAGGAACGTACTGACGGCCGACCCCAAGCGACTCACTGCCGTCGCCAGCCCGATACCGCTGGCGCGAACCTCGGTCGGAAAGCTCTCCGCCGGGAACACCCCGACCAGATTGCTCACCGCCGACAACACCAACGTAAACAGACCAAACACCAGCACCATCAGCCACGCCGCACTGCCCGGCAGTACCGCCAGCAGAAACAGCGCCGCCGCGAGAATGATGAACGAGTTGATGAGGAATCCACGCCGGGTGAATTTGATCGTGCACCAGATACCGATCAGCGCGCCGAGGATCAGCAGCATGTTCAACATCAACTCGGTACCAAATCCTTCGGCCAGGCCCATCTTCTGCAAAATCGACGGCAGGAACGTGTAGATCGCAAAGTACGGCATCACGATGCACACGAAGAACAGGCAGTTGAACGCGGTGCGCTTGCGGTACTCACGGCTGAACAGCACCGCATACCCGGAACGGGTTTCCGTAGAGCGGGTTTCGTCGAGTTCGACGTTATCGCCCAAGTGTTTTTTGACGATCGCCCGCGCCTCGGCGATGCGTCCCTGATTGACCAGCCAGCGCGGTGATTCCGGCGTGCCGATGCGCGCGATCAGGATCAACGCCGCCGGAATCGCCGACGATGCCAGCATCCAGCGCCAGGCATCATCACCAAGGCTGAGCATCGCCGTGCCAGCGAAGGTTGCGGCAACGTAACCGAAGGTCCAGATCACGCTGAAAGAACCGAGCAAAACGCCGCGATGTTTTTTCGGCGAGAACTCGGCCAGCATCGCGTGGCCGACGCTGAAGTCGCCGCCCAAGCCGATGCCGATCAGCACTCGGCAAAGAAACAGACTCATCGCTGTTTCGACATAAAACTGCATCACCGAGGCCACGGTGATCAGCACAAAACTGACCAGAAAGATTTTCTGGCGGCCGACCTTGTCGGAGATCCAGCCGAAAAACAGACTGCCGAGAAACAGCCCGATCAACGCCGACGCGCCGATCAAGCCTTGCCAGAACGCATCCAGCTGCATCTGCGGACTGAGCAAGGTGAACGCGATACCGATCAGGCCGAGAATGTAGCCGTCGGTGAAGTGCGCGCCGAAGGTCAGGCCGGCGATCTTGATGTGAAACCGGCCGATCGGCAGGTCATCGATTTTTATGGGTTGAGCGGACATGTTCGTCTCCAATTGTTGTTATTGACGGAGAAACCGATTGCTCTTGCTTTTGCTTTTTGTGGGAGCCGAGCTTGCTCGCGAAGGCGGCATGTCAGTCACATTACTTTCCACTGATAGACCGTCTTCGCGAGCAGGCTCAGCGCCCACAAAGATTGTTGTTTTCGGGGAATCAGAGACCACCCATCAACAGGTATTTGATCTCCAGATAGTCATCCAGACCGTACTTCGAACCTTCGCGACCGAGGCCCGATTCCTTGATTCCGCCGAACGGTGCCACTTCAGTGGAGATGATCCCTTCGTTGATCCCGACCATGCCCGCCTCCAGGCCTTCAGCCATACGCCAGACCCGGCCGAAGTCGCGGCTGTAGAAATACGCCGACAACCCGAAAGGCGTGTCATTGGCGCGTTTCAGCACTTCGGCCTCGTCCTTGAAGCGGAAGCACGCTGCCACCGGACCGAAGGTTTCGTCCTGGGCAATCAGCATGTCGCCGTTAACTTCGGTGAGGATGGTCGGCTCGTAGAACGTGCCGCCCAAGGCGTGGCGGCGGCCGCCGCACAACAGTCTCGCGCCCTTCTCCAGGGCATCGCTGACATGGCTTTCCACCTTGGCCAGCGCCGCGCTGTTGATCAGTGGACCTTGTTCGGTGTCACCGTCCAGTGCACTGCCGACGCGCATCGCCGCCACCGCTTCCGCAAGCTTGCCGGTGAAGGCTTCGTAGACGCCGCCCTGAATAAAGAAGCGATTCACGCACACGCAAGTCTGCCCGGTATTGCGGAATTTCGAGGCCATTGCGCCTTTGACTGCGGCATCCAGATCAGCATCGTCGAAGACAATGAACGGCGCGTTGCCACCCAGTTCCAGCGAGACCTTTTTCAAGGTGTCGGCGGCCTGACGCATGAGCAACTTGCCGGTGCGAGTAGAGCCGGTGAAGGACAATTTGCGCACGATGCTCGATGCCTGCAGCGCGCCACCGATGGCGACGGCATCGCCGGACACAATGTTGAAGACACCGGCCGGAATCCCCGCCTGTTCGGCCAACACGGCCAAGGCAAAGGCCGACAGCGGCGTCTCTTCCGATGGTTTGAGAATCATCGTGCAACCCGCCGCCAGCGCCGGCCCGACCTTGCGAGTGACCATCGCCAACGGGAAATTCCACGGGGTGATCGCCGCGACCACACCAATGGCTTCCTTGACCACGATGATTCGCGCATCGGCCTTGTGGCTCGGGATCACATCGCCGTAGGCCCGCTTGGCTTCCTCGCCGAACCACTCAAGAAAACTCGCCGCGTAAACCACTTCGCCCATGGCCTCGGCCAGCGGCTTGCCTTGTTCACGACTGAGCAGCGTGGCCAGATCCTTCTGGTTGGCGAGCATCAATTCGCTCCAGCGCTTGAGGCGTTGACTGCGTTCCTTCGCGGTCAATTTGCGCCACGCCGGCAGTGCGCGGTGGGCGGCGTCGATGGCCAGGTTGGTCTCTTCGGCGCCAGCCTTCTGCACCTCAGTGATCAGCTCGCCGTTGGCCGGATTGCGCACCGGATAGGTCGCGCCGCCCTGCCCCCACTGGCCATCGATGAAGTTGCCGTGACGGATCAAATCGCTCATGCCACCGCTCCCTGCAGAGTGAAACGCTCAAGCCCCGGACGCGCCGAGCGGAGGATGCGTTTGCCGGCGGTGTAATCGTTGATCACGTCGCACGGGGTGTAATTGCGTTCCAGCTCATGCAATTCATCAGCGTCGAGCCTGGTTTCAAGTGCGGCCAATGCGCTGTCGAATTGCGCGGTGGTGTCGGCGCCGACCAGCATGCAATCAACGCCCGGATGGTTCGCCACCCAAGCCTGGGCGATCTGCGCATTCGACACACCGCGAGCTCGGGCTACGCGCTGCACCGAGTGGGCGATTTCGAACGAGGCTTCGTCGCTGTACATCTGCTGAGTGAAAAAGTCGGTCTGGTTGCGGGTCGACTGCACGTCACCGGTCAACAGACCACGCGCCAAAGGACTGAACACCGATACGCCGATGCCCTGATCGCGACAGAACGGAATCATTTCGCGCTCTTCTTCGCGGTAAGCGCAGTTCAGTTGCAGCTGCATGTTGATCGGTTTGACCCAACCATTGCGCTCGCAGGCCATGAGGATCTTCGCCAGTTGCCCGGTGAGCATGGTCGAAACGCCGATGTAACGGGCCTTGCCGGAGCGCACGATGTCATTCAAGGCGCCCATGGTTTCTTCGACCGGGGTGTTCACATCGAAGTAATGCAGCATGAAGACGTCGACGTAATCCATGTCCAGACGCTTCAGCGAGGCATCGATGCTGTCCATGATGTGCTTGCGCGAATGGCCGCTGGCGTTCATGCCGCTGCGGGTGCCGTAACCGACTTTGGTGGTGATCACCAGATCTTCGCGACGGGCCAGACGCTTGACGATGCGACCCACCACCTCTTCGCCGACACCGGCGGAATAGAAGTCGGCGAGGTCAATGAAGTTCACGCCGTTGTCCAGTGCGTGCGCGACGATCGGCTCACTCTGCTTTTCATTGAAGATCCACGGTTTCCAGTCCGGCGTGCCCATGTTCATGGTGCCCAGGCACAGACGCGAAACCTGCAGGCCGGAGTTGCCCAAACGGATGTATTGCATGGCGTCGACCTCAGGCTTTTGGCGTGTAGAAAGGATTGCTGATGTGCGCAACGACGTCTTTCAGTTGCGCGGTTTCCGGCTTGCCGGTCAGTGCCGCGCGGATCGCGGTGCGGCAGGCGTTGTAGTTGTTCAGGTACACCGCATCGAGGTCGTCGCACGCCGGGTTGACCCAATTGGCGGTGACGATTGCCCATTCGTCTTCGGCTTCCGGCGGCAGCGTGCCGTCGAGCAGCGCTTCGAGCACGGCTTTGGCGATCCCGGCCTGCGAGGCGCCCCACGTGGCGTTGCCGTGCAGGTCGCTGCTGATCGCGGCTTTATTCACGTACAAGGTCATCGGTTTGACCGGGATGTTCGGCTGCGCAATCACCATGAACGGGCAGTGCCCCTGGCTCGGCGACGCGAGGCTGTTGGCGAACGCCTGCCCGGCCGGGCCGTTACGCGGGCCAATCAGAATATTGATGTGCGCGGCGTTCACGCCCGGGCCTTCGAAACCTTCACCGATGTACAGGTCGAGTTCTTTCATCAGTCATTACTCTTGTGCGATACGAGGGATGTTCGATAGCTCACACGGGCCGAGTGGCGTGTGTGGTCAATAACGGGCGCGGTGAGTTGCGGCGGGAGAAATGGGACATGGCTGCAAACGCTCTCTGGTTGTTATTGATGAGCTGTGTTTGCGATTTTTTAACACCGGGACTGGAGCCGGCCGTAACCATTAAAAATCATGGGGCAATGAGTTTTAGTCATAGCCCTTCTCGCGGGCAAAAAAAACCCGCTCAGAGAGCGGGATGGTTGAAGGCGATGCGTCCGGATTGGCCATTGATGGCCGGCGCTCGATGCACACCGCCTGCAGGCGTGGTTACAGGCAGTCACGCACCGATTGGCGCAACGACCCGGACTTGGCCCACGGAGGCCCCTGATACAGCGAAACCCGACTGCCATCCTTGTACTTGACGATGTCGAGAATCTCGTCCGCCGTGATGATGCTCGGCGCGGTGATGCGGTAGCCGTTGGAAATCGACGTCTGCGAGGTTTTCGCGACATCCCGCTGCCACAACGGTAATAAACACGCAGCATAGTCCTTGGGCGACTTGGCGCTGGTCTTGCTGATATTCGGCTCACCCGGCACCAGCGATGCCGGCAACGAGCAACCTGCCAACAGGGTCAACGCCAGACTCCCGATCCATATCCGCATGGTGTATTCCTGATCTGAAAAAAGTGAATGTAGCGTGTAAGCGGCACTACATCCATCGTGGCACCGCGCCCTTGGCGCAATCTGCACAACTTTTCACAACCGTTCAGCGTGCTGACGAACAGGCTTTGCCCATCGACGAAAAATGCGACTACTCTTTTCTACCGAGAATGTTCTGGAGGTGATCATGCGGCTCAATGAATACGAACACGAACTTCAACGCGACCTGCAAAGCGTTGCATCGGACTTGAGATGGTCGGCGGTCGACCTCAAACGTATCGCAGAACAACTGCGCAAATCCGGTAACGAGGCAGATGCGCAAAGCGTGCTGAGATCCTGTGAGGTACTGCAAAGCGATGAGGAACGGCTGCAACTCTATGCCAAGGAAGTGAAAGCCCGCGCCATCAGCCGAACCAAGGTCCACTGAGACCCACCCGCCCTACCCTAAACAAAAGCCCCGACACATGCCGGGGCTCTTTCGTTACAGCCTGCCTGTCAGTGGGTTTTGTGACTTTGCGCGCGCGTCGAGCGTTTTTTGTAGCCAGGCAGTGCGGCGGCATAGGCCAGTGCTTCCTCCTGGCTGCCAAACGACGCCAGCCGATCGCCCTGGGTGCAAACCCGCCATGGGCCATTGTTCACGCTTAGCACGTCATAGCCGTTCATGTGCATCTTGTTCAACATCGGCATGCTCATGGACACCTCCATTTCGCTAACGGTCAGATCCAGCTTCACGCTTTTACCTTACACCCTGATCCGCCCGAAATGCCGACCGGGTGTCGCAAGCCGCATCCGTCATGGATCTGGCACTTTTCCCCGCCGCAAACGCTCCAAACTCCAAGGAAACCTTTGTTGCTGGCCCCGGCTCAAATATTGCAGTTTTATTACTATCTCGTGACAAGCAGTAAACAGGTAACAGATGAAAGTACGCGCAACCGTTATATGCGAACAGGATCGCCACGTTCTCCTGGTACGCAAACCCCACTGCCGCTGGACATTGCCCGGCGGCAAGGTCGAGCCCGGCGAAACCCGGGCAGAGGCAGCCGTGCGCGAATTGCAGGAAGAAACCGGCCTTGCCGCCGACGATGTGTTGTACCTGATGGAACTGCATAGCGGCAGCACGCGGCACCATGTCTACGAGGCGTCCGTGCCGGACTTTGAGCAAGTGCGCCCCCAGAACGAGATCACCGATTGCATCTGGCACCCACTGGACGCGGTGCGCAATCTGCACACCAGCGAGGCGACGCTGCGCATCGTTGAAGCGTTTCAACGGCGTTTATGAGGTGTTAGCCCGCGAAGGCTCGACGGCCAGCGCTCATTTCGGTGCGTAATTCACCGATGAAGTTGGAAATGTCACGGATCGTGACGAGGTGTTCCGGGGAAACGCCAGTGAGCAGCAATTCGACGCGCTCGCTGTCAGCCTCATAAACCTTGATCTGCAGCAGGCCCTGCGAATTCGGAATGCACTCGCACTTGAACGCAGGAAAGCCGGATTCGACAATCCGGCAAATTTCGTTAATGGCAAGCATGAGTGCACGCCTCGCAGGCGATGGGTCGGTCGACTCGTTGAGCATAGATGAGCCAGTTGTGGCTTGCCCGATACAAAATGCCAACCCGATCACAACTTTCCACCCCGCCCTCAGTGCGCGTCGTGATCCCATATCCAGTTCCACATCCCCGGCAAGCTCACCGGCTCTGAGCTTTTTTCTACCGTACGAGCCAATGCGGCTTTCTCAAGCTCAGCGTGATCATCGTAGAAAGGCTTGTCAGCCAGCTTCACGCCCGTGGCGGCGGCGCTATCGAGCAGAATCTGCAGGTATTCGCGCGTGTGCCGCGCGGTATAGCGGTTGAGATCATGGAACGTCACCACCACCGGAATCACCCCGTCCACAGTCGGCAGCTCGCCGAGGGCAATCCGTTCACGGACTTCCGATAACTGCCGCAATAGGTTGGCCCGGCGCCTCGGGCTGGCATTGAAGCCCCAGATCTTGCCGTCGTTGGTACTTAAATCCGTGAGCAACACATGCAAGCCGTGCTGCTGATAGGCGGCAAAGGTACGTTTGTCGTAATTCCAGAACGGCGGGCGCAGCAACTTCGGTGGCGCGCCAGTGATGGCAGCGATATCAGCCGTGCCGTTGGTCAGCGATTCTTCGAGTTCTTGCGGGTCGAGCAAACGATGATTGGTGTGCCAGTGGGTGGCCGTGTGAAACGCCAGTATGTGGCCCTCCTCATGCTCACGCCGCATGATGCCGCGACCGATGTCACTGTTGCCCGCTCGCGGTGCGCGCGTCTGCACAAAGAACACCGCTTTGATGTCTGGCTGCAGCGGATTGTCCTTGAGACTGTCGAGCACTGTGGCCGACGGATTCCACAAACTCGAAGCGCTGGGGCCATCGTCGAACGTCAACAGAAAACGCACCGGCGCCTGGGTCTTCAGGCGCGTTTCGGTTTGCGCAGTCATTTCTATCGGGGCGGCGATGCAACCGGCCAGCCCAAGCGCAATCAGCGCAGCACAAAGAAGTTTGAATCCGGATGTCATGTTTTGCCTTGAGCACGGCGACGGCCGTCATGTGATCGATTGGCAAAACTCCCTCGCCCTTATCCATCCCTGCGCTCGGATATTCGAGCCGAGGTTGGATAAGGTACACAGGGTTTGGTTCCGGCGCTCGCTCAGTGCGTCAATGCCTGCTGAAAAGACGTGTCTATAATCGCGGCGGTGGCCAACGGCGCCGGCAGCGCTTTCACTTTGAACAGGAAGTCGGCAGTGCTTTGCAGGTCTGAAGCCGCCTGCTCGTCTACAGGTCCCACAGTCATGTGCGCCTGACGCAACCAGTGCCGAGACACCTGCTGATCGAGATTGGCTTTCTTTGCCCACAGATCGGCGTAGTCATCGGTGTGGCTGTCGACCCAGGCTCGCGCCTGTTTCAAACGGCCGAGGAAATCCGCGATGGCGGCACGCTTGCTGTCGATGGACGGCGTCGACGCGGCGATAGCGCTGAGCCCCGGCATCAGATTTTTTGCGGTCAGGATCGGTCGCGCGCCGGAGAACACGATCTGCTGGGAAATGTACGGTTCCCACACCGGGAAAGCGTCAATACTGCCCTGTGGCAACGCTGCGGCGGCATCGATCGGCATTAGCTTGACGAAATCGACGTAGTTTTCCGGCAGACCGCCCTGCTCCAGGGCGCGCAAGGTCAACTGCTGACTCCAGGCGCCAGGCCAATAAGCGACTTTCTTGCCCTTCAGATCAGCGATGGTTTTTACCGGCGAATCCTTTGGCACGAGTAACGCGATGGTGTCCGGATTCTGCCGCGATACGCCAATCAGTTTCACCGGCGCCTGCTTGGCAGCCAGAAACAGAAAACCGGAATCGCCCAGAAAGCCCAGATCCAGCGAACCGGTTTGCAAGGCTTCCGCCAAGGGTGCAGCGGCCTGGAAGTGCTTCCAGTCGACGGTATAAGGCGCGTCTTTCAACACGCCGGACGCCTCCACCGAGGCACGGATGTTGTAGTAGTTCTGATCGCCGACGTGCAGGACCAAGGGCTCGGCTGCGTAGGAAAGCGGCGAGGTAAATAATGCAGTGATTAACCCACTGCCGAGGAAACGAGAAAGCTTCATGGCGAGTCCTGCGAAAGTAATTACATAGACCATAACGCTGTTGATTCGCGGTTTTGAAATTCGATAAATGCATAAGCTCATCACGGTTGATACTTGCTGTTTGCTTGGCAACAGTTGCGAACCACACTGTTTCCCACGCAACAGCTGAAATCCTGCACCTGGCGTTAAAACCCTTATAAACCGGCGCTCTCAAGCACATGGCACAGAGCCTGCAATATTCCATTCATGCAGGAAGCATTCGATAAAAATATCTTTTTGGACATAAGAAACCTGTGCCTTTGCCGGAGCGCCCCCATGACATCGTTCTTTCCCCGACTCAAAACCCTGCTGGCTGCCAGCGCCATGGTGCTGAGCCTGCAACCGCTCGCCCACGCGGCTGAAACCGCGCCGGCTGAAGTGCATCTCGACTACGCCTATTACTCGCCAGTCAGCCTGGTGCTTAAGCACTTCGGCTTCCTCGAAAAGGCCTTGCCGCAAACCAAAGTCAGTTGGGTATTGAGCCAGGGCAGCAACCGCTCGCTGGAATACCTGAACAGTGGGGGCGTGGATTTCGCCTCCAGCGCCAGCCTCGCCGCCGTGCTAAGCCGGGCCAATGGCAGCCCGATCAAATCGGTCTACGTCTACAGCCGCGCCGAATGGACAGCGCTGGTGGTGCGCAAGGATTCGCCATATCAGACCGTCGCCGACCTCAAGGGCAAGAAGATCGCCGCCACAAAGGGCACCGACCCGTACCTGTTCACCCTACGCAGCCTGCAACAGGCCGGACTCAAAAAAGACGATGTGGAACTGGTTCATCTGCAACATCCAGATGGCCGCACCGCGCTGGAAAAAGGCGATGTCGACGCCTGGGCCGGCCTTGATCCCCACATGGCCGCCAGTCAGGTGCAGGCCGGTTCGCGCCTGCTCTACCGCAACCCGGCGTTCAACAGCTACGGCGTGGTCAGTGTCACCGAGCAATACGCCAAAGAACATCCGCAGACTATCGAAACCGTGATCAAAGCCTACGAACAGGCCCGCGACTGGGCGCTGAAAAATCCTGATGAGTTCGCCGCCCTCCTCGCCAAGGAGTCCGGCTTGCCGCTGGACGTAGCCAAGTTGCAACTGTCGCGTACCGATCTGAGCAGCCCGCAACTGACCCAACAGGACATCAGTGCCTCCAAGGCAGCGGCGCCGATTCTGGTCTCCGAGGAACTGGTGCGCCGTGGGGTGAATGTCGATCAAGTCATCGATCAATTGCTCGACAGCGGTGTGCAGCAAGCCGTCGCCCGCCAGTAACCGATCAGCCTCAGGACAAATCCGCGCCCGTCGCGGATTTGTTGTGAGCGGAGCCAAAAACCATGACCACTCACAGCAAAGACTTGCCCGCGCCACTTGCCGTATCGCGCCAGCGTCCTGCGCGTTTAAATCCGGCATGGCAGCGCCGCTGCAAGGGCCTGGCCCTGCCGCTGCTGATCATCGTTGCGCTGGAAATTATCGTACGCATCGGGTGGCTGCCGTCCTACCAGATGCCGGCACCGAGCGAGATTGCCCTGACCCTCACCGACCTCGCTGAGGGTGCGCTGTGGAAACACATCGGCGCCAGCCTGATACGCGTGCTGCTGGGGTTTGCCATTGGCGCCAGTCTGGCGCTGGTGTTTGCCGCCTGGGTCGGTTTGAGCCGCGAAGCCGAGGCCTATCTGGAACCGACTTTCGCCGCCCTGCGTTCAATCCCGAGCCTGGCCTGGGTGCCACTGCTGTTGTTGTGGCTGGGCATCGACGAGACCTCGAAAATTGTCTTGATCGCCATTGGTGCGTTCTTTCCGGTGTACGTCAACGTCGTCGCGGCCATACGCAACATTGACCGCAAACTGGTGGAAGTCGGCCGCATCTATGGCTTCAGCCGCTTGCAACTGGTGCGACGAATATTGCTGCCGGCCGCCCTGCCCGGCCTGTTCACCGGGTTGCGCAGCGGCATGAGTCTGGCGTGGATGTTTCTCGTGGCAGCGGAACTGATCGCGGCCACCAAAGGCTTGGGTTATCTGCTCAGTGACGGCCGGGAAACCTCGCGGCCGGACATCGTGCTGGCCGCGATCATCGTGCTCGCCTTGCTCGGTAAATTCAGCGACGGCCTGCTCGCCATGCTCGAACGCCGCTGGTTGAACTGGCGCGACACATTCACCGGTCAGAGCGCCAGCGACTAAGCTGAAAACTCCAACCGGAGATCGGCCCATGTGCGGAAGACTCTCGCAGTACCGTGGCATTCACGACTTTGTCGCGGTGCTGAGCATTCCCGACGCGTTGATCAACCACGTTGGCGATGCGCCGCTTGATCGCTATAACGCGGCGCCGACCACCGCGCTGGCCGTCCTGCATCAACAAGAGCAACACCTGCAAGCCGACAATCTGCGCTGGGGCTGGCGCCCGCATTGGGCCAAGGATCGCCCACCACCGATTAATGCCCGGGTAGAGAAAGTCGCCCACGGACCGTTCTTCCGGGCGATCTGGCGACATCGCTTGATTGTGCCCGTGGACAACTGGTTTGAATGGGTTGA
The DNA here is from genome assembly GCF_900187475.1 of Pseudomonas sp. Irchel s3h9. Classification (NCBI taxonomy): domain Bacteria; kingdom Pseudomonadati; phylum Pseudomonadota; class Gammaproteobacteria; order Pseudomonadales; family Pseudomonadaceae; genus Pseudomonas; species Pseudomonas sp. Irchel s3h9. The sequence continues at coordinate 31,322 of NZ_FYDH01000013.1, read as the reverse complement.
TAGCGAAGACAAATCCCGACAACCGTGGCTGATTCGTCGGGCGGATCATGGGGCGGTTTTCTGCGCTGCCATTGGCCAATTTCCGACAGCCGAAACAGCGGCCCGAGACGACGACGGTTTCGTGATCATCACCGCCGATGCCGCCGGCGGCATGCTCGATATCCACGATCGCCGACCGGTGGTGTTCCGCGCAGAGTTGGTGCGCGAATGGCTCGACCCCGCGACACCCGTTGAACGCGCCGAGCAAATGCTGTTGTTCGAAGGTGAAGGCAGTGAAGTGTTCGAGTGGTACAAAGTCGGCAAAGCCGTCGGTAACGTGCGCAATCAGGGGGCCAGTTTGATTATCGAGGAGACTTAAACATTTACCGCCTTGACGCGTCTATCCATGTAGGAGCTGCCGAAGGCTGCGATCTTTTGACGCAGCGTTAGAAGAATAAAACTATTGCAACCTTCAGCGACTCATAAAGGCGAATCACTGCCGTTACAAACTCTGTTTCATCTTTGAAACGCTGCAAATAAAACACACGTTCGAGTGAACAAACCGCCTGTCTGACATTTCAACCGTCATACATACATTTAGATGCACTACGGCTAGCATGCGCGCCGCCTTTCCGATTGGTATACCAGTTGACCAAAGAGTCAACAAACCAGGAATCCCCACAACGTCTACAAGCCTTGCAGAGAAATAAGTTGCGCGACGATTTTGCAATCAAACAGGTCAGCGGCCTGGAGTGTATTTATCTGTCCATGACAGAACGCTTTGAACTCGACTGTTTTATCGGCCACTACATCAAGACCCGAAACCTGCGTGCCGTTCCCGATATCGAACGCATCCTGCGCACCACCCTCGAAGGGTATCCCGGCCACGCGCCGGTGATGGTCAACGAGCTGAATGCATGGATCGACCGAACATTGGGATATCGGGCTTCACACCCCGATTTCACGCAGCTGGACGATCTCTGAACCCAAAAAAAGCCCCGCATGTGCGGGGCTTTTTCGTAAAAATCTTCAAAACTTGCGGTCTGGATCTGAAAGCTCTGTGGATTCATCGCGCTTCCAGGTCTGTTCGTTGTGTTTCTCCCGCTCTATTTCTTCTTGCGTCGGTTGATCCGTGTCTTGGTCATCCGTCTCTGGCTGCTTTGGCTCAGTCGTCATGTACACCTCCCGTCATCAGTTACCCGTCATCCTTGAAGCGTAGAACAGTTTCAAACGCACAACTTACAACCACCACCGCAGCAAAAAGAAGAACGCCATGCTCAACAACATACTGAGCAAAGTACTGCGCGTGTAAATCACCAGAGCGATCGCTACCAGCGAACTAAGCAGGTACGGATTGTCCCACTGCAGATTCAGCTGTTTGTCCGGCATGAAGACAATCGGCCCGCAGATCGCGGTGAGCATCCCCGGTACTGCAAAACCGAGAAACTGCCGCGCATTACTACTCAAGCGCACCGGCAAACGCGGTTCAAGAAACACGTAGCGATTGAGAAACACCAGAATCCCCATGCCGAAAATCACCGCCCAAACCATCATGTGCGCTCCCAATACAGCTTGTTGCAGATAAACCCTGCCGTCATCCCGGCCAGGCCGGACAACACCAGCGCCGAGCCCCATTGCCAGTAACTGAACAACACCGAACAAAACAGCGACACTGCCACGCAAACCACCGTCGGCACGTTGCGCACTACCGGTGTAATCAGGGCAATGAAGGTGGCGGCAATCGAGAAGTCCAGCCCCAGGTGCTCAAGCCCCGGAATGCTGCTGCCAAGGACAATGCCGGCGAGGGTGAACAGGTTCCAGGCGATGTAGAACGTCAGGCCGACGCCGAGCGCATACCAGCGATTGAATTGTTGACGATCATGTTGACTGGTCAGTGCAAACAACTCGTCGGTGAGCAAAAAGCCCAGACCGATGCGCCAGCGCCCCGGCAGTGGCGAAATCACCGAACGCATGCTCATGCCATACAGCAAGTGCTGTGAAGTCAGCAGCAGCGTGGTCAACAGAATCGAAAAAAAACCCGCCCCGCCCTTGAGCATACCGATCGCCACCAATTGCGCCGCCCCGGCAAACACGATGCTCGACAAGCCTTGGCCTTGCAGCGGCGTAAGGTTGGCTTCGATCGCCATCGAGCCGGCCAACAGTCCCCACGGCGCGGTGGCCAGAGACAACGGCATGATCGCCACAGCGCCGCGAAGGAACGCACTGCGCGGCATAAGTGCATCAGACATAAACGTTCTTCAACCAGGAAAACGGTCGAAGACTGTGCCAGCCATTTCGCTTTTCTGGCTTGAACAATCTTGCGCACTTGTGGGAAATCGGCCAGATGCGCGCGTAATTCGCTGACTTTCGCACTGACCTTTAATGCCCTGAGCGGCGTAACATAGCGCCATTCATAATCGCGTCAGGGAGACGACATGCTGTACCGAATCGCAGCCGACGGGCTGGTGCTGTTTCATTTGTCCTTCATTCTGTTTGTGCTGTTTGGCGGGCTGCTGGTCCTCAAATGGCCACGGGTGATGTGGCTGCATTTGCCGGCCGCTGCTTGGGGCGTGGCGGTCGAGGTGCTGCACTTGACCTGCCCGCTGACCTACTGGGAAAACCTCATGCGCCACGCCGCCGGGCAGACCGAATATGCCGGCGGCTTCATCGAACATTACATCTGGCCGATCATCTACCCGGCCGGGCTCACCCCGCAGATTCAACTGGCACTCGGCAGCGTGGTACTGGCGATCAACCTGTTGGTGTACGGGCGGGCAATTCGCTCATGGAAACATCGTCGCGCCGCTTCGCCGCTTTAATTATCCTCGCCGACTGACTTGAAGCGGGCCTCGAAATCCGCTGCCAGGTCCGCCAGGGTGATGCCGCCCAACCGCGCCAGCAACAGCGCCTGCGCCTCATCGAAGGTTCGGGTCAGTGCGGCGTTCACCGCTTGCTCGACCAGACACTCCGGGTGATCCGTCGACAAACCGATGGAAAAAATCGACTGCGTGCCCAACGCTTGGTGGATATCCAGCAGGGTGATCTGCGCCAGCGGTTTGGCCAGCGCCCAGCCACCCTGATGGCCCTTCTCTGACGTCACAAAACCCTGCTCCTTGAGCAAACCCATGGTGCGCCGCACCACTACCGGGTTGGTGCCAAGCATGCCGGCGATGGTTTCCGAGGTCGCGCGCTTTTCATGGCGGGCCATGTGAATCAACACATGGAGCATGCGCGATAACCGCGTGTCGTTTCTCATCGATGATCCTTTTTTCAAGCCTTTGAGAAGATGCGCCGAGTATCGCTTGCAAGGTCTGAAGTTACGAGACTATTGACAGCAATATTTCTCGTAACTTACGGTGTGCCTTGAAAACTCAAGAGGAGATTCGCTCATGGTTTACGACGTCATCATCGTTGGCGGCAGCTATGCCGGGCTGTCCGCCGGCCTGCAACTGGCCCGCGCCCGACGCAATGTGCTGGTGCTGGATTCGGGCCTGCGACGCAACCGTTTTGCCGAAACATCCCACGGTTTCCTCGGCCAGGATGGACGTGCTCCGGAGCAAATTGCTGACGAAGCACGCGCACAATTACTGGCTTACCCCAGCGTGCAATGGCTAACGGATACAGCAGTTGAAGCGACTCGGACTGACAGCGGATTCGATTTGCGCACAGAGAGCGGCCAATGGCTCAGCGCCAAGCGACTGATCCTGGCCTCGGGCGTCATCGACGAGTTGCCGGACATCGACGGTCTCAGGCAACGCTGGGGCCAAAGTGTTTTCCATTGCCCCTACTGCCACGGTTATGAACTGAATCAAGGCGCGATCGGCGTATTGGCGACGTCACCCATGTCGATTCATCACGCCCTGCTACTGCCGGATTGGGGTCCGACCACGTTCTTCACCAACGGTGTCTTCGAGCCGGATGCCGAACAATTGGCGGAACTGGATCGCCGCGGTGTAATTCTGGAAACCCGGCCGGTCAGTCACATCCGTGGCGAGCGTGCGGACGTGGTGCTCAGCGATGGTCAGGTCATCGCCGTTGCAGGCCTGTTTGCCATGCCGCGCACACGCATGGCCAGCCCGCTGGCTGAACAATTGGGATGTACATTCGAGGATGGCCCGATGGGGCCGTTTATTCAGACTGACGCGACACAACAAACCAGCGTCGCCGGCGTATTTGCCTGCGGAGATGCGGCATTGGCTGCCGGTTCAGTAGCGCTAGCAGTTGGCGATGGGGCCCGCGCCGGTGCAGGCACTCATCGCTCAATGATCTTTGGCTGAAACTTATACTGCGGACGTTTCAGCGCGAAGTTGGCTTCAACGCCTCCAGCCAGGCCGGATCCAGGCGCGTCTGCTCGGTATCGAGTCCCAGAGCCTGCATCCGCTCCTTGTGCGTTTCAACTTCCCGCCACAGTTGCCCGTGATCACTGGAGTTGCCGTCCAGTTCGTGCATTTGCGTTAACCCGAGATGGTAAAAGCGCAGAACCTTCATGGCCGTCGGATCATTCTGCTCCACGGCTGCAGTGACCTGATGCATGACGTTGGTGATGCTCATCAGATTGCGCTTGAGCCGCCAGCTGTACACCGCTGGCGCCATCCAGCTCTGATTCCAGAAGCGCCCGCGCAGTAACGCTGCGGTCAGCAGAAACGCCACAAACACGCCGCCGACATTGAAGCGCAGGTTATCGCCGCCAGGCTCGCCGAACAGCGCCACCGCCACGCTGGAAAACAACATCGCCAGCACCAGGAACAGCACCGCGATGATGATCGTGCTGCGGCGGGTCTGCTGGCGAAAAGTGGCGGCATCCATCGGCTGAATCTCGAACATCACAAATGACTTCCTTGAGCGACAAAAGGGCTAACTGAAAAAACCGGCCGGCGCATTATCGCCTCTACCGCGGATTTAGCTATGCTGGGGCTCCTTTTCATCTTTTCAGCGTCCAACGGGGACATGGCGGTACAGCGCAGATCGTGCCATCTTCATTCATGGATACACACTATTCGGATGCCATCGCCTAGTCTTGAGATGACATCGTTTTAAGGATCATTGCATGACCCAACGACACGTAATCAATGCCTCGGTCAGCCCGAAAGGCAGCCTGGAAACCCTTTCTCAACGTGAAGTTCAGCAACTGAGCGAAGCCGGATCCGGCAGCACCTACACCCTCTTCCGCCAGTGCGCCCTGGCCATCCTCAACACCGGCGCCCATGTCGATAACGCCAAGACCATCCTCGAAGCCTACAAGGACTTCGAAATCCGCATTCACCAGCAGGATCGCGGTGTACGCCTGGAGCTGCTGAACGCTCCGGCCGACGCCTTCGTTGACGGCGAAATGATCGCCAGCACCCGCGAAATGTTGTTCAGCGCCCTGCGCGACATCGTCTACACCGAAAACGAACTCGACAGCCAACGCATCGACCTGAGCACCTCGCAAGGCATCAGTGATTACGTCTTCCACCTGCTGCGCAATGCGCGCACGTTGCGTCCGGGTGTCGAGCCGAAAATCGTCGTGTGCTGGGGCGGCCACTCGATCAACACCGAAGAATACAAATACACCAAGAAAGTCGGCCACGAACTGGGCCTGCGCAGCCTCGACATCTGCACCGGCTGCGGCCCCGGCGTGATGAAAGGCCCGATGAAAGGCGCGACCATTGCCCACGCCAAACAGCGTATTCATGGCGGTCGTTACCTGGGTTTGACCGAGCCGGGCATCATTGCTGCCGAAGCGCCGAACCCGATCGTCAACGAGCTGGTGATCCTGCCGGACATCGAGAAACGTCTGGAAGCCTTCGTGCGCGTTGGCCACGGCATCATCATTTTCCCAGGCGGCGCCGGTACGGCTGAAGAGTTCCTCTATCTGTTGGGCATCCTGATGCACCCGGACAACAAGGGGCTGCCGTTCCCGGTGATCCTCACCGGGCCGAAACATGCCGCGCCGTATCTGGAACAACTCGACGCCTTCGTCATCGCGACTCTGGGCGAAGCGGCCAAGCAGCACTACGAAATCATCATCGACGACCCGGCCGAAGTGGCGCGGCAGATGACTCAGGGCCTGAAAGCGGTGAAGCAGTTCCGCCGCGAGCGCAACGATGCGTTCCACTTCAACTGGCTGCTGAAAATCGACGAAGGCTTCCAGCGCCCGTTCGATCCGACCCACGAAAACATGGCCAACCTGAAACTGCACCGCGACCAGCCACCGCACGAACTGGCGGCCAACCTGCGCCGAGCGTTCTCGGGCATTGTCGCCGGCAACGTCAAGGACAAGGGCATTCGCCTGATCGAAGAACACGGGCCGTACCAGATCCGTGGTGACGCGGCGATCATGCAACCGCTCGATGCGCTGCTCAAAGCCTTCGTCGCCCAACACCGGATGAAACTGCCGGGCGGCGCGGCGTATGTGCCGTGTTATCGAGTGGTGGCGTAACTCTTTCGGTTACCACGCAACAAATGTAGGAGCGAGCCTGCTCGCGATAGCGGTATATCAGTCGCTGTGATGTCGACTGATCCACCGATTTCGCGAGCAGGCTCGCTCCCACAGGGTCTGGTGTGTAGCGCAAAGGGTGTTTACAACCCAAGTCCCCTGTGGGAGCGAGCCTGCTCGCGAAGAGGCCCGAAAGAACACCATCAACCTTATCCCACCAACCGCGCCGCCAACGCCTTGGCCTGCAACGCCACATCCGTCACCGCCGTGCTCTCCCACCACATCCCGCGCAATGGCGGCCCCATGGCAAACAATCGGTCAGCCGCAAGCCCCTCGGCATCCAGCACCGCGCCATCCACTGCCGCTGCGATTCCCAGCGCCAATGGCCCCGGCTGCACCAAACCCCGCGCCAGCACCTGCTGCGGCAACGGTCGCGCCACTCGGCGCCAGTCGTATTCGATACCGCTGGAATTGATCAACGCGGCGCCTTGCACCACGCAGGTTTGCGACTCACCGCGCCGCCGAATGCGAATACGGACGCCACCGTCCGGACTTGCCTCAAGCCCTTTGAACGAAGCTGCCTGAATACGCAATCGCCCTTCTTTATAAAGACGCTCAACCAGCGCCGCACTCAGCGGCGGCGAACGGTGGTGATGACTTTCCCACCACGGACGTACATGCCGTACGAATTGTCGACGCTGCGTGTCAGTCGCCTGGCTCCATAAGCGGGCGATGTGCACGCGAACCGTGTCCAGCGGCGCTTGCCAATCGATGCCTTGTGCGATGGCTGCCTGGCATTGCCGACGCAATTCGCGCAACAGCTGCCGAGGCGTGCACAGGCTGTGATCGTCGCCAAGAAAATCCATCCAGGCCGGCGGTTGTCGGCGCACATGGGGCAACAAACCGTGCCGGGAAAACACTTCAATTGGCCCGCGATGCCCGGCCTGCTCCAACGACACCACGGCATCGACCATGGTCAGGCCAGAGCCGATGATCAATACGGTCGATTGCGGGTCAAGTTGACGCATCTCCGCGACATCCCACGGATCCAGCGCGGCGGCGTTGAGGCCGCTGGAGGTTTTCTGCGGGGTTCGCGCGGCCGGGAACATTCCAGTCGCCAGGACCGCGTAGCCACCGCGCAGTGCCTGGCCATTGCTCAGTGTGAGCTGCACTGAATCGGCCTCGACTTGCAGGTCGACGACCTCCGCGCGAAGGTGTTCAACGCTTGAGCCATTTCTCGCACCGACAAGGCGCGCTTCGGCCAAGCGCTGCTGCACATAGACCCCGAACAATCCACGCGGCGGAAACAGTTCACTGATCGGCACCTTCTGCTCGGCAGACTCTGGCCAGCCGCCAGCAGTAATGTGCTCGGTGAGCCACTGCGTCAGGTCATCGGGATTATCCGGATCAACGCTCATGCGCGCGGCGTTGCCGTTGAGCGTGTGACCCAACTCGACCGCGCTATAGGCCTCGCCTCGACCGATCTCGGCACGCGGTTCGATAATCAGGACATGGCGCCGGCCCGGCAGACGCAACAATTGCACGGCCAGCATCGTGCCGCTGAGGCCGCCGCCGATAATCAGGATGTCTGCACGCTGATTCATTCAAATCACCACATTACGAACAAACCGCGCCGGCACATCCCCATCGTTGCGATAGGAATGCGGCTGGTTACTGGCAAACATAAAAAACTCGCCCGTGCCGATGTGCTGCGGCTGATCGCCGAGCATCAGGGTCAGGCAACCCTCAAAGACGAAAATCTGCTCGCTCCAGCCCTCGGCATCGGCTTGCGAGGGGTAGACCTCGCCCGGTTGCAGGCACCATTCCCATTGCTCGACTTCGCGCGTCGCCGTGGCTTTGGAGAGCAGCACCGCTTTGCTGCCTGGGTGAGTGCCCGCCCAAGCCACCTCATTGATGCGGCTCGGATCACGCGCATCCGGCGCCTGGATCAGATCGCTGAACGCTACATCGAGCGCTTCGGCGACGCGATCAAGGGTGGTCAGGCTGACATTCTTCTCGCCCGCCTCGATCGCCACCAGCATTCGCCGACTGACACCGGACTTTTCTGCCAGCGCGGTCTGACTCAGGTCGGCGGCATGCCGCAGACGCCGGACGTTCTGGCTGACGTGTTGCAGGACGGATGCCCGTTGCATTGAATCTTTGTGCACTATATTGCTCACTCGGTGAGGTTGGGCAGTATACTGCGCAACGTTGGGCGCATTGTGCGGCCTCCTTTTTATAGTGCGCAAGGTCATGACGTCGCAGAACAGCTCCCCCACTCCCCTCCGTTTCTCTCGTTTCAGCAAAGCCGAGTGCGTGCTGGTGCTGATTACCATGGTCTGGGGCGGCACGTTCCTGCTGGTGCAGCACGCGATGACGGTCAGCGGCCCGATGTTTTTTGTCGGCCTGCGTTTTGCGGCAGCGGCTTGTATCGTTGCGCTGTTCTCATGGCGTCATCTACGCGAACTGACCCTGTTCGAACTCAAGGCCGGCGCCTTTATTGGCGTGGCGATCATGCTTGGTTACGGCTTGCAGACGGTCGGCTTGCAAACGATCCCGAGCAGTCAATCTGCATTTATCACCGCGTTGTATGTGCCGTTCGTGCCGTTGCTGCAATGGCTGGTGCTCGGGCGTCGTCCGGGCTTGATGCCGAGTATTGGCATCATGTTGGCGTTCACCGGTTTGATGCTGCTGTCGGGGCCGTCCGGGGCTGAGCTGAATTTCAGTCCAGGTGAAATCGCCACATTGATCAGTGCGATCGCGATTGCCGCCGAAATCATTTTGATCAGTACCTACGCCGGCCAGGTGGATGTGCGTCGGGTCACCGTGGTGCAACTGGCCACGACTTCGGTGTTGTCGTTCCTGCTGGTGGTGCCGACTGGCGAATTGATACCGGACTTTTCCTGGACCCTGCTGGTGACCGCGCTGGGGTTGGGCGCGGCGAGTGCGGCGATTCAGGTGGCGATGAACTGGGCGCAGAAGAGTGTTTCGCCAACCCGGGCGACGTTGATCTATGCCGGTGAGCCGGTGTGGGCCGGGATTGTCGGGCGGATTGCCGGGGAGCGGTTGCCGGCGATTGCGCTGGTGGGCGCCGGGTTGATTGTCGCGGCGGTGATTGTCAGTGAATTGAAGACCAAGGGGAAGGTTGCAGAAGCCGAAGCAGAGCTGGAGCGAGAAACTCAAGGTTAATCTGCAATATCTTTAGTGCCTGGACTATAGCTATCGCGAGCAGGCTCACTCCTACACTTGAAATGCGTTCCCCCCTGTAGGAATGAGCCTGCTCGCGATGAGGCCATTCCAAGCAACATCGATCTACCTGAAACAATGCCAAACAGAAAATTCCAGACTACTTTGTAGGATTCTGAGACATCCTGGCGTTTGGTGATCGGGGAGCTGGCACGTATGATGCTTCACAAACTTCCGCAGATTAGAAGCCTATGTCCCTGATAGTTCTACTGCTTCTGCCATTCATTGGCAGCTGTCTGGCAGCGGTGCTGCCTCACAACGCGCGTAATACCGAATCACTGTTGGCAGGTCTGGTCGCTTTGATCGGCACCGTCCAGGTCGCGATGTTGTACCCGCAAATTGCCCACGGCGGCGTGATCCGCGAAGAGTTCATGTGGTTGCCCAGCCTCGGTCTGAACTTCGTTCTGCGTATGGACGGTTTCGCCTGGCTGTTCTCGATGCTGGTACTCGGCATCGGTACGCTTGTTTCTCTCTATGCCCGTTATTACATGTCGCCGGACGATCCGGTGCCGCGTTTCTTCGCGTTTTTTCTGGCGTTCATGGGCGCCATGCTCGGTCTGGTCATCTCCGGCAATCTGATTCAGATCGTGTTTTTCTGGGAGCTGACCAGCCTCTTCTCGTTCCTGTTGATCGGTTACTGGCACCACCGCGCCGACGCCCGTCGCGGTGCTTATATGGCGTTGATGGTCACCGGTGCCGGCGGGTTATGCCTGCTGGCGGGGGTCATGATTCTCGGCCATGTCGTCGGCAGCTATGACCTCGACAAGGTCCTGGCCGCCGGCGACATGATTCGCGCACATTCCCTCTACCCTATCCTCCTTCCCCTTATTCTCATTGGCGCCCTCAGCAAAAGTGCGCAGTTCCCTTTCCACTTCTGGCTGCCCCACGCAATGGCGGCGCCGACACCGGTTTCGGCCTATCTGCATTCGGCGACCATGGTCAAGGCCGGGGTTTTCCTGCTCGCGCGTCTGTGGCCGTCGCTGTCCGGCAGCGAAGAATGGTTCTACATCGTCAGCGGCGCTGGTGCGTGTACGCTGTTGCTCGGCGCCTATTGCGCGATGTTCCAGAACGATCTCAAAGGCTTGCTGGCTTATTCGACCATCAGCCACCTCGGCCTGATCACGCTGTTGTTGGGTCTCAATAGCCCGTTGGCCGCTGTGGCGGCGGTATTCCACATCCTCAATCACGCGACATTCAAAGCCTCGCTGTTCATGGCCGCGGGCATCATCGACCATGAAAGCGGTACTCGCGATATCCGCAAACTCAGCGGCCTGATCAAACTGATTCCCTTCACAGCGACGCTGGCCATGGTTGCCAGCGCCTCGATGGCAGGCGTGCCGCTGCTTAACGGCTTCCTGTCGAAAGAGATGTTCTTCGCCGAAACCGTGTTTATCAATGCCACGGCGTGGGTTGAAGCGGCGCTGCCGATTGTCGCGACCATCGCCGGTACATTCAGCGTTGCCTACTCGTTGCGCTTCACCGTCGATGTGTTCTTCGGCCCGCCGGCCACCGACCTACCCCACACCCCGCACGAGCCACCACGCTGGATGCGCGCGCCAGTGGAACTGCTGGTATTCACTTGCTTGCTGGTGGGGATTTTCCCGGCGCAGATCGTCGGCCCATTGCTCGCGGCAGCGGCATTGCCCGTCGTCGGCGGCGAACTGCCGGAATACAGCCTGGCGATCTGGCACGGTCTGAACGCACCGATGATCATGAGCCTGATTGCCATGTCCGGCGGCATCGTCGTCTATCTGTTGTTGCGCAAACAGCTCAAGCGCGGGCGCTTTAAATACCCGCCACTGGTGGGGCGCTTCAACGGTAAGCGCCTGTTCGAGCGTAGTCTGGTCGTCATGATGCGTATGGCCCGACGCTTGGAGCGACGACTCGGCACCAAGCGCTTGCAGATGCAATTGTTCCTGATGGTAATGGCGGCGGTACTCGCCGGCCTGATCCCGATGTTGCACAGCACGCTGAGCTGGGGCGACCGGCCGAAAATCCCCGGTTCCATTGTCTTCGTGACCCTGTGGTTGCTGGCCATCGCCTGCGCGCTCGGCGCCGCGTGGCAAGCCAAGTATCACCGTCTCGCCGCCCTGACCATGGTCAGCGTCTGCGGCTTGATGACCTGCGTGACCTTCGTCTGGTTCTCCGCACCGGATCTGGCCCTGACGCAACTGGCAGTGGAAGTGGTCACCACCGTACTGATTCTGCTCGGCCTGCGCTGGTTGCCACGCCGCATCGAAGAAGTCTCGCCACTGCCGAGCAGCCTGCGCAAAGCACGCATTCGCCGCCTGCGCGACTTACTATTGTCGATTGCCGTCGGCGGTGGCATGGCGCTGCTGTCCTACGCGATGCTGACGCGGCAAACGCCGAACGACATCTCCTCGTTCTACCTCAGCCGCGCCATGCCTGAGGGCGGCGGCAGCAACGTGGTCAACGTGATGCTGGTGGATTTCCGTGGCTTCGACACCCTCGGCGAAATCACCGTGCTGGTTGCCGTGGCGCTGACCGTATTCGCCCTGCTGCGGCGCTTCCGTCCTCCAAAAGAAAGCCTGCAATTGCCAGCCCAGCAACGCTTGCTGGCACCGGACGTGGTCACCGATCTGGTCAACCCGCGTTCCGCCAGCGATACCGCGCTCGGCTTCATGATGGTGCCGGCAGTGCTGGTGCGTCTGCTGCTGCCGATTGCGCTGGTGGTGTCGTGCTACCTGTTCATGCGCGGGCACAACCAACCGGGCGGCGGTTTCGTCGCCGGCCTGGTGATGTCGGTGGCTTTCATCCTGCAATACATGGTCGCCGGTACACAGTGGGTCGAGGCACAAATGAGCCTGCGGCCGTTGCGCTGGATGGGCACCGGATTGCTATTCGCCACCGCTACAGGTCTGGGCGCGATGCTGGTCGGTTATCCGTTCCTGACCACACACACCTGGCATTTCAGCTTGCCAGTGCTGGGTGACATCCATGTCGCCAGCGCGCTGTTCTTCGACATTGGCGTGTACGGCGTGGTGGTCGGTTCGACGCTGTTGATCCTCACCGCACTCGCCCACCAATCGGTGCGGGGTCACAAGACCGCATCGCTGCCCAAGTCCGTCGCTAGTAAAGGAGCCGTCTGATGGAAGAAGTCATCGCAATCGCCATCGGCGTGCTCGCCGCGTCCGGCGTCTGGCTGATCCTGCGGCCACGGACATTCCAGGTGGTCATGGGCCTGTGCCTGCTGTCGTATGGCGTCAACCTGTTCATCTTCAGCATGGGCAGCCTGTTCATCGGCAAGGAGCCGGTGATCAAGGACGGTGTCACCCAGGATTTGTTGCACTACACCGACCCGCTGCCACAGGCACTGGTACTCACCGCGATCGTCATCAGTTTCGCCATGACCGCGCTGTTCCTCGTCGTGCTGCTCGCTTCACGCGGTTTGACCGGCACCGACCACGTTGACGGCCGGGAGCCTAAGGAATGATGGCGATGACTCACCTGATCGCCGCACCGATCCTGCTGCCGCTGCTGACCGCAGCCATCATGCTGATGCTCGGCGAGCGGCACAGACCGTTGAAGGCAAAAATCAACCTGTTCTCCAGCCTCGTCGGCCTGTTCATTTCGGTGCTGTTGCTGCAATGGACGCAAACCACCGGCGTGCCCGGCTCCATCGGGGTTTACCTGCCGGGCAACTGGCAGGCGCCGTTCGGCATTGTGCTGGTGGTTGATCGCCTGTCGGCGCTGATGCTGGTGCTGACCGGGATCATCGGCGTCAGCGCCCTGCTGTTTGCCATGGCCCGTTGGGACGGCGCCGGTTCAAGCTTCCACGCGCTGTTCCAGATTCAGTTGATGGGCCTGTACGGCGCGTTTCTGACGGCGGATCTGTTCAACCTGTTCGTATTCTTCGAAGTCTTGCTCGCCGCGTCTTATGGCCTGTTGCTGCACGGCTCGGGTCGGGCACGGGTCTCGTCGGGGTTGCATTACATCTCGATCAACCTGCTTGCCTCGTCGCTGTTTCTGATTGGCGCGGCCCTGATCTACGGTGTCACCGGCACGCTGAACATGGCCGATCTGGCGCTGAAGATTCCACTGGTGCCGGAGGCCGACCGCGGCTTGCTGCACGCCGGCGCGGGGATTCTCGCTGTCGCCTTCCTGGCCAAGGCCGGCATGTGGCCGCTGAACTTCTGGCTCGTACCCGCCTATTCTTCCGCCAGTGCACCGGTGGCGGCGATGTTCGCGATCATGACCAAGGTTGGCGTGTACACCCTGCTGCGTCTGTGGACCCTGTTGTTTTCCGGCCAGGCCGGAGCGTCGGCATTCTTTGGTGGCGACTGGCTGATCTACGGCGGCATGGCGACGATGGCCTGTGCGGCGCTGGCGATTCTGGCCGCGCAACGGCTGGAGCGCATGGCCAGCCTGAGCATTCTGGTGTCGGCGGGGATTCTGTTATCGGCCGTCGGTTTCGCCCAGCCAAACCTGATCGGCGCGGCGCTGTTCTATCTGGTCAGCTCGACCCTGGCGCTGAGTGCACTGTTCCTGCTGGCAGAACTGATCGAACGTTCGCGTTCGGCCAACGAGATCCCGCTGGAAGACGAAAGCGAACTGCTGCCACGCCCACAGGAATCCCTGCAACCGCCCAAAGGCATCAACCTCGATGACGAGCAGAAAGCCGTGGTCGGCCAGGTTATCCCGTGGACTATGGCGTTTCTCGGCCTGAGCTTCATCGCCTGCGCTTTGCTGATTATCGGCATGCCGCCGCTGTCCGGATTTATCGGCAAACTCAGCCTGATCGGCGCCTTGCTCAATCCGCTAGGCCTGGGCACCGGCGCGCCGATATCCAACGCGGCCTGGGCGTTGCTGGCACTGCTGATCCTCACCGGGCTGACGTCGTTGATGGCGTTCTCGCGCCTCGGCATCCAGCGCTTCTGGACCCCGGAGGAGCGCCCTTCGCCGCTGCTGCGCAAACTCGAATGCGCGCCGATCTTCCTGTTGCTGGGGCTGAGCATCGTCTTGACCTTCAAGGCTGAGCCGCTGCTGCGCTACACCCAGGCCACCGCCGAGGCACTGAACAACCCGCAGCAATACGTCATGGCGGTGCTCGGCACCCGTGCCGTACCGAGCCCGGAAGCCAAATCGGCGATGCTGGAGGTGCAGCCATGAAGCGCGTGTTTCCTGCACCTTTATTGTCGTTGGCGCTGTGCGCCTTGTGGCTGACCCTGAACCTGTCGATCAGCCCGGGCAATCTGCTGCTCGGCGCGATACTGGGTTTTGCTGCACCTTTGATGATGCGCAAACTGCGCCCGAAACAAGTTCGCATTCGCCGTCCGGGAACGATTCTGCGCCTGTTTCTGCTCGTGGGCCGTGATGTGGTGATGTCCAACCTGATCGTTGCGTGGGGCGTGCTCAATGCTGGTCGGCGCCCTCCGCGCTCGGGCTTTGTCAAAGTCCCGCTGGACCTGCGCGATGCTCACGGCCTCGCAACGCTGGCGATGATCTGCACGGTGGTGCCCGGCACGGTATGGTCAGAGCTGGCGCTGGATCGCAGCATTTTGTTGTTGCACGTCTGGGATCTGGATGACGAAGCGCAGTTCATCGAGCACTTCAAGAGCACCTACGAGCGGCCGCTGATGGAGATTTTCGAATGAGCCCATTACTGTCGAACGCGATCCTGCTGACGCTGTTCCTGTTCTCGCTGGCGATGGTGCTGACCCTGGTGCGCCTGTTCAAAGGCCCTTCGGCGCAAGATCGGGTCTTGGCGCTGGACTACCTGTACATCGTCGCGATGCTGATGATGCTGACCCTGGGCATTCGGTATTCGAGTGACACTTACTTCGAAGCGGCGCTGCTGATTGCGCTGTTCGGCTTCGTCGGCTCGTTTGCCCTGGCGAAATTCCTGCTGCGTGGCGAGGTGATCGAATGAATGCTGAATTGTCGCTATGGATCGAGATTCCGGTGGCGATCCTGCTGGTGCTTAGCGGGCTTTTTGCGCTGATCGGTGCGATCGGATTATTGCGTATGAAGGATTTCTTCCAGCGCATGCATCCGCCGGCACTGGCTTCGACGCTAGGCGCATGGTGTGTGGCGCTGGCATCGATCATCTGTTTTTCGGCGCTGAAGTCCGGGCCGGTCATACATGCCTGGCTGATTCCGGTTTTGCTGGCGATTACTGTGCCGGTGACTACTTTGCTGCTGGCGCGGGCGGCGTTGTTCCGCAAGCGCATGGCTGGGGATGATGTGCCGGCCGAGGTCAGTAGCCGCCGCACCGAGAGTGGTAGCTGAAGATTTGTAGGGGCTGATATGACGCCATCGCGAGCAGGCTCACTCCTACAGGGGAACGCATTCCAAATGTAGGAGTGAGCCTGCTCGCGATAGCGATATCCGACTCACCTCAAACCCAAGCCACCGCCAACAACCCCGCTCCCAATACCGCACACAACGGCGAATACACCCAGGTGTCGAGCCGCGCAAACCGTGAATCCGTCACTTCCTTGAAAAACCCGACCAGATTCGAATCACCAATCGCCCGGGCAAACATCAACAGCGCAATCGCGCTGATCACCCATTGCAGCGCTTTGTGTGTCACCGCCGGCACTCCCCAGCCAACCCGCATACACACCAACGCAGCAATCACCAGCAACGCCGCCGCCACGATCAACGTGAGCCAGCCTGACGGCTTGAACGCCGGCCGCACCGTTGCGACAAATCCGCGCACCGGCACCTGCGGCACCACCACCGCTGCCGCCCACTGCCCACCCAGCGCCCAATACACGTGCATCAAGGCGATCACCGCAAACGTTGTCACCAGCCATTGAGCCAACACAAAGGTCATGGTTGAAATCCTTGGAAAGGGATTTGAACAAATCAGCCTAGTCGCATTTTTTCCAAGTGCACGACCGATCAGCGGTACGGTAAAGTGCCGCCCCATGAAATTCTCCCGTTCCGATCGCTCACTACTGGCCTGGATGCTTTATTGCTGCGTCCTGTTCAACGTGTTCGCCTGCAGCATCGGTCACGGACAAATGGTTGGCATGCAGCTGAACGGTATCGGCGGCCAGTTCTGTACAGTCGACCCGGCCACTCAAGCGCCGCTCGCCAGCAACCCCACTGAAGAACAACTGCCGACCCTGTCCAAGGCATTTGGCTGCCCGCTGTGCTCGGTCGGCGGCGGCATGGGCCCGGCGTTCAACTCCAGCCTGACGCTAGCGATCCTGCCCGAACAACACAACCCACCACTGGCGCCCATCGTCAGCGCCGACCTCCCTGCCCGCATCACCTGGCCGTCGGCCAACCCTCGCGCCCCACCGCTCGCCTGAGTGTCTCTGCCTTTTTGATTTGTCAGCCCACTGCGCCAACGCGCGGCGTTTGCCTGTGCGCTGACTCCTAGACAAGCATTCAGGATTCAATGATGAAACAACTCACTCTGCTGGCGAGCCTGTGCGGCTGCCTGTCCGTTAACGTCTGGGCGCAATCCACCGTGGATCTGGCGCCGATCACCATCGATGGCGAGTCCGGCGCAGAACCGGGTCTGAGCCTCGACCAATCCAGCGGCATGGCCTCGCGACTGGGTTTGAGCGTGCGCGACACGCCGGCCTCGGTGGCCATCGCCAATCGCAATGACATCGAACGCCATGGCGCGCAGAACTTCCAGGACGCCGCCAACACCTTGCCTGGGGTCAACGCCAGCGCACCGCCGGGGTTCGGCGGCTTCGTCTCCTATCGTGGCTTCACCAGCAGCCAGATCACCCAGATGTTCAACGGCATCAACGTCTCCGGCGGACTCGCGCGGCCCGTCGATTCATGGATCTATGATCGTGTGGAACTGGTCGGCGGCCCGTCGTCGCTGATCAACGGCGCAGGCTCGGTGGGGGGATCGCTGAACTACGTGACCAAACTCGCCACCCGTGATGAACAAGCGGTTGAAGGCCGGGTCAGCTACGGCACCTACGACACCAGCGAAACCGCTTTCGGCCTCAACCACGCCCTCACCGACCCGAGCGCCGACGTGCAGCACTACGCGCGCCTCGACGTCAGTCACAACACCAGCAACGGCTACATCGACCGCCAGGAGCGCGATGCCTGGAGCGTGGCGTTCTCGCTGCTCAGCGATCTCACACCCGACCTGTCGCACACGTTGGCCCTGGAATATCAGGATGAACACGAAGACAGTCCGTACTGGGGCACGCCCGTGCTCAATCCCAAGGCCGGCGAGTTGAAGATCGATAAACACAACCGCTTCAATAACTACAACGTCGAGGACGGTCGCTACGAGCAGCGGACGATCTGGGTCCGTTCGATCATCGACTACCGGATCAACGACAGCACCACCCTGCGCAATACGCTGTACCACCTCGACAGCCAACGCGATTACCGCAACCTCGAAACCTACCAGTACAACGCCGACAACACCGCGGTGAATCGCTCCACTGCGTATCAGGTGCGTCATCAAGGCGAGCAGAACGGCAACCAGTTCGAGTTGCGCCATGACAACACGCTGTTCGGTCTCGATACGACGTGGTCGGGGGGCTTCGAATACAAGGTCAACCAGACCACCAACTCGCCGCTGAACGTCAAAGGTGCTAGCTCGGTTGACCCGAACAACTACCGTCCGGGGCATTTTTACGACATCCCGGGCACCAACCCCAAGCTGATCAGCGACAAAACCAACGAGGTCACCACCAGAGCATTGTTCGTGGAAAACCGTTTAGCGTTGACCGACAAACTGTCGCTGCTCACCGGTCTGCGCTATGACGACATTGACCTCGACGTGACCAACCATCGCACGGTAACCGCCACCAACCCGAAACACCTCAAGCGCAGTTGGGAACCAGTCACCGGCCGCGCCGGCCTGACTTACCAATTCATTCCGTCGGCCAACGTCTACGTGCAATACAGCACCGCCGCCGAGCAACCGAACGGCACGCAAGACTTCGACGTTTCCACCGGTAAGCAATGGGAGATTGGCAGCAAATTTGATTATCTGAACGGGCGCGGCTCGGCGACGATTGCGGCCTACACCATTGAGCGAAAGGACTTCGCCGTGACCGATCCGCTGGACCCGACCAGCAGTATTCCGGTCGGTCAGCAGACGTCGAAAGGTTTAGAGATCGCCAGCTCGTTGCGGATCACCGACAAGCTGCTGGCTGAAGGCAACTTCGCTTGGGTCGATGCGCAATACGATGATTTCACCGAAAAGAATGCCGCCGGCGTGGTGGTATCACGCAAGGGCAACACGCCGACCAACGTGCCGGATCGGGTTGGCAATCTGTGGCTGACTTATGATTTTTCGCCGCAATGGCAAGGTGGGGTGGATGCACGATATGTGGCGTCGGTGTATGCCGATACTGCGAATACCATGACCGTGCCGTCGTACACATTGTTCGGCAGCTTTCTCAGCTACAAGGTTGATTCGCATACCACCGTCACCGGGCGCGTGCGTAACCTGACCAATGAGGTGTATGCCGAGTTTGCGCATGTTTCGCCGGCGTATTACCTGGGGACACCGCGCACCTTCGAACTGGCCGTGCAGACGAAGTTTTAAAAGCATCGCGAGCAGGCCCGCTCCCACAGTGTTTGGTGTCGTACATAAAATTTGCATTCAACGACAATACCTGTGGGAGCGGGCTTGCCCGCGATGAGGCCGGGCGCTACAGCCTCTATTTCAGATCAGCGGATACCTTATCCGCCACATCCTTCGGCAACCAGGCCTGCCACACATCCGGGTGGGCCTTCATGAACGCCACCGCCGCATCACGCGGCGCCGTGTGCTTCTCGCTCATCTCGGCCAACGCCTTGTTCAACGGCTCGATCGGAAAGTCCACTTTGCTGAAGAATTCGGCAATTTGCGGATATTGCTTCTGGAACGGCGTAGACACACCAATCGACAGCTTCGAAGCCAGCGACCGGGTCGGTTTCGGATTGGGATTATCCGCATCGGTTAGCGTCTTCCAGGCTTCGGCATCAAACGGCGGCTCTTCAAGTTGCACCAGTTTGAATTTGCCCAGCAGCGGCGTCGGCGACCAGTAGTAAAACAGCACCGGCTTACCGCGACGAATCGAAGAGCTGATCTCGGCGTCCAGCGCCGCACCCGAACCACTGCGGAAATTGGTGTAATCGTCCTGCAGACCATAAGCCGTCAACTTCTGCTTGTTGACCACTTCCGACGTCCAGCCGATCGGACTGTTGAGGAACCGACCCTTGCTCGGATTTTCTGCATCTTTGAACACGTCCTTGTACTTTTTAAGATCACTGACACTGCGCAGGTCCGGCGCCAGCGGCTTGATGCCTTTGGCCGGGTCACCCTTGATCACGTACTCCGGCACCCACCAGCCCTCGGTAGCGCCCTTGACGGTATCACCGAGGCTAACGACTTTGCCTTCGGCCTCGGCCTTGACCCACACCGGACTGCGCCCCGCCCACTCCTCGCCAATGACCTGAATGTCATTGTTGGCCAGTGCGGTTTCCAGCGTGATGGTGGTGCCAGGCAAGGTGTCGGTTGGCAAGCCGTAGCCCTTCTCGACGATGATCCGCAGCACATCGGTAATCAGGCTGCCGCTTTCCCAGTTCAGGTCGGCAAAATGGATCGGCGCCTGGGCGGCAATCACCGATGGCACTGATGTCAGCAAACCGAACGTGGCCACGCTGGCGGCCAATAAGCGTCGAAATCCGTTCATGCATTGCACCTCGTGCTGTTCACAGCAATGGCAGGTTGGCCTGACAGAAGACCGCAAGCCTCTGAATACTCAGTCAACTGACTGTAGCCGAGGTTCCTGCTTTTTCCGGGTCATGCTGCGGACGAGGTTATGAATCAGACTTTTCCTGCAAGCTTTGCAGCTCGCGCCTGACCATGCTGGCGTATTCCGCGGGGCGCAACTGATAGATCTGCGCAGCCAGCCAATTCAGCCAGGCACCCTGCAGTTCCGCCTTGGCGGCGAACAACCGCTGGGCTTCCTTGCGTGCAGTATCGAGGTTCTGCGAATGGAAATCCGCGCGGCTCACTCGCTGGCCTTGAACGTCACCAGCTCACCCTTGCGCCACTTGGCGGCTTTGGCCGTAACGGCTTTCAGGGTTTTGGTCAGGCCTTCCTGCAATTGCTCATGGGCGGCGAACACGGTCACCACGCTATGGCCTTCCTTGAACAGGATGGCGTGCCCGTCAGCGGTTTCGACGAAAGCGTAATCACCCAGTCCATAGACCGTGAGTTTGATTTCGCGAAAACGCAGATCCATCTTGCCGCCTTCGCGGCTGGGCAAGACCGATGCACTGAAATGATCGCCGACCTTGAGCTTGAGCCCCGGTTTGTCATCGACCACCAAGGCACTTTCGGTGTCGATCTCGGCCACGTAAATGCCTTCGGCGTTCTGCTCGGTGATGTAAACAAAACGCGACTGGAACAGCTTGACCAGCTTTGCACGCAAATCACCCAACACGAACAAAGCATGCATATCGAGATTACTGACTGCCAAAGAAACATCCCCACATCTGAAAAAACCGCACACGGAAAACGCGCACGGCAAAAAAACGGCCAGGCCGATGTCACTGCAAACAAATCAATAAAGCCCGAATCGAGCAGAGTGCTCATTCAACGCGAGGTTGGTAAGACTACTGGATTGTCACTCGGGAAACTCATCCCGATGTCGCCAAAACCTGAAGGAAAATTCCTCAGCGTCAGCAAGAGCAGTCTGACTACGAACTTTAGGGAAAATTCTCACGAAAAAAAGCACTTCTCCGACATATCGCTGGCGAAAAATTGCTTTAGATAAGCCCTGTCGTCAACAGGTACTGGCGATTCTAGAGCAGCGATGCTCATTCCGACTACCCGAAACGGCCGGTAAATACCGGCCAACTGATGAAAAGGACTTCATATGTGCACTCGGACTCACTTTGCCATGACCGTTGACGCCCGGATCGAATCGTCGCTGATACTAAGTGCCACCACGATCAACGACGATTACCCGCGTTTCCAAGTGGTACCCGCCGGCAACGCTTTCTTCCATATAAAGGAAACATCGACCGGGCGCGTAAGAGGTTTCCGTGAAGATCACAACGAAGCCTGCGCCCTCGCCCGCTCACTTGAGTCGAAGATCGAACTCCTGGCGAATGGCTGCCTCAGATAAAGAGAGCGACCGATTGTGCCATCCCGGCGCAAATCAAAAAGGAGAACACGATGGATCTGGAAGGTTATAACTTGAAAACTCTGTTCGATCAGTTAGGTCTTCCTTCAGAAGGACCGGAGATCGACAGTTTCATCGACGCGCATCCTCTCGACGCTGACACCAAACTAGTCGATGCCCATTTCTGGTCGGACTCTCAAAGGCAAACGCTGCAAGAGTGGATCAGCAAAGACGATGACAGGGCAATCGTCTTCGACGAGCTGAACGTACGCCTTCACGACGGCAAGTAACCGAACTCAGTGCAGGCTGTCACCACACTCGGCTTGCAATTGCGCGAGCCACGCAGCCTTGCACTCCTCGGCCTCGTTGCGACTGGCAAACGCGGTGCCGCGACGCTCGCCATTGAGCAAAACCACCCAGCACACGCTCTGCCCCAACGCGCGCAAACCGGCCGGTACGCCACTGCCGATCATCACGGCAACATCAACTCTGCACTGCATGCAGCCCCCGAAATCATTAGCAACCTAACTAAGCGGGCAGATTAATGGTTTCTTTCGAGCGGAAACAGCAAGCTCCGTGCACAGATTCATTGCACCGCAAGTAACAATCTCTCAGCGCGGTTTCTCCGGCTTATAGCCCAGGCGCAATCCACCCCAGTGCCGGCCCTTAATCATGATCGGCACCGACAGGTCATGCATCAGTTCACCGGTGTCGCGGGTGTAAGTCTGCAACAGCACCGGTTGCTGATGGTTGCCGCAGCGAATACCGGTGCGATCCGCGAACTTGCGTTTGGTGCGATTGTTCACCGCATCGACCTGCGCATCGCCAGTCAACGGCTGACTGAACAGCTGATTGTGCGTTGGCACATAACCTTGCTGCGTGCAGGCAATAGCGAACACCAACCCCTCGTGACGCGGCAACAACGGCTCCTGAATCGCCGGCAGCACCTGATCGGTGTAACGGTCGAAACGGGTTTGAAACTTCGCCGGTTGGGTATTCGGGATCGGCTGATACTGGCGATCGAACAGATCCTCGAGGCTTATCTTTCCCTGCTCGACATCCGCTTCGAAACGCGCGGCAATCTGGCTCGCCCCTTCGCGGGCCAGATCGTAGATGCGCTGGTGATAGTCATCCAGACCGACTTCGGCCAGCCGCTCGCTGATGGTTTCCGCCTGCCCTTCCATTTGCACCGCCGCTTCAGCGAGGCGGCGAGTCTGTTGATCGCTGATCGCCAGATCGCTGCGCATCTGCTCGATGGCCTTGAACAGGCTGTCGAGCTGTTCGCGATTGGTTTCTGCACCATGAGCGATTTCACCGACCTGGCTTTCCACCCCCGCTGCCAGTCGCGCGATGTTCTGCAGATGCTGGCCGGTGTGTTCGACCTGCTCGACACCGATCTGCAGATCACTCGACAACTCGCGAATCTGCTCCACCACCTGCGCCGTCCGTTGCTGAATGTCGGCGACCATCTCACCCACTTCACCGGTGGCCGACGCCGTGCGCGCCGCTAATCCACGCACCTCATCCGCGACCACGGCAAAACCGCGACCATGCTCTCCGGCTCGCGCTGCCTCGATCGCCGCGTTCAATGCGAGCAGATTGGTTTGACTGGCAATCGACTGAATCACCAGGGTCACGCGCTGAATATCGTCACTGCGCAGGCTCAAGGCTTCGATCAACTCACGGCTGGCATTGGCGCGCTGACTGAGCTGATGCATGCGCGCGATCGAATCCACCAGTTCCGTGCGCCCCGCCGCGCTGCTGTGATGCGCCTGACTGGCCGCCTCAAGCGCGGCACGGCTGAGCTGTGAAGTGGCGTGCTCGGTCGCAATCATCACCTCAGCGTTGCTGACGATCTGCGCCGCCGCATCGAGTTGCGATTCAAGTTTGCTCGCCAGTTCCTTCACCGAAAACGCCACGCCGGCCGCCGACAAGGCGTTATGGCTGGTGGTGTAGGAAAGGTCGCGGGTCAGTTCGGACATGGCGCTGCCAGTGTCGGCAGGCTGGGCATCGGGGATGGCGCGGGAACGCAAGCGCGGCAGCCAGACAATCAGCACCGCCAGCGGCATGCCAATGTACAGCGACCATCCACCCAGTGTCATGCCGGCCAGCAACAGCATCAGGGCGATGCTTTGCAGGGTCGGCGCGATCCAGCGGTTTTTCGGCAAAAGCACTGGTGCAGGCAAAGCCCCAACCAGAGATCCGTCTCTCGTCATATCAACACCCCACGCTTGTTCTCATTATTGTGACTGCATTAAACGCCACTACAACGCCATTATCCATGGTCCGTTAGTCGTGGGGTCTGTGGCAGGTCAATGGAACGGCGCGGGCTTATTGCAGACGAGCAAAAACAAAGATCGCAGCCTTCAGCAACGCCTATGTAGGAGCTGCCGAAGGCTGCGATCTTTTCAAGGTGCCCCTGTTGAAAGGGTCACCCCACAGAATCAGGCCTGACGCTGGTGCTTGTCGATCTGCTCGTGACGCTCTTGAGCTTCGATGCAGTACTTGGTGGTCGGGCTGATCAGCAGGCGCTTCAGGCCAATGGCCTCGCCGCTATCGTCGCACCAGCCAAAGCTGTCTTCCTTGATGCGCTCAAGGGCTTGTTCCAGTTGCGGCAGCATGCGCTGGTCGCGATCGATCGCGTTCACCAGCCAAGTGCGCTCTTCTTCAACCGAAGCCGCGTCCGCCGGGTCAGCCGGGGTGTCCAGGCTTTCGATGGCGATACGGTTTTGCTCAATGCGCTCGTGGGTTTCGACTTTCATGTTCTGCAGCAGCTCAGTGAAGAAAGCGTGCTGCTCTGCATTCATGTAGTCATCTGCCGGCATGGCCAGCAACTTGTCCTTTGTCATTGATATCTCTATAAAAAAACGTGCATTAAGGCGAATTAGGGAGCGTTTCGGCGAACCGCGTGCGGTCGGCGAAAAGGCATCGTTTATTGCAAATGCCACCCGGCACTCAATTTACGAGGGGCGGCAGTCTAAGGCCCGATCGAGGCCTCAGCAACTGTAAATACAGGGAATTTGTCCGACAACGCCCGGAAACTGCTCTGACACAGGGTTCACACGGCCATCGGAGTGCGTTTATAGCAAGAAATTCAGTCGAGCGGCTGTATATAGAAGACAAACGGCTAACCACGCAGCGCTCAGACGCAATTTTTTACCACGCACTGCATCGTTTCAGCAAAGCAGAACCGCAAAAGCCCCCCTAATATCAGGCCCACCGTGTGATCAACCAGCCTGAAGGATGACCTATGCCCCGCCCCGATCTGCCGGCCACCGACGAGGTTTCACTCGCCAGCCCCCCGATCAATGCCGAGCGCCTGCTGCAACTGATCACCGACGAATACGACGCCCTGCCGCGCCAGCTCAAACGCATCGCCAGCTACATCAGCCAACAGAGCGACCGGATCATGGTCGACCGCATCAGCGACATCGCCCGCGAGTGCGAAGTGCACCCGTCCGCCATCGTGCGCTTCTCGCAACGCTTCGGTTTCAGCGGCTTCAGCGAAATGCAGGCGCTGTTCCGCAGCGCCTACACGCACAAAGCCTCGCCGGTGCAAAACTACCAGCAACGCATCCGCAGCATGATCGCCGACCAGTCGCAGCAAGCCAGCGCCGGCGACCTCGCCCGCGAATGCATCGACGCCACCCGCTCCGGCATCGAACGCCTGGGCCGCGAACTCGACGACGCCGCCTTCGAAAAAGCCGTCGAGCTGATCGTCAACGCCGACAACATTTATGTCGTCGGCGTGCGCCGCTCCTTCGCCGTCGCCGACTACCTCGTTTACAACTTGCAACACACTCAGAAGCGCATTCACCTGGTTTCGGGGCTGGGCGGTAGCTATCGCGAGCAAATGCGCAGCGTGCGCGCCAACGATCTGGTCATCGCCATCAGCTTCGTGCCCTACGCCAAGGAGACCCAACACTGCCTGCGCTTCGCCCGCCAGCAACAGGCCAACACCCTGATCCTCACCGACAGCCAGCTCTCGCCGCTGGCGAAACTCGCCAACAGCGTATTGCTGGTCAACGAAGGCAGCGCCCTCGCCTTTCGTTCGCTGAGTGCGACGTTGTGTTTGTGTCAGGCGCTGTTTGTGGCAGTGGCGTATCGGCTGGAACTGAATGTTGATGAGATTCACGAACAACCCGGCTTCGACGACTGACAATTGCCTCAGCGTCGGCTAGGTTATGCCTTCCCACCGGTTTGACTTGAAGGAACGCGTCATGAAACTGATCGGCATGCTGGACTCCCCTTACGTACGCCGCGTAGCCATCTCCGCCAAACGCTTGGGGATTGACCTCGAACACGAGTCGGTCTCGGTGTTCCGCCACTTCGAGCAATTCCAGCAGATCAACCCGGTGGTCAAAGCCCCCACGCTGATCCTCGACGACGGCGTGGTCCTGATGGACTCGACCCTCATCCTCGACTACCTCGAAGCCAGTTCCGGCAAAAGCCTGCTGCCAACCGACCTGAAACAACGCGCCCACGCCCTACGCCTGATCGGCCTCAGCCTCGCCGCCTGCGAAAAAGCCGTACAGCTCTACTACGAACGCAACCTGCGCCCGGCCGACATTCAATACCAACCGTGGGTCGAACGCGTCGAAGGCCAACTCGCCGCCGCGTTCACCGCCCTTGAGCAAGAACTGGAAAAAACCGGCCTGCCCACCGACGGCACCCTCACCCAGGCCGGCATCAGCCTCGCCGTCGCCTGGAGCTTCACCGACCTCGTCGTCCCCGACCAGATCGACACCCGCCGCTACCCCCACATCGCCCAATACACCGCCTACGCCGAAACCCTCGAAGCGTTCGTCAGCACCCCGATGACCTGACCATGAGCACCACCGACACCGCCGCCCCGGCGTTAAAGGAAATCTTCAACGCCGAGCGCTTGCAACACATCGCCCGCGAAATGAGCGCCGTGTACCCGGCATTCAAGGCCAAGGCATTTCTCAAACATGCCCAGGACGGACTCGCTGAATTATCAGTGATGCAACGTATGGCGCGGGTTAGCGAAAGCCTGCATGCCGTGTTGCCGCTGGATTACGAAGATTCCCTAGAAGTGCTTTTCGAACTCGCACCAAGGCTAAACAGCGGATTCGTTAGCATGTGTTTGCCGCACTACGTCGCGAGCTACGGCGGGCATGCGTTCGACACCTCCATGGACGCCCTGAAGTACTTCACCACCTTCGGCTCCTCCGAATTCGCCATCCGCCACTTTCTGCGCAGCGACCTCGAGCGCTCGCTGGAACAGATGCACGACTGGACCCGAGACGAAAACCACCACGTCCGACGCCTCGCCAGCGAAGGCAGCCGCCCTCGCCTGCCTTGGTCGTTTCGGTTGGGAGCGGTGCAGGCGGATCCGCAGTTGGCAGCGGGGATACTGGATCGGTTGAAGGCGGATGAGAGTTTGTACGTGCGCAAGTCCGTGGCGAATCATTTGAATGATGTGACGAAGGTGCATCCGGAGTGGGTGTTGGACACGATTGAAGGTTGGTCGCTGGAGAACAAGTACACGGCTTGGATTGCTAAGCATGCTTTGAGGAGTTTGATTAAGCAGGGGGATTTGCGGGCGCTGACGGTGATTGGTGCGGGGGCGAAGGCTGAGGTTGAGTTGTTGGATGTGCGGGTTGAGCCGGCGGTGGTTAGGTTGGGGGAAGCGATTACGTTGTCGTTTGTGGTGAAGTCGACGGTGGCGCATGAGCAGCGGTTGGTGATTGATTATGCGATTGACTATGTGAAGGCGAATGGTGGGATTTCGGCTAAGGTTTTTAAGTTGAAGATGGTGGTGTTGGCGGGGTATGGGAGTGAGGTTGTGGGGAGGCGCCAGGTGATTAGGGATTTTACGACGCGAAAACACTATTTTGGGCAGCACCTAGTACATGTACTGGTAAATGGAGCTAAATTGGCGAACTCATCTTTCGCAGTTAGCGCTGAACAAGCCTAAAAAGCAGTCCTTTTACTTGTGCCTTAAGCAAACGGTAAGACTGAGAAGGAGCACTTACCTTGACAAAAAAACAATTTGACAATCACCCCAAAAAGCGAAGCCTTGAGAAAAACTCAGGCCCAACGAAATGCTGATCTCCAACTTTGATAGCAATAACAATCACATGAGCCACACCAAAAAGCTATTAGAAGAGTGTAAAGATCACTTTATTATTGCTTCTCCTTTTTTAGCCTCCAACATGTCGGAGTTCCTGAAAAATTTTAATTTCTCAAACCTTAACACCATCGAACTTATTACAACGCTAAGACCTTATAGCGAAGAACAGCTAACGAAACCATATCAAATCATAGCCTTCTATAATTTTTTTTCACAAAACCATCCTAAAATAAAATTAAACATCCACATCAGCAACAAATTACACGGCAAGATTTATTTATCAAAAAGCCAAAAAACAATGATTTTAACATCAGCAAACTTCACCAACAATGGACTAGTAAGCAATCACGAGTGGGGGTTCCTTACGAAAGATGAAACCATCATCAACAAGACTGCCACAGAACTATTCCACCACATTGAATACAAAGAGCTTACCTTACACCAATTACTGAAGGCGTGCATGTTTTCAGAGCAATACAAAAAACTCAACCCTGAATGGGTCACCCTTCCAGATATATCGTGCGATATTCTCAAAAGCATTTATAGCGATACAAGCGCGAACAACACAACCACCCAATATTTTCTTAAACCGATCGGTCACAGTGAAAGACCTGTAACACTTAATGACCAACAAGACTTTTCAGGATTGCACCAGAACTTACACTTTTCTAAGAAAAAACCAAAAGGCTTGAGAAAAGGCGACATAATAATCACTACTGCTGTAGGCGCGGGATCAATATTATCATACTTCCGAATAACCGGCGGCCTACAATATGTCGCTGATGCACAAGTAAAAATAGAACCTTGGGTCCAAAGATGGCCTTGGTATCTGGAAGGGCGTAATCACTCACCGAAATTTGGAGGGTCGTGGTGGATACACGATTTAAAACGGCAGGATCTACTTGACGAATTTAGACAAATCCATCCAAACACAGCCATCACCAATGCCGGCGGCTTTAGCTTAGGAACCATTAACATGGGAAGTGACAAGGTCAAAATCACAAAGGAGTTTGGGGAATTCTTGATAGAAAAAATCAATTCGATTGAAAAACAACTCAACTCCGAACCTTACCTACAACATGAAAACTAGACACTTATAAAAATCGCATTCACCAAGGCAGCATAAGCTCTC
Organism: Pseudomonas sp. Irchel s3h9; assembly: GCF_900187475.1. NCBI lineage: Bacteria > Pseudomonadati > Pseudomonadota > Gammaproteobacteria > Pseudomonadales > Pseudomonadaceae > Pseudomonas > Pseudomonas sp. Irchel s3h9. The sequence goes on along the minus strand of NZ_FYDH01000013.1, from coordinate 2,370 downwards.
TCACTTAAGAAAAAAAACAGCAAGGAATAGAGAATGAAAGGAAATATACTTGGTGACATCCGAGCAGAGCATGATGCAAAGATGCTCGAAACCTCCTTCTGGCCGACTACGGACTACAAATCTTTATTAGAGTCTAATGACAGATGCGTTATAGTTGGGCGCCGCGGGACAGGAAAGAGCGCATTAGTTTACATGCTTTCTAAACACTGGCACAGCAAACCAAAAACACACACAATCACCATAACGCCAGTAGAAGAGCAAATAATTGGATTAAGAGATATTGTCTCACTGTTTGGCGAGAACTACCTACACATTAAGGCAGGAAGCAAACTTGCCTGGCGTTATGCAATCTACATGGAGATCATTTCCGAGATAAGCGATCACTATAAACTGCAAGGTAACTTGACGGACCCTACTGCATTAAAGCACCTCAGCATCTGGGGTGCAAAGCGGCAAAACATCAGTGGAAAAATAAGAAAAAAACTACTCAGCATACTGGAAAACACAAAGGACCAGTCTCCGGCTCGTCGAATATCAGAGCTCTCAGATGGCTTCGAACTTGATGAATTGGAAGACGCAATTCTCGAAGCGCTAGAAAGAAATAAATTTCAGTTTGTTATTTTTGCCGATAGATTAGATGAAGGTTACACGCCAGATGATGTAGGCGTCGCTATTGTAGACGGTTTCATTCAATCAGTTATCGATATAAAACAGACCTTCAAAGAACGAGTAATAGCCTTCGCATTCGTCCGAGACAACATACACCGCGCCATATCTAAAATGGACCCAGACTTTACAAGAAATATTGAAGGACAAGTACTCAGACTACACTGGGACGAGTACAATCTATTCAACTTGGTCTGCAATCGAATTCGATCAGCTTTTGATTCAAAGATAGAGAATAACACCCGACTATGGAATGCCTATACAGCAAACAGCCTCCAGTCCAGCACTGGCTTCCGTGAAGCACTAAAACTCACTCTATATCGGCCTAGAGACATACTTGTTTTGCTCAATGACGCCTTCCTGCGTGCTTTTGTTCAAGATCGAGATAAAATTATAATCGACGATATAAATGCAACAGCAAATACAATCTCACAAAACAGACTAAATGACTTGCTCAAGGAGTACGAGACAGTATTTCCAGCCCTGGACGTGTTCACATCGCTATTCTCAAACAAGAAACCAGACTACCAAGTCTTAGAGACCGCAAAATTAATCACAACTGCAATGGCATCCCCAGTACTTGAAAGCAAAATAAAGCAACAGGATATCCTTCTCCTTGACGGGCCCATTCAAGTTATCCAGCGTCTCTACAGCATTGGGTTTTTAGGACTTTACAACACACAGTCGTCTTCGTACGTATTTTGCCATGACGGAAAAGAACCTGAAAAAGATTTTTCAGAAAGTTCTAAGATATTAATTCACCCTTGCTACTGGCTAGCACTAAGCATCCAAGAATTTGATATTGACAGCAATGCAGCCGAAGACATTCATGACGAGTACGACATAGAAGTTAGCTCTGTTTCGGAAGAACAGCGCAAACAACGAATTGGATCACTACTCAAAGATTTGAGCGAGATACCTGAAGGAAAAGCCGGAGCTGTCGACTTTGAGGCATGGTCTTTAAAGGCAATTAAAATACTTTTCGCAACAAACCTTGCAAATATCGAATTGCACGCCAATAAAAATGGACTTCAGCAAAGGGATATTATCGCCACCAATCTCGCTGACTCAGGAGTTTGGTCTCGAATCCTTACAGATTATCAAACACGGCAGGTCATCTTCGAAGTCAAAAACTATCGAGATTTGACATCATCGGACTATCGCCAAGTTAACGGCTATCTTTACAAAGACTACGGGCGATTAGCATTCATCATCAATCGAGATTTCAACGACAACCTCGAAAAACACAGAGAGCTACAATGGGCGAAAGAAATCTATGACAATCACAACAAAATAATAATAAAAATTTCACATAAATTTCTAGAGCGCCATCTTTCAAAAATGAGAAGCTTACAAAAGCACGACGAAGCAAATAAACAACTAAGCAAACTGATCGATCTTTACATCAGAACATACCTAACGCACAAATCGCGATAAACAATAGACTTAAACCAAGGATAGAGCGCTATTAAACTGGGTCTCCTTTTTCTCCTTAATCGGTTGAATCCTTACCAGATACTATATAAAAAAGGGGACTGATTTGAATGGCACTTACTTAACATGTTTTGGGTGCCCGTTTTTTCTGACATCTGCCCTTGCTGACCGACGTGGTTTGGTCAGCAAGGGGTAGGCTTGAGGTCTTCGTTTTATGGCTCGCGGCTCGATACGACCAGGCCGATTTCCGACGCGCCTCTGAGCAATCAG